>NZ_FOKD01000003.1:0-576323 GCF_900112095.1 Pseudomonas sp. NFPP24
TACGAAGCCTTGCTGCCGTGGAACTGCTCACCGGAGATGCCACGGTAAACCGTTGACTCACCTTGGGATAGGTGGGGTTTATGGATCGCTTACGAAAAGATCGCCACGCGGATTGCGCAGTACCCCCAAGGTTTTCTGATCCTGGAGGCGGCTGGCGAAGTGGTGGGTTTCATCAACGGCGGCTGCGCCCACAAGGTGGTGATGTCAGATGAAGCGTTCAAGGAGTTGGTGGGCCACTCGGCCGACGCGCCGAATGTGGTGATCATGTCGGTGGTGGTCGACCCGGCGCACCAGGGCAAGGGTTACTCAAAAACGTTGATGACCGAGTTTGTGCAGCGCATGCGCGGCATGGGCAAGCAGACGATTCATCTGATGTGCAAGGAACAGCATGTTCCGCTGTATGAACGCATGGGTTACCAGTATGTGCAGCCGTCGCCGTCGGATCACGGTGGCATGGCGTGGCATGAGATGGTGATGGTGTTCCAGCAATGAGCGCGCCGCGCATCGAAGTCAGTGACCAACCCAACCCCGACGCCGAGCGCATCCTCGGTAACGGCCTGGCGGCGTTCAACGAAGCCGCCACCGGCTACAACGACCGACAACCGCTGACGGTGCTCATCAAAGATCCCGATACCCAGCAAACCCTCGGCGGCATCACCGGCAAGAGCACATTGGGCATGGCGTTCCTCGACCTCTTCCATCTGCCGGAGGCCCTTCGCGGCTCGGGTCTTGGCGGTCAATTGCTGCAAGCCTTCGAGGACGAAGCCCGGCGCCGCGGCTGTCACCACGCAGTGCTGTACACCCTCAGCTTTCAAGCGCCGGGTTTTTACGAGAAGCATGGCTGGGTGCGCTTTGGTGAGATTCCATGCGAACCGGACGGCAGCAGCCGGGTGTTTCTGTCTAAGGTGCTGTGACGTCCAGGGCTTTGCCAAACAAGCGATTCCCATGGCTTTCACCCTGGAAGGTATGCACCGGATTGCCCAGCAGCCCATACCCGCGCCGAGGGTAAAAACCCAGGGCGCGCTCGTTACGTTCCCACACCGTCGCCCATAGCATCGACGCACCACCCGTCACCGCGCCGCGCTCGGCCGCTTGCAGCAGTTGATAGCCGATACCCAGGCCGGTGAAGCGTTCCTGGATATACAGGCGTTGCAGTTCGGCAACGTCGACCGCGTCAATCAGCGGGTGACGAGCGTTGAGTCTGACCTGAGCGAAACCGAGAAGGTGGTGGTTGGACTCGGCGACCATGAGCAAGATGCCTGGATCGGCGATCAACCGGGCCATAACCTGCGGCGCGAACGCTTCGAGCACCTCAGTAGCGATCGAGCCGCGAATGCCTTGGGGCGCATAGGTGTCTAGGAAGACTTGCATGCCCAGTACACCCAAGCACAAGGCATCGTCGGGGGTGGCGTCGCGAAGAAGGATGGTAGACATCGAGCGTCCATACTCTGAGGGGTGAGGACCGCTGTTTTACCACGGATGTTGCCACTGCGGGTCCGCCGCAGTAGGGTTGACCCCGCCCAATTCGCAGGAGCCCGGCATGAGCTTTTTTTCCGACCCCGATGCTGTCGCCCGTTACGCCGAAGGCCCCATGCGCCTGGTACCAGGATTCGATGGCCTGCAACGCATGACCACCCTGTTGCTGCGCGAAAGCGTGCCGGCCACGGGCAATGTGCTGGTGTTGGGCGCGGGAGGTGGCTTGGAGTTGAAACGCTTTGCCGATGCGCAATCCGACTGGCGTTTTGTCGGGGTAGATCCTTCGGCCGAGATGTTGAAGCTGGCCGAAGCCACGCTGGGGCCGTTGATTGAGCGCACACAACTGCATGAAGGCTACATCGACACAGCCCCGCCAGGTCCCTTCGACGGCGCCACGTGCTTGCTGACCTTGCACTTCATCGCCGCCGAGCAGCGCCTGCACACCCTCAAGGCACTCTGGCAACGGCTGCTGCCGGGCGCACCGCTGGTGGTGGCCCATCACAGCTTCCCGCAGGCGCCGGAGGATAAACGCCGTTGGTTGAAGCGCTACGCTGCGTTTGCGGTGGATTCGGGCGTGCCGGCAGCGGATGCGGAGCGAGCGATTGCGGCGATCAGTGAAAAGTTGCCGGTGCTGTCGCCCGAAGCGGATGAAGCGCTGATGAGGGAAGCCGGATTTCAAGGTGTAGAGCTTTTCTACGCTGCCTTCAGTTTCAAGGGCTGGGTGGGCTACAAGTCGCGCTAGCCGCTTTACCAGCTCCCTGACGCTCCGCCGCCGCCACTGGAACCACCGCCGCCCGATGAACTGCTGCTGGAACTGGACCGGGAGCCGCCGGAGCTGGAACCGGAACCACCGCCCGACCCCGAGCCGCCCTCGGAAATACTCTGGATAAACACAATAAACGCCACGATCGTCGCAGCCGGTATCGCCACTATCCAGCCCTGGTAACCCTGCCCCAGCAACATCCCCACTGCCACATAGACCGCCAGCACCACCAACACACGCAGGATGAAAAAGCGTGGGCGTTTTTTCCAGGATTCACGGATGACGAAAAACAGCCCCACGTACAATCCCAGCACCAAGGCGCTGCCAAACGGCCACACCAGCCAATGGACGAAGTTGACCTCGACGAAGTGGTTCGCGACCAGCACCGCGACGATGTACGCCAGCAGTCCCAACACGCTGTAAAACACCCCACGCGCCAACCACAATGCGCCGAATGTGGCGCCGCCGATCAGCAACGTCAGCGGCACTACAAACAGGTACATCGGCCAATCGCGCCCGCCGCCATAGATCGCCAGAAGCGCTGTCACTACCGCGGTGGCAATCAACGCGCGGCGCCAATGCAGCTTGCCGGCGGCGATGAGCACACCGCCGATGGCTCCGATGACAAACGCCAGCAGTATCGCAATGAACTGCGGATTGAGCCCCGGCGCCGCAATCGCGGGCAGGTCACCGCCGTCGACCAGCACCACCAGATCGTTCACGCCCTGGGAGACACCGCCCGCGAAATCGCCCTGGCGAAACGCTGGCGTGATGTGTTCTTCGATGATGCGATGGGCCAGCAGGTCGGTCACCGTGCCTTCCAGGCCGTAGCCCACTTCGATACGCACCTTGCGATCGTCCTTGGCCACCACCAGCAGGATGCCGTCGTTGATGTCCTTGCGCCCCAGCTTCCAGGCACGGAACAGCTGGTTGGCGTAGTCCTCGATACTCGCGCCGCCAGTGGTGGGCACCAGCAGCACCGAAATTTGCGCGCCTTTGCGCTGTTCAAGGTCGGCGAGCTGGTTTTTCATACGGGTGGCGGTGGCAGCGTCCAGGGTGTTGGTGAGGTCGATCACCCGCTGGTCGAGGGCCACGCCGATGGGCGAATCCTCCGCATGGGCGGTGCTCAACAGGCCGATGAGCACCAGCGCCACCAGGCCCAGGATCGATTGCCGCAAAATCGCCATCATGCTTTGTTACCCGAAGTTTCTTCCTGAAGGCGCCGACTTTACCTTATCAACGCTATAACGCGTGACCCCACGGCGTTGACTATCTAAACTGCGCACACACATAGCAATACGCCATAACCGAGAAGCCCATGGATCTACGTCAGCGCAACAACGTCAATGTGATGGGCACCGGCGCGTCGACTTTGGTGTTCTCCCATGGTTTTGGCTGCAACCAGGCCATGTGGAACTACCTGGCACCGCATTTCCTCGAGCGTTTTCGTGTGGTCCTGTACGACCTCGTCGGTGCAGGCCTGTCGGACCTGAGCGCGTACGACAAAGACAAATACAGCACGCTGGACGGCTATGCCCGGGACCTCAATCAGATCATCGACGCCCATGCCGCAGGCCCGGTGATTCTGGTGGGTCACTCGGTCAGCGCGATGATCGGCACCCTCGCCGACCGCCAGGCACCGGGACGGATCGCCGCTCACGTGATGATCGGCCCGTCGCCGCGCTATATCGATGAAGACGGCTATATCGGCGGTTTCAAGCGTAGCGATATCGAAGACCTGCTCGACACCCTCGACAGCAACTACCTCGGCTGGTCCAGCGCCATGGCCCCGGTGATCATGGGCGCGCCTGATCAGCCCGCGCTGGGCGAAGAGCTGACCAAGAGTTTCTGCCGCACCGAGCCGGATATCGCCAAGCAATTCGCACGGGTGACGTTCATGTCGGACAACCGTCAGGATGTGATCGACCTGGCCACCCCGGTGCTGATCCTGCAATCGACCGACGACCTGATCGCACCGGTGGCTGTCGGCGAATACCTGCACAGCGTTTTGCCCAACAGCACCTATCACCTGGTGGATAACGTCGGCCATTGCCCGCACATGAGCGCGCCCCAGGCTTGCGCGGTGGCCATTGACAGCTTCCTTGCGCCGTGGGCAACTGCACGTGCCAGCTGATCTATTCGATAGCGCCGCTTGCGCACTGGCCGTCACCTCGGAAGATGGCACCCTGGTGCAAACCAACGCACGCTTCAGCGAATGGCTGGGGTTCAGTGCCGCCGAGCTGTGCGGCAAGCGCTTCCAGGACCTGCTGACCATGGGCGGCCGGATTTTCCACCAGACCCACCTGGCGCCCATGTTGCACATGCATGGCAGCATCACCGAAGTAAAGCTGGACATGCTGCACCGTGACGGCCACAAGATCACCGTGCTGCTCAACGGCAACAAGCGCGAGCAGGCCGACGCTACGATGTACGACCTGGCTCTGTTCGGCACCACCGACCGCGACAAGTACGAACGAGAGCTGCTCAACGCACGCAACCTGGCCGAAGCCCTGCTGCAGGAAAAAACCGCCACCGAACTGGCCTTGCAGCAAGCCCAGGCCGAACTGCGCGAGGCCTATGCCATCGCCCAGCGCCGCGCACTGTTCGCCGAGCAGATGGTGGCGATTGTCAGCCATGACCTGAAAAACCCGCTCACCGCCATCCGCATGGCCTCCGACTTTCTCAGCCGCAGCGAACGCACGGCCAAGGAGCGCCAGTTGCTGGGGCACATCGGCCAGTCGTCCGAACGCGCCCAACGCATGATCGCCGACCTGCTGGACTTCACCCAGGCCCGGGTCGGCCAGGGCATCTCCATCAAGGCCCTACCGTTGGACTTGCATGGCGTGATTCATCGCACCGTGGACGAACTGCGCGTGGCGTTTCCCAAGGCGACGTTGGAACATCACGCAGAAGGCCATGGCGACGCCTGCCTGGACGCCGACCGCGTGCAGCAGATCATCGGCAACCTGGTGGCCAACAGCGTGGCCTATGGCGACCTGCAACGGCCGATCCGGATTACCTCACGCCTGGGCGTTGGCGGCTGCGAAGTGGCGGTACACAACCACGGCGCGGCCATTCCCGAAGCGTTGCTGGCCGGGCTGTTCGAGCCCATGACCCGAGGTACCGACCAGGGCAGTGATGTGCGCAGCGTGGGCCTGGGCCTGTATATCGTGCGCGAGTTGGCCAAGGTGCACGGCGGGGATGTGGCGGTGAGTTCCTGCGCCACCGGCGGCACCACCTTCACCGTGACGTTTCAGAACACGTAGGCGCTGCCTTGCATCACCGGCTCGACACTGCCGGTCAGCACCACACCGCCCTCACCCGCCCAGTGCACGGTCACGATGCCGCCGTCGCACTCCACCTGCACCGTGGCATCCAGGAACCCGCGCCGGATCCCATTGACCACCGCGCCGCAGCAGCACGAGCCGGAGCCCAGCGGCACGCCGCCGCCACGCTCCCAGATGCGCAGGCGGATACGGCTACGGTCCAGCACCTGCACGAAATGCACATTGGTCTTGTCCGGGAACAACCGATGTTTTTCCAGTGCAGGGCCCACGGCGGCGACCTCGATCGTGGTGAGGTCATCCACGAAAAACGTACAGTGCGGATTGCCCATGCTGCACGCGGCCGGTTCGCCCTCGATAGGCAGAACAAGCGTATCCATGGCCCCGGCCAGCGGCACTGCATGCCAGTCCAGCGACGGCTCGCCCATGTTCACCGAGACTTGCCGCCCGGGGGCACGTACGCAGGTCAGCAGGCCCCGGTCGGTACGCAACAGCACCGAATCCGTAGCGGCCTCATGCATCAAGCGATCAGCCACGCCACGGGTCGCGCTGCCGCAGGTGGCCAGCGGCGTACCGTTGGGGTTCCAGAACTTGATGCGCGCGGCGGCGTCATCGCAGTCGAGTACCACGGCAAGCTGGTTGAAACCGATACCGGTGTGACGGTCGCCCAGGCGGCGGGCGATCTGCGCGGTGATGGGGTCGTGCAAGCCACGGCGGTCGATGATGATGAAGTCATCGCCATGGGCGTGCATTTTCACGAACGGCAAAAGCATCGGTTGTCCTGTGGTCGACCTGTGGGGGAACTGAAGGATACTCTGAACCGGCCCACTCTTATGAGACCCACCTATGCTAATTGTCTTCAGTGGCCTGCCCGGCACCGGCAAAACCACGATTGCCCGCGAACTCGCACGCCAGACCGCGGCGGTTTACCTGCGTATCGACTTGATTGAACAGGCTATACGCGAGGCCGGTGTGCTGGCAGGGGACGTGGGTGCCAGCGGTTATGGCGTGGCGAATGCACTGGCGCTGAGCAGTCTGCAACTGGGCCACACCGTGGTGGCGGACTGCGTAAATCCGGTCAGGGAAAGCCGGCAAGCGTGGAAGGCCGTCGCTGCAGCAGCAAAGGTGGCATTACTGAATGTTCGGGTGATCTGCTCAGACCAGCAGGAACATCAACGACGGGTGGAAACCCGCACGGGGGATATTCCCGGCCTGGTTCCGCCCTCCTGGGCGTCTGTGTTGGCGCATGAGTATGAGGTTTGGGATGAAGTGCCCTTGACGCTCGATACCGCCTGCATGACACCGGAGCAAGCCGTGACAACAACGATGGCGAACCTCACCTCTGTGGCGAGCGGGCTTGCCCCGCGTTGGGGCGCGAAGCGGCCCTGAAACCAGGCAATGCGTTCTGACAGGGGAAATGCAGGAGCTTACCGGGGCTGCTGCGCAGCCCAACGCGGGGCAAGCCCGCTCGCCACAACAAGCCCGCTCGCCACAACAGGCCTGCTCGCCACGAGGTTGAGCCGCCTACAACACGCTGCCCATCGCCTTCATCAACACCAGGTCCCGCCCATAGATATCCGGCGCGTATACCAACCCGCCCTCACGGTTGACCTCAACCGTCCAGTAACTCAACAACACCGGCACCGGCGTGGCCAGCCTGAATTCGTGGGTCACGCCGGTGGCCAGCAGTTCATCGGTGCGCGCGCGTTCGGCCGGGCTCACCAGCAGATCGCGCAGGAGCAGCGGTTGCTCGACCCGCACACACCCCGAACTGAACGCCCGTGGCCCTTTGGTGAACAGCGGCTGGCTCGGCGTGTCGTGCAGGTACACCGAGTACGGGTTGGGAAAGCGCATCACGATCTTGCCCAGCGGGTTGCGCGGGCCAGCTTCCTGGCGCAGCAGGATATTGCCCGGGCGCGCCCAGTCGATCTGTTCCGGCGCCAGCGGGTGGCCTTCGGCATCGAGCACTTGCAGGTTCTGTTGGCGCAGGTATTCAGGGTTGAGGCGGATGGCCGGGAGTTTGTCCTCGCGCATGATGGTGGGCGGGATGGTCCACGTGGGGTTGAGGGTCAGCCGGGTAATACGCGATTTGAGCAATGGCGTCTGGCGCTCGGCGCGGCCCACTTGCAGGCGGGTCTGCCACACCGGGATGCCGCTCTGGTACACGCTCAATTGCGCAGCCGCGACGTTGACCAGCACGCCCTCGGGCTCCAGGTCCTGGGCCAGCCAGCGGAAGCGTTCGAGGTTGATGCGCAGTTGCTCGCGACGGATCGCCGGGCTGATATTGAGCTCGGCCACCGTACCGGCGCCGATCACGCCGTCGGCCTGCAACGAATGACTCAGCTGGAAGGCCTTGACCGCCTTGACCAACTCGTCACCGTACTGCCTGCCGCCGGGGGCCTTGGCCAGGTAACCTCCGCCGATCAGGCGCCGCGCCAGTTCCGGTACGCGCGGGTCGTCCATCCCGGGGCGCAACAGCGGGCCGTTGGCGACCGGGTCCCAATGCGGCAATGGCTGCTGGCGCACAGTGGCATAGGCATTGCGCAGGCTGCGGTAGAGGTCCGCGCTGGGGCGTGCCTGATCGAACGCCTGGGCCATGTCTTGCAGGCCGGTGGCGGCAAACGCCAGCACTTCAATATTAGGGTCGCGGGTCGGCGGCTGGGAATGCCACAGCGGCTCGAAGCGCGATTGCTGCAGGCGCCCGTAGTGCAAATCCTGCAGGGCTTGCAGGTAGTGCTGGCTGCTGGCGATGTCGCTGCACAGCACGTTGGCCGTGGCATCTGGCGCAGGCAGGCTATAGTGGGTGGGGTCCAGGCCGTCATCGGCGAGCATCAGCAACTGAGATTGCAGGGCTTGCCGGCGCTCGTCGGCGGACCACAGTGGCCCATTACCCTGCTGCTGGTAGAACGCTTGCAGACGCAGTTGGGCAGCCGCGTCAATCTGCGGCACCAGGCCGGGGCAGACGCTCGGCAATTGCGCCAAGGCCTGCTGCACGGGTGCCAGGTCGACCGGTGCGGGCGTGGTCACCGGCAACGGCTCGACCGGCAGCGCATCGGCTGTCGCGACCAATGGTGCAACGAGCAGGCAAATGCTCAAGTAACATGCGTGTTTTTTGAACAATTGACCTGGCTCCAATCCACAGCGGGGGGATACTTTGTAGATGCTGACTTTCATGCGCCGCCTCGGCTTGATGACCGTGACGTTGGCCTCGCTGAGCAATTTCGCGCTCGCCGCCAATCAGACCTCGCCTAACTTGTATAGCAGCCTGGCGCGCTCGGCTCCAGAACTCAATCCCACTGTACTCAAAAGCGCCCTGAACGCGGTGCAGTGCGCAGTCAATAACGGCGAAGAGCGCTCCGAACGCCTGGCGGTCATTGACTACTCCCAGCCTTCCACCGCCCGTCGGCTGTGGATCTTCGATTTGCGCAAGAAGACCCTGGTACTGCGCGACCTGGTGGCCCACGGCGCCAAGTCCGGGGAAAACTTCGCCACCCAGTTTTCCAACCTGGAAGGCAGCCACCAGTCCAGCCTGGGTCTGTTCCGCACCCAGGAAAGCTACCTGGGCACCCACGGTTACTCGTTGCGCATGGACGGCCTGGAGCCGGGTTTCAACGATCAGGCCCGCGACCGCGCCATTGTGATCCACGCCGCCGACTACGTAAGCCCCCTGTGGAGCAAGCGTGAAGGTCGTATCGGTCGCAGCCAGGGTTGCCCGGCCGTGCGCCCGCAGGTAGCCCGCCAGGTAGTGGACAAGCTCAAGGATGGGCAGTTCATGTTTTCGTGGTACCCCGACCAGCGTTGGTTGAAGTCTTCGACCTACCTCAATTGCAAACCCCAACAGGTGGCGAGTAGTCGTACAATCCGTGGCGGATAGCCTGTCCCCATAGATAAGAGAGCGCCGCATGCTTCTACATAAGTCCACCTGGATCGAGATCGGGCAGTTTCTGGAACGCAGCTGCACGGTGGTGATTCCCATCGGCTCCAACGAGCAGCACGGCCCCACCGGCCTGCTCGGCACCGACTGGATGTGCCCGGAAATCATCGCCCATGAGGCGCAAAAGAGCGCCGACATCCTAATCGGCCCGACCTTCAATATCGGCATGGCCCAGCATCACCTGGGGTTTCCCGGCACCATTTCCCTGCGCCCGTCCACCTTTATCGCCGCGATTGGCGACTGGGTGCGTTCGCTGGCCGGGCATGGTTTCGAGAAGATTCTGTTTCTGAACGGCCATGGCGGCAATATCGCCACGATTGAAGCGGCGTTTTCCGAGCTGTACGCCGAAGCAAGCTTCGCCCGCCGCCCCGCCGGGTTTGCGTTGAAGCTGGTGAACTGGTGGGACCTGGAAGGCGTGACCGACCTGGCCCAGCGCCAGTTCCCGGTGGGCCATGGCAGCCATGCCACGCCGTCGGAGATTGCGGTGACCCAATGGGCCTACCCGGACGCGATCAAGACCGCCGACTACTCGCCGCAAATCGCCAACACCGGGCCGATCCGCGAAGCCCTGGACTTCCGCGCGCGCTTCCCGGATGGGCGCATGGGCTCGGACCCGGCGCTGGCGACGGTGGAAAAAGGTGGGGAATTGGTGGCGCTGGCCGCGCAGGGGTTGGTCAAGACAGTGAACAGCTTCAGCAACGAAGCCAAACCTTAAGCCCTACGCAAATCCAATTGTGGGAGGGGGCTTGCCCCCGATAGCAGTATGGCAGTCACAGATGTATTGACTGATCCACCGCTATCGGGGGCAAGCCCCCTCCCACATGTGGTTTTATGTATGGCCTGGGATTACTGGCAGTCCTTTGCCGCCAGCTCAAGCCGCGACGGCGTGATCGTCGACGCCAGCGGCTTGCGCTCATACAGGAACACCTTGCCGCCCTCCTGGGACTTGTAGGCTTCCAGCACATCATCGGCGGCTATCTTGCTGGTCAGCACCACTTTGGCATGGCGCGAGTTCTGGGTGACGGTCGAGGTGATCCCGTGTTTTTCCAGCTTGGGCAGCACGCACTGCACATAGGCTTGCGGGCTCTTGCCGGTTTGCAGGGTCAGGCTCGGGGCGTTGGGGGCGGTTACACAACCAGCCAACAACAGGGAAGCAATGGCCAAGGCCGGGGCGAAAAAAGCGCGCATGAAAAATTCCTGACTATAAAAATGAAGGTTCACATCAACCAGCACGGACCAACGCTTTGAGCGACGCATCGAACTGCTTCAAGGCATCGAGTTGCACATCACGCTGCTGCTCGATCTGCGCGGCAATCTCCGGCGCGGCCTTGTCATGTACCCACACCGATGGCACCTGCTTGTGCACCGAGCCTTCGGCCTTGGCGATGTACTGCAGGTTCGCGTCGTAGAACCGCGCGATAAAACGCGCCTCCACCACATCGTTACGCTGGGTCAGCAGTTGGTTATGGGTATCGAGCATCACCACCACATCGGGGTGCGCCTGCACCAGGGCGTCCAGGTTGTCGTAGACCGTTACCGACAAAAAGGTGCCTTGCAGCGAGCTCATCAACCAATCGATGGCCAGTTCCGGGTCGGAACTGTTGACGAACGCCTGGCGGATACGTCCGTCGAGGGCATCCTTGGCGCCATTCAAGGCCATATCGTGGTAGCGTTCGAGGTAGCTGAGGTTGTCGCGGGTGTTGTCGCTTAACAACACACCCACTGACTGCGCGTGCTGCAGGGAGTCTACGCTACCGATGATAGGTAGCAAATGGCTGGTATGCAGATCATCGGCGATTGCCGCGTTGTTGATGACCACCGTGCCAAGCATCAGAGCCATCAAAGCCACCTGAATAAACGTCCTCATCGCGCATTTCCTTGAACAGCGTCTCGATGGGGCGATTTTCCGCTTTTCCTGCAAAAACAGAACTTGCGATGCTTGATGGTGACTATTATCTGAACCGATAGTGCTGACATAAAACCTATAAGGACAACGCCATGAAGCCCTACCAGAAAACCTTCGACCGCATCCGCGAAGCCGTACTACCGGAGTTCCGCGAACGGGTCGCCGATTACCTGGTCGACTATGAACACGTGCTGCAGGACGAGGCGGCGGACGCGGATCGGATCAGCGCCAGTGCCCAGCAACTGCGCGGCTACCTGCGCGGCCTGAACACCACGCGGGTACTGGGCATGGCCGACTGGGAGGAGCTGGACCGCCGTGTGAAAGAGGATTGGCTACGGGTGGTCGAAGCCGAATAACGCGCGAGGCGTATCGATCAGCAAGGCCTGCGCGACCGGTGCCGACCAGCCCAGGGCCTGGCGTTGCTCGATCACCGTGGGGTAGTCGACTGACGTTTCATGCTGGGTGTGCGGCCAGTCACTGCCCCACACCAAGCGGTGCAGACCAAAACTCTGCTGCAGCACCGGCATGGCCTGGCGGGCGAACTCAAGGTTCTGCGCCGGGCTGCCGCCCAGGCGATAGATCCCCGAGACTTTCAACCACAACTGACCGCTGAGGCCCAAGTCCAGCAACTCGGCAAAATCGCGCTGGGCGACGCCGAGTCGTGCATCCGGCCGGCCAAAATGGTCGACCACCAGCTTGATCCCGAACGGCAGCAACTGGCGCACCAATTGCGGCAGGTCGGCTACCTCGCGGTGCAATTCCACATGCCAGCCCAGGGCGACAAGGTGCTCGAAAAAAACCTTCCAGCCGGGCTCGGCAAAGTCCGGCAGCGCCCGGCCCACCAGGTTCAAGCGCACGCCAACCACGCCTGCGCGGGCCATCGCCTGTAAAGCGTCGTGCGGGATATCCCGCTCCAGCACCACCACGCCGCGCAACTGATCCGGGGCTTGCTGCAAAGCGGCCAACAGATAGCCGTTGTCGGTGCCCAGGAAACTGGGCTGTACCAGCACACCGTGGCTCAGGCCATTGGCGTGCAAGTGGCCGAGGTAGTCCGCCAGCGTGGCGTCGTAGCCTGGGGTGTAGCGACGCTCACCGGCCAGGGTCAGCGCCTGGCTGAACACATGGGCGTGGGCGTCGATGCCGGTGATGGAACGGTTATCAAGCATGGGGTCGTCTTTCAAAAGTAAAAAGGATCAGGCCTGGGCGCGCTGGCCGGTCACGACGCGCTCGGCGGGTGCCGCTTCCAGCACACGGCCACGGGTTTCCGGCAGGCACAGCGCGGCGATCACCGCGACGCCGTAGGCGATCCCGGCATCGATGCCGATGGCCGAGCCGAGGGACATCGAGTCGCTCATATGCCCCACCAGGAAGGGAAACACCGCCGACAGCACGCGCCCGAAGTTGTAGCAAAAGCCCACGCCGGCGCCGCGCACATCCGCCGGGTACAACTCGTTGAACAACGCCCCCAGGCTGGCCGGGATACCGGCGGCGAAAAAGCCCAGCGGGAAGCCAAGGAACAGCATCTGCGTATTGCTCAGCGGCAGGAACACATAGGCCTGCACGGTGATCACGCAGCACAGCGCAAACAGCACGATGTTCTTGCGGCGACCAATGCGGTCGATCAGCCAACCACTGGCGATGCAGCCACACCAGAAGGCAAAGATGATCACCGCCAGGTAGCCGCCCGAGTTGAGTACCGACAGGTTGCGCTCGGTCTTGAGAAAGGTCGGCAGCCAGGTCATCACCGCATGGTAACCACCGTGGGCACCCAGGCCCAGCAGGCCGCCGAACAGCGTGACGCGGATCAGCTCAGGGCGAAAGATGCCCGCCAGCGACTTGAAGAAACTCTGGGGAATCGCCTGTTCCTTTTGCAGGCGCTGAAAGCTGTCGGGTTCTTCAACGTTACGCCGCACCCAGATAATCAGGAACGACGGCAGCAGGCCCACCACGAACATCACCCGCCAGGCCATGTCCTGGGGCACAAACGAATAGATCAGCGCAAACACCCCGACCGCCACGCCCCAGCCCACGGCCCAGGCGCTCTGCACGGTGCCCATCACCTTGCCGCGATATTTCGGGTTGATGGTCTCGGCCATCAACACCGCGCCCGCCGCCCATTCACCACCGATGCCGAAGCCTTGCAGCGCCTTGACGATCAGCAGTTGGTGGAAGCCGGTAACGAACGCCGACAAAAACGTGAAGAACGAGAACCACAGGATCATCCACTGCAACGTGCGCACCCGGCCGTAGCGGTCGGACAAGGTACCGCCGACCCAACCGCCGATGGCCGAGGTCACCAGCGTGACGCCGCTGATCAGCCCCGCATCGCCCTTGCTCAAGGCGAAGGCCGCGATGAGTGCCGGGATCGCCAGGCCGAACATCTGCACTTCCAATGCATCCAGGGACCAGCCGCCGAAGCAGGCCCAGAACGTTTTGCGCTCCCGAGGAGTGACTTGGCGATACCAACTGAACATGATTTTTATCCTTATAGGTCAAACGCGAGGCAGCCGGGCGCGAACCGCGCCACTGCCGGGCCAGTGTTGGGCAAACAGTTAACGGTGCGGATGTGCGGTCAGCGAATGTCCACGTGGTAGCGGAAGTGTTCGGCATGCCCACGGGAGCGTCGCCACTCCAGGGGCTGGCCGGCGTAGTCGCGGGCCAGGCGCTCGATCACCACCACCGGGCTGTTGACCGGTACTTGCAGCAAGCGCGCGTACACCGCGTTGACCGATTCGGCCGTGAGGGTTTCCTCGGCCGAGGCCACCACCTGCCCGCAGACACTCTCATACACCGGATACAGCAACGGGCCTTGCACGGCCAGGTCGATGTCGAGCAGCGCCTGGAAGCGTGCGCGCGGCAGCCAGATTTCTTCGGCGAGCAGCGGCTGCACGTCAAACAGACGGGTCCGGACGATGCGGATCACTTGGGCTTCGGAGGCCAGGCCCAGCGCCTCGCTGACCGCCGACGGCGCGGCCACGGACTCGACCGTGAGGATGCGGCTTTGCGGCACCTGACGCTCGCCCGACGGGCCTTGAAAACGGAAGAAGCGAAACAGCGACGACTGGAATTGCGGGCGGCGCACAAAGGTGCCACGGCCCTGCTGACGCTCCAGAATGCCCTCGCTGACCAGTGCATCCACGGCCTTGCGCACGGTACCGGTCGACAGCGCGTACTCGGCGGACAACACCGCTTCGGTGGGAATCGCTTCGCCGGGGCGCCAGCGATTGTTGGCGATCTGCTCGATCAGCTGGTCGCGCAAGCGTTGGTAAAGCGGCAGGCGGGCATCACTGGACAGCGTATTCATGGGGTCACATTCACTTTGTTATTTAGTCATATATATGAATATGACCAGAGTATTCTTCCGCCGGGTGATGCCTGTCAAGCGCCTCACCGCAGACGGAAGATGAATGGTGGTTACTGCGCCGGGCGTTGTTGCTGCACCCACGCCTGCACGGAAGGCCGCTGCCACTGGCGTCGGGCGTATGCCACCAACTCGGCAGGCACGCTGTCACCGTTGAGGATCAAGCGATTGAGCATCACCGCCAGGTCCACATCAGCGATGCACCACTCACCGAACAAGTACGGCGGATTACCCGCCAACAGCGTCTGGGCCGCACTGATCAACTTCGTTGCCGCCGCTTGAGCCACAGGCGACAGTGCGGGCATCTTCTGCCCATAGAACACCACCATCGTCGAGCGCTCCTGACGGATCGGCAGCAAATCGCTGCGCAGCCATGCCTGGACCTGCCGCGCCCTCGCCCGCTGTTTTGGATCGGCCGGATACACCGGCACTTCAGGGTAGGCTTGCTCCAGGTACTCGGTGATCGCCGACGACTCCGACAAGGCAAAGTCGCCCTCCAGCAAGGTCGGTACGCGTTGGGTCAGGGACAGTTGGGCAAAGTCGGCCGCGTGCTGCTGCGCGGCATCCAGGTCCAGGGTAACCGTGTCGAACGCCAGGCCTTTTTCGCGCAGGGTCACGAACACCGACATGGCGTAGGGGCTGGTGTACAGATGATCCACATACAGGCGCATAACGATTCTCCTTGAGGGGGAACACCACGCTACGAGATGCGCCACAAGAAAGACAATGCGCTGTTTTTATGGGGGCATTCCTGGGTGGAATACCGGGTTAACCGGCAAATCCGCCCTCGTCCAGAAAGGCACGTTCCTCATCCGTGGTCTCACGCGCCAACACCTCGTTTCGATGGGGAAAACGCCCGAATTGCTCGATGATGCGCGCGTGCTCCTTGGCCCAATGGTAGGTGTTGGCATCCAGTTGCCGGTTCAGGTCCAGGGAGCGCTGTTGATCGGCCGGGTCTTCCGAATGCTCGAACGGCAGGTAGCAGAACGCACGCAATGCCGGTTCGACCTGCCGGTCCAGCCCGGCGTCCACCATGCGCCGCGCATACAGCCGCGCCAACGGGTCGGTGGCGAACATATGGGCGGTGCCACGGTAGGCATTGCGCGGGTACTGGTCGAGCAGGATCAGCAACGCCAGGGCACCGTGCGCCGAGTCCAGCCAGCTTTCCAGCTCACGCCGGGCGGCTTGCAGATGCGCGCTGTGGAAAGTGTCGCGGAAGCTGGCGTCGAAAGCAGCGTCCTTGGCAAACCAGCGCTTGGGGCCGGCGTGTTGCCAGAAGTCGATGACATCCTGCGGCGTCGTCATGGTGAGTACCTGGAAAAATGATTTAGCTGACGGTATCAGAATCCAATGTTATAGGATAACGCTCCCTTGCCACCTTGCCCTGTGATCACGCCCATGACCGACGCTGTTCCCCTGCGCCAACGCTTGCTTTCCATCGACGCCCTGCGCGGCCTGGTGATCCTGTTCATGCTCCTCGACCATGTGCGCGAAACCTTCCTGCTGCACCGCCAGGTCAGCGACCCGATGGCCATCGACAGCACCGAGCCCGCACTGTTTGCCAGCCGCACCCTCGCCCACCTGTGCGCGCCGGTGTTTGTGTTGCTCACCGGGCTGTCGGCCTGGCTCTACGGCCAGAAGTACCAGGGCCGTCGCGATGTGTCGGCGTTCCTGTTCAAGCGTGGGCTGTTCCTGGTGGTGCTGGAGTTCACCCTGGTCAACTTTGCCTGGACCTTCCAGTTGCCGCCCAGCGTGATCTACCTGCAGGTGATCTGGGCTATCGGCGTGAGCATGCTCGCCCTGGCGGCACTGGTGTGGTTGCCGCGACCGCTGCTGGTCGTGTTGGCGCTGCTGATCATTGGCGGGCATAACCTGCTGGATGGGCTGCACTTCGAGGCCGGTTCGGCACTGCATATTCCGTGGACAATCCTGCATGAGCGCAGTTGGATCGAAGTGGGCGAGTCGCTGCGCCTGCGCGTCACTTATCCGGTGCTACCGTGGATCGGCGTGATCGCCCTGGGCTACAGCCTCGGCCCCTGGTTTGCCAAAGACATGCAGCCGGCGCAGCGCCAGCGTTATCTGTGGCTGGGCGGTGCAAGTGCATTGATAGGGTTCGTGGTAGTGCGAGCGGTCAATGGGTATGGCGAAAAACCATGGCAAGCCTATGACAACGGCGTGCAAACCCTGATGAGCTTTTTCAACATCACCAAGTACCCGCCTTCGCTGCTGTTTCTGGCGCTGACGCTGGGGATTGGGCTACTGCTGTTGCTGGCGTTCGAGAAGGCGGGAAGCAAGCGCTGGATCAGCATGCTCGCCACCTTCGGTGCAGCGCCTATGTTCTTCTATCTGCTGCACCTGTACGTGCTGAAAATCCTCTACGTCACGTGTGTGGCACTGTTTGGCCTGAATCACGGCAACTACTTCGGCTTCGACGGCATGGGCGCCATTTGGCTGGTGGCGTTGCTGCTGCCGCTGGCGCTGTACGCGCCGGTACATTGGTTCGCCGGGCTCAAAGCCCGGCGCCGCGACCTGGTCTGGCTCAAGTACCTGTAGAAACTCGATCTATGCGTGAGTCGAGGTGACAAGATCCATTCATGTTGCGACCAGATGCGCATAAAACGCGTGAAACATGAAATACGCACACACCGCCAGCGCCAGCCCCATGCACCGGTTGAACACGGTGAACGCCGACGTCCCGTTGATCCGCCGCCCCAGCACCGCCCCCAGCAGCGCATAGACCCACGGCGCGCCGAACGCCCCGAAGGCCAGCACCGCCGAGACCACGGCAATGGACGCCCCGGTGATATGCGCCGCCGGCAGCATCACACTGGTGATCGGCAACACGGCCATGATGCCCTTGGGGTTGAGCAACTGGATCACCAGGCCATTCCAGAACGTAAGGGTTCTGACGGGTGCCGATGAGGCGCTTTCATCCACCACCGTGCGTGCGGTGAACACTTGATAGGCCAGGTACAGCGTGTACACACCGCCGACCAACGAGATATACGGCAACGCGGCCTGGGAGATGATCGCCTCGCCGGTGTAGCCGAACAGCACGAACAACACCAGCATCGCGCAGCCCACGCCAATGAAGAATCCAGTGGAGCGGCGGAACTGACCGGTGAGCCCGGCGTTGAGGCCCATGAAATTCACGGGACCGGGGCTGTACATGACGCTGAAGGCGTAGAGGAAGATGTCCATGGAAACCCTGCAGTAGAAGAAGTCGAGCGAGTCTACTGAGGAGGGTCGGGGCGTATCTTGTACGTTTGTGGTCGGCCCGTACCTATCCATTACCCATACTTGAATCACAAAAACACTCACATGAGCGCGCCGAACTGCTGCCTGGCACGACCGATGGCGACCCCCTGCGTTTTATCGACTGGTGGCCAGGGGCTTGCCGTGGTGAGCGGGCTTGCCCCTCACCACAGGTTGGTGCTTTCCTCAAACCGCTTACATCAACGGAATCGAATAACTCACGAACACCCGATTCTGATCCTGGTCCCGCGCCACTTCACTGCGCGACACACCGTTGCGCCAGCCGAACCCGACGTTCTTGAACGTGCCACTCTGCACCACGTAATCCAGCGAGATATCGCGCTCCCACTCGCTGGCATCGTTGCCGTTGGCAGTGAGAATGTGCTCGCCCTTCAAGTACATCACCGACGCCTTCAGGCCCGGCACACCAAGCGAGGCGAAGTCATAGGCGTATTGGGCAAAGGCCGTGCGTTCGCCGGCCTGGATGAAGGTCTGCACGGTACGGTCGGTGTAGAGGTACAGGCTGGAACCGCCCTCCCCTTTGTTGACCAGGCCGCCCTGGTTGAGTTGGGCGAAGTTGCTGTCATCCGAGACTTGCTGGTAACCGGCGGTAACCGCGTGCGGGCCCAGGGAGTAGATGAACGCTGCGCTCCAGGTGTTGTTGTCGATTTCACCCGTGCCGTTTTTGGTATAGCCGCCGAGCTTGTAGCCTTCGGCACGGCCGGCGACGCTGCTGTTCTTGCCGTCGGAGCTGGTCTTGAAGTAGCGCAGGTCGGTTTTCAATGAGCCGTAGTCGCCCAGCGGCAATACATGGATCAAACCGGCGAAGTGCTGTTGGTAATAGTCTTCGAGGTTGGCGTAGTAGTACTGGACCAACAGGTCTTTGGTCACCTGGTAATCGGCACCGGCGTAGTTGAATTTATTGCTTTCCTGGGTGCCACCGGCCGCCGCCAGGCCGCTGCGGTCGCTGGAACCACGACCGGTGGTGTGCTGCAGTTGGCCGCCGATCAGGGTCAGGTTGTCGATGTCCTTGCTGGTGATCTGCCCGCCTTCGAACGACTGCGGCAACAGGCGCCCGTCGTTGCTCACCAGGATCGGCAGGTTCGGGCGCAGGTAGCCGTAGCGCAGTTCGCTCTTGGCGAAACGCGCCTTGGCCGTCGCGCCGCCACGGGCCCAGGTGTCGGCGGCCTTGCCGTCGTCGGTGGGGATCATCGAACTGCCCACATGACGACCGGCGCCACTGTCGAGGGTGACGCCGAGCATGCCCACGGCATCCAGGCCGAAGCCGACAGTGCCGTCGGTAAAGCCCGACTGGTAGTTGAGGATAAATGCCTGGCCCCACTCTTCGGTCTTCGACGGTGCGGCGGCGCCGTCACGGTTGTCGTTGTTGAAGTAGAAGTTGCGCAGGCTCAAGTTGGCTTTGCTGTCACTCAGAAAATCAGCCGAGGCCAGGGGGCTCAGGGCAATGCCCAGGCCGCCGGTCAATACGCTTAACACATGCAAAGTGGCTTTCATCACAACCTCAGTCAATTAATCCATGGGCGTCATAGAACGGATACGGCCCCGGGTACTCCCCGAACACGCCGTTGTGGCTGATCAAACCCTGCTGCACGCCCCAGCGATGCAACAGATAGCCCGCCGGCTCCAGGTTGAAATGCGCGGGCGCCGCTTCTTGCAAATCCAGCACGATCTGGTGGGAGGTGCCGGGGCACACACAACTCAGGCTGCCACCGAAACGCCGCTGCATCGGCCGGTGCAGATGGCCGCACAGCAAGCGTTCCACTTGCGGATGGCGGGCAACGACTTGCTCCAGGGTGCCGGCATTGATGAAGGGTTCGCGGTCCATGTGGCCGATGCCACTGATGAACGGCGGGTGATGCAGGATCAGCAGCGTCGGTGCATCCGGGCGCAACGCCAGTTGCTCGTCCAGCCAGTGCAATTGGCTATCGAGTAACTGGCCGCCGTGGCCGCCAGGAATGGTCGAGTCAAGGCCGATCAGGCGCAGTGGATGGTCGTCGACCACCCAGTCCAGCGGGCCCTCGGCCGACAACGGCAGATACGCGTGATCACGAAATGCTTCCAGTAACGGCCCACGGCTGTCGTGATTGCCCGGCACCAGGTAGCACGGCATGTGCAGGCGCGCGAGTTCGGGGTGCAGCACGGCGTATTCATCGGCGCGGCCGAAGTCCACCAGGTCACCGCTGATGACCACGATATCGGGCCGTGGGTGGCTGGCGTTCAAGTGGTCGACGGCGCGGCGCAGGGCGCCTAACGTATCGACAACCCCGTAAGTGAGACGCTGGCCGGCTTTAAGGTGCAGGTCGCTGATCTGCGCGACGAGAAACGGACGATTCACGATAGAGTCTCAAGCATTCAGGGTGAACAACATGTGCGGCGCGATCGCCAGGGCAATCGGTGCGCCGACGGCGTACAGCTGGTTGTCGCTGCTGTCGACCAGCAGCGGTTGCGGGCCGCCCACATCCACCAGCAGGCGGCTTTGCGCGCCTTGGAAGAACTGCGCCAGCAGGTGGCCGTGCAAGTGCCCTTCGCTCTCCATCACCCTCAGGTGTTCGGGGCGGCAATAGACGGTGCTGGGCAGGTTGACGTCCTGCCACGGCAACTCGCCGCCACAGACTTTCAAACCATGGGCCGATGGCTCGAGCACGGCAAAGGCATTGAGGTTGCCGACAAAGCCCGCGACGAAGGCATTGGCCGGTTTCTGGTAGATGTCACGCGGACTGGCCAATTGCGCGACACGTCCGTGCTCCATCACCAGGATGCGGTCGCCCAGGGCCATGGCTTCGCCCTGGTCGTGGGTGACGAACACCGAGGTGATGCCCAGGCCGCGCAGCAACTCATTCAGCTCGCTGCGCAGGCGTTCGCGCAGTTGCGCATCCAGGGCGGCCAGCGGTTCGTCCAGCAGCAACACTTTCGGGCGCGGCGCCAACGCACGCGCCAAGGCCACGCGCTGGCGCTGGCCGCCGGAGAGCTCATGGATGCTGCGTTTGCCGTGGTGCTGCAAGCCCACCAGTTCCAGCAACTCGTCGCAGCGCTGGTTACGCTCCACCACCGACATACCGCGAATCTTCAAGCCATAAACGATATTCCCGGCCACATCCAGGTTGGGAAACAGCGCGTAATTCTGGAACACCATGCCCACATCGCGGCGTTCGATGGGCAGGCGCGTCACGTCCTGGTCGCCGAACCACACCTGGCCCACATCCGGGCGTTCGAGGCCGGCGATCAGGCGCAAGGTGGTGGTTTTGCCACAGCCGGACGGACCGAGAATGGCCAGGGTTTCGCCGCCTTCGACGGTCAGGTTCAAGTCATGCACGGCCACAGTGCCGTCGGCGAACGCCTTGCGACAGCCTTGCAGGCGGATAGTGATAGCGGTCATCGACGCTCTCCACGGGACAAACGGGCACTGATGGCCTGCAGCGCAATCAACAGCGGCACGATCATCAGCAAAAAGATAAGGGTGTAGGCGCTGGCGATTTCCAGGCGCGCCGAGGCGTAGCTGTCGGCCAGGCCCACGGGCAAGGTCTTGGTCATCGGCGTGTGGAGCATCCAGGTCAGGTTGAATTCACCCAGGGACAAGGTGACGACCATCAGCACACCGGCCAGGATCCCGGCCCGGCAGTTGGGCACCACCACGCTGAAAAAGCGCTTGATCGGACCGGCCCCCAGGCTGGCCGCCGCTTCTTCCAGCACCGGCAGTTGCTGGCGCTGCATCACCGCCATCACCGGGCGTACCAGGAACGGCAGGGTGAACAGCACATGGCCGACCAGGATGAACAGCCAACTGCTGCGAAAACTGCCGAATTGGCCGTAGGTCAACAGCAAGGCCAACGCACTGGCCAACCCCGGCATGGCCACCGGCAGCACCATCAATTCTTCAAAGGCGCGGCTGAAGCGGTTGTTCATGCGCACCAAGGCGTAGGCCGCCGGCACGCCAATCACGCAGACGCACACCGCGCAGGCCAGCGCCAGTTGCAGCGACAACCACACGGTGGGCGAATATGCCTGCCACACCTGCATCAGCCAATCGAAGGTCAAGCCACTGGACAGACCGACGAAGAAATTGCGGGTCAGCCCGGCCAGCAGCGACATCAGCACCGGCACCAGCATGAAGGCGCACACCATCAGGGTGAACAGCAGTTGCAACACAAACAGTGATGAGCGCTTCACAGCACAGTCCCCGAATTTTTCACCAGCCGTCGCGTGAGCAGCAGCACGGCCCAGGTCACCGCGCCAAGCACCACCGACAGTGCGGCCGCCACGGCGAAGTTGGCGTAGTTGGTGAACACGTTGTAGATGGCCACCGGGGTGACGTTCAGACGCGTGCCCAAGGTAAAGGCGGTGCCGAAGGCGCCCATGGAGGTGGCGAAACAGATCGCCCCGCAGGAGGCCAGCGCCGGCGCCAGGCCTGGCACGATCACATCGCACACTACTCGCCAATGCCCGGCGCCCAGGGAATGGGCGGCTTCTTCCAGGCTGCGGTCGAGGCTCTCGCATGCCGCCATTACCGTGAGGATCACCCGTGGGATCGAGAAATACAGGTAGCCCACGAACAGCCCCGCCAGCGAGTAGGCGAAGATCCAGCGCTCACCGGCCAATTTCAGGCCCAGTGAGGCGAGCAGGCCTTGACGGCCAGCCAGCAGAATCACCAGGAAGCCCACCACCACACCGGGAAACGCCAGGGGAAACGTGAGCAATGCCACCAGCGCCGAACGCCCGAAAAACTGCTGCCGGGCGAGGAACACCCCGCTGATGCCGCCGATCAGCAGCGCCACCAGTGTCACCACCACCGCCAGCAGCAGGGTTTGCCCAAGGCTGCCCAGGTACTGCGCACTGCTGAGCACCTGCCAGTAGCCGCTGCCATGGCTGTCGCGGCTCTCGGCGCCGAGCACCATCAGGTGCGCCAGCGGCAGCAGCCAGAACGCGAGCAGCACCGCAAAGGCCGGGGCCAGCGCCCAGACTGCGTGTCTTGCCGATGCGGCCACTTACTTGACCTCGTTCAGGTAACGGGCGGCGAAGGATTCCTGCACAGCGGCCATTTTTTCGTAGTCCACCACACCGGCACGGGCGTAGTCGCTGTCGGGCAGGAACTGTGCGGCCACCTCCGCCGGCATCTTCATCGGCCGTACCGGGCGCAGGTAGGCTTTGGCCCAGAGCGCCTGGCCTTCGTCCGATAGCACGAAGTCGAGCACCTTTTCTGCGTTGGCGCGGTGCGGCGCGTTGGCCACCAGGCTCATCACGTAGGGCACGCTGATGCTGCCTTCCTGGGGAATCACGAAGGCGACGTTGGCCTTGTCTTTGTAGCGCGCGCGATAGGCGTTGAAGTCGTAGTCCACCAGGATCGGCAACTCGCCGGACAGCACCCGCGCATAGGCGGTCTGCTTGGGCACGATGGGCGCGTTTTTCGCCAGTTTCTGGAAGTAGTCGATGGCCGGCGCGAAATTGTCCAGGTCGCCGCCCATGGCGCGGTTGATCGCCACCGCCGACACGTAGCCGACGAAGGCACTGGACGGGTCGAGGTAACCGACCATGCCTTTGTATTCAGGCTTGAGCAGGTCGGCCCAGCTTTGCGGCACCGGCAGACCACCGAGCGCATCGACGTTGACCATGATGCCCAAGGTGCCGGAGTGGATCGCAAACCAATGGCCGGCCGGGTCTTTCAGCCCGGCAGGAATCTGGTCCCAGGCCTTGGGTTTGTAGGTGCCGACCACCTCGGCTTTTTGCGCCTGCAGGCCGAAGGTCACGCCGTAGTAAACGACGTCGGCCACCGGTGCGGCTTTCTCTGCCACCAACTGCGCCAGGGATTGGCCGGAGTTCTTGTTGTCCAGGGGCACTTGCACGCCGGTGCTGGCGGCGATGGCCTTGAGCTGGGTGGCCCAGTCGGCCCAGTCCGGCGGGCAGTTGTAGCAGATCGCGGTTTCGGCGGCCTGGGCCAGGCTGGCCATACCGCACAGCAGCACGGCTGCCAGGGTTTTACGGAATGCGCGCATCAGGGGTTTCCTCGTGGGGTTGAGTGCTTTCGCCCGGCCGGATATGGCAAGGCAGGCAATGGGACGTCGGGGCATGGCCGGCGATCTGCGCCAGCAGTTGGTCAATCACGGTGCTGGCCAGCAGCGCAATCGGCTGCACCACGCTGCACAGGGTCGGGTGCATCTGGGTGCCGAGGCTGATGCCATCGAAGCCCATCACCGAGAGTTGTTCGGGCACGTTCCAGGCGTTGCGGCGCAGTTCGGCGATCAGGCTGATGGCCAGGAAGTCGTTGGAGCACACCAGTGCGGTGGGTGCATCCTCGCCTTGGAGGAATGGCGCGATGGCGGCGAATTCCGCCTGGGTGTGTGCCGGCATTTCGATGACCGGACGCGCTGGCAAGCCGCATTCGCGCATCGCCTCGCAATACCCGGCGTACCGCAGGCGCGCACGGTCCGACTGCAAGGCGGGACCGGCGACCATGCTGATGCGGCGGTGCCCCGCTTCCAGCAAATAACGCGTGGCCAAGGCCATGCCCGCGCGGTTGTCCACCGACACAGCGCTGTAGCTGGGGTTACTGGGTTGGTGGTAGGCCAGCACAAACGGGGTTTTCTCTGTATTCAGGCTGCTGAGCACGACGTTGCTTTCAGCATCCGTGACCGTCAGCACCAGGCCGTCCACGCGCTGGCGCAACAACTCTTCCACCACAATGCTTTCGCGCTCGCTGTTGTAGTCGGTAGTCGCCAACAGCAGGCTGTAGCCGCGTGCACGTGCCGCGCGCTCCATGGCCTGGAACTGTTCGGCGAACACCGGGTTGAGCAGGTTGGGCACCACCACGCCGATCAACCGGGTGGTTTGCAGGCGCAATTGGCGGCCCAGCAGATTGGGCCGGAACCCCAACTCACGGGCGGCGGCGAACACCTGCTCACGGGTGGTCGGGCGCACCTGGTCGGGGGAGGCAAAAGTGCGGGCGGCGGTGGCGCGGGATACGCCGGCCAGCCGCGCGACGTCTTTCAGGTCAGTCATTGTCACTCGCTTGAGATCGATCTCATTGGCGAGGACAGTAGCGGCGGAATGTGGCAATTCGGCGGTAGGGTGATGACAGTTTGATGTCGGTGGACCCGATATACAGGGGCCAAACTGTGGGAGGGGGCTTGCCCCCGATGGCAGTGGGTCAGTACTGGATTGGGTGGCTGACACACTGCTATCGGGGGCAAGCCCCCTCCCACATTGGACCGGTGCCCATCCATAGGGTCACAAACCGGACGCAGCAAAATCCGCCCACTAACCTTTCGATTCGATCCAAGTGCGGGCACAATGCGTGTCCTTTTTTGGCAGGCACCGCCGCAGGCTCTCAAAAATGATCAAAACGCCGTACTACCTCATCGATAAACAGAAGCTTCTGGTCAACATGCAGAAGATTGCTTACGTGCGCGAACAGTCCGGCGCCAAGGCTCTGCTGGCGCTCAAGTGCTTTGCCACCTGGTCGGTGTTCGACCTGATGCAGCAATACATGGACGGCACCACCTCGTCGTCGTTGTATGAGCTAAAGCTCGGCCGCCAGAAGTTCGAAGGCGAGGCGCACGCCTACAGCGTGGCCTGGGCCGACGACGAAATCGAAGAGATGCTGGATAACTGCGACAAAATCATCTTCAACTCCATCAGCCAGCTGCAGCGCTTTGCCGAGCGCAGCGAAGGCAAGACCCGCGGCCTGCGCGTCAACCCGCAGGTGAGCAGCTCCGACTACCTGCTGGCCGACCCGGCGCGTCCGTTCAGCCGCCTGGGCGAATGGGACCCGGTGAAGATCGAAGGTGTGATCGAGCAGATCTCTGGCTTCATGTTCCACAACAACTGCGAGAACGGCGACTTCAGCCTGTTCGACAAGATGCTCGGCGTCATCGAAGAACGCTTCGGCGCGCTGCTGCACAAGGTCGAGTGGGTCAGCCTCGGCGGCGGCATCCACTTCACCGGTGAAGACTATGCCGTGGACGCGTTCTGCGCCCGCCTGAAGGCGTTCTCCGAGAAGTACGGCGTGCAGGTGTACTTGGAACCCGGCGAAGCGGCAATCACCAACAGCGCCTCGTTGGAAGTGACCGTGCTCGACACCCTCTACAACGGCAAGCACCTCGCCGTGGTCGACAGCTCCATCGAAGCCCACCTGCTGGACCTGCTGATCTACCGCCTCAACGCCAAGCTGGCGCCAAGCGAGGGCGAACACACCTACATGGTGTGCGGCAAATCCTGCCTGGCCGGGGACATCTTCGGCGAGTATCAATTTGATCGTCCGCTGGCCATCGGCGATCGGCTGTCGTTCATCGACACCGCAGGCTACACCATGGTCAAGAAAAACTGGTTCAACGGCCTGAAAATGCCGTCCATCGTAGTGAAACAACTCGACGGTACAGTCGAGGTGGTTCGTGAATTTGGTTACGACGACTACCTGTCCAGCCTTTCGTAAGCTGGCGGATAAAGGAGAGATAAAGCAATTGAAAAAGAACGTTCTTATCATTGGTGCAGGAGGTGTCGCCAAGGTGGTGGCCCACAAGTGCGCGCAGCACAACGACGAACTCGGTCGTATTGCTATCGCGTCGCGCAACATCTCCAAATGCCAGGCCATCATCGACAGCGTCAAGGCCAAGGGTAGCCTCAAGGTACCCGCCGATATCCAAGCCTTCGCGCTGAACGCCCTGGACGTGGAAGCGACCAAGGCCCTGATCCGCGAGACCGACTCGCAGATCGTCATCAACGTCGGTTCCGCGTTCCTCAACATGTCGGTTTTGCGGGCCTGCATCGACACCGGCGTTGCGTACCTCGACACCGCCATCCACGAAGAGCCGGGCAAGGTCTGCGAGACCCCGCCGTGGTACGGCAACTACGAGTGGAACCACCTGGAAGAGTGCAAACAGAAGAACATCACCGCCATCCTTGGCGTGGGCTTCGACCCGGGTGTCGTCAACGCGTACGCCGCGCTGGCGCAGCAACAGCATTTCGACCGTATTGATTCGATCGACATCCTCGACGTCAATGCCGGCTCCCATGGCAAATACTTCGCCACCAATTTCGACCCGGAAATCAACTTCCGCGAGTTCACCGGACAGGTGTGGAGCTGGCAGAACAGCCAGTGGACCAGCAACACCATGTTCGAAGTCAAACGCACCGATGACCTGCCGGTCGTCGGTTCGCAGAACCTCTACCTGACCGGCCACGATGAAGTGCACTCGCTGTCGAAAAACCTCGACGTGCCCAACGTGCGTTTCTGGATGAGCTTCGGCGAACACTACATCAACGTGTTCACCGTGCTGAAAAACCTCGGCCTGCTTTCCGAAAAACCGGTCACCACCGCCGAAGGCCTGGAAGTCGTGCCGCTGAAACTGGTCAAGGCCGTGCTGCCCGACCCGTCTTCGCTGGCACCGGGCTACACCGGCAAGACCTGCATCGGTGACCTGGTCAAGGGCACCAAGAATGGCCAGCCCCACGAGATGTTCATCTACAACGTGGCGTGTCATGAAGAAGCCTTTGCCGAGACCGACAGCCAGGGCATCTCCTACACCGCCGGCGTACCACCGGTGGCCGCAGCGCTGCTGGTGGCCCGTGGCGAGTGGGATGTGAAGCACATGGCCAACGTCGAGGAACTGCCGGCCGAGCCGTTCCTGAAGGCGCTGGATGTGATGGGCTTGCCGACTCGGATCAAAGACGAGAACGGTGATCGGGCTTGGGATGCGATTGCCTGAATAGGCAGCTGCAAGTGGGAGGGGGCTTGCCCCCGATAGCGGTGGATCAGTCACAGCTGTATTGACTGACCCACTGCAATCGGGGGCAAGCCCCCTCCCACATTGGGTTTCAGGGTGTCTGTTATTCCAGGTTACGGGCCGAGTTGCTCAGTGCCCTTGAGCATTGCAGAAGCGCCGGCGCCAACTGTTTCTCTGCATCCGCCCGAGTCCAGCGGCTGGTCGGCGCCACCACATGCACCGCCGCCACCGGTCGACCATTGGCACCCAGTACCGGCGCGCCGATGGTCATGTCGCCCAGGAACAGTTCCTGGCCGTTGACCGCATAGCCCTGCTCACGCACCTGCTGCAACGACGCCATGATTTCGTCGACTTCAGTCAGCGTCTGGCTGGTGTGGGCAATACGCTGACTGTTCTCGATCAACACCAGCGCTTCCTCCTGCGGCAACGCGCTCAAATACGCCCGCCCCGACGCCGTGCAGTACATCGGTACCCGCGAGCCGATCGGCATGTGCACCGGCACAAAGCCCGCGCTGACGAACCGTGCGATGTAGGTCATGTCGTAGCCCGCAGGCTCGGTGAGGCACGAGGTCTCGCCGGTCAGCCGGGTCAACTCCGACAGGAACGGATTCGCCACCTCGATCAACGAATGCGCATCCAGGTAACTGAAGCCCAGCTCCAGCACCCGGGGTGTGAGTTGGTAATGCCGGGTGCGGGAGTGTTTCCGAAGGTAACCCAGGCTTTCGAGGGTAAACACCATGCGCTGGGCCGAGCTTTTGGTCATGCCGGCGGCCTCGGCCACCTCTGCAAGGCTCATGCTGCGGCGCTGTGCGCTGAATGCCTTGAGCACCGACAGGCCTTTTTCCAGGGATTGGTTGTGCAGACTGTTGCGTTCTTCGGACATGGCGGACTCGCGGTCAGGTCGATCAGGCGTGGTGATATTTCTACCTCAAATCACAGAAATAGACCAATTAATATCGCATAGCGATACGAAAAGTTCATTTTGTCGATTTTCTATAGCGATATTCGATTCTAATCAATCGAAATGGCACAGAGCTTGCGATTTCATCGGCAGCCGCTTGCGGTACTGACTATCCGTTTTCCTTCTGGAGTAACCCGATGAACAGTCTTTCGCCCTTGTTTCGCCGCCTCGCCTTCGGTCTTTGCGCCACGCTGTGCGTCACCGCGGTGCACGCAGAAAGTGCGTCCTCGTACAAAGTCGGTGCAACGGCCAGTGGTTCGCCGTTTACCTTTCTCGACATCAAGAGCAACAGCATCCAGGGCGTGATGGTCGATGTGGCCGAGGCCGTGGGCAAGGCTGGCGGCTTTACCAGCCAGATCGAGCAGACCAACTTCGCTGCGCTGATCCCCTCTCTCACCTCCGGCAAGTTGGATTTTATTTCCGCCGGCATGCTCAAGACCGAAGAGCGCACCAAGGTCGTCGACTTCAGCGCCCCGGTGTACGCCTACGGCGAAGGCCTGATCATCAACGCCGACGACAACACCGCCTACCCCGACCTCATGCCTCTCAAGGATCAGGTGGTCGGCGTACAGGCCGGCACCGTCTTCTATGACCAGTTGAACAAGCTCGGCATCTTCAAGGAAATCCGCACCTACGACTCCATCGGCGAGATGGTCCGCGACCTGTCCCTGGGCCGCATCAAGGCCGCCGTGGGTGACCAGCCGGTGGTCGCCTACCAGATCCGCCAGAAGTTGTTCAAAGGCGTGAAACTCGCCCCTGACTACAAGCCCACCAACGTCGGCCAGGTGTGCCTGGTGGTGCGCAAGGGGGACGCGCAAACCCTGGAGCGCCTGAACACCGCCATTGCCAGGATCAAGGCAGACGGCACCCTCGACAGCATTCTCAAGAAGTGGGGCCTGGATACCCAGGTGCGCCCATGAAACCGGCGGAGTTCCTGCAGAACGCCCAGGACTTTTTGCCGATTCTGCTGCAAGGCGCGTGGGTGACGATCCAGATCACCGTGCTGTCGTTCCTGCTCAGCAGTGCCATCGGCCTGGTGCTGGCGTTGCTCAAGCTGTCGCCGATCCGTGCACTGTCGTGGGCGGCGAGCACCATCATCAATGTGATCCGTGGGCTGCCGATCATCGTGCAGTTGTTCTACATCTACTTCGTGCTGCCGGACATGGGCGTGCACCTCACCGCGTTCTACGCGGGCGTGATCGGCATGGGCATCGCCTACTCGGCGTACCAGGCCGAGAACTTCCGCACCGGCATCATTGCCGTCGAACAGGGCCAGCGTGAAGCCGCCGAAGCGCTGGGCATGCGCTCGGCGCTGATGATGCGCCGGGTGATCCTGCCGCAGGCGTTTCGCATCGCCCTGCCGCCGTACGGCAACACGTTGGTAATGATGCTCAAGGACTCGTCGCTGGTGTCCACCATCACCGTCGCGGAGATGACCCGCCAGGGCCAACTGATTGCCTCGTCGACCTTCCAGAACATGACCGTCTACACCCTGGTCGCCCTGCTCTACCTGCTGATGAGCCTGCCGCTGGTGTACGGCCTGCGCCGCATGGAACAACACCTGGGCCGGAGGAAAAAAGCATGATCGAGATTCGCCAACTGCAAAAACATTACGGCAGCCACCGCGTGCTGCACGGCGTAGACCTCGACGTGGCCAAGGGCGAAGTGGTATGCCTGATCGGGCCGTCGGGCTCAGGCAAATCCACCTTGCTGCGCTGCATCAACGCGCTGGAAGCCTATGACGGCGGGCACATCAACGTGTTCGGCGAAACCGTGCAGCGCGGCAGCAAGACCGTACACGCCCTGCGCAGCCGCATGGGCATGGTGTTCCAGCGCTTCAACCTGTTCCCCCACCGCACCGTGCTGGAGAACGTGATGGAAGGCCCGGTGTACGTCAAAGGCGAGCCGCCCAGGCAGGCTCGCGAAGAAGCCCTGGTGCTGCTGGAAAAAGTCGGCCTGAGCGCCAAGGCCGAGGCCTACCCGGAGCAGCTCTCCGGCGGCCAGCAACAACGCGTGGCCATCGCCCGTGCCCTGGCGATGAAACCCGAAGCCATGCTGTTCGATGAGCCCACCTCGGCCCTCGACCCGGAACTGGTCGGTGATGTGCTGGCGGTGATGCGCACCCTCGCCGATGAGGGCATGACCATGATCGTCGTCACTCACGAAATGGGCTTTGCCCGCGAAGTGGCCGACCGTGTGTGCTTCCTGCATGGCGGCTACATCGTCGAAAGCGGGCCGGCCGAACAGGTGCTGGGCAACCCGCAGCATGCGCGGACCCAGGACTTCCTGCGGCGCGTGCTGCACCCCACCGGCAACACGCGGAGCCTGTCATGAAGTCATTGTGGTCAGCGACTGCGCCCTCAGTGGTGCCGACGCCTGCGTTGAGCGAGTCGGTGAAGGTGGACGTGGCGATTGTCGGCGCCGGGTATACCGGCTTGTCGACGGCGCTGCATTTGGCCGAGCGCGGCGTCAGCGTGTGCGTACTGGAGGCCAACGAGCCGGGCTGGGGCGCATCCGGACGCAACGGTGGGCAAGTCAACCCGACGCTCAAATACGACCCGCAGCAACTGGTGCAGATGTACGGAGCGGAGCGCGCCGAACCGTTGATCTCGACTGTATCGAACTCGGCCGACCTGGTGTTCAAGCTGATCGAAAAACACGGCATCGATTGCGCGCCGGTACGCAAAGGCTGGATGCAGGTGTCGTACAGCGAAAAAGGCGTCGCGGGGTTGCACGCACGGGCAGATCAATGGGCCAGGCGCGGTGTACCCGTGCAGCGCCTGAATGCCGCAGCGGTGGCTTCGCGCATGGGCAGTGAGGCGTTTGCCGGTGGCTGGCTGGACGGTCGCGCCGGGGCGATTCAGCCGTTGGCGTATGCCCGTGGCTTGGTGGGTGCGGCGTTGGCGGCGGGTGTGCGGATCCATGGGCAAAGCGCGGTGACCGGGTTGCAGCGCCAGGGTTGCGGCTGGCAATTGCAGACGGCTGGCGGTGCGCAGGTCACGGCCGATCAAGTGGTGTTGGCCACCAACGGCTACAGCGGCAACCTGTGGCCGGGCATGGCGCAGAGCATCCTGGCGGCGAACAGTTTTATTGTCGCCACCAAACCCTTGAGCGGGCGAGCGGCGGACAGCATCTTGCCGGGGCAAGAAACCGTCTCCACCGCACAACGGCTGCTGCTGTACTTTCGCAAAGACAGCCATGGCCGCTTGCTGATGGGCGGACGCGGACTGTTCAACGACCCCACGTCACCCACGGATTTCGCCCACCTGGAACGCTCGCTGGCACTGCTGTTTCCGCAATTGGGGCCACTGGAATTCGAATATCGCTGGGCGGGCCGTATTGCGATCACGCGGGACTTCATGCCCCATGTGCACCAGCCCGCGCCAGGGTTGACGTTGGCCCTGGGCTGCAATGGCCGTGGCATCGCACTGTGTACCAGCCTGGGGCAGCAATTGGCGGGCAAGTTGTGTGATAGCCAGGCGGAGTTCGCCTACCCGGTGACGCCGTTGCAGCGCTTGCCGATGCATGGGTTGCAGCGGTTTTACATTGGCGCGGGAGTGGCGTGGTACAGCTTGCTGGATCGGCTCAATGTGAGCTGAACAGAGCCCTCACTCACACCACTCCCCATGTGAGAGTGGGCTTGCCCGCGACAGCGGTGTGTCAGCCGCTGGATGTGCTGGCTGATGTACCGCCATCGCAGGCAAGCCAGCTCCCACACTGGATCTCCTTTTCTGGGAGAACCTATTGCACGCGTAAAGCGATTAATACTCTCAATCGCCAACGGCGATCGCTCCCATGAACGGGGCGCACCCTCAAAACACCGACCACCCAATCCGCTCACTCAACAATTCCAACGCCTTCATCCCCGCCAGCGAGTTCCCCGCCGTATTCAACTCCGGCGACCACACGCACACCGTAAATTGCCCCGGCACCACCGCGACAATCCCGCCGCCCACCCCGCTCTTGCCCGGCAACCCCACGCGATAGGCAAAATTGCCTGCCTCGTCGTACAGCCCGCTGGTGGCCATGATCGAGTTGACCTGCTTGGTCTGGCGCGCCGTTAAAATCTGTTCGCCGCTGTGGGCACTCGTGCCTTCATTGGCCAGGAAGCTGAATGCCTTGGCCAAGTCCAGGCAGCTCATCTGCAAGGCGCAGTAGTTGAAGTAGCTGTGCAGCACCGCGTCCACGTCGTTGTGGAAGTTGCCAAAGGATTTCATCAGGTAGGCCATGGCCGCGTTGCGGGCGCCGTGCTGGGCCTCGGATTCGGCGACGACGCTGTTGACCAGGATCTGCGGGTTGCCCGACAGGCGCCGGACGAAATCGCGCATCGACAAGATCGGCACGGCGAAGCGCGATTGGTTGATGTCGCAGATCACCAGCGCACCGGCGTTGATGAACGGATTACGCGGGCGGCCACGTTCGAATTCCAGCTGCACCATGGAGTTGAATGGCTGCCCCGAAGGCTCATGGCCCAGGCGTTCCCAGATGGTTTCGCCACCGTGGTCGATGGCCTGCACCAGGCTGAACACCTTGGAAATGCTCTGCACCGAGAACAGTGTGTCGGCGTCACCGGCGCAGTAGGCCGAGCCGTCGTTGCCGTACACGGCGATGCCCAATTGGTTGGCAGGCACATCGGCCAATGCCGGGATGTAATCGGCGACTTTGCCGAGGCCGATCAGGGGGCGCACTTCGTCGAGGATCGACTCCAGCAGCGCCTGCATGTCTTGTCCAGTCATCTGTCTTTGAATCGGTGGTAAGCGGGGCGCGGAGGATACCTGAAACACGCAGGTCAAGCTTCATCAGGGGCGCTTCGCACCCCAACGCGGGACAAGCCCGCTCGCCACAGAGGGAGTGGGGACTCCCTCGCCGCAGCTCAATGTTGCGTGCGCTCAAAAGTGCGCCACATCCGACACCCGCTCATCCAGCACATCCCGCGCCAGTGCCCAGGCCCGGTCCCGGGATTCCACCACCAGCAACGGATAACCCCAGGCCTTGCCGAACATCGCGGCAAACGGCTTGAGCGCCAGGCGCTGCGCGGCACTGGGCTCGACCTGGATCATGCCTTTGACGTAGGTATGCAGCGCCTGTTTGTTTTTCTTCATCCAGATCGACGCTTGCTTGCGCTCCTCATGGGAGTGTTCGTGATTGTTCTCGTCCACGGATTTTTCGTGCAGCAGCAGGAACGGTTGCTGGCGGGCCAGCAGGCTTTCGAACACGGCGAAGGCATCCTCCGGCCCACCTTCATTGGGCGCATCAAAGACGATTTTCACCACCGGGAATGTTGAACTGTCGAGTCGCATGGCCGAGCTCCTTGTTGAGAACTGATCTCACTATAGGGCTCAAGCCGCTGGACGGCATTGCACAGAATAGCCAGACTGTTTCGCAATTCAGCCAACCTGCGATCCCTTTTCATGAAACATCATCGCCTCGAAATGCACGATCCGTCACTGTCCAGAGACGCCGACGTATTCTCCCGCGCCGTAGTGGCCGTAGGGGCCACCGCCACGTCGGATACCTGGGAACATACCCAGCATGCCCATCGCAAGGGCCAACTGATGTACACCTTGCGCGGGGTCATCCATTGCGAGATTGAGGCCGGTATCTGGATCGTGCCGCCGCAATGCGCGCTGTGGATTCCCGGCGGAACGCCCCACGCGGCACGGGGGGCTGGCGCTGCGGAAGTCTATTGCCTGCTGATCGACCCCGATGCCGCCTGCGCCCTGCCCCGGCAATGCTGCACGCTGGCGGTGTCGGCCCTGCTGCATGAGCTGATCAGCAAGGCGGTGAGTTTCCCGCAGCTGTATGACGAGCACGGCGCCCAGGGCCGTTTGATCAGTACCTTGCTGGATGAATTGGCCGTCGCGCCTGTTGAAGCCCTGCACCTGCCCATGCCACAAGATCCGCGCCTGCGTCGCCTGGCCGACAGCCTGCTGGCTGAACCGGCGGACAAGTCCACCCTCGGTCAGTGGGCGGTGCGCATCGGCATGAGCGAACGCAGCATGACGCGCCTGCTGCTGGAGGAACTGGGCCTGAGTTTTGGCCGTTGGCGCCGGCAGTTGCATGTAATCCTGTCACTGCAACGCCTGGCCAGGGGTGAAAGCGTGCAACGCGTGGCCCTGGACCTGGGCTATGAGAACGCCAGCGGTTTTATCACCATGTTCCGCAAGACGGTAGGCCAGCCGCCGGCGCGTTACCTGGCGGACCGCGCCGGGGCATTGAGCTCGCTGGCCCCGGCGACGATTGCGCTGAACTGAAGGGGCTGGCTACCCGGTTCTGCAGGCCTGCTCGCCACACAGTCAACTGTCCAGATCAGCCAAGCCCAAATGCTCACGCAACGTCGCCCCTTCATACGCGGTGCGGAACAGCCCCTTGCGCTGCAAATGCGGAATCACGCTCTCGACAAACTCCGTGAACGAGCCCGGCAAATACCCCGGAGAGATCACAAACCCGTCGCAACCGCCCTGCTCGAACAGCTCGGCCAGTTGATCGGCAATCTGCGCGCCGGTACCCACCAATTGCGGCACGCGCACGCTGCTGGCGAAGATGCGCCCAAGTTGTTCCAGGGTGGTTTGCGGGCCTTGCATCAACAGCTTTTCCGCCGCAGCCGGGTGGATCAACGTCGACTGGGCGATCTCGGCCAGTGTCGCCGAAAGCGGGAATGGCGACAGGTCCACATTCAACTGCGAAGCCAGTGTCACCAGTCCCAATTCCGGACGGGCCAGCGCATTGTGCCGATCGCGCTTGGCGCGGGCCTCGGCCTCGCTGCCACCCATGAACGGCATCACCGCCGTCAGCACTTTGCAGCTGTCGGCGTCACGCCCCTGCTGCACCACCTGGGCACGCACGTCATCGCGGAACGCACGCATGGCCGCCAAGTGCGGATGGATAGTGAAGATCGCCTCGGCCCAACGCGCACCGAAGCGCCGACCACGCCCGGAAGAGCCGGCCTGGATCAGTACCGGTCGGCCCTGGGGCGTGCGCGGGATATTCAGCGGGCCTTCGACCCTGAACCACTCGCCCTGGTGCTGCACCGAACGAATCAATCCAGGGTCTGCCAGCACGCCGCTTTCGCGGTTCAGTTTCAGCGCGTCCTTGCCCCAGCTGTTCCACAGTTTCAGCGCAACTTCGACAAACTCATCGGCGCGGTCGTAGCGCAGGTCGTGCTCCAGGTGCTTGTCCTTGCCGAACAGGCGACCCTCGCTGTCGTTCATCGAGGTGACGATGTTCCACGCCGCGCGGCCCCTGGACAGGTGGTCGAGGGTGGCGAATTCACGGGCGATGTGCGCCGGTTCGTAATAGGTGGTGGACCGCGTTGCGCCCAGGCCCAGCCTGCTGGTCTTGCCGACCAGGTAAGACAGGATCGGCAACGGGTCCAGACGCGTGGCGTCCTGGGCGCCGTAGCGCAAGGCCAACTCGCGCGAGCCGCCCATCTGGTCGCCCACGGCCAGGCGGTCGGCGAAGAACAGGAAGTCGAACAGCCCCTCTTCCACCACCTTGGCGACCCGCGCGTAGTACTCCGGGTCGAGGTAATTGCCAACGGTTTCCGGGTGGCGCCACACCGCGTGGCTGTGCACCACCGGCCCACTCAACAGGAACGCGGATAAATGGATCTGGCGGCTCATGGCTTGGGCGTCCACACGGTGATGGCGCTGACCTGCAACGGCTTGGGAATCAGCTTGGCGGCGTAATAGGTGTCGGCGATGCGCTGTTGCTCGGCGAGGTTGTCCAGCTTGACCGGGATGATGTCGTAGCTGCGACGGCTATTGGCGCGCTCGACCGTGGCCGGGGCGATATTGCCCCACAGCGGGCCAAGGATGGCGGCGGCTTCCTTGGGATGGGCCTTCACCCATTGGCCGGTCTCGCGCAGGATGTCGAAGGTCACCTGCAACACGTCCGGGTGGGCCTTGGCGAACGTCGTCGTCGCCAGATAGAAACGGTTGTAGTCGGCCAGGCCGTCCTTGCCGTCGGCGATTACCCGCACATGGTGATCCAACTGTTGGGTGGCGAAGAACGGGTCCCAGATCACCCACGCGTCGACACTGCCATTAGCGAAGGCCGCGCCGCCATCCGGGGCTTCCAGGTAACGCGGGGTGATATCGGCCAGGGTCAGCCCGGCCTTTTTCAACGCCGAGATCAGCAGGTAGTTGCTGCCCGAGCCCTTGGACACGGCAACGGTCTTGCCCTTGAGGTCGGCGATGCTGTGGATCGGCGACGGGTCCTGAACGATGATCGCCTGGGCGCCCGGCGATGCGTTTTCCTGGGCGTAATAGGTCAGCGGTGCATCGGCGGCCTGGGTAAACAGCGCGAATGCGTCAGCCACATCGGCGTGCAGGTCGACGCTGCCGGCATTCAGCGAGCTAAGCAGGCCGGTGCTGAATTCATGCCAGTTCACCGTGAAGCCCAGGGGCTTGAGGCGCTGTTCCAACTGGCCATTTTGCTTGAGCAGGATCCACAGGGTGGATGAGCGCTGGTAGCTGATATCCAGGGTTTGCTCGGCCTGGGCCGCCGTGGCGGCGAACAGCAGGCTGGCGGCGACGATTAGGTTTTTGAACGTCATGGGAGGCCTTGGCGAGGAAGAAATGAAGGGCGCTGCTTATGCCAAAAAACCGCGTCAGGCCTGGCAATAAAGCTTGTTCGATTATATTAACGATGAGCAATGATGAAAGAATCTTATAATTCTATGGTTATGCCCAATTCATAGGCGGCAGGGAAAAGCGTCCTAAGCTCAGATCGAAAGAGTATTTAACGAATAGTTTTTAGAACTTTAAGCTCAGGCCTATTTCGTCACAGATCGAGCTCGCCATGTCCCTACCTCACCCCTTCGCCGCACTCCTCGGCTTGCTGGCTCTGTCCGTCGCCATCAGCGCGCAGGCCCAGGAAACCGTACGCATCGGTTACCAGAAGTCCTCGACCCTGATCACCCTGCTGAAAACCCAGGGCACCCTGGAAAAAGCCCTCAAGGCCGACAACATCGACGTGAGTTGGCACGAGTTCCCCAGCGGCCTGCCGCTGCTCGAAGCACTGAACGTGGGCAATGTGGATATCAGCGCCGACGTGGCCGACACCGTGCCGATCTTCGCCCAGGCGGCCCAGGCCAAACTCACCTACTTCGCCCAGGAAGCGCCCTCGCCCGCGGCCCAGGCCATCGTGGTACGCAAGGACTCGCCGATCCAGAACCTGGCGGACCTCAAGGGCAAGAAGATCGCCGTGACCAAGGCCGCTGGCACCCACTACTTGCTGATCGCCGCACTGGCCAAGGCGGGGCTGGCCTTTTCGGATATCGAACCGGCCTACCTGTCACCCGCCGACGGTCGCGCGGCGTTCGAGAACAACAAGGTGGACGCCTGGGTTACCTGGGAACCCTTCCTGACCAGCGTGCAGCGCCAATTGCCCACACGCACCCTGGCGGACGGCGCAGGGCTGGCCAGCTACAAGCGTTACTACCTGACCGGTACGCCGTACGCCAAGGCGCACCCGGAAGTATTGAGGGTGGTGTACGAGCAGTTGGAAAAAGCCGGGCAGTGGGTGAAAACCCACCCCCAGGATGCGGCCAAGGTGCTGGGGCCGTTGTGGGGCAACCTGGATGTAGCGACGGTGGAAGCAGCCAATGCGCACCGCAGCTACCTGGTGCAACCGGTGACGCTCGATCAGTTGGGCGAACAGCAAAAAATCGCCGATGCGTTCTTCAAGGCGGGGTTATTGCCCAAGGCGGTGGATGCCAAGGATGTACAGACCTGGAAGCCTTGAGGGCGTAACAGGGAATACTGCAACTGTGGCGAGCGGGCTTGCCCCGCGTTGGGTTGCGAAGCGACCCTGGAAGGAGGAATGCGGTGAGTCAGGCACTCTTCGGCCGCTGGTGTGGGGGCTGCTTCGCAGCCCGACGCGGGGCAAGCCCGCTCGCCACAGATTTGGATCACGATGGTCACAACAGGGTGCGGGCCAAGGCCTTTTTCCATTCGCTGTAACGCCCCACCATCGCGGGATCATCCTGCGGCTCAAACCGCTCCCGCTGCCGCTCCAGCGCCTCCAGCGCTGCATCGCTCGCCCACACCCCCGACGCCCTCCCCGCCAGGTGCGCCGCGCCCAATGCCGAGACTTCGGGTGACAGGCTGCGCACCACCGGGCGTTGCAGCAGGTTGGCGAGGAACTGCATCAGCCAACGGTTGCGCGTCGCACCGCCGTCCACCCACAGCTCTTTCAACGGGCTGCCGATGTCCTGCTGCATGGCCTCGAACACATCGCGAATCTGATAACCGATGGACTCCAGCGACGCCCGCAGGATATGCGCACCGGAGGTGGCCTCGGTCAGCCCACAGATCAGACCCCGTGCATCGGCCTTCCAGTGGGGCGCGCCCAGCCCGGACAACGCCGGCACGAAATACACGCCGCCGTTATCCGACAGTTGCGCCGCCTGCTCGGTCAGGGCATCGAGGGATTCCCCCGCCACCAGGCGCGAGGCCCACTGCACGGCGGCGCCGGTATGGACGATGTTGCCTTCCATGCCGAACGTCGGTTGACCACCGTCGTGCCAGGCCAGGGTGGTGGACAAGCCGTGAGTCGAGGCAATCGGGCCGCCCATGGGCGTCATCAACGACGACCCTGTACCCAGTGTCGCTTTCACCAGCCCCGGCGCAAAGCCGCCCTGCCCGTACAGCGCAGCGTGGGAGTCGCCAATCATCGACATTACCGGGATGCCGGCGGGCAACCCGCCCGCCGCAACGGTTTCGGCAAAAAAGCCTGCACTGGGCTGGATGGGGGCCAATGCGGCCAATGGAATCTTGAACAGCGCCAGCAGCGCCGGGTCCCAGGCACAGGTGTGCAGGTTGAACAGTTGCGTGCGGGCGGCATTCGAGTAGTCGGTGGCGAACGCCTGGCCGCCGCTGAGTTTCCACAGCAACCAGCTGTCCACCGTGCCCAGGCAAATATCACCGGCAGCGGCGCGTGCGTGGCCATCCTCAAGGTGGTCGAGAATCCAACGGAACTTGCCGGCCGAGAACATCGGGTCCAAGGCCAACCCGGTTTTTTCCAGGATCAGCGCTTCGTGCCCCTGCTCATGCAACTGGGCACACAACGCGGTGGAGCGCCGGCATTGCCAACTGATGCACGGCGACAGCGCTTCGCCGGTATGCCGGTCCCAGGCCACCACCGATTCTCGCTGGTTGCTGATGGCCAGCGCGGTGATCGGCCGGTCCACCTGGGCCAGGCACTCCTCAATGGCGGCCAGGGTGCTGTGCCAGATCAGCAGCGGGTCCTGCTCGGAAAACCCCGGCTGCGGATGGGTAATGCTCAGCGGCCGCGAGCCCCGCGCAATCACCTGTCCGCGCTCGTTGACCAGCACCGCCTTGGCGTTGCTGGTGCCTTCATCTATCGCCAGGATCAGCGGCGTATTGTCTGTCATCGCATTCACCGCAACCGAGTGGCAGCCGCCACAATCCCAGCCGCGTCGATGTTATGCAAGGCGCGGGTCGGTTCGCGAGCGCCGGCGGCGGCATATTCACCATCGCCGATGCCCAGGCGCACCAGGGCAATCCCCAGCCCGGCTTCGGCCAGCACTTCGGCCACCAGGCTGCCGACGCCACCGTTGATGTTGTGCTCTTCAACCGTGATGACCGCCCGCGTGCCACGCAGGGCGCTGAGCAACACGTCACGCTGCAATGGCCGGATCGACGACAGGTTGATCACCTGCGCCTGGATACCCTGCTCCGCCAGCACCCGTGCCGCATCCAGCGCTTCATGCACCACCGAGCCCAGGGCGACGATGCTCACGTCCGCGCCCTGGCGCAGGATATCCACCTGCCCTGGGGCAAATTGATAGTCGCCCGTGTGCAGGTCCGGCAACGCCTTGCCGTCAAGCCGGATATACACCGGGCCGTGGTAGCGCAGCGCGTAGTCGACGATCTGCCGGCATTCAAGCGCGTCGGCCGGAGCAAAGATCTGCACGTTGCCAAAGCCGCGCATTACCGAAATATCGTCGAGGCTGTGGTGCGTGCTGGCCAACGGGCCGTAACTGGCACCGGCATTCAGGCCGAACATCTTCACGTTGGCCTGGTTGTAGCAGACGTCGACTTTGATCTGCTCATTGGCCCGCGAAATCAGGAATGGCGCTGCGTTGCAGGTCGCAGCGATCTTGCCGCCCAGGGCCAGGCCCGCCGCGACGCTGACCAGCGACTGCTCGGCAATGCCCACATTGATCAGACGCTCGGGAAAGCGCTGCACAAACGGCCCGATCTTGGCCGTGGAGGTGGAATCGCTGACCACCGGCACCACGTCCAGCCCGGCATCGACGGCGGCAATAAAGGCTTCCACCATGACGCTCGCCAGATGTTCACTCGCCATGATTCAACTCCTCCAGTGCCGCGTTGATTTCATCACCCTTGGGCACGCGGTGGTGCCATTCGGGACGGGCTTCGATAAACGACACGCCCTTGCCTTTGATGGTGTGGGCGATCAGCACCTGGGGCGCGCCGGTCTTGGCCTGCATGCTTTCCAGGGCTTCGATCAACTGGCCCGCGTCGTTGCCGTCGCACTCGCTGACACGAAAACCGAAGGCCGCCCATTTCACGTCCAGCGGGTCCAGCGGCATGATGTCCGCCGTCAGGCCCGCCAGTTGCAGCTTGTTCTTGTCGACGATCACGAACAGGTTATCCAGGCCGTATTTGGCCGCCGCCATCGCCGCTTCCCAGTTGGAGCCTTCAGCCAATTCACCGTCGCCGGTCAGCACATAGATGCGTTTTTTGCTGCCGGACATCTTCGCCGCCAGCGCCAGCCCCACCGCCACCGGCAGGCCGTGCCCGAGGGCGCCGGTGTTCAGTTCGATGCCAGGGGTTTTCTGCCGCACCGGGTGACCCGGCAGGTGGGAGTTGAAGTGCTGGTAGGTGGGCAGCCAGTCGACGGGGATGTAGCCCGCCTGCGCCAGGCAGCAATACAAACCACCGACACCGTGGCCCTTGCTCTGGATATAGATATCGCGCTCAGGGTCTTCAGTGCGTTCCGGCCCGGTATTGAGAATGCGGAAATACAGGGTGGCAAGAATATCGGTTTCCGAGAGATCGGCCCCGGTGTGGCCGCCGGCCGGTGAGTCGGCATTCAGGCGGATCACATGGCGCCGGATCAGGCGGGCCTGTTCTTTGATCTGGTGGGCGTCGTACTGGAAGGCATTCATGCAGCGGCTCCTTTGAGGCTGACCACGCGGGGTAAAAGTGTGCAAAGCTGTATTTGAATATTTATTCAGCAGTGACAATATATTTCTATTTAGACGCCGAACGCTCGACAGGTCAAGTGAATGACCGGTGGAAAAATCAAATAAAACCTGGAAATGTCCCTCGGACAAACGGCCGAAATCCCACATGCGCGTATCTATCCCGTGGCTTTGCGCCGGATGAAAGTCGCGATCCAGAGGCCTGTTGGAAAAATTAAGCGCTTGACATTGCCACGGTGGCACTGGAATCTGAATTAACAGTCAAGCACGCATAAATATTCAGCGCACTTGAAAGCACTCCAAAAAAAATAAATCAGGAGAACACTGTGGACGCCAAAGCTACTATCCAGCATCCGGCCGAACTCAAGCCGCCCCACCGCCCCCGGTTGGTGAAACTGCTTCCCAGCAATATCGGCGGCCCGCTGATCGGCCTGGTGTTGCTGGTGCTGGTCTTCTCCTTCAGTTCCGAATTCTTCTTCTCGCTGCGCAATGGCCTGAATATTCTTGATCAGGTCACGGTGCTGGGCATCCTCGCAATTGGCATGACCGCCGTGATCGTGATCGGCGGCATCGACCTGTCGGTGGGGTCGGTGCTGGCCTTCTCGATGATGATGCTCGGCTGGCTGTACCAGGATCAGGCGGTGCCACTGGGGTTTGCGATCCCGATCTCGATAGCCAGCGGCATGCTCGCCGGGCTGGTGTCCGGCGCCTTGATCACCTATGCCAAGCTGCCGCCGTTCATTGCCACGCTGACCATGATGTCGGTGGCCCGTGGCCTGGCGAACATCCTCACCGAAGGCCGGCAGATCGTCGGTTACCCGGACTGGTTCACCAGCCTGGCCACGGTGCGTCACTTCGGCTTTCTCTCGGCAACCGTCGGGCTGTTCCTGGTGATGCTGGTGGTGGCCTGGGTGTTCCTGCGCTTTCGCGCCGGCGGCCGTAACCTGTACGCCATGGGCGGCAGCCCGGAGGTGGCGCGCCTGTCCGGCATCAAGGTGCGGGCGATCACCCTGTGGGTATACGCCATCAGCGGTGCGCTGGCCGGCATCGCCGCCGTGACCCTGGCCGCGCGCCTGGACTCGTCTCAACCCAGCGCCGGCCTGAGCCTGGAACTGGACGCCATCGCCGCCGTAGTAATTGGCGGCGCCAGCCTCAGCGGTGGCGTCGGCAGCATCGGCGGCACCCTGGTCGGTGTGCTGATCATTGGCGTGCTGCGCAATGGCCTCAACCTGCTGGGCGTTTCGCCCTTCATTCAGCAAGTGGTGATCGGCGTGGTCATCGCCCTCGCCGTGACCATCGACACCCTGCGACGCCGCTCCAGCACTGCCCGTTAAACCTGTTCGACAGTTGACACCCTCCAACAATAAAACCAGGAGTCACCGACATGTTCAGCCCCAAGAAACTGCTGTTGGCCACCGCCCTCGCGGCTGCCACCCTCACCGCTGCCGGCACCACCTGGGCCAAGGATCTGACCATCGGCCTGGCCGTGGCCAACCTGCAGGCCGACTTCTTCAACCAGATCAAGCAATCGGTGGAAGCCGAGGGCAAGGCCAAGGGCATCAAGGTGATCACCGTGGATGCCCAGGGCAACTCCTCCACCCAGGTCAGCCAGATTGAAGACCTGATCACCCGCCAGATCGATGTGCTGATCTATATCCCTGCTGGTGCCACTGCCGCCGGCGTCCCGGTAAAAGCCGCCAAGGCCGCCGGCATCCCGGTGATCGCCGTGGACCGCAACGCACCCGATGCACCGGGTGACACCTTTATCGCCAGCGACAGCGTCGCCGGGGCCAAGACCCTGGCCGAATACGTCGGCAAGATCACCGATGGCAAGGGTCGCATCGCGATCCTGCAAGGCCAGCTCGGCACCACCCCCGAGAACGATCGCGCCAAGGGTTTCGAAGAAGGCTTGAAAGCTTTCCCGGACCTCAAGGTCGTCGCCCAGCAACCCGCCGAGTGGGCCCAGGACAAAGGCTTCGCCGTGGCCCAGGACCTGCTCCAGCGTGACCCGAACATCACCGTGTTCTTCGGCCGTGCCGATGCCATGGCCTTGGGCGCTGCCCAGGCGGTGAAGGTCGGCAACCTCGACCACAAGGTCGTGGTGGTCGGTTTCGACGGTGACGTCGCCGGGCTCAAGGCCGTGGAAAGTGGCGTGCTGAATGCAACCATGACCCAGCAGACCCAGAAGATGGGCCGCCTGGCCGTGGCATCGGCCATCGACCTGAACGCCGGCAAGGCCGTGCCCAAGGAGCAACTGTTGCCCACTGTGCTGACCACCAAAGAAAACGTCGCGCCGTTCCTGCAACAGCACCCGTAAGCCTTGGAGGTCGTCATGCAAGCAGCAGCCCTGGACACCGCCCACGCCGACGCGGTGCTGTGCCTGCGCAATATCGGCAAGGCCTATGGGCCGGTGCAGGTACTGTCGCAGGTCAATGTGGACATCCGCCCCGGCGAAGTGCTGGCCCTGCTCGGTGAGAACGGTGCGGGCAAGTCGACCTTGTCGTCGATCATCGCCGGGCTGGTACAGCCTGAAGCCGGGGGCAGCATGACCTGGCGCGGCGCGCCTTACGCGCCCGCCTCGCCCGGTGCGGCGCTGGGCGCCGGGATCGGTCTGATCCACCAGGAAATCCGCCTGCTGCCGCAATTGTCGATCGCCGAGAATATCTTCGTCGGTCGCCTGCCCATGCGTCATGGGCGGGTGGACCGCGCGTACATGGAGGCCCAGGCGCAGATCCAGCTGGAGCGCCTGGGGCTCAAAGTGCCAGCATCGCACAAGGTCGAAGGCCTGAGCGTCGCGGCCCAGCAATTGGTGGAAATCGCCAAGGCGCTGACCCTCAAGGCCAGCCTGTTGATTCTGGATGAACCCACTGCGGCATTGGGCGGCGAAGAAACCGAGTTGCTGTTCAAACAGGTGGAACGGCTCAAGGCCGAGGGCGTGTCGTTTATCTATATCAGCCACCGCCTGGAAGAAATCGCACGCATCGCCGACCGTGTGCTGGTACTGCGCGACGGACGCCAGATCGCCTTGCACGCCACCGCCCAGGTGCCGGTGCGCGAACTGGTGGAACAGATGGTCGGGCGCAGCCTGGAGCGGATTTTCCCCGCCCTTCAAGCGCCACAGGATCGCGTGATGTTGCAGGTCAAGGACCTCAGCTGCCGCGAATTTGCCTTGCACGGCATCGATTTCAGCGTGCGCGCCGGCGAAGTGTTCGGCATTGCCGGCGTGGTCGGCGCCGGGCGGACCGAACTGGTGCGCACTATTGCCGGCGCAGCACAGGATGTCCAAGGCCACCTGGTACTCGACGGTCAAGTACGCCAGCTGCGCTCGCCCTTCGAGGCGATCCAGGCCGGCGTGGTGCTAGTGCCCGAGGACCGCAAGCAGCAAGGCGTGGTGGTGGAACACCGCATCGAAGACAACCTGATCTACGGCAACACCGACCTGCTGGACAAGCGCGGCTGGGTATTCCCTGCCCCGCTGCGCGAATTCGCCCGCACGGCGGTGGCCCGGCTGGGGGTGAAAGGTGCGCCGCAGTCGCGCATCTCCAGTTTGTCCGGTGGTAACCAGCAGAAGGTGATCATCGCCAAATGGCTGGCGCGCAACCCCAAGGTCTTCATCCTGGATGAACCGACCCGCGGCATCGACGTGGGTGCGCGGGCGGCGATCTATGAAGTGATCGCGGACCTGGCGGCCAAAGGCATGGCGGTGATTGTGGTGAGCTCGGATCTGGATGAGGTGCTTGGTTTGTCGCACCGCGTCCTGGTCATGAGCCGGGGCCGGCAGATGGGGATTCTGGAACGTGGCGAGGCCACCCCCGTGTCGGTGATGGAAATGGCGACTGCCTGACCCACAAACAATGAAGATCCAATGTGGGAGGGGGCTTGCCCCCGATAGCAGTGGTTCAATTGAAAAATTTATAACTGATACACCGCCATCGGGGGCAAGCCCCCTCCCACAGGGGTCGGCTGTGATTTCAAATAACGGAGTTATCCATGCAGCTTTTTAGTCTTCAAGGCCAAGTGGCCTTTGTCACCGGCGCCGGCAGCGGCATTGGCCAGGCGATTGCCGTGGGGCTGGCCGAGGCCGGCGCGGATGTGGCCTGCTTCGATCTACCGGGCAGCCCCGGCATCGCCACCACCGTCGAACGCATCCAGGCCCTGGGCCGTCGTGCCCTGGCCTTGAGCGGTACGGTCACCGAGCGCGCCGCACTGGACGCGGCGGTGGCACGCACCGAAGCCGAACTGGGCCAACTGAGCGTCGCGGTCAACTGCGCCGGCATCGCCAATGCCCAGGCCGCCGAAGACCTGGACCTGCAACGCTGGCAGACCACCCTGGACATCAACCTCACCGGAATTTTCCTCAGTTGCCAGGCCCAGGCCGCCGTGATGTTGCCCCGTGGCAAAGGCGCCATCGTCAATATCGCCTCGATGTCCGGCAGTATCGTCAACCGTGGCTTGCTGCAAGCGCACTACAACACCTCCAAGGCCGGTGTGATTCACCTGAGCAAGAGCCTGGCGATGGAATGGGCCGACAAGGGCTTGCGGGTCAACTGCATCAGCCCCGGCTACACCGCCACGCCGATGAACTCGCGCCCGGAAGTCGCCGACCAGGTGAAGATCTTTGAACAGACCACGCCCATGGGCCGCATGGCCAGCGTGGAAGAAATGGTCGGCCCGGCGATTTTCCTGGTCAGCCAGGCCTCGTCTTTCTGCACCGGTGTCGACCTGTTGGTCGATGGCGGCTTTGTGTGCTGGTAGGAGTTCGTCATGTCCCAACGATTCAACGGTAAAACTGTGGTCATCACCGGTGCCTGCCGGGGCATCGGCGCCGGCATTGCCGAGCGTTTCGCCCAGGAAGGCGCCAACCTGGTACTGGCTTCCAACGACCTGGAACGCGTGACCTTCACCGCCGACCAACTGGCCCGGGAATACCAGGTCGACACCCTGGCCCTGGCCATCGACGTCACCCGTGAAGACGATATCGAAAAGCTCTACCGCGAAGGCCACGCCCGTTTTGGCAGCATCGACGTGTCGGTGCAGAACGCCGGCATCATCACCATCGACCACTACGACAAGATGCCCCGTGCCGATTTCGACAAGGTGCTGCAGGTGAATACCACCGGCGTGTGGCTCGGCTGCCGGGAGGCCGCCAAGTACATGGTCAAGCAAGGCAGCGGCCGGCTGATCAACACCTCCTCCGGCCAGGGCCGCCAGGGGTTCATCTACACGCCCCACTATGCCGCGAGCAAAATGGGCGTGATCGGCATCACCCAGAGCCTGGCGCTGGAACTGGCGCGGCATGACATCACGGTGAATGCATTCTGCCCCGGCATCATCGAAAGCGAGATGTGGGACTACAACGACCGGGTGTGGGGCGAGATCCTCAGCACTGACGAGAAGCGCTACGGCAAGGGTGAATTGATGGCCGAATGGGTCAAGAACATCCCCCTGCGCCGCGCCGGCAAACCCTCGGATGTGGCGGGCCTGGTGGCGTTTCTCGCCTCGGACGATGCCGCCTACCTGACCGGCCAGGCGATCAATATCGACGGCGGCCTGATCATGTCGTAAGGGTTTGGTATCCTCACGGCCATTGAGTCATGCCTTTTACTATAAAGAGCCCTGAGGCCTTCATGAGCCAGATCGAAGAACAGCGCCTGATCACCAAGATCGCGAGCCTCTATTACGAAGAAGGGCTCAAGCAGTCCGAGATTTCCGCGCAACTGGACCTGTCCCAATCGTTTATCAGCCGTGCCCTGCGCCGGGCGCTGCAGGAAGGCGTGGTGAAGATCACGGTGATGCGCTTGCAAGGCCTGCACCTGGAACTGGAAACCCAGTTGCAGCGCCGCTACGGCGTGCGCCGGGTGATCGTGGTGGAAGCCACCGAGCCCGGCAATGACGAGAGTATCAAGCAGGCCATCGGTTCGGCCGCCGCCCACTACCTGGAAACCAGCCTGTCGCCCCAGGACCGTATCGGTATCTCGTCGTGGAGCAGCACCATTCGCGCCATGGTCGGCCACTTGCACGCGCAGCCGGGCAAACAGGCCGCCCAGGAAGTGGTGCAACTGTTGGGCGGCGTCGGCCACAAGGGCGCGTTTGAAGCCACTTTGCTGACCCAGCGCCTGGCGACCCTGCTCAACTGCCCGGCATTTTTGCTGCCCTCGCAAAGCATCGAGCAATCGGTGGAGAGCAAGCAGCGCATCGTGCAGATGGAAGAGGTCAAGGAAGTGCTGCAGCGCTTTGACAGCATCACCCTGGCGATTGTCGGCATCGGCGACCTGGAGCCCTCGCAACTGCTGCGCAACAGCGGCAACTACTACACCGAAGACATGTTGCGCCTGCTCGCCGAACGCGGCGCGGTGGGCGATATCTGCCTGCGTTACTTCGATGCCCAGGGCAAGCCGGTGCTGGAGGAAGATGAAGAATTCGTGGTCTCGGTGGCGCTGCCCAAGCTGCGCGCCATCCACCGGGTGCTCGGCCTGGCCGGTGGGTTGAACAAGGTCCAGGCCATTCGTGGCGCGCTCCAGGGCGGCTACCTGGACATCCTGATCACCGACCTGGACACCGCACAGGCCCTCAACCAATAACCGTTTCTGGAGACTGCCGCTCATGACGTCCAAGCTCGAACAACTCAAGCAATTCACCACCGTGGTGTGCGACACCGGCGACCTGGAAGCCATCAGCCGCTTGCGCCCGGTGGACTCCACCACCAACCCGTCGCTGCTGCTCAAGGCCGCTGCCATCCCGGAATATGCCGAGTTGCTGCGCAGCGCGGTGGGCCAGTCCAAGGGCGATGTGGACCTGGCATGTGATCGCTTCGCGGTTTCAGTGGGCTGCGGCATTCTCAAGGTGATTCCGGGGCGCATCTCCACCGAAGTCGATGCGCGCCTGTCCTTCGACCAAGACGCGCTGTGGGCCAAGGCGAACCAGTTGATCGCGCTGTACGACCAGGCCGGTGTCGGTCGCGACCGCGTGCTGATCAAACTGGCCTCCACCTGGGAAGGCATCCGCACCGCCGAGCGCCTGGAAAAGGCCGGGATCCAGACCAACCTGACCCTGCTGTTTTCGTTCGTCCAGGCCGCCGCCTGCGCCGACGCCGGGGTGTTCCTGATTTCACCATTCGTAGGCCGCATCTATGACTGGTACCGCAAGAACACCGGCCTGGACTACACCGGCACCGAGGACCCAGGCGTGCAGTCCGTGACGCGGATCTACAACTACTACAAGGCCAACGCCATCAACACCGTGGTCATGGGCGCCAGCTTCCGCACCCTCAGCCAGATCGAGCAACTGGCGGGCTGCGACCGCCTGACCATCAGTCCCGAGCTGCTGCAAAAGCTCGATGAAGACCAGGGCCTGCTGGAGCGTCGATTGAATCCGGGGGCAGTTGGGGAGCCGCGCCAGCCCCTCAACGAAGCGCAGTTCCGCTGGGGCTCCAACGAGGACGCGATGGCCACCGAGAAACTCGCTGAAGGCATTCGCCAGTTTGCCCGCGACCAGGAAAAACTCGAAGCGGTGCTCGCAACGCTCTGAGCCCTGGACCGTTATGCCGTGCACAACGTCGCCGCCGAGATGATCGGCATGGCGACGCTGGGGTTCAGGCGGGCACTTTTTTACGGCACTCATCCATTGCTCGAGCCGCCACCGCGCCCATCACGCCGCCCACGATCGGCGCCAGCCAGAACAGCCAGAGCTGTGCCAGGTAATCAACTCCGGCAAACAATGCAGGCCCGGTGCTGCGCGCAGGGTTGACCGAGGTGTTGGTGACGGGGATCAGGACCAGGTGAATCAAGGTCAGCGCCAAGCCAATGGCAATCGGGGCAAAGCCAGGCACCGCGCCGGGTGCGGTCACACGCATGATGATGAAGACGAAGAAAAACGTGGCGATCAGTTCGGCCAGCAAGGCAGCCTTCATGTCGAAATGACCGGGGCTGAGCGGGCCATAGCCGTTGGCAGCAAAACCACCCACCGAGAAATCCGCCTGCCCGTTGGCAATCAGGAACAACGCGGCAGCAGCAGTAATCGCCCCCGCAACCTGCGCCACGATGTACGGCAGCACATCAGCGCCCTCGATACGGCGCCCCACCCACAGGCCGATGGTCACCGCCGGGTTGAAATGCCCGCCGGAAATACCGCCCAGCGCATAGGCCATGGTCAACACCGTCAGCCCGAACGCCAGGGAAACCCCCACAAAACCTATACCCAACCCGGGGAACGCAGCCGCCAGGATGGCGCTGCCACAGCCGCCGAAGGTCAGCCAGAAAGTACCCATGAACTCTGCAGTCAAACGTTTTTGCACAATCAACTCCCATTGCTGCTCAAGTGCCGTCGCCACGGGAGGTGGGCGGCCCGAGGCGACGGTAGCAATGGGTATCAATATGTCGTGTAGGACTTGTCTGGTCTTAGCGGCTTACAACGCCCTGCCCAAATTTCCTGATCGCCAGGCAATACCCGATCAGGGCTACCGCCGCCAGCAACCCACCGGCCGCGCCGATCCAGGCGAAGCCGAACTGGCTGCCGACCCAACTGCCCATCAGCGCGCCGCCGCCAATGCCGATGTTGTAGATGCCGGAGAACATCGCCATGGCCACGTCGGTGGCGTCGGGCGCCAACACCAGCACCTTGGATTGCATGGCCAGGCCGAAGCCCATGATCGCCATGCCCCAGAAAATGCTCAGCACCACCAGGTAAGATTCGGCTCCGCTCAAGGGCAGCAGCAACGCCAGGCAGGCGCTCAGGATAAACACCGCGCCCACCACGAACAGGTGCGGGTTGAAACGGTGCACCAGGCTGAACAGCAGCGAGCCGATGATGCCCGCGCCGCCGAACACCAGCAGGATCAGGGTCACCGCGCTGCCGCTCATGCCGGCCACGCCTTCGACAAAGGGCTCGATGTAGCTGTAGGCGGTGAACTGCGCAGTCACCGTCATCGCGGTGAGCACATACAGCGCCACCAGCGCCGGGCGCTTGAACAGCAGTGGCAGGCTGCGCAGCGAGCCGGAGTTCTGGCTCGGTAACAACGGCAACGTACGCGCCAGCCAGAACACCAGCGCAGCGGCGAACGCGCCGATCACCAGGAACGTGGTGCGCCAGCCCATGGCCTCGCCCAGCAGACGGCCCAACGGAATACCCAGCACCATCGCCAGGGAAGTGCCAGTAGCCAGCAGGCCGAGGGCTTGCACCTGCTTGCCTTCCGGCGCCAGGCGCACCGCCAGCGAGGCGGTGATCGACCAGAACAGCGCATGGGACAAAGCAATGCCGACTCGGCTGAGCATCAGGATGCCAAAGCTGGTGGCCACACTGGACAGGACATGGCTGGCGATGAACAGGCCGAACAGCACGATCAGCAGCTTGCGCCGCTCCACGTTGCGGGTCAGCAGCATCACCGGCAGCGACGTCAGGGAGACGATCCAGGCGTAGATGGTGAGCATCAGCCCGACGCTGGACACCGGCATGTCGAAGCTGGCGCCGATGGCACTGAGCAGCCCGACGGGCACGAATTCGGTGGTGTTGAACACAAACGCGGCCAACGCGAGGGCGAAGACCGGTTGCCAATTGGCTTGGGGCGTTGCGGCTGAAATGCTCATTGAAGGGCGCGGTACTCGGACGATGATCAGACGGCCACCCAGGACAAGCGCCGCCGCCGGGCATTCTATAGGTTTCCGGCCCGGCTGTTGACGCTCATCCCGCTCAAAATCACCTCAACCGGGTCAGGGTGCGGTCATGATGAGCACGTAGACCCCGATTGAATGGGCTTGCCGAGGGCATCCGCTCGTATATACCGCTGGTCGTAACAGCGACAAGGCCTTCGGCGTAGATCAAGGGTCCACCTGCCCCATCAATTCCGGAATCGACTCCGGCCGATTCGCATAACGCTGTGCCAACGCCGCGCACACCATCAACTGGATCTGGTGGAACAGCATCAGCGGCAGGATCAGCACGCCCATGCTCGCCCCGGCGAACAGTACCTGGGCCATCGGCACACCGGTGGCCAGACTCTTTTTCGAACCGCAGAACAGGATGGTGATACGGTCTTCCTGGTTGAAACCGAACGCCTTGCCCAGCACCGTGGAGGCCACCAGCACCAGGCCCAGCAACACGCAGCACGCGACCACCAGGCCGCCCAGTTCCCACAGTGGGATCTGGTGCCAGATGCCTTCATTCACCGCTTCGCTGAACGCGCCGTAGACCACCAGCAGGATCGAGCCCTGGTCGACGAATTTCAGCCAGGACTTGTTGCGGCCGACCCACGCGCCGATCCAGCGGCGGGCGATCTGCCCGGCGATAAACGGCAGCAGCAATTGCACGCTGATTTTCAGGATCGCGTCGACCGTCGAGCCGCCCTCGCCGTGCACATTGAGCAGCAGCGTCACCAGCAACGGTGTCAGGAAGATGCCGAACAGGCTGGACGCCGCCGCGCTGCAGATCGCCGCCGGGATATTGCCCCGCGCCAGCGATGTAAAGGCAATCGCCGATTGCACCGTGGCCGGCAAGGCGCACAGGTAGAGCATGCCCATGTACAGGTCTTTACCGATCAGCGGCGACAGCACCGGCTTGAGCGCCAGGCCCAGCAACGGGAACAGCACGAAGGTCAGGCTGAACACCAGCAGATGCAGGCGCCAGTGCCCGGCGCCGGCGACGATAGCCTGGCGCGACAGCTTGGCGCCGTGCAGGAAGAACAGCAACGCGATGGCCAGGTTGGTGACCCAGCCGAAGGCCACGGCGGTCTGGCCGCTGGCGGGCAGCAGGGAAGCGAGAATCACCGTGGCGATCAAGGTCAGGGTGAAGTTGTCAGGCAGGAAACGGGGGCGAGTCATAAGCAGGATCTTCCGGGGGTTGCCAAGAGCGTCATCGCGACTCTAACGTAACGGCTTGTTACCGACTAACGCCAATGAGCCAACAAATGCCGCCTAAAGGACATGCCAACACGGTGCGCCGTAGCGTGCCAGGCCTTTCCAGCCTGCCACGGCCGGTGTATGGGCGCACCGAATCGCTGCCCAACCGCGCCCTGACCCGCCGGCACAGTCACCCGTGGGTGCAATTGTCCTACGCGATTTCCGGGGTGCTGGAGATCCAGACCAGCGTCGGCCGCTTCGTCGCACCGCCCCAGCGCGCGGTGTGGATTCCAGCCGGTGTACCGCACCGCGTGTTCAGCTCGCCCCACACCGAAATGCGCAGCCTGTACCTGGATTGCAGCGTCACCACCTGGGCGGCGGAGCGCTGTCATGTGCTGGCGGTGAGCAGCCTGCTGCGCGAGCTGATCCGCAGCTTCAGCGAACTGCCGGTGGAGTATGCCGAGGATGGGCCGGACGGGCGCCTGGCCCAGGTGGTGCTGGATCAGTTGGCGGCGGCGCCGCACGTCGATCTGATGCTGCCATTGCCATCGGATCCGCGCTTGCGGTCGATCTATCGCAGCCTGAGTGCGCACCCGGAACAGCAAACAACCTTGGGCCAGTGGAGCCAGAAACTGGGGGTGAGCGAGAAGACACTCAGTCGTTTGTTCTTGAGCGACACCGGGCTGACGTTCCGCGCCTGGCGCCAGCGCCTGCGGTTATTGAGCGCCCTGCCCGCCCTGGAGCAAGGCGAGCGGGTCACGGATGTGGCGCTGGGGTGTGGCTATGAGTCGACGTCGGCGTTTATCAATGCGTTTCGGCAGCAATTCGAGGCCACGCCCGGTGAGTTTTTCCGCTGATCATTCCCTTACAGGGCGTTGGCTGCGGTCACCGCATTGGATATCAAAAACGCTGGCCAAACGCCTGCGCCCTTTGGCAGTCACCGTCAGCGCGCGCGAATCAAGCGTTCGCGCCAGCCACCCGCCTAGCAGCATATGATCCAGCAGTAACGCCCCCAGCGCTCCTCCCACATGGGCACAGCGTTGACTCCAGTCCAGGCATGGGTAGGCGAAGCGCCGGCGCGCCTGGACTCGAGCGGTAAGATCCAGGCCCAGTTCTGCCATGCCTTCCATGCCCGTTGGCGTCAATTGGTACATCCCCTGCTGCAGCGCCATCCATTCGCGCTCCAACAAGGCGTCATGCACCTTTACCCCCAACTCACCGGCCAAATGATCGTAGCAACTACGGGCATGGCGCAGATGGCACGGAGTGGACGGCTTGAACGCCGGCAGTTCAAATGAACTGATCGCCAGCAGCGCCTCCAGCGCATGGGCGACATCGCTGTTTGCCAATTGAAAATAGCGATGCTTGCCTTGGCTGATCATCGTCACCAGCCCTTGCTCCAGCAGTTTTTGAAAATGGCTGGACGCCGTCGACAAGCTCTTCTGCGCGACCACTGCCAGTTCTGTGGCCGTGCGCGCACGCCCATCGAGCAGGCAACAGAGCATGCGCGCCCTGGCCGGGTCGGCAATCGCAGCCGCTACATGGGCCAGGCGCAATTCGGAAGGTTCAACATCCATAGTTCGATGCTCCTCGAAGTGAAAGCCATATCGGCAGAGTACTTTACAAGCCAATCCAGGAGAGATGCCGATGAATCACACGCGTTTTTTTGGCCAGACCGTACTCAGGTGTACGTTCGTTATGGCAATCATTGGCTGGGGAGTCGGGTTCTACGGCCCGCCGATTTATATGCAGGCCGTCATGGATCGCACCGGGTGGCCGATTGACGAGGTGTCTGCGGCGGTGACCCTGCACTTTCTCAGCGGCACCCTGGTCATCGCCAATCTGCCGCGACTGTACAAACGCTGGGGTATACCCGCAGTAACTTGGGTGGGCAGCCTGATCCTGGGCATCGGGGTTAATATCTGGGCTCAAGCGGACGCGCTGTGGGTGCTATATTTCGGCGCCATGTGCTCGGGTATCGGCTGGGTCACATTGGGCGCCGCGGCCGTCAACACGCTGATTGCGCCCTGGTACATCAAAGGGAGGCCAACCGCACTGGGCAAGGCCTATAACGGTGCAAGCCTGGGTGGGGTGATCTTCTCGCCGCTGTGGGTACTCTTGATCGAGCGATTCGGCTTTGCCATCGCGGCCTTGGCAATAACCCTGGGCACCATTACGCTGACTGCCGGGTTTGCTGTGTGGGTGTTCGGCAAAACACCGCAGAGCGTGGGCCAGCAACCTGACAATCTCGCCACGCCGTCCGCATCACCGCTCCATGCCCCTGTCATCCCCTGGACGACCGTGCAGACATTCCGATCGGCACAATTTCGCACGCTGGCCGCCGGCATGTCCCTTGGTCTGTTTGCACAGATTGGGTTGATCGCCCATCTGTATTCGATCCTGGTCGTACACCTGGGCTCCCGCCCTGCCTCATTCGCCATGGGCTTGGCCACCGCCAGCGCCATGGGCGGGCGATACATCGCCGCGCACTGGATGAGCCAAGGCATTAATCGTCGCCATTTGGCTTGCCTGGCTTATGGGGTTCAACTGCTGGGCACCTTGATGTTGCTTTGCCTGCAATTGGACCCTGCGGTCGCCTGGATAGCAGTCGTGCTGATCGGCTCCGGGATCGGCAACGCCACATCGCTGCCACCGTTGATCGCGCAAACCGAGTTCAGCCACGAGAATACCGCGAAGGTCATCGCTCTGATGGTTGCCCTCAGCCAGGCCATCTACGCTTTCGCACCCGCCGGCTTCGGCCTTATACGCGCGGCATTTGTCGATCCGCAAGAGGCGATTGTTGCCGTGGTGGTGGTGGCCGTCACCGTTCAACTGCTGGCAATTCTGTCCTTCTATCGCGGCGCAGCCCTGCCCACCTGCAGAACGACCGCTTACTGAGCTCGCGCTTGAACTTGGGCCTCTCAACTGCCATTGCCGCCATGGGCCTCTTCGAAGAAGTAGTCCTTCCAACTGGCGGCCTTGTTTTTCAGCACGCCCAGTGCCTGCAATTTCTCGGCGTAGATGTAGGTACGCTGCGGCACGATGGTGAAGTCGATTTCCGGGTCTTGGACGATTTTCTGCACCAGGTCCAACGGCAACTTCGACTGCTCTACGCGGATATACGCCTTGGCTGCCGCTGGCTTGTCAGCCTTGATGATCGTCTCGGCTTCGGCCAATGCGTCATAGAACGCCTTGTAGGTCTTGGGGTTTTCGTCGTGGAATTTCTGCGTGGTGTAGAGCACGTTGAACGTGGCCGGCCCACCGAGGATGTCGTAGGAACTGAGCACCTTGTGCACGTTAGGGTTCAGCAGTTCCTGATACTGGAACGGCGGGCTGGAGAAGTGCGCGTTGATCTCCGATCCCCCGGCAATCAACGCGGCGGTCGCATCGGGATGGGCCAGGCTGATGGAGATGTCGTCGAACTTCTTGAAGTTGGCATCGCCGAACTGCTTGGCGGTCTCGATCTGCAAGGTGCGCGACTGGAAACCCACACCGGCGGCGGGCACGGCGATGCGGTCTTTTTCGCTGAAGTCCTTGAGGGTCTTCACGTTGGGGTTGTTGGTCAGCAGGTAGTTGGGCATCGAGCCCAGGGAGGCGATGGCCTTGACGTTCTGCTTGCCCTTGGTGCGGTCCCACAGGGTCAGCATCGGCGGCACGCCAGCGGAAACCACGTCGAGCGCACCGGCCAGCAGCGATTCGTTCATCGCGGTGGCGCCGGAAATGCTGTTCCACTCCACCTGGATATCCAGGCCCTGTTCCTTGCCGTGTTTTTCGATCAGATGCTGGTCGCGCACCACGTCGAGGATCAGGTAGCCGATGCCGAATTGCTGGGCGATGCTGATCTTGCCTTCGGCCTGGGCGCCGATACTGATCATGGCTGTCGCAGCCGCCAAGAGGGTCAGGGAGGAGCGCTTGAAAGTCATGGGAGTCTGCCGCGTTTTTAAGAAGGTGATGGAGCCTAGCGACGATTTTTAAGAGTGGAAAAGAATATCGGGATCTATTGTTATGCAAATGGCCCACAAACCAGCCCCCGGCTGCTATTGTGCGGCGCTTTGAAAAACTGCCGAACCAGCGAGGAAATGGACGTTGAACACTGACGAAAAAATGACCGGGGACCTGTTCGAGGTGGATAAGCGCCTGTCACTCAAACCCGTGGTGGACTTCAACGCCTACCTGCGCAGCGCGTTCGGCGACGGCCCGTGCAGCTGCATCCGCTGCACCGATGGTAACGGCGATGAAAACGGCTATGCGTTCCAGCACAGCTTCACCTTCGACGGCAAACCCACCCAGCGCCGTTTCGCCACCACGGCGGGCAGCGATGTGTTGCAGGTGTTGAAGAAAGCCTGGTTGTCGTACACCAAGGCCGAATTGCCGCTGAGCGGTGTGCTGGCGCTGGATACGGTGAAGGAGTTTGTCGAGCCGCAGTTGCACAAGCGGTTGGTACCGCTGTTTTTGGCCAGTGGGTTGGTCAAGGATGTCGACGGTGCACTGCATCTGCAGCCACAAGCGGCCTGATTGCTCGCGCAGTAGGTCAATGGGCTGCGCGACTCTGGGCCAGCAGGCGGTCGACCACTTGCTGCAGACACACGTGCTCATCGGCGCCCGAGGCCCGGGCGTCGGCATGGCAGCGCAATTGATCGACGGCGCTGTTGCCTGACGCCAGCAACCTATGCAGGTCATCAAACACCTGAGGCTCGCCCATGGCCCCGGCGGTGGCCGCGAAGATGCGTTGCGCCTCTAGCAGCCACTGTTCAGCAGTGCCCATCGTCCCCTGGTCATCCAGCGCAAAGCTGCCCGCAGCACCGTAGCGCTTGGCCTGCCAGCGATTCTCCTTGAGAAGCCAGCGCGCCTCGGCGGTGAACCCGGCGCCGGGATGTTCCAGGGCACAGGCATGAGTGACCATTACCCGAAATAAGGTGGCGAGCACCAACGCATCCGCCAGCCTGGGGCAGGCATCGGTCATGCGCAGTTCCAGGGTGGGATAACGCGCCGCAGGCCGAATGCCCCACCACCCGTTGCCATCGGACTTGATCGCACCGACGCGCTGCAGCAATGCCAAATAGCGCAAGTACGCCGACCAATCGGTGAAGTGCTCGGGAACGCCCATGCGTGGCCACTCATCGCACGCGGCCTGGCGATAGCTCATGAACCCTGTGGGTGCGCCCTCCCAGAACGGTGACGAGCAACTGAGGAGCAGCAATAACGGCAACCAGGGCGAGACCTGATTCATCACCGCGATGCGGTCGATTCCGGCCGGCACCTCGACATGCACGTGCAACCCACAGAGCACACTGCGACGCGCGACGTACTGGATGTCTTCGAACAATTGCTGGAAATGCACGCGGTCGGTGGCCGTTTGCTCGCGCCATGCCGCCAAGGGATGGCTGCCGGCACAGACCACACCGAGACCGAATGCGCCCAAGGAGCGGGCGAGGTTGTGGCGCACGGTGGCCAGGTAATCCGCCGCCTCACTGCTGGCCTTGAACACCGGGGATGCCACCTCAATCTGGCCCTGGAACATCTCGAGGGCGAAGCCCGGGCCAATCGCCTGCCGGCAGGCCGCCAGCACCGCCGCCGACGGTTCGCCGACCATGTGCCGCGTGTGCAGGTCGGTGATGAAGTATTCCTCTTCGATACCGAAAGTGAGCATGACCTTCAGCGCAGACGGGTGACGGTGAGCGCGACCACCGCAATCCGCTCTACCCGCTCGTAGCCCGGCTTATCCAACTCTTCGCCAAATACGTCAGGGTCCAGTTCACGGTAGGTCCAGCCGAACGCATCGCTGCCGAGCAATGGCTTGACCGCCGCCAGGAACGGGTCCTCGCCCGCGACTATCGCCACACCGGTATACAGCACCAGGCTGCCGCCAAGGGCCAGGCGACCCAGGGATTCGCCGGCGATGCGCACCGACAACTGCTCACCCAATGCACCGCCACCGTGGCGATAGGCGCGTTGACGGTCATCATTCATGTACGGCGGGTTGGCCACGATCAAATCGAACTCGCCCTCCACGCTTGCCAGCACATCGCTGTGGTAGGCGCTGACATTGCTCAGCCCGGCCAGCTCGGCATTCACGGCGGTCATGCGCAGGGCGCGCGGGTTGATATCCACCGCCAACACCTGCGCGTCATGTCGAGCGCGGCCGATCACCAGTGCCCCCACACCCGCGCCGCAGCCGATATCCACGGCGCGCTTGAGCGGTTCGAAGCGCTGTTGCAGATGGGCTTCGATCACCTGGGCGAAGCGGTAGCTGTCGGGGCCGAAGAACACGGCATCCGGTTCAGTGGTGGGGTATGCGGAATGCGCAAACAGAAGATCGTCCAGGCTGGACCAACGCACCGCGCTGCGCCACAGCGCGCCATGCGGTTCGACGAGATCGGCTTGTTGCAGATCCTCGCGGAAGGTGTCGGGCACCAGGTCGCGGTCAAACGGCATCGACCAGCCGAATACGTCGCGAAGGTCCGATGCCTGGGAGGCAGCCCGACGTTGATAGACGCGTTCGTGGGTCAAGGGAGTCGGGGTGATGAAACGGTAGCCGCGCTGCTTCAACCCGCGGCCCAGGTTCAACAGGGCGCGATCGGCCAGGTGTTGTGCAAACATGGGAAGTTCCTTAGCGCAATCGCGCGCGCAATTGAATAAAGCGGCGGGTCGCGTACAACCCGGCGGGCGTGCAATGGCGTCGCGCCGACATCCACGGGATCAGTGCGTTGAGCTGCTGTTGATCGGACAGGTTGCACAATGAATCAACCAGCGCCTGGGTGTCCGGGTCCGTCGGGCGTTGCTGCTCGCGGGAAAACCGGCTGCCGCGCCCGGGCCGCACGGGCGGCACACGTTTGTCACTGATCCAGTCGCCGGCGATCCAATCGTGCAGCATCTGTTTTTCATAGCCGCTGAACACGCCGAACATCGCCGCGCCCGCGCCCTCGATCAGTTGCCAGAATCGACTTTCGGCCGGGTCCTGGTTGCGCTTGATCCAGCCCTTGTCTTCCAGTGCCTGGAGAAAGGCGCCGATCTGCCCCGGCTGACCCAGCCACTGGTTGACGGTCTTGCCTTCGAAGCGGCAATAGTCCGAGTGCATGTGTTGGCCGAAGCTGCGCTTGCGCTCGAGCATCGCGACCACTTCGTACTGCAGGTTGAAACCGCTGATAATCGCGGTGGTTCCCGGGCCCAGGTCGTTGAGGCGGTACCCCTCGGCCACCCGGCGGTAGAAATCCGCCCTGCCCTCGCCCAGCGGCAGCAGGCTCAGTACCGACTGCGCTGCCTTGCAGGCGTGGCCGCTGCTGGCGTTGTCGATGGTCACGTGCAGGGTGAAGTAATACGGATCGATGCCCAGTTCGCTCAACTCGTAGGCGGTGATCAACAGGTGCAGGGGCAACTGTTCGTAGCCCAGGTTGAAGCCGATGATCTCGGGCAGAAAGTCCTGCGCGCACAGGCCCAAGGCCATTTGCAGGGCGCCCTGCAGGTAATGCGCGTCTTCAAGGCCGGCTTCGCTGTCGGCATCGTGCTCGCTGAGCAGTTTGCGGTAGATCACCACATGGTTCTGTGCAGCTATACCATCGCCCAGTTCCTCAAGATACGTGGTGAGCAGACCGTCAAAGCGGGGGTCCAGCCAGTGGCGCAGCAGGCCATTGAGCCAAGCGCCGTCGACCTGTTTGGTCGGGGCTACGTGTTGCAGGAAATACAGCGCATGGGCCTTGTTCTGGAAATAGCGACGTGGCCGACCTTGTTGGCGTTGTTCAAGGTAATCGGCATAGGCCTGGGCCACCTGCGCGCAACGCTGCTCGACCCAGGCGGGCAGTTCCTCGGGCACCGGGGGCAAGTCGCCGGGGCGGTCCTGCACCTGCGCCAACTGCGCTTGCAGGAACTCCCGCGCCGCCCGTTCAGCGCCCTGGGCTTCACCATAGAGCTGCTGATAAATCCCCTGGTACTGGCCAGGAGCTGAAGGGGTGATGGAGGCCGGCTGGCCCGACAACGCGGTAAGAAGCGTCATGATGGCAGTTTCCACAAAGTCCGATACAACCAGGCCTCCCGACAAGGAGGCCCCGCAAGAGCGCTCAGTACCACACGCTTCTAAAGTGAAGAGCATCGTGGTGTGCGGAAAATTCAATCGGGGTTGAAGAGGGGCGGATCGACGGTCAGGAGCGGTACGGTCTTGAATGCCTCCCGCCACGGTGGGGTCACTTTGCGGCACATGCTGCGCCTCCACCAGAGCGTTCAGCCGGGCGCAAAGGCTACCACCGGCGCGGGATACGGCGCGGACTCCAGGCGATTACAAACGCCAGCGGCGTAACAGCCAGTAAAGGCTGTATGCAGGAACCGGGCATGCCGCATCGGTTTTTTTGTAAACGATGTCGACAGGTTCTGTAGTACCCCGACGACGATCACCTCCCTGGGCGCTCACCACCGTTTCAACATCGCGAAAAGCCCAACGCGCCCGAAAGAATATCCAGCAGCTCCCCACGGCAACGCCCTAATGGGCGCATCGTTGGACGATGGCTATCACCGCAGGCGCAGCCCGTGGTTTTTGGGCATCCCCCCCTTTCGGCAATGGTCAACAATTGGAGTGAATGGATTTGTTTCCACCGCCCCGCGCCGTGGTCTTCGCAACAGTTGCTCACATTTGCCTGACAGTCCCCATTTTTTATAGGTTCTAGCCGTGCTCATCGAGAGCACGCGACTCCACCCAATCAAACAACAAAAGAGGTTCAGATATGGGATACATGGCTAGCTTGAACGCAAACAAAATCGCCGAGATGGAACAACTGGAGCAGGAGCATACGGACGACTTCATCGAGGCGCTGCAACTCACTGACACGGAAAAAGCCGAGCTGGAAGCCGAGTAAGTGAGTCGGGGAGAGGCGCTGCCTCTCCTCCTTCCGGGAGTCATCGTCATGCACACCACCCACGCCATCGCCCCTGAACGCAGCCAGTCCCTGGAGCATGCACACCAACAAATTCTCTCCCAGCTGAAGGCGCTCAAGTTGCGCTCACACCTGCGCACCGTGGGTGAAGAAGCGCTTTGCGTGCAGGCCTGCCTGTACGACGCGCAGTCAACCGAAGTCGCACGCGGTGCAGGCAAGGGCCACCTGGAAGCGGCACGCGTCGGCGCCCTCTATGAAGCACTGGAACATTATCTGAGCGACGACCTGCATGCATCGCCCCTTCATCGCCAGTCGTCCGGTTACTTTGCCAGTCACTCACGCTTTGAGGATGACGGCGCACTGGCATTGCTGGCCGTACAACAAGAAGACGCCATCGTCTGCCGCACCTACCGCAGCCTGGTGGATGATCAGTGGTTTTCCTACCCACTGGCGTTGACCTGCCCGCGCTACTGCGAACAACCGCTGCACGACGATCCGACTGACCTGCGCGCGCTGCGCCGTTATTCGAGCAACAGCGGAACCGCCATCGGCGCCACCCGCGACGAGGCATTGCTCCATGCCTTGAATGAAAATATTGAACGGGATGCCCTGTCTCTGTTTCTGCTGGAACACTTTTACTATCAGCACCCATCCGGCCTGCGCCGGGTCGAGCCACACAGCCTCGATCCCGAGTCCAGGAGCGTGCTGGATGCACTGCGTCAGCAGTTCAACGCCGAAGTGGTTGTGCTGGACATCAGCCGTGAGTTCTGTACGACCACCTGCCTGGCGTTCATCAATACGCCTTCGACAACGCCCGTGGTGTACGGCAGCGGCACCTCCCTGACGCCCACTCATGCGGCCTGGCGTGCGCTGGCAGAACTTGCACAACTGCAGGCGCTGGCGGCCGAACCGCTCTTGAGCCGCCACTTGCTCAATGCCCAGCGGCATCTTGCCCCATTCGCGCGCCTGCAACGCTGCCTGCAATTCTCCCCGGAACACCTGATGGCGCAACCTGTCGAGTGGGTGCTACTGCACGAGCACGAGCCCCTATCGGATCTCGGCGAGCAGATCACCCGTCTGGTGGACGACATGGCCCGCCACAACCTGACACCCGGTGTATGCAACCTGTTTCAAAGCCGGCTCGGTACTACGCTCGTGCAGGTAGTGATCCCTGGGCTGGAACGGTTTTTCCTGGTCTCTACCGGCAATATCGTGGTGCCGCAACAACGCGGCCGGCGCCTGCGCGGTGAGCCGCTGGGTGTCTCGCGATGAGCGCCGCGTCCTTGCAACGCCATCTGGAGCCGCTGGGGTTCGGGCTGGCTCGGCTGTTTGTACTGGATACCGGAAGCGTTCGCTGGGCTGGCCGCAACAGACCGTTGCCCGCCCACCAGGGGCAACGCCGCCTGAGCAGCATCTTGCACCCGGCCATGCTGCTGGGCCCGCTCACCGAGCAACACTGGAGCAATGAAGGTGTTGCGTTGTTTTATCAAGCCACGACAGCCGCGGCCAAGCATCATGCATTTATCGAAGCCCGACGCAATGCCCACAGCGAAGTGTGCTTTCCCTACCCACCACTGGGGCCGCACGCCGAGGAGTTCATCTGCCCGCCAGACTTCTGGGAGTGCGACGATGCGCGTGCCGCGCAGTTGAACATTGATGAAGCGCACTTTCGCGAACGCTGTGTCGCCGTACTGCGCGAACGCCTCAAGCCGGGAGCGCTGATCCATGACCCGGCGTGCTCAACCGGCGAGTTGATCGCTCATCTGGCCCAGGCACTCCCCCGCTGCCTGTGCCTGGGCTCGGACCTTTCGGTTTCGATGGTCCGCTATGCAGCGCAGCGCCACGCCGGCTTGCCCGTACGTTTCAGGCAAGCGGACGCCGCACGCGAAAGCCCTGCCTGTGATGCATTGATCCTGCGCTTCCTCAATGCCGAAGTGGTCACCCGGCATGATGCCGACACCTTGCTGCGCACGTTGCTCGGAAGCCTCAAGCCAGGCGGCGTGGCCCTGGTATTTGGCCATACGCCCGTGCTGCCGGCAGTTCGCTGGGTTGCACAAACACTGGGCATCACCCTGGAAGCCTGTATCGCGGCCCGGCCGGGCCAGCTTGAATTGTTCCAGTTCTACCAGCTCACCCGTCCTTCTGCATGACGCACCTTCAAAGCAGCGGTTACTTGCCGGTATCCGATAACCACCAGTTGTACTGGGAGCGACACGGTCGGGAAGGCGCCGAGCCGGTGTTCTTCCTGCACGGTGGACCAGGCGGCTGCTCCAGCCGTGATCACCTGGCGTTTTTCAACCTGGAGCACTTCGATATCGTGCTGTTCGACCAGCGCGGTGGCGGGCGCTCAACCCCTCACGGTGAGCGGCTAGGCAACGAAACGGAACGGATCATCGACGACATTGAGACGCTACGCGAGCATTTCGGTTTTGCCCAAATCACTGTGCTCGGGGTTTCCTGGGGCAGTTGGCTGGCGTTGAAGTATGCCTGGCAGCGTCCATCGCACGTACACCGGTTGGTACTGGCATCGCTGTTCGTCCCCAGCCCGGAGAATCTGGTGATCTACCACCACGCCGTGACTCGGTACTTGAGCGCCAAGGCGTTCACGTCGTTCGAGCAGGTGTGCGAGGACCTCGACCAACCTTGCCGGCAGCTGCAGCGCCAGGCGGCGCTGGCGTGGGTCGGCGCGGCGCTGCACCTGAATCGCCAACGCATGGACAAGGCCGCCCTGGAGCACTTTATCGACGATGTCGCCGTGCGCGCGATTCGCCTGGAAGTGCACTACCATCGTGCCGGCTATTTTTTTCACGAACAGGATCAAGGGCTGATGCTGCGCTGTAGCTGCCAAGTGATACAGGGCATCCATGACCCTGTCGGGTTGTCGAGCCTGCGTTGGTTGCGTCAGCGGGCATTGTTGAAATGCAGGCTGTTTCGCGCCGGGCATGACGCCTTCGATCCCGTACTGGTGAGTGGGATTGAGCAAAGCCTGATGGCGACAAACAGGGGACCGTAAAACGGCACGCAAGCGTGCCGTAATGCCCTCCTCCACTGACCGCTATTACTTGCGCGCAGCCTCCCACTGCTTGAGCAGGTCGCCGTAGGCCACGGTCTCGCCTTTCGGTTTCTCGTTGGCCAGTTTCGGCTTCGGCGCACCCGGCTGGTCGAACCAGTATTGCGCGTCACGCTCGGGGTTCATTTTCGGGCCACACACCGGTTGCACCTTGGAGCGTTCCAGGCGCGTCATGATCGCGTCCTGTTCCTTGGCCAGGTTGTCCAGCGCCTGTTGCGGGGTTTGCTCGCCGCTGGCAGCCCTGGCGATGTTGCCCCACCACAGTTGCGCCAGGCGTGGGTAGTCCGGCACGTTGGTGCCGGTCGGGGTCCACTCGACGCGGGCCGGGCTGCGGTAGAACTCCACCAGGCCACCGAGTTTCGGCGCCATGTCGGTCATGGCCTGGGAGTTGATGTCGGACTCACGGATCGGCGTGAGGCCAACGATGGTTTTCTTCAGCGACACGGTTTTCGAGGTCACGAACTGCGCGTAGAGCCAGGCCGCGAGTTTCTGTTTCTCAGGCGTCGACTTGAGGAAGGTCCAGGAGCCTACGTCCTGATAGCCCTTCTTCATGCCCTTTTCCCAGTAAGGTCCCACCGGCGACGGCGCCATACGCCATTTCGGCGTGCCGTCGGCATTCACCACCGGCAAGCCCGGTTTGGTCATGTCGGCGGTAAACGCGGTGTACCAGAAGATCTGCTGGGCGATGTTGCCTTGGGACGGCACCGGGCCGGATTCGGAGAACGTCATGCCCGCCGCTTCCGGCGGCGCGTAGGCTTTCATCCAGTCCACGTATTTCTGCGTAGCAAACACTGCGGCCGGGCCGTTGGTGTCGCCGCCACGGGTGACGCTGGAGCCCACCGGATGGCAGTCCTCCACGCGAATGCCCCACTCGTCCACCGGCAGGCCGTTGGGCAGGCCCTTGTCGCCGCCACCGGCCATGGAGAACCAGGCATCGGTGAAGCGCCAGCCCAGGGACGGGTCTTTCTTGCCGTAGTCCATGTGCCCATACACGCGCTTGCCGTCGATTTCCTTGACGTCTTCGCTGAAGAACTTGGCGATGTCTTCATAGGCCGACCAGTTCACCGGTACGCCGAGGTCGTAGCCGTATTTTTCCTTGAACTTGGCTTTCAGCTCCGGACGCTCGAACCAGTCGGCGCGGAACCAGTAGAGGTTGGCAAACTGCTGGTCGGGCAACTGATAGATCTTGCCGTCCGGCGCGGTGGTAAAGGAAATGCCGATAAAGTCCTTGATATCCAGGGTCGGCGAGGTGAAATCCTTGCCTTCGTTGGCCATCAGGTCGGTGATGGATTCGGTCTTGCCGTAGCGAAAGTGCGTGCCGATCAGGTCCGAGTCGTTGACCCAGCCGTCGTAGATGTTCTTGTCGGACTGCATCTGGGTCTGCAGCTTCTCCACCACGTCGCCTTCCTGCAACAGGTCGTGGGTCAGCTTGATCCCGGTGATTTCCGTGAAGGCCTTGGCCAGCACCTTGGACTCGTACTCGTGGGTGGTGAGGGTTTCCGACACCACGTTGATCTTCATCCCACGGAACGGTTCGGCGGCCTTGATAAACCACTTCAATTCCGCCAACTGCTGGTCGGCCGTGAGGGTGGACGGTTTGAACTCGCTGCCGATCCATTTTTTCGCGGCATCTTCGTACGCATCGGCCCAGGCCGAAGCGCTCAAACCGCTCATAGCCAGTACGGCGGCCAATGAAATGCTATGTCGCAGCTTATTGTTCTTATTCAACATAGAGACCTCCTGGTTGTTTATTCATAAGGGCATCAGCCCCAACGCATCACACTCAACAGCCATACCAGGGAGAGCGCGGACGCTACCCAGATGCTCCAGTCGGTAACGCCGATCACCAGCAAATGCAGGTAGGCGCTGCCGAGAAGACCGATAAACAAACGATCACCACGGGTGGTGCTGATTGGCAAAAAGCCCCGCCGGGGGATACTCGGCGAACGCAGCTCCCAGGTGGTCATGCCCGCGAGGATCAGGGCTATGCCGCCAAAGAACAGCGCGGTGGGGGTGGTCCAGGCCATCCATTCCATCATCGACTCCTCAGACCCGGCCCAGGGCAAAGCCCTTGGCCACGTGGTTGCGAACAAACCAGATCACCAGCATGCCGGGCAGGATAGTCAACACCCCCGCCGCCGCCAGCACGCCCCAATCGATACCCGATGCCGACACCGTGCGCGTCATCACTGCCGCAATCGGCTTGGCGTTGACCGAGGTCAGGGTGCGCGCCAGCAGCAGCTCGACCCAGGAAAACATGAAGCAGAAAAACGCCGTCACACCGATGCCGGAGCCAATCAACGGGATAAAAATCTTCACGAAAAACTTCGGAAACGAGTAGCCGTCGATGTAGGCGGTTTCGTCGATTTCCTTGGGCACGCCGGACATGAAACCCTCCAGGATCCACACCGCCAACGGCACGTTGAACAGGCAGTGGGCCAGGGCCACGGCGATGTGCGTGTCGAACAACCCAATCGACGAGTACAACTGGAAGAATGGCAGCAGAAACACCGCCGGTGGCGCCATGCGGTTGGTCAGCAGCCAGAAAAACAGGTGCTTGTCACCGAGGAAGCGGTAGCGCGAAAACGCGTAGGCCGCCGGCAGCGCCACACTCAGGGAGATCACCGTGTTCAGGCTCACGTAGTACAGCGAGTTGAGGTAACCGGTGTACCAGCTCGGGTCAGTGAAGATCACCTTGTAGTTGGCCAGGGTGAAGTCCTGCGGAAACAGCGTCAGCCCGCCGAGGATTTCGGTGTTGCTCTTGAAGGACATGTTCAGCAGCCAGTAGATCGGCACCAGCAGGAACAGGATGTAGATCAGTAGCGGTATCAGCTTTCTCTTGTTCATGTTGGCGGCCTCAGCGGTTGGCGTCGGAGTGGGTCATGGCGGTGTAGAACAGCCAGGACACCAACAGGATGATCAGGAAGTACACCAGGGAAAACGCCGCAGCCGGGCCCAGGTCGAATTGGCCTACGGCCATCTGGGTCAGCGTCTGACTCAAGAAGGTAGTGGCGTTCCCCGGCCCACCGCCCGTAAGCACGAACGGCTCGGTGTAGATCATAAAACTGTCCATGAACCGCAGCATCACCGCGATCAGCAGCACGCTTTTCATCTTCGGCAACTGGATATGTCGGAATACCGCCCAGGGCGATGCACGATCAATCCGTGCAGCCTGGTAGTACACGTCCGGAATCGCCCGCAACCCCGAATAGCAGAGCAGCGCCACCAGTGAGGTCCAGTGCCATACGTCCATGACCAACACCGTGACCCAGGCGTCCATGGTGTTGGCGGCGTAGTTGTAACTAATGCCCAGGGCATTGAGGCTGTAACCCAACAGGCCGATGTCGGCGCGACCGAAAATCTGCCAGATGGTGCCCACCACGTTCCACGGGATCAGCAACGGAATGGCCAGGATGATCAGCACCAGCGACGACCAGCGGCCCTTGGTCGGCATGGTCAGGGCAATGGCGATGCCCAGCGGGATTTCGATCAGCAGCACACAGGCCGAGTAGATGAACTGACGCAGCAACGAGTCATGCAGGCGCGGGTCGAGCAGCACCTGCTTGTACCAGTCGGCACCGACGAAGTAGCGGCTGGACTGGTCGAAGATGTCCTGCACCGAGTAATTGACCACGGTCATCATCGGGATCACCGCACTGAACGCCACCAGCAGGAACACCGGCAACACCAGCCACCAGGCCTTGTTGTTCTGCACCTTGTTCATGGCTGCACCTCCAGCAGGTAGTCGTCGGCATACACCATCAGCCATTGCGCCGGAAAGCTGATGGACGCCTTGCCTTCCGGCACGGGCTTGTCTTCGGCCAGGCGCACCTTGAGCAGCGCGCCGTCGAGGTTGAGGGTGACGATCTTGTAGGTGCCAAGGTCTTCAAGATGTGTGACATCGGCCTGCAGGGCGTCAGGGTTGTACTCGTCCCATACGTGGATGAATTCCGGGCGGATGCCGACCTGCAGCTTCTTGTAGTCGGTGTTGGCAATACGTTGCTGCAACGCCTCGGACAAGGGCAAATGAATCTCGGCAAAGCGCACCCCGCCCGCCTCGGCTTGCACCTCGATCAGATTCATCCCTGGGCTGCCGATGAAATAGCCGACAAAGGTGTGGCTCGGCCGTTCGAACAGGTCACGCGGCGTGCCGAACTGCACGATCTGCCCGCCGTACATCACTGCGATCTTGTCGGCGAAGGTCGAGGCCTCCAGTTGATCGTGGGTCACATAGACCATGGTGATGTTGAATTGCTCGTGGATCTGCTTGAGTTTGCGCCGCAGTTTCCACTTGAGGTGCGGGTCGATCACCGTCAGCGGTTCATCGAACAGGATCGCCGATACGTCGTCGCGCACTAGGCCACGGCCCATGGAGACTTTCTGTTTTTCGTCGGCGGTGAGGTTGCGCGCCTTTTTGGTCAGCAGGTTTTGCAGGTCGAGGACTTCGGCAATTTCCTGCACCTTGCTGTGAATTTTCGCCTCGGCCATGCCCTGGTTGCGCAGCGGGAATGCCAGGTTGTCGAACACCGTCATGGTGTCGTACACCACCGGGAACTGGAACACCTGGGCGATGTTGCGTTTTTCCGGGGTGAGGTCGTTGACCACTTGAGTGTCGAACAGCACCTGGCCTTCGGACGGGCTGAGCAGGCCGGAGATGATGTTGAGCAACGTCGACTTGCCGCAGCCCGACGGCCCGAGCAAGGCGTAGGCCCCGCCCTGCTCCCACACGTGGTTCATTGCTCGGATAGCGTAGTCTTCAGGCCCTTTCGGCGCAGGGCTGTAGCTGTGCGCCAGGTTCTGCAAATGGATCTCGGCCATCAGGCAACCCTCGCGACACGGCGTCCGGGAGCCTGGACCAAACGGCCCTGGCCATCGAACACAAACAGTTTATGGGTGGGGATATACACGCGGATCGGCGCGTCGACGTCGTACTCGTGCACCCCCGGCAGGTGCAGCACCAGCAGGAAATGTTCGCTGCGCACGTGCAGGAAAGTTTCCGAACCGCTGATCTCGGCGACTTCCACGGTGACCGCCAGCTCCAGGTCGTCATCGTTGCTCGGCACCAGGCTGATGTGGCTGGGGCGTACGCCGAACCGGAACTCGCCTTCGCCGATGGGACGCAGGTCGACGTTGAGTGGGAAGTGCACGAAATTGGCGAAGCTCACTTCATTGCCACTGATGCGCCCCGGCATCAGGTTGATCGGCGGCTCGGAAAACAACTCCGCGGCCAGCACAGTCTGCGGCTGGTGATACACCTCGGCCGCCTTGCCGCTCTGGATCACCCGGCCTTCGTGGAGGATGGTCGTGGTGCCGCCCAGGGCCAGGGCTTCGTTGGGCTCGGTGGTGGCGTAGATCGCGATGGTATGGCGTGCGGCGAACAGTTCGCGCATTTCCTGACGCAGCTCTTCGCGAAGTTTGTAGTCCAGGTTCACCAGCGGCTCATCGAACAGGATCAGTTCGGCATCCTTGACCAGTGCGCGGGCCATGGCCGTGCGCTGCTGCTGGCCGCCGGAGAGTTCCAGGGGGTGACGCTGGAGGAATTTTTCGATGCGCAGCATCCTGGCGGTTTCCAGCACCTTGCTCTGGATCAGCTCGCTGGACACACCCGCCTGGCGCAACGGCGAGGCGATGTTTTCGAACACGGTCATGGTCGGGTAGTTGATGAACTGCTGATACACCATCGACACGTTGCGCAGCCGCACCGGTTTTTGTGTGACATCCACGCCGTTCATCAGGATGCGGCCGCTGTCGGGCTTGTCCAGGCCGGCCATCAGGCGCATCAGGCTGGTCTTGCCGGACAGCGTGCGACCGAGCAAGACGTTGAAGGAACCGGCTTCGAAACGCAGGTTGGCGTCGTCGATCCAGGTCTGGCCTTCGACAACGCGGGAGACATGTTCCAGGGTCAATGACATGACACGACCTTTTTATTATTGGAATGAATCTGGCCAGGTGACAGAGCGAGTTTCGTGCCAAAACGACAAGTGGTTGATGTGCAAGGAAATCAGCTGAAAGCGATGTTCAGGAGTGAACAATTTGGCTGAACAACTGAACAGTCAGGGCCTTGACAATGAACAGTTCTGAACAACACTCTGACGACCAATACAGTGGAATGATTTCCAGCAGTCCGTTGCGCAAGACCCCATAACAATAAAAACGAAGGTCACCCCATGGCCGAACCACTGGCTCACGACACCCTTATCCAGGAATCCTGGCGCCGTTGCCGCGCCTTTGGCCTGGACCATCAGAGCACGCCCAGCTTCGACCAGCTCCCCGCTGAGGGCATCAGCCAATTGCTGGAGAGCCAGCATTCGCTGGTGCAGACCACCCACCAGGAAGTGCTGCCCTACTACGAGAACATCCTGAGCAATTCCAACTGCCTGATCATGCTGGCCGACAACCAGGGCCAGGTGCTGACCAGTTGGGGCACCCAGCGCTTTATCGAGCCCAAGCTGGCCCGTGGTTTCAACCCCGGCGCCAGCTGGATGGAGCGTTCCAGCGGCACCAATGCCATCGGCACCGCGTTGGCCTGCGCCCAGGCGGTGCATATCGAACACGATGAACACTTTCTCAAGGCCAACCGCTTCATGACCGGCTCGGCGGCGCCGATCTTCGACGCCCAGCGCGAGATCATCGCGGTGCTGGATGTGTCCAGCGACAGCTACCTGCCGCCCTCCCACACCCTGGGCATGGTCAAGATGATGAGCCAGACCGTGGAGAACCGGCTGATCCTCAACCTGTTTCGCGGCGAACATTTCCAGCTGACCTTCAACACCGGGCTGAGCAACCTCGACAGCCAGTGGGCCGGCCTGCTGATCTTTGATGAAAGCGGCCAGGTGCTGTCGGCCAATCGACGTGCCGACAACCTGCTGGGCATCAGCCTGTCGCGGGTGATGATCGACAGCCTGTTCAAGGTATCGTTGCTGGAACTGTTGAACCAACCGGAAGGCCTGCCCTTCTCCCTGCAAGCGGCGGGACGCAATCGCTTCCAGTGCTTGTTGAAGCGTCCCAGGCAGATGCCGGTGCAGGCGCGCGTGTTCACCGAGCCGGCGCCATCGAAGCCTGCGCCGATTGGCCTCAAGACTTTGCATTTCGGCGACGCGCGCGTCGAGAAAGCCGTGCGCCAGGCCGAGCGCCTGCTGGAAAAAGACATTCCGCTGCTGATTCACGGCGAAACCGGCGTGGGCAAGGAGGTGTTCGTCAAAGCCCTGCACCACGCCAGCTCGCGCAGCCAGAAGGCATTTATCGCGGTGAACTGCGCGGCGATTCCCGCCGAATTGGTGGAATCGGAGCTGTTCGGCTATGAAAAGGGCGCGTTCACCGGCGCCAACCAGAAAGGCAGCATCGGCCTGATCCGCAAGGCCGACAAGGGCACGCTGTTTCTCGACGAGATCGGTGATATGCCGCTGCCCACCCAGGCCCGCTTGCTACGGGTGTTGCAGGAGCGTTGCGTGCAACCGGTAGGCAGCAGCGAGTTGTTCCCGGTGGATTTGCGCATCATCTCGGCCACCAACCGTGCACTGCGGGATCTGGTACAGGCTGGGCGTTTCCGTGAGGATTTGTACTACCGCATCGGTGGCCTGACCCTGGAACTGCCGCCGTTACGCGAGCGCACCGACAAGCGGGCGCTGTTCCAGCAACTGTGGCAGCAACACCGCGAGCCGACACAATGGGCGGGCCTGAGCGCCGAAGTACTGGCGCTGTTCGAGCGGCACCCGTGGCCGGGGAATTTGCGCCAGGTGAGCAGTGTGTTGCAGGTGGCGCTGGCCATGGCCGAGGAACAGCCGATCCGTGCAGAGCACCTGCCGGACGATTTCTTCGTGGATTTGAACGTCGCGGCGCCGCCGCCCGCCAGTGAGTACCTGGATGACAGCATCGACCTGAACCAGCGCTTGAAAGCTGCCGGCGGCAATATCTCCCATCTGGCACGAGAGCTGGGGGTGAGCCGCAATACCCTGTACAAACGCCTGCGCCAGAACGAAGGCTAGCGCGGCTTGACCACCACCAGCAGGTCGGTGAAGTACTCCACCTGGATCGGCAGGTTATCGGCCAGTGACGACAACGCCGCCGACGTGTCGTCCAGCTTGAACACCCCGGACACCCGCAGGTTTTGCAGGGCCTGGGGGTCGAAACGCAGCAAGCCGTGGCGGTAGCTGGCGAGGGTTTGCAAGACCTCGCTCAAGGGTTGGTCGTTGACCTTGAGCAGGCCGCGGGTCCAGGCGTCGGGATCGCTGTCACCGATGGCTTGCGGCGGCTGGGCGCGGCCGTGGTCGAGCACCGAACGCTGGCCGGCCGTGACCTTGACCCCATCGCCGGCATCGCCTTTGATCGCGACCGTGGACTCGATCACCGTGACCACCGTGGTGCCGTCTGCCGCGCGCTTGACCAGATAACGCGTGCCCAACGCAGTGGCCGTGCCCTGGTCGGTGCGAACCACGAACGGCCGTTGCGCATCCTTCGCCACCTCGACCCAGAGCTCGCCTTGCAGCAGTTCGATCACCCGTTGATGACCGTCGAACTGCACATCCACCGCCGAGTTGCTGTTGAGCTGCAACTGGCTGCCATCTTCGAGGGCGATCTGCCGACGCTCACCGACACCGGTACGTTGGTCGGCCATCCACACCGGCAAGTGTTGCAGGCCCAGCCAGCCGCACAGAACCAGGCCGAGCACACCCACCACCTGCGCGCCACGTGGGCGTCGCGGGGTGAAGGCGCGGTTCAGGGCAATGCGCGCTGGCTTGGCGGGCAAGGCATCGAGGCTGCCCCATAACGCACTCATGCGCTCGATGGCCACGGCGTGGCGCGGGTCGGCCTGGCGCCAGGTGTTGAACGCCTGGCGGTCGGCGTCGGTCACGCCTTCGTCGTGCAGGCGAGTCAGCCACTGTGCGGCTTGCTGGATGATCTGCTCGGAACTCATGCCAGCGGGTCTGCCGGGTGCAGGCTGTGGTAGCAATGCACCAGGGCGCTGGAAATGTAGTTTTTGACGGTGCTGGAGGAAACGTCCAGGCGCAGGGCGATTTCGCTGTAGGTCAGCCCGTCGAGGCGGCTCAACAGGAATGCTTCGCGGGCTTTGAAAGGCAAGCCGGCGAGCATCTCTGCGATACGCTCCAGGGCTTGCAAGGCCACATGAATCGCAGCCGGGTCGGGCATGTCGGCGTCTTCGCACTGGATCACCAGGGCTTCCATGTAGGCTTTTTCGATACGACGGCGACGGGCACTGTCGATCAACAACCGACCAGCCGTGGTGGCCAGAAAAGCGCGAGGCTCCTTGATACTCTGCGGCTCGGCCAGCATCAGGACGCGGATAAACGCGTCATGGGCCAGGTCGGCGGCCTGCTGGGAACACCCGAGTTTCTTGCGCAGCCAGCCGTGCAACCAGCCGTGGTGCTCGCTGTACATCGCCGTGAGGGTCTGCTGGCGAACGGAGTCGCCCAGCGCGGCCGGAATGTCATGCATGCGCAAAAAGATCTCAAATGGGAAGAGTTACCAATTGCGCGAACAATGCCAGTAAAACCCGCTTGGGGCAAGGGCCTGTCTTTAACGCCAGCTCCAGGACACGCCGGTGTAGATGCCACGGCCATCCGCCGGCGTAGAACGCGCTACATCCAACCCCTTGTCGTCATAACCCGGCGTCACGGTATTGGCGTAACGACGGTTGGTCAGGTTGCGCAGGTCGACCCAGGCTTGCCAGTCCTGCTTGGGCGCGTCGTAGCCGAACGTGGCGCCGAGCAGGGTGTAGGACGCGGCGTAGTAGGAATTGGCGTAGTCCACCGCCACCCGTGAGGAATACTCGGTGTTGAGGCTGGTGTAGAAACCCGTCGGATGGCTGTAGCGCAATTGCGCCTGATAGTAGTGCCTGGGGATGCCGGGCAAGGTGTTGTCGCCGAAGCGGTCATCGTCGCGGTAATGGAAGTCGCTGAAGGTGTAGGCCTGGCGCAGCGCAATCCGGCCGTTGCGGCCGCCGTCCCACAACGGGCTGAGCAGGCTCAGTTCCACACCCTGGTGTACGGTGGGGCTGGCGTTGGACTCGGCGATGATGGCATTGCTGGTAGAGGTTTGCGCCTGGGTTTCCACGCTGAGCAATTCGTGGCGCACTTCGGAGCGGTACAGGGCCAGGTCCCACTGGCCGAGCCAGGCCTCACCGCGCCCGCCGATCTCCAGGGTGGTGGCGGTCTGGTTTTTCAGGCTCACGCCCTCCCGTGCCAGGCCTTTGGCCGGACCACCGGTAAAGTATTTGTTGGAACCCCAGATCATCGACCACGCATGCGGCGGCTCGACCGAGCGGCTCAGGTTGCCGTACACCTGCAATTGTGGGGTGAAGTCGTAGCGCAGGCCGATGCGTGGTGCGTAGTCCCAGTCGTGCTGGCTGAGCGGCGCCTGGCCTTCAGGGTAGGTGACCTGGGTCTCGCGGCGGGTATAGATCGCCGCCAGGCCAGTGGTCAGCCACAGGTCAGGCACCAGTTCCAGGTCGTTGCCGATATGCAACACGGTGTCGGAGCCCAGGTAGCTGTAGTCGCGGGTCTTGGTGCCGGGTGCGTAGGTTGCGGTATTGCCGGCAGGCGTGCGCACGTACTCCGAAGCGCCGTTATTGGGCATCGCCTGGGTGGTGCGCAGGCCGACAGTGGTTTTACTGTCATGGCCGAACAGCGTGTCCTGGCGGATGTAATTGAGGGTGCTGCTGATATCGGTGTAGGCGACTTTCAGGCGGTTGGTGCCTTCGCGCAAGTCCATCGGGTAGTCGTGGTAAGCCAGCCCGACTTCGACCCGCGCGTTGTCGTCCAATTGCAGGGAGGTCTTGTTGGCGATCCAGGTGGAGCCCGGTTGCAGGCGCTTGGAATCCCGGGCGGCGTTGAGGCTGTTGGCCGCACGCGGGTCGTGGCTGATCTGGCTGCGCGTGAGTTTGCCTGGGGTGTCGTTGGTGGTTTCGCGGTAACGGAAGTAGAAGCGGGTTTCCAGGTCCGGGTTGAAGCGGTAGCCGAAGTTAGCGGCCACGCCTTTGCCGGTGGCAGCGCTCTGGCGCTGGTAGCCGTCGGATTCGGAATCGGTGAGGCTGATGTAGTAGTCGGCATCCCCCAATACCTGGCCCGAGCTGATCTCGCGCTGGGCGTAGCCTTTGCTGCCCGCTTCGTAACGTAGTTGCAGCTTGGGTGCATCGTAGCCCGTGCGGGTCACATAGTTGACCGCGCCGCCCAAGGCCAACGCGCCCTGATCAAAACCGTTGGCGCCGCGCAGCACTTCGACCCGGCTTTGCCACAAGGGATCTTTCAGCTCATAAGGCGTGCCGCCGGGGCCGGTGAGTGGCAGGCCATCGAACATTTCATACAAGCCGGAGGCATGGGCACCGGGGCTGCGGTTCAGGCCCGAACCACGAATCGAGAGTTTCACCCCTTCGTTGTTGGCCGCCTTGGCATACACTCCGGCCTGATACTTGAACACGTCTTCGTTGGTGCTCACCCTTCCCTGCTGCACGCTGTTCATGTCGATATAGTTGGTGCCGCCGGGCACGCTCTTGAGTTGCGCCTGGGCCACTTCACCGTCGCTGGCTTGGCTGCCGGTGACTTCGACCGGGGCCAATTGCAGGTCTTCGGCGTGCACCAGTGAGCTTAAGGTCAGGGCGGCAAACAAGAGCGGAGGTTGGCGCAGCAGCATCGGGCAGGTCCTTGGAATTCGGGGGGCACCTGGTGGGAAGACAGGGGCGCCCGCCAGGTCACTCCTTATTAACGGACCAGACCCTTCCCACACCAACGTCGGACCAAGACTATTCGCTGCACGAGGGTGGCAGAGCAGCTGGAAGTGGCGAGCGGGCTTGTCCCGCTCGCCACAGTTGCAGTGTCAATCCTCAATGGGAGGGTATCAGCCAGGTTTGCATCAGTTCATCTGCTTCTGATCCCGGAGCAAACCGGAATCCATACATTTCATCCGCACTGAGGATTTTGTCCAGCGCTTCCAATAATTGCGCCTCGGTCGGCGAGTCCCGCAATAACTTGTGCGCTGGCAGCAACACCTCGGCAGAAACGCCTTGGACACTCGCCGCATCGATCACGGCAAAAAGGATAAAACGCAAACGTATTTCGCGATCAGTGGGCCAAACCGTCTTTTGCTTACCCATGGTAGAGGCCTCAAGCTTTCGGAAAAATCCGAGGCTATTGATGAGTACAGGGTGTTTCAACCATCGAGGTACAAGATAGGCCTCTTCCTACAAGGGAAAACGAAACACCGTACCAATCACCCGAGGAAGCCGAGCTTTATTGCACCGGCAGAAAATTCATCAGCAACAAGCTCTGCGCGTAATTGAGACCGATGCGCCGGTAGCGCTCGTCGAGCATCTGGGTCAGCAGGTCGAGGCGCGCAACGATCTTGCCGAACTCCACCGCGAAGCTGAGGTTGCTGCCCTCCTCCGATATCTCGTTGGAGAACAACAGCAGCACGCCATTGGCATCCTGGCGCTTGCTCAGCAGCCAGGTGGCCTTCTCGATATTGCGCGCGGCGTTGCTGACAAACTGCGGGTTGATCGAATCGGTGATGTAGAACTCAGTACGCCCACCGTGGGCGGTCACGATCATGCTGCCGATGGCGTAGATAAACGCGCCGACACGATCGCCTTTGAACTCCGGACTCAGGGAATAACTCAGCGCCGCCAAGTCGCGGCGATCATCCAGGGCCGGCAGCGATCGACGTTGCTCGATGGCCTGGCGGATCTCTCGCGCAGCGCTGACCGCATCTGGATAACCCGACTGACGCCACTGGCTGGGGTTGCGCAAATAGAGCTTGTTCATCAGCAGATACAGGCTTTGCAGGTTGTCGCGCATGCCCAGCGTGGCCATGCGGTCGACACTGGTCTGGAAAAACTCATCGGGTTTGCCGTTGCTGAACTGCTTGGCGATATCCCGCCCCTGTTGCTGGCTGCAACCGCTGGCGCAGAGCATCAACACAGCGGCGAGCAGCAAGGGCTGGCAACCGCGTTGAAGGTTGAAACGAGAAAATGTGCAATCCATCGGCACCCGATCTGATTCATCTGCCCACGCGGGAAATCGGCAGGGCTGGGAAAAGGATAGAGCGGAGAAATCCAAAAAAGTGCAGTGGATCCAGGCAGATAGTTGTAAGCAGAGACCACCGGGCAGGTGAATCGGCGCAATCGTGAAGGATTCGTTTCAGGGCCTATACTGAGAGCAATAGCTGCGTGTGTTTTTTGCGCATTTGCTCATAAGCAGCTGTATAGGAGGTGACGGCAATGAAACATCCAATTCGGGCGCAAATGGTTGTTCAAATGATTTGCCTGCTTTCGGTAGCTCAGCTTTTTTGCTGAACAACGTGTCACCGACTTCAAATTCAGCCGCGGCTGCGGCGCAGGAAGGTATTGCCTGCAACACCCTCAGCATCTGGCCCGACACCCATTGGCCGGGCCAGAACGTGCAACTACAGCAAGACCGTGGCCAGCATGCCCAGAGCCCCCAGGCAAAACCCGATCAGGGCACCTCGCCCGGGCATTTCCTGGAACAGCGCCCAGATCACCACAGGCTCCAGCAGCAATAACGAGGTGATGGAAACGACTGTCACCACCCAGATATCACCGACCGCCCGATACCCCAGCCAGTAAGCTCCCAGCAGGCAAAGCCCGGCAAAACACATCACCACCACCGGCATGACGAACGCCTGCCATGAACCGTCGCCCGCCTGAGCCAGCCGGGCGGTGATTACCTCGCTGTAGATTGCACAAAATTCACCAAGGACCATCAACCCTAGAGCAGAAACTCCGAGTAGTTCTTTGGACATATCAAAAACTCCTTCGTATTCAACGCACTGTTGTTCAACTCCCAGCGGGCGATGCCATTGCCGAGGGTTTTGTTGCAACGATACGAAGCAGCCTTGAACAGGCCTGAATTGCCGAAGTGCTTTTGCATGCTCGTGTCCTTGAAAAGGGGGTGAGTCCCGGCGACCGTAGAGGACGCCCGGCCTGATCATACGTTTGGGCAGGTGTCTTGGACAACCGGCTGCAGTATCGGCGTGGTCTTTTTTCCGGGGAGGATGAGCTGGATGCCGATGCCCTGTTGAGCCATGCGGGTGGGGAGATGTACCGGGTGAGGAGGCAGCGGTTTGCGACTGATCAACACCGCGCGCGCCGATTAAAAGCCAATGCCCCGACGTGTCGGGGCATTGGCTTTTGTAGTCCTGGGCAAATCAACCAGAAATGAACATCTTTTTCAGCGTTTCAACTGGCAAAAGACTCACCCTGACGTGGAACGATTATTTGGCTTGGCGAAGCACAAGCTCCGTCAAACGGGTCTTGACCCGGAAGCAGAACTCACGAATTTGAAATTGATAGGCCGGCATGACCATGTAGTTCAAATCAGGACCCAACGAGTCTTTGACTTCCATGTACTTGGCCGTCTTGGCAGCAATGGCCTGGTATTGCGCCTCGTATTTATCGTAAGACGCCTTGTTGTACACCCTTAGAACATCGAGCTCTTTACGGCATTGCTCGGCGCGATTCTGGTTCAAGTTTGTTTCAGATTCTTCCTGAGCAGCCTCCTGGGAGACATTGATTGGGGCTACAGGACGTGGGTTCGCAGGTGCAGCCTCATATCGCACAGTGAAATTTTCTGGTGGTGTCGAAGGCGCGGCTTCAGCGGGTGCTTCATGGACGACGGCTGGAGGGGGAGTCTCTTTAGGTTTTTCTGGGTTTTTCGTAGCGCATCCCGAGAGAGCAAGACCTACCACTACAACGATGCCACACATTTTATTCATCGGTTTCACCAAGAGGTATTTGGGGTTGGCTGAGTCGTTAGGTTCTGGGTAAAAGTCATCACTCAATCCATGATCGAGCGTACATTTTCTACCAGACTCAAGGCGCTCAGCCGCTCTTCCTTGAGTGCGCAGGTGAACAATAGTAGTAAAAAATCAAAGAGATGACGAGGAAAAGCTTGGCAGGAATGGTACACGCAGTTCACCCCCAATGTGATTCATACATCAATCAGCGCTGTAGAAAATTTGAATTAGTCAGTTGTCCGTCCGGTCAGGAATTATGAACGCAGTAAATCTGATGAGGTGACAGCAATGACTATCCAAGCAGAGACACTCGTACAACTGACCCAAGCGCTTCAGGGACGCGGGATGAAGATGGTTTCAGACGTCCATTTCATCCGTGCGCCATATCGGCACAATCATCGCTGGATCTGTTCTGTAGAGGAGTAGTCATTGAAAGCCAGCCGGAAACGACTGGCTCGAATGGATATAGCCGAAAGGACCTTAGGTTGAGCGACCCTCGCTACGATTTTGTTGTTTTTTAACGCCCTTCCCGTTTTTACGTTCGTATTGATGATGAATAAACCAAGCGACGAGCAGTACGCCAGCCAGACCAAAAACGAACAGCAACAGCTCTATTGCGGGACCCTCGTGTGAAAACATGTTTCGTTCCTCGTCCTGAAGTATCGCGCCTCAAAAACTGGCGCCTCCGAAATTATTCGTAACAATCCATACATTTTCAGGGTAGACGCCGAAGCTCGAGGTGACAACCCCAATACTCACGGAACCATTGATCTAGACACGTCACTCGTCGAAAAAACGTTCGCGAGCGCGCTAGCGTCAGCGATACACACACAAGAAGGAGGTCGTGACTACTGCACCTGCCCCAATCGCAAACCGCCTGAATGATGCGGAAACGATCAGGCTTGAAGCGGGGTAGCCGCACCAAACCCCAGAAACACAAAAGCCCCGCATTCGCGGGGCTTTCGTTTGAATCTTGGCGGGAAACCAGGGATTCGAACCCTGGAGACGCTATTAACGTCCGCCGGTTTTCAAGACCGGTGCATTCAACCACTCTGCCAATTTCCCTTGTGCATCACAGGATTATAGTAGCCTATCCCGTCTCAGCGGGCGCCATAATACCCGAATGAAACACACTGTCAAACTCTCGCCATAGCTTGTTACAGAGCGTCTGTTATGATCTTTGCGACTGAACGTTTCAAAACTGAAGGAGTGTCGCCATGCGCGAACAGAATTACGCAGTGAATGGTAACGCGCAGGCTGAGCAGCTTGAAGTCAGCCGCGTGTTGCGCAACACCTATGGCTTGCTCGCCCTGACCCTCGCATTCAGCGGCGTGATGGCGTTCGTGGCCCAGCAGATGCGCGTTGGCTACCCGAATATCTTTGTGGTGCTGATCGGCTTCTATGGCCTGTTCTTCCTCACCAACAAACTGCGCGACTCTGCGTGGGGCCTAGTGTCGGCATTTGCCCTGACCGGCTTCATGGGCTTTATCCTCGGCCCGATCCTCAACCGTTACCTCGGCATGGCCGGCGGCGCGGAAGTGGTCAGCTCGGCGTTTGCCATGACGGCGCTGGTGTTTGGTGGTCTGTCGGCCTATGTGCTGATCTCCCGCAAGGACATGAGCTTCCTGGGTGGTTTCATCACCGTTGGTTTCTTCGTGTTGCTGGCGGCAGTGGTTGCGGGCATGTTCTTCCAGATCAGCGGGCTGCAACTGGCGATCAGCGCAGGTTTCGTGCTGTTCTCCTCGGTGTGCATCCTGTTCCAGACCAGCGCGATCATCCACGGTGGTGAACGTAACTACATCATGGCGACCATCAGCCTGTATGTATCGATCTACAACCTGTTCATCAGCCTGTTGCAGATCTTCGGCATCATGAGCCGCGATGACTGATTACTTGCCTCAATAAAAATGCCCCGCATCGAAAGATGCGGGGCATTTTTGTTTTCAGAAGATCAGTACTGGTTGGGTTCCATTTCCAGATCGACCTTGAAGCGCTCCAGAATGTCTCGCTGAATGCGGCGGGCCAGGTTGGCAATGTCATGCCCCGAGGCGGCGCCATAGTTGACCAGCACCAGCGCCTGCAGTTTGTGCACGCCGGCGTCTCCCTCACGGAAGCCCTTCCAGCCCGCCTTGTCGATCAACCAGCCGGCCGCGAGTTTCATCTGCCCGTCAGGTTGCGGGTAGGCCACCAGGTCCGGATACAGCGCCTGCAGCTCAGCCGCCAGCACCTGGGAGACCAACGGGTTCTTGAAGAAGCTGCCGGCATTGCCAAGCTCCGCCGGATCCGGCAGTTTTTCACGGCGAATGCTGCAGATGGCACGGCTGACGTCGCTCGGCGTCGCCTCGGTGATCCCCTGCGCCGCCAGGCGCTGCTGCACCGGGCCGTAGTCGAGTTTCAGGTGGCTGGCGCGGCTGAGGGCGAAGCGCACGCGCAGGATCAGCCAGCGCCCGGTCTCGTGCTTGAACAGGCTGTCACGGTAGGCAAAGTTGCATTCTTCCAGGCTGAAGTCGCGCAGTTCGCCGGTGCGGCGGTCCAGGGCGGTCAGGCCAGCGAATACATCCTTGATCTCGACACCGTAGGCACCGATGTTCTGCATGGGCGCGGCGCCGACGGTGCCGGGGATCAGGCTGAGGTTTTCCAGGCCACAGAAACCTTGGTCCAGGGTCCACAGCACGAAGGGGTGCCAGGCTTCGCCCGCCTCGGCCTCGACCACCACGTGCAGGCCGTCGTCGTGCAGCACACGAATGCCCTGGGTGGCCATGCGCAGCACCAGCGCCGGAATGTCCTGGGTCAGCAACAGGTTGCTACCGCCGCCGATCACCAGCAACGGCACATTGTGTGCGGTGGAATAGGTGAGGGCCTCACGCACATCGCTGTCGCTGTGGGCCTCGGCGAACAGCTGGGCATGCACATCAATGCCAAAACTGTTGAATGGCTTGAGCGATACCTGCGCAAGCACCTGCAAGGTCATAACCGCCCCTTCAATTCGATCACCAATAAATCACAGGCCTGTTCGATCAGGTCCAGGACCCGTTCGAAGCCTTGTTCACCTTCGTAGTACGGATCTGGCACTTCGTCCACTTCGGCATCGTAACGGCGCAGGAACAGGTCCAGCTCCGCCTTGCCCTGCCCCGGCTGCATCGCCTTGAGGTTGCGCAGGTTGCTGTGATCCATGGCCAGGATCAGGTCATAGCGCGCAAAGTCGGCGCGGGAGACCTGCCGGGCACGCTGGGCCGACAGATCGTAGCCGCGGGCCAACGCCGCACGTTGGCTGCGTTGGTCCGGCGGGTTGCCGACATGCCACTCACCGGTGCCGGCGGACGCGACATCGACCTGCCCAGTCAGCCCCGCTTCGCGCAGTTTGTGGCGCAGCACGCCTTCTGCGGTGGGCGAGCGGCAGATATTGCCCAGGCAGACAAACAAAACCTCCATCAGGCCCCCAGCAGGCGACGGACGCGCTCAAGGTCTTCGGGAGTGTCGACACCAGCCGGCGGCGCTTCCAGTGCATCGCCCACGTGGATGCGCACGCCGTGCCACAGCGCCCGCAGTTGCTCCAGGGATTCGGTGTTTTCCAGCCAGCACGGGCCCCAACTGACGAAGTCATGCAGGAAACCGGCGCGGTAGGCATAAATGCCGATGTGACGGCGATACGGCACGCCTTCCGGCATTACATCCGGTTGCTTGGCAAACGCATCGCGTGCCCACGGCAGGGTCGAACGGCTGAACGTCAGCGCCAGGCCGTTGACATCGCTGACCACCTTGACCACATTCGGATTGAACAGGGTCTCGACGTCTTCGATCGGCTCAGCCAGGGTCGCCATGCGCGCTTCGCCATGGGCGGCCAGGTTGGCGGCCACCTGGTCGATAACGCCGGGCGGGATCAACGGTTCGTCACCTTGCACGTTGACCACGATGGCGTCGGGCGCCAGGCCGAGCTTTGTGGCCACTTCAGCCAGGCGGTCGGTGCCGGAGTTGTGGTCTTCACGCGTCAGCACCGCCTCGGCGCCGAAGCCTTTGCAGGCCTCGATGATGCGTGGGTCATCGGTGGCCACCACTACGCGCTCGGCGCTGCTTTTGCAGGCCTGCTCCCACACCAGCTGGATCATCGGCTTGTTGCCGATCAGTTGCAGCGGTTTGCCCGGCAGGCGGGTCGACGCATAGCGGGAGGGAATGACAACGGTAAAGGCGGTGGTCATTTATCCAGGCGCTCATCGGTGGTCAGGGTACGGGCTTCGCTTTCCAGCATCACCGGGATGCCATCACGGATCGGGTACGCCAGGCCGGCGCCTTTGCTGATCAGCTCGGTTTTGTCGGCGCTGAGCTTGAGCGGGCCTTTGCAGATCGGGCAAGCGAGGATGTCGAGCAGTTTGGTGTCCATGAGTGTTTCCTGGAAAAAAGCGGTTTAAGGCAAAAGACGGGCAGGCAACAGACGCATCAGCTGCGTGTCGAACCAGGCGACGAACGCCGGCGACGGCAGCGCATCCACCGCAAGGTACCACCAGTCGGGCTGGGCGAAGGCGCGGCACTTCACCGCGTCCTTCTCGGTCATGACCAGCGGCAATGACGGCGTAAAACTCAGGACCTCAGCACTGTAAGTCGCGTGGTCGGCAAACCCATGGGGTATCGGCTGCCAGTGTAGCGTTTCAAGGGTATTGAAGAAACGTTGCGGGTTGCCGATGCCGGCGACCGCATGCACCTGCTGGCCCGCCGCAAAATGATCCACTGGCCGACGCTCGCCGGTTTGCAGGTTGACCAGTGCAGTAGGCTGCAAACGAAAGGCAAAGCCGTCCTCGCGGTCGTCGGCGGCGCCGTTGTACAGCAACGCATCGACACTCTGCAAACGCTCCACCGGTTCGCGCAGCGGCCCCGCCGGCAGGCAGCGACGGTTGCCCAGGCCACGGGCGGCATCGATCAGCACCAGTTCAAGGTCGCGGGCCAGGCGGTAATGCTGCAGGCCGTCGTCGGAGAGGATCAGGTCCAGAGTGTCGCTGGCCAGCAGCGCCTTGACCGCACGGCTGCGATCGGGATCGATCATCAAAGGTACGCCGCAGCGCTGCACGATCAATAACGGTTCGTCACCCGCCACCTCGGCGCTGTGGCTGGCTTCGACCCGCCACGGCAACTGTGGTGGCTTGGCGCCATAACCGCGACTGACCACACCCACACGCAAGCCGCTGCGCCGACAGTGTTCGATCAACCACAGGATCAACGGCGTCTTGCCGGTGCCGCCCACGGTAATATTACCGACCACCACCACCGGCACCGGCGATTGGTAAATATCACCCTCTCCCGCCAGGAACCGTGCGCGCTTGCGCTGCACCACCCGGCGATACAGGGACTCCAGCGGCCGCAGTAGCGAAAGTGCCGGATGGCCCTCGTACCAGGCCTTGAGCAAACGATCGGACATGGCCATCAGGGTTGGCTCGCCGCCTCGACGGTACTCATGCGCAAGTGGCTGAAACCGAGCTTGCCGGCAGCGTCCATCGCGGTGATCACAGCCTGGTGCTGGGTCTTGCCATCGGCACTGATGGACAGCGGCAACTGCGTGTCGCCGCCGGACTCTTTCTGCAAGGCTTCCATCAAGCTGGCAAGGTCGTTTTTCTCCAGCAATTGGTTATTCACCGAAAACACCCCGTCGGCGCTGATGGCGATGTCCAGTTGCTTGACTTGCTGGTCTTCGGCCGGCGAACCGCTCACGGCTTCCGGCAGGTCGACGCGCAGCTCGGTTTGCCGGGTGAAAGTCGTGGTGACGACAAAAAACAGCAGCAGGATAAACACCACGTCGATCAGCGACGCGAGGTTGATATCGACATTTTCCCGTTGCTTGCGGCGAAACTTCACGCTTTGCCCCCAACCAGATCCACGTCGCGGTCGCCCTGCACCACTTCCACCAACTTGATGGCTTCCTGCTCCATGCCCACCACCAGCTCATCAATGCGGCGTTGCAGGAAACGGTGGAAGAACACCGAAGGAATACCCACCATCAGGCCGGCCGCCGTAGTGATCAGTGCCTTGGAGATACCACCGGCCAGCACGGCCGCGTTGGTGGTCATGCCGGAGCCCATGAACGAACTGAAAATGTCGATCATGCCCAACACCGTGCCGAGCAAGCCGAGCAATGGCGCCATGGCGGCGATGGTGCCGAGGGCGTTGATGTAGCGCTCCAGTTCATGAATGACGCGGGCGGCGGCCTCTTCGATGCACTCCTTCATGATCTCGCGACCATGCTTGGAATTGGCCAGGCCTGCGGCAAGGATCTCACCCAACGGGGAGTTGGCGCGCAGTTCCTTGAGCTTTTCCTTGTCCAGTTGCTTGTTCTTGATCCAGCCCCAGACCTGCCCCAGCAGATGCTCGGGGGTCACGCGGCTGGCGCGCAGGGTCCACAGGCGTTCGGCGACGATGCCGAGTGCGGCGATGGAGCTCATGATGATCGGCAACATCATCCAGCCGCCGGATTTGACCAATTCCCACACAGTGAATGTCCCCTCGAAAAAGTGCGCCACTTTACCATATAGGTGCGTCGGCCACAGACCCCCATCCGCCGAGGCCTTGAACCCCTAGGGTAAGCGCTCGCGCCAGAACCTGCGTTGACTGCGCGCAACGACCGGTGGCGCGAATGCTCCCAGCTGCACACGCACGGCCCCCTGCTCGGCGCTGTCATACACTTGGCTGCCGAGCCGTTGGTAACGTTCCAGCACCTGCGGATGGGGATGGCCGAACGCATTGCCGCGCCCCCGCGAGATCAGCACATTACGGGGGGAGAGCCGCTCGACAAACGCCCAGGACGAAGAGCTGCGACTGCCATGGTGGGGCGCCTGCAGCCACTCGGTGGGCACCGCCAGAGGCGACGCGAGCATGGCCTGTTCGGCTTCGCGGTCGATGTCGCCGGTCAGCAACAGGCGCTCGCCATTGGCCTGCACCTGCAACACGCAGGACTTTGCGTTACCATTGATGGCGCCAGGCCACTGCCAGAGTTCGAACGTTACCCCGTCCCAGGTCCATCGCTCGCCGCTGACGCAAGGTTGCGTACCGATAAATGCCGGCAGCCCATCGGTTTCCCCGCCCACCACGCGCTTGATCGGTATGCCCTTGGCAATCGCCGCCGCGCCGCCGGCATGATCCGCATCGGCGTGGCTGAGCAGCATCAGGTCCAATGCCCTCACCCCGAGTTTTCGTAACGACGGCAGCACCACGCGCGCGCCCAGATCAAAGGTTCCGGTACGCGGTCCGGCGTCGTAAAGCAATGCATGGTGGCGCGTGCGCAGAATCAGCGACTGCCCCTGCCCCACGTCCAACTGCACCACCTCCATCTGCCCGTGGGGCACCAGTTCTCGCGGAGGGAACACCGCCAGCAACAGCATCGGCCAGCCTAATACGCGAAACGGCACGCCCTTGGGCAGCAGTAGCAACACGGCACCCAGCAGACTCACCAGCCAGTAACCCAATGGTACTTGCGCCGGGATCCAGGCCGGCATGTGTCCGGCGAGCCACGCCAGCCCCCTGAACAAACCATCCAGAGCGCCGCCCGCCAGCCACAGAAGACCTTCGCCAATAAATGGCAATGGCAGCAATGCGGTCCCCGATAGCGCCAGCGGCAACACCACCAGGCTGATCCACGGCACAGCCACGAGGTTGGCCAGCGGTGCGCTCAGGCTGATGGGCAGTCCCAATACCAACAACACCGGAAACAGCCCAATGGCAATCAGCCACTGCGGTCGGGTCCATGCCTGCCACAGGCTCCACGGCCCCAACCGCCCACCAAACGCCAGAATCAGCACCGCCACCGCCGCAAACGACAACCAGAACCCGGGCTGCAAACTGGCCAACGGCTCCAGCACCAGCACCCCGTTGAGCGCCAGCAGCAACGGCCACCACAGCCCCAGATGCCGGAAGCGCAGCCGCCACACCAACACCAACCCGACCATCACACAAGCCCGTTGCACCGGCACGCCAAACCCTGCGAGCCAGCCGTAGCCCAACGCAGCGCTGAACGCCAGGCCACACGCCCAGGGCAACCACGGCCAGGTTCGCGGCCAGCAACCGTAGCGGGCCAACCCGGCGATCAGCCCATAGATCAAACCCGCCAGCAAACCGATGTGCTGGCCGGAAATGACCAGCAGATGCACGGTGCCCGTGTCCTGCAACACGTGCCAGTCGGCAGCGGCCAACCCTGAGCCGTCGCCCAGTACCAGGGCAACCAGGCCTGCTTCCCGGCCTTGGGCATCCACGGCCAGCAGGCGCTGACGCACGCTGTCGCGCCAGGCATTGCGGGCTGGCGCCAGGCGCTCGCCATCCTTGACCGAGCCCGTGGCGCCGATGCGTTGGGCCAACAGCCAGGCTTCCTGATCAAACCCGTGGAAATTCAGCAACCCGGTCGGACGCTTGAGGGTAACCGCCAGGCGCCAACGTTCACCGCTGCGCACCGGCGGCCCGCCACGCCAGGACACGCGGATGCGTTTGGGTAAGCGGGCATTGCGCGACCGGCTATCGGCCAATTCGAAGCGCACACCTTCGCCCGTCTGTCGCGGCAACCCGATCACCCGGCCCTCCAGCCAGCGCGTCTGGCCGTCCAGCGCAGGCATCAGACGATCATCCAGCGCCCACTGCGCGCTGAGGCATGCCCAACTCAGCCCCAGCAGGAAAAAGGCCACTGGGTAGGTACGAAACGGCAACAACATCAACGCCAGCACCGGCCAGGCAACCAGCCATCCCATAGGCGGCAACGCCGGCAAAAAACGCAGGGCCAGTAGCCCCAGCGCAAACGCGCACATCCCTGTCTTCATGAATCATCCTTTTCAAGTGATCCACTCAGTCTTAGCCGGATGCCCAGGGCGGCCTATGATGTTTTGTCACAAAGTCTGAATTTTCTGTTTATAGAATGCGGGCATACTTGCCCCTCGAACTGACCTGGATCCCTTATGCCCCGGCGCTTATTCAAACGGTACATGCCCGATCCCACGAGTATCAGGGAACATAAGTCATTACAGTTTCTCGGCACGTTGCTGCATGACCCGAACCTCTGGCACCTGAACCGACACTCGGTCGCACGCGCAATGGCCGTGGGTTTGTTCGCCGCGTTTATCCCAATCCCCTTGCAGATGCTGTTAGCTGCGGTCCTGGCGATCACCGTGCGCGGCAACATGCCCATCGCTGTCAGCCTGGTGTGGCTGACCAACCCGATCACCATGCCGGTGGTCTTTATCTGCACCTACATGACCGGCGCCTGGCTGATGAACGTGCCACCGCGCAGCCTGCCCGACGATCTGACCTGGGAATGGATCAGTGGCCAACTGAGCACTTTGTGGCAGCCGTTCCTGCTGGGTTCAGTGGTGTTGGGGCTGGTGCTGGGCGCGCTCGCCTATTGCCTGACCATGGGCTACTGGCGCTGGTGGGTGGGCCACCAGTGGAAAAAGCGCAAACAGCGTCGCGCTTAGCAGGCCCGCAAGCGCAGGTGCACGCGCAGGCCTTGCCCGGTATTTTCCGCCCACAGGCTGCCGTCCTGGCGCTGCACGGCGTTGCGGGCGATGCTCAGGCCCAGTCCGAAGCCGCCATCGCCGGGGCGTGAACCGTCCAGGCGAGTAAAAGGCGCGAAGATCCGTTCCAGATCCCCTTCATCGATCCCGCCGCCCTGATCCTCCAGCCAGACATGCCAACCATCACCTTCGCGACGCCCGTCCAGGCTGACCACACCGCCCGACGGTGAATGGCGGATAGCGTTGCGCAAGATGTTTTCCAAAGCCTGGGCCAACGCATTCAGGTTGCCTCGCACCCAGCAGTCCACCCCCAGCAGGCATGGCAGCCGCGACGCTGGCCAGTCGCTCTCATAGCAGGCGTTTTCGCGCAACATGTCCCACAGCGCTTGAAGCTGGATAGCTTCCTGGGGCAGCGGCGCCCGTTCGGTGTCGAGCCAGGCCAGTTGCAGGCTGTCTTCCACCAGGCGTTGCATCGCGTCGATTTCACGGCCGAGCCGCTCGCGCAACTGCGTCAGGTCTTGCTCACTGTCACAGGCCACTCGCAGTCGACTCAGCGGGGTGCGCAGCTCATGGGACATGTCTCGCAGCAACTGTTGCTGCAACACCACGGTGCCCTGCAAACGCTCGGACATATGGTCGAACGCTCGCCCCAGTTCGCCCAACTCATCCTGGCGACTGGTAGCGTCGTGGGACAACCGCGTATTCAACTGATCGGCGCGCCAGGCATTGGCCTGCTCGCGCAGTTGATTGAGGGGCATGATCAGCAGCCGATACAGGCCGATGCACAGCAACAGGGTAAACAGGCCGGGAATCACCCCGTTGGTCACCACTCGCCAGAACAGTTGGTAGCGCCCCGGCATAAAGCGCTGGGGTAACTCGATCACCAGCGACCCCGCATGGGGGTCGGTCGGAAACGGGATCTTCAGCCATGGCAGGCCTTTGACATGCCGGCTCACCGGCCAATCCAACCCACGCAGAAAGGTCAGTCGCTGGCTTTCGTTGTCGCTCAGCGGGATGCTGCTCAACGATTGCAGGTCATTGCCGATCACGCCTATCCAGGTACTTTCACGCTTGCCCATCGCCTGCAGCCAAGCGTCGACGCCGACACTGCCATCGCGACTCCACGCCTGCTCAGCCGCGACCGCATAACCACTCAAGGTGCCTCGCGCCTCATCGGACAGGTAGGCGTTCTTCTGCTCCATGTAGCGGCCCCAGGACCAACTGAGCCAGATCATCAGCAAGCAAAAGGCGATCAGCAGGCAGGCCAGCTTCCAGAATAACGAGTGCCGGCCTGGCAGCCGTTTCAAGGGGCGTTCAAAGCCCGTCATCGTGACCGCTCAGCACATAGCCCTTGCCCCACACCGTGCGCACTTCGCGCTCGGTGTAGTTGATCGCCTTGAGCTTGCGGCGGATCTGGCTGATATGCATGTCGAGGCTGCGGTCATGGGGCGCATAACCGCGTTGCAGCACATGCTGGTACAGGAAAGGTTTGCTGAGGACTTCTTCGCTGTTGCGATGCAGGGTTTCCAGCAGGCGGAATTCGCTGCGGGTCAAGCCGGCCCAGTGGTCAAGATGGAAGACATCACACCGTTCATCATCGAAACGCAGGGTGCGGGCATCGTCGTGCACCGGCGCCGAGATCGGCAGCGGACGGCGGTCGAGGGCCACCCGGCGCAGGATGGCTTCGATGCGTACGCGCAGCTCGATCATGCTGAACGGCTTGGGCAGATAGTCATCGGCCCCCAGGCGAAAACCACTGATGCGATCGGCTTCGGCGCCCAGTGCAGACATCAGGATCACCGGGATCGAACGGCTCTGGCGCAGATGAGTGAGGATCGACAGGCCGTCCATCCCCGGCAACAGGATATCCATCAACACCACGTCAAAGGCCTGCTCGCGCGCCATCTGCAGGCCCTGCTGGCCATTCTGGCACCAGGTCACGTGGAAACCACAGCGGCCCAGGTGCTCATGGACATAAGCGCCCAGCACGGGGTCATCTTCAATAGTCAGGATACTGGGTAGGCCAATTGCTGCGGGATTCATTAGTATCTGCAAGTCATTCTCAATGGCTGATTATTCAAGATTACCCCGCCACGGGCAATCGCCACCGGGCGCCGAATGGCGCGAAGATTGCCGTATGTCATTAATTTGCAAGATTCCACGCTGCGCAAATGGCTACACTGCGCAGGTGGCGCGGGCCGGATGCCCGTGTGAATCATCGATATCAATGTGGTAGCAGGAGAGTGGCGTGCTGACAAGAATGGGGATAAAAGGCCGCGTACTGTTGCTGACCTTATTACCGACCAGCCTGATGGCTTCGTTGCTGGGCGGCTATTTCACCTGGATGCAGTTGTCGGAACTGCAGACCCAGTTGCTGCAACGTGGCGAAATGATCGCCGAGCAGTTGGCGCCACTGGTGGCGCCCGCCTTGAGTGCACGCAACACCGACCTGCTGGAGCGCATCGCCACCCAGTCCCTGGAGCAGCCGGACGTGCGCACCGTGTCGTTCCTCAGCCCGGACCGTGCGACCCTCGCCCACGCCGGCCCGACCATGCTCAACCAGGCACCCATCGGCAACAGCTCACACCTGTTGCAACGCACCGGCAATGACGCCACGCGCTACCTGCTGCCTGTGTTTGGCCGCCATCGCAACCTCGCCGGCGACCTGATCCCGGATGAAGCCGACCGCCTGCTGGGCTGGGTCGAGGTGGAACTGTCCCACAATGGCATGTTGCTGCGTGGCTACCGCAGCCTGTTCGCCAGCCTGCTGCTGATCGCCATCGGCCTGATCTGCACCGCGGCACTGGCCCTGCGCATCAGCCGCACCATCAACGCGCCGATCGGCCAGATCAAGCAAGCCGTGGCCCAGCTCAAGGACGGCAACCTGGAAACCCGCCTGCCGCCCCTGGGCAGCCAGGAACTGGACCAGCTCGCCTCTGGCATCAACCGCATGGCCGAGACCCTGCAGAACGCCCAGGAAGAACTGCAACACAGCATCGACCAGGCCACCGAAGACGTACGCCAGAACCTGGAAACCATCGAGATCCAGAACATCGAGCTGGACCTGGCGCGCAAGGAGGCGCTGGAGGCCAGTCGCATCAAGTCGGAGTTCCTGGCCAACATGAGCCATGAGATCCGCACGCCGCTCAACGGCATCCTGGGGTTTACCCACTTGCTGCAAAAGAGCGAGCTGACCCCGCGTCAACTCGACTACCTGGGCACCATCGAAAAATCCGCCGACAACCTGCTGGGCATCATCAACGAGATCCTCGACTTCTCGAAAATCGAAGCCGGCAAGCTGGTCCTCGACAGCATTCCGTTCAACCTGCGGGACTTGCTGCAAGACACCCTGACCATCCTCGCCCCCGCCGCCCATGCCAAACAGCTCGAACTGGTCAGCCTGGTCTACCGCGACACGCCGCTGGCATTGGTCGGCGACCCGCTGCGCCTCAAGCAGATCCTCACCAACCTGATCAGCAACGCGATCAAGTTCACCCGCGAAGGCACCATCGTGGCGCGAGCGATGATCGAGGACGAGCAGGAAGACAGCGTGCAATTGCGCATCAGCGTGCAGGACACCGGCATCGGCCTGTCCAACCAGGACGTGCGTGCCCTGTTCCAGGCCTTCAGCCAGGCCGACAACTCGCTGTCGCGCCAACCCGGCGGCACGGGCTTGGGCCTGGTGATTTCCAAGCGCCTGATCGAACAGATGGGCGGCGAAATCGGCGTCGACAGCACGCCGGGCGAAGGCTCGGAGTTCTGGATCAGCCTCAACCTGCCCAAGACCCGCGACGACGTGGAAGATCTGCCGTCGGCGCCCCTGCTGGGCCATCGTGTCGCCTTGCTGGAAAACCACGAACTGGCACGCCAGGCGCTGCAACACCAACTGGAAGACTGCGGCCTGGAAGTCACGCCGTTCACCAGCCTGGAAAGCCTGACCAACGGCATTACCAGTGCCCACCAGACCGAGCAAGCCATTGACCTTGCGGTCCTTGGGGTTACTGCCAACGACATCCCGCCCGAGCGCCTCAACCAGCACCTGTGGGACCTCGAACACCTGGGCTGCAAAGTGCTGGTGCTGTGCCCCACCACCGAACAGATGCTGTTCAATCAGTCCGTACCCAATCCCAATAGCCAATTGCAGGCCAAGCCGGCCTGTACGCGCAAATTGCGGCGTGCCTTGTCCGACCTGATCAGCCCGCGCCCCACGCGCAGCGAACCCGGCGAACCCTTGTCCAGCCGGGCACCGCGTGTACTGTGTGTGGATGACAACCCGGCGAACCTGTTGCTGGTCCAGACCCTGCTGGAAGACATGGGCGCCCGGGTACGCGCCGTGGAAAGCGGTTATGCGGCCATCGACGCGGTGAAGCAGGACACCTTCGACCTGGTGCTGATGGATGTGCAAATGCCCGGCATGGACGGCCGCCAAAGCACCGAGGCGATCCGCCAGTGGGAAAGCGAACGCAGCGGCACGCCATTGCCGGTAGTCGCCCTCACCGCCCACGCCATGGCCAACGAAAAACGCGCCTTGCTGCAAAGCGGCATGGACGACTACCTGACCAAACCCATCAGCGAACGCCAACTGGCCCAGGTGGTGTTGAAATGGACCGGCCTGGCCCTGCGCAATCAGGGGCCGGAACGCGCGACCGACAACCTCGGCCCTGGCGTGCAATTTCCGGTGCTCGATCACGAGGAAGGCCTGCGCCTGGCGGCCGGCAAGGCTGATTTGGCAGCAGACATGCTCGCCATGTTGCTTGCCTCCCTGGAAGCCGACCGACTCGCCATCACCATTGCCCGTGACGCCAACGACAACAACGCCCTGATTGAACGGGTGCATCGTCTGCACGGCGCCACCCGTTACTGTGGCGTACCGCAACTGCGCGCCGCCTGCCACCGTGCCGAAACCCTGCTCAAGCAGGATGACGCCAAGGCCATGCATGCGCTGGACGAACTGGACATGGCGATTGCACGGCTGGCCAGCGAGGCGCGGGTCAGCGCCTGAAGAGACTTTGACGCCGATCAGCTGTGGGAGGGGGCTTGCCCCGATAGCGTCGTATCAGTCGAAGCATCTGTAGCTGACACACCCTAATCGGGGGCAAGCCCCCTCCCACAGTTGTCCAGCGTTTCCAACTGATTAATTGCGGGGAGCCTTTTGATGCGCGTGATTCTATTCAGCAGCCAAACCTACGACCGCGACAGCTTTCTCGGCGAACCGTTGCCCGTAGGCCTGGAGCTGCAATTCCAGCCCGCCCGGCTCAACCTCGACACCGTGGCCTTGGCCGAACATCACGAGGTAGTCTGCGCCTTTATCAACGATGACCTCAGCGCCCCGGTGCTGGAGCAGTTGGCCAAGGGCGGCACGCGGTTGATCGCCCTGCGCTCGGCGGGCTACAACCATGTGGACCTGGCCGCCGCCAAGCGCCTGGGCCTGACCATCGTGCGCGTACCGGCCTACTCGCCCCATGCGGTGGCCGAACACGCCGTCGCGCTGATCCTCGCCCTCAACCGCCGCCTGCCCCGCGCCTGCAACCGTACCCGCGACGGCGATTTCAGCCTGCATGGCCTCACCGGTTTCGACCTGGTGGGCAAGACCGTCGGCGTGGTCGGCACCGGACAGATCGGCGCCACCTTCGCCAATATCATGGCCGGCTTCGGTTGCCGGCTGCTGGCCTACGACCCCTTCCCCAACCCGCAGATCCAGGCCCAGGGCGCGCACTACGTGAGCCTGCCCGAACTGCTGGCCCAGGCGCAGATCATCAGCCTGCACTGCCCGCTCACCGCCGACAGCAAACACCTGATCAACGCCCGCTCCCTGGCGCAGATGCAACCGGGTGCGATGCTGATCAACACCGGTCGCGGTGGGCTGGTCGACACCCCGGCGCTGATCAAGGCGCTCAAGGACGGCCAGCTCGGCTACCTCGGTCTGGATGTCTATGAGGAAGAAGCGCAGTTGTTTTTCGAGGACCGCTCTGATCTGCCCTTGCAGGACGACGTGCTCGCACGCCTGCTGACCTTCCCTAACGTGATCATCACTGCCCACCAGGCGTTTCTGACCCGCGAGGCCCTGGCCGCCATCGCCGGCACGACGTTGGCCAACATTGCCGCCTGGGCCGATGGCCGGGCACAGAACCTCGTCGAAGGATGATCAGCGGTTACATACCAGGCTCATGATGAGCCAGCACCCGTGATAGGATGCCGCGCCTATTTGGAGGATCCATGGCCGAACACGATTTCCGCTTCAGTTTGCTGAGCCCGCAACACACCCTGATCGAATGCCGCGCCCTGGTGCCGGGCCGTTACCAGGTCACCGGCAACGGTGGCTCGATCAAGCATGGCGACGTTCTGATCGTCTCCCTGCGCGGCAGTAAAACCCTGTCGATGCGCCTCACCGTCGAAGGTGACGCGCGCTACTCCATCCGCCCGGCGGGCCAGTGGGTCGCCATGGCCCAGGGGCCGAAGTTCGGGGAGTTGGAGATTCACACCTGGAAGGTCAACTGCGACAGCTGCGACGCCGTGTTGGACTTCGAGTTTGCGGTGGAAACCAAGCTGACCAAAGAACCGCTGCAACCGGCCGCCAATGCGCGGATCGCCGAGTTGGGCTGGACCAGCGAGGGCGACAAGCACCGCTGCCCGAAATGCCAGAAGGCTGCGCAATGAGAGGCCTGTTTCTGCTCGCCGCCCTCGGGGCGGGCCTGACCGGCTGTGCCGGCGACGCGGTCAAGCTCAAACAGGATCACAGCTACGTGGTGGAATGGATTGGCGAGCGGCCGCTGATGGATTACGCGCACCTGACCGTCACCCTCGGCGCCGATGGTCGCGCCTATGGCAACGGCGGCTGCAACCATTGGTTCGCGCCCTACACCGTCGACGGTGAAAAGCTCAGCTTCGGCCAGATCGGCAGCACCCGCAAACTCTGCGCCGAAGCGTTGATGGAACAGGAACACCGCTTCTTCCAGGCCCTGCAAGGCGTGCAGCGCTGGGATATCTCGCCGATCGAGCAGACCCGGTTCTGGCCGGCCGAGGGCAAACCGATACGATTGTGGCTCGAAGAAGGCTGATTTTCCCAATCCATGGATTGATGGAAGCTAAATGTGGGAGGGGGCTTGCCCCCGATGGCGGTGTAACAGTCAACTGATGGAGTGACTGACACACAGCTATCGGGGGCAAGCCCCCTCCCACATTTGATTCCGGGTAGCCCCTAGCCGCGCAAGGCCTTGAGCCTGGCCAGCACGCCTTCCGCCGTCTGCTCGCCCATTAACGTCTCGCGCACCTTGCCCTTGTCATCGATGATGTAGGTCACCGGCAACGCTTCGCTGCGTGGAATATCGAAAATCTCTTCCGGGTTCTGCGCCAGCACCGTGAACTTGATGCCCAGCTTGTCGCTGGCGGCTTTCAGCTCTTCGCCCTGGACATTGTCGAAGTTGACCCCGAACACGCCCACGTTCTGCGCCTTCAACTGTTCGGCCAAGGCATTGAGCTCGGGGATTTCCGTGCGGCACGGACCACACCATTCGGCCCAGTAATTGACCACCAGCCACTGCTTGTCCAAGCGTTCGGACGCCACCTTCTTGCCAAATTGGTCAACGCCGTAATCGTTACCGCAGCCGCTGAGCAGCAGGGTTGTGATGATCGCCAATGCACCGATCAGTCGCCTTGTCATGGGGTAATCCTTCGCAAAAATGAACGTTGGCTGCGGCCTATCGCCTCTTACGGTTTAAGGACAGGTCGCTGCACGGGTAGAATACCCGCCACCTTACGCAAGATGCGACCCGCACATGACCGATCTGACGCTTTATCACAACCCGCGCTGCTCGAAATCCCGCGGTGCGCTGGAACTGCTGGAGGCCCGTGGCCTCACCCCCACCGTCGTACGCTACCTGGAAACCCCGCTGGACGCCGCGCAACTCAAGGCGCTGCTCGGCAAGCTGGGTATCAGCGCGCGCCAACTGCTGCGCACCGGCGAAGATGAATACAAAACCCTGAACCTGGCCGACGCCAGCCTCAGCGAAGCCCAGTTGATCGCCGCCATTGCCGATCACCCGAAATTGATGGAACGCCCGATCCTGGAAACCGCCGACAAAGCCGTCATCGGCCGGCCGCCGGAAAACGTACTGGAGATCCTGCCGTGACGTCGCCGTATGTGCTGGTGCTGTATTACAGCCGCAATGGCTCGGTGAGCGAAATGGCCCGGCAGATTGCCCGGGGCATCGAGCAAGGCGGGATGGAAGCACGCTTGCGCACCGTGCCGGCGATCTCCACCGAGTGCGAAGCCGTGGCACCGAGCATTCCGGAGGAAGGCGCGCTGTATGCCAGCCTCGACGACCTGAAACACTGCTCCGGCCTGGCCCTGGGCAGCCCGACCCGCTTCGGCAACATGGCCGCGCCGCTCAAGTACTTCATCGACGGTACCAGCAACCTGTGGCTCACCGGCGCCCTCGTCGGCAAGCCGGCCGGGGTGTTTACCTCCACGGCCAGCCTGCACGGCGGCCAGGAAACCACGCTGATGTCGATGCTGCTACCGTTGCTGCACCACGGCATGCTGATCACCGGCCTGCCCTACAGCGAACAGGCCTTGCTCGATACCCAGGGCGGCGGCACTCCCTATGGTGCCAGCCATCACGCCGGGCCGGACGGCAAGCGCATGCTCGACCAGCATGAGATCGCCCTGTGCCGCGCCCTGGGGCTACGCCTGGCGAACACCGCCACCCTGCTGGAGGGCGGTCGTGGCCAGGAAGCCTAAGGTCCTGCCGCCCCAGGCGTGGTTGGAGCCACGGGTGAGAATTGCTCGCGCGCTGAGCCTGCTGGCGTTTTTTGGCCTGGTGGGGTTGCTGTGCGTGTACTACCTGTTCGTTGCTGATCTGCACGGCGCACGGCCGTGGGTGATCCTGCTGATCGAACTGGTGCCCTTGCTGGTGCTGGCGCCAGGCATGCTGCTGGGCAGCGCGCGCGGGCACTCATGGATGTGCTTTGTGGTGAACCTGTATTTCATCAAGGGCGCGCTGGCGGCGTATGACCCGAACCGGCAGTGGTTCGGGGTGCTGGAGATGCTGGCGAGCCTGGCGGTGTTTTGCACGGCAATGTTGTATGTGCGCTGGCGGCATCAGTTGAACCGGCGGTTGGCAGCGGCCTGAAGCCCCTCATCGGGGGCAAGCCCCCTCCCACACTTTTACCGCGCCGCCTATCCAATGTGGGAGGGGGCTTGCCCCCGATGGCATCACCCCGGCCTCAATGGTTGACGGTGTACGCCAACATCATCGACAACTGGCACATCGGCCGTCCACTCTCGGCGTGCCACTGGTTGAACGCGCCCTGCACCGTCGCCAGGTCGCGCAGGCTGGTCGGCGCCTTGTCGACGATCTTCTGCGCGTTCAACGCCGCCACCACGTCATAACTCGGCACAAAGGTATCCTTGCCGACCATGCGTAAAAAGCGCGGCGCTGACAACCCGCCGAGCTGGTGGCCGTGTTTGCTCAGGTACTTCCACAGGCCGACAATGTCGGTCACCGGCCAATCGGCGATAAACGCGCCGAAGCTGCCCTTCTCCTGCTCGATATCCAGGATCATCTGCGCATTGCGCGGCACGCTCTTGAGCTTGCCCAGGTGGCGGATGATGCTGGTGTCCTGCATCAGCCGCTCCAGGTGCTCGGCGCCCATCAGTACGACTTTTTCCGGGTCGAAGCCGAAAAACACCTTTTCGAACGCCGGCCACTTGGCGTCCACCACGCTGTGCTTCAAGCCTGCACGAAACACGCGCAACGCCAGGGTCGACAGGTAGCGATCATCACTGATCTTGCGTAATTGCGCCGCAGTCTTGGGCACAGGCAGGTGGGCTTCCAGCTCGGCTGCCGAACCGAAGCGGTTCAGACAATATTCGTGCAGCCACTTGTAATCGCGCATGCCCTCTCCTGGCAATTGAATGGAAAACGGCGCCCGCGAGCGCCGTGTGTCAGAGCCTTGAATGGGCTCAGAGGTTCACAACATTGACGAAGCGCGACGCGGCGGTCTCATCGATTTTCAGGCTGGTGAAGTCGAACAGGTTGCGGTCGGCCAACTGTGAGGGGATCACGTTCTGCAGGCTGCGGAAGATGCTTTCGGTGCGGCCCGGGGTCTTGCGCTCCCAGTCCAGCAGCATTTCCTTGACCACCTGGCGCTGCAGGTTCTCCTGGGAGCCACACAGGTTGCACGGGATGATCGGAAATTGCTTGAAGTCGGAGTAAGCCTGGATGTCTTTCTCGTTGCAATACGCCAGCGGGCGGATCACCACGTTGCGCCCGTCATCGGCACGCAGCTTGGGCGGCATGGCCTTGAGCGAGCCGTTGAAGAACATATTGAGGAAGAAGGTCTCGACGATATCGTCGCGATGATGCCCCAGGGCCATCTTGGTCGCGCCAATCTCATCGGCGAAGGTGTACAGCGTGCCACGGCGCAGGCGCGAACACAGCGAGCAGGTGGTCTTGCCTTCCGGGATCAGTTCCTTGACCACCGAGTAGGTGTCTTTCTCGACGATGTGGTACTCGATGCCCAGTTCCTTGAGGTAGGCCGGCAGCACATGCTCAGGGAAGCCCGGTTGTTTCTGGTCCATGTTGACGGCGACGATCTCGAACTTGATCGGTGCGACCTTTTGCAGGTGCAACAGCACGTCGAGCATGGTGTAGCTGTCTTTGCCGCCGGAGAGGCAGACCATGACCTTGTCGCCGTCCTCGATCATATTGAAATCGGCGACCGCTTCACCGGCCAGGCGACGCAGGCGTTTTTGCAGTTTGTTCTGGTTGACCGTAAGAGTGCCCATGGCGCTTGGATCCGCTGGAGGTGTGTGACGAAAAGCCCAGCATTTTACCGATAAGAATCACCGAGTTCCAATGTGGGAGGGGGCTGCATTCCAATCTGCGATTAACCCCAACGTTTACAGCGCAATTTGCTCTAAAGGCCCTACAGTTATTCCGGTCATCCCTTCCTATACTGCGACAAGAGGTCGCACAGCTATCCAGGACCTTTGAGGCCATTTGGCCCGTGGGCGCTCCGATGGGGGGCGATGGCAATAACGACAGGAGTGACTGGCATGATCCATCACGTCGTGGGGCTTTTTACCCATCCCGACCAGGAATGGCGGGAAATCCGTGGCGATAAAGAAGAAAGCATCGGCCACATGTACCTCACTCACACCCTGATTCTCGCGGCGATTCCCGCCGTTTCCGCGTTTATCGGTACCACCCAGGTCGGCTGGGTCATCGGCAACCGCGCGCCAGTGATGCTGACCCAGGAAAGCGCACTGTGGATGACCATCATGTCCTACGCCGCGATGCTCGCCGGCGTGGCGGTGATGGGTGCATTCATTCACTGGATGGCGCGTACCTATGACGCCAACCCGAGCATGGCCCGCTGCGTGGCGTTTGCCACCTACACCGCCACGCCACTGTTCATCGGCGGGCTGGCGGCGCTCTATCCACATATGTGGCTGGGCATGGTGGTAGGCACGGCGGCCATCTGCTACACGGTGTACCTGCTTTATGTAGGTGTGCCGACCTTTATGAACATTGATCCGGATGAAGGCTTCCTGTTTTCCAGTTCCATACTGGCCGTGGGGCTGGTGGTGCTGGTGGCGATCATGGCCTTTACCGTGATTGTCTGGGGCTTGGGCGTAGGCCCGATCTATACCAACTGAGCAGATGAACCGTGGGCAAAGCCACCGCAAGGTGGCTTTGTGCATCATGCATGACCATTCGGCGCCTGACAGATTCGGAAACACCCAGCTTTGCGGCATACTGGGCGTCTCTGGAGATATGTACAGCATGCCCGAGCAACTCAATACCCGCGTCGAAGATTGTTTCCTGCTAGCCGAATCCTTTTTCAAACGAAGCTTCAAACGTCCCCAGGTCAGCCTCAAGCTGCGGGGCCAGAAGGCCGGTGTCGCGCATTTGCACGAGAACCTGCTGCGCTTCAACCCACAGTTGTACCGAGAAAACAGCCAACATTTCCTCAAGCAGACCGTAGCCCATGAAGTGGCGCACCTGATTGCCCACCAGTTGTTTGGTGAACGCATCCAGCCCCATGGCGAGGAATGGCAATTGATCATGCGCGGGGTCTACGAACTGCCGCCGGACCGTTGCCACACCTATGCCGTGAAGCGCCGCCAGGTGACCCGCTATATCTACAAGTGCCCGTGCGCGGACAGTGACTTTCCGTTCTCGCCCCAGCGCCATGGCATGGTGGCTCAGGGCCGAAGGTATTTGTGCAGGCGGTGCCGGCAGACGCTGGTGTTTACCGGTGAAACCCGGGTGGAATGAGGGCCTCATCGGGGGCAAGCCCCCTCCCACCTGTTGACCACGCCGCCTATCGAGTGTGGGAGGGAGCTTGCTCCCGATTGCGTCGGTCCAGTCACCCTACTACCTTGGTCCGCCGCAGATCCTGTATGCGCTGAACACTGAACCCCAACTCCGCCAGCACCTCATCACTGTGCGCCCCCACAGCAGCGCCTATATGCCTGGGCGCTGGCAACCCCTCCGAGAACTTCAACGGGCAGGCAATCTGCGCCTGGCTCGAGCCATCCCCCCTGGGCACCTGACTGACCAACGCCCGCGCCCTTAACTGCGGATGTTGCACCGCTTCACTCAGGCTCAACACCGGCTCCACACACGCATCCACCCCGGCAAACAACTCACACAACTCATCAAAGCTACGTTTCTCGAATTCAACCTGCAGCGCCTGCTTGAGTGTGGGCGACAGGCCCAGCGCCGCCAACTCCGGCCGTCCCAGCGCGTCACAGAGTTGCTGCATAAACCCAGGCTCCAGACTGCCGACCGACATCCAACGCCCATCCCGCGAGCGGTAATAATCGTAAAAACTGCCACCGTTCAGCACATGGCTTTCGCGTTCAGGCTCGACATCGCACGCCAGGAAGCCCGCACCCGCCATGGCGTTCAGGCTGAACGAGCAGTCGGTCATGCTCACATCCAGGTACTGGCCTACCCCGCTCTGCTGCCGGGCGATGACCGCTGCGAGCAGCCCCACTACCGCATGCAGCGACCCGCCGCCCACATCCGCCAGTTGTACGCCCAGTGGCAACGGGCCGCTGTCCCGGCGCCCGGTGTAGCTGGCCACCCCGGCCAACGCCAGGTAATTGATGTCGTGCCCGGCGCGGTCCCTATACGGGCCAGTCTGGCCATAACCGGTGATCGATACATAAATCAGCCGGGGGTTGATCGCCTTCAATGCCTCATACCCCAACCCCAGTCGCTCCATCACCCCAGGGCGGAATTGTTCAAGCAGGATGTCGTATTCCTTGACCAGCGCCCGTACGATCTCCAGCGCCTCGGCCTGCTTGAGGTCCAGCGCCAGGCTGCGCTTGTTGCGGTTGAGGTAGGCGTGGCTGGCCGACGTGCCCTGGTCGTGGGGTGGCAGTACGCGCAACAGGTCCATGCGCGTGGGTGAATCGATACGCAGCACCTCGGCGCCCATGTCTGCCAGCATCAGCGACGCAAACGGGCCAGGCAGCAAGGTGGAAAAATCCAGCACTTTGAGGGACGCCAAGGGACCTGACATGGGCACTCCATTTCGGTTTTGAATGCCCACAGACTAGGCAGCCTTGCGCCGGTCGGCAATCGCCGGAACGGTCACCGACAGTGACCGTTTTGATCACGGCGGGCTTTTTCGCGGCGGCGGCTTTATCATTGGCCCACGTTTGCTTGCAGAGTGTTCCATGAAGTTTGCGATTGCAGTGTTTTGTGCCGCCCACGCGCCCTCCTCGCGCCGCGCCCTGCTGTTTGCCCGGGCGGCACTGGCCGGCGGGCATGAGATTGTGCGGCTGTTTTTCTACCAGGACGGCGTGTACAGCGCGTCCAATTCGGTTGTTGTGCCCCAGGATGAGCAGGACATCGCTCGCCAATGGCGTGAGTTTGTCAGCGCGCACCAACTCGACAGCGTGGTGTGCATCGCCGCCGCCTTGCGTCGCGGCGTGCTCAACGAGGAGGAAGCCATGCGTTATCAACGCAGTGCGGTCAACCTCGATGCGCCGTGGGAGCTGTCGGGCCTGGGGCAATTGCACGACGCCGCCCAGGCCGCCGATCGCCTGATCTGTTTTGGAGGGCCGTGACATGTCCAAATCCCTATTGGTGATCAGCCGCCAGGCACCTTGGTCTGGCCCGGGCGCACGCGAAGCACTGGACATCGTGCTGGCTGGCGGTGCCTTCGATCTGCCCATCGGCCTGCTGTTCCTCGACGACGGCGTGTTCCAACTGGCACCACATCAGGACGCCAAGGCCGTGCAGCAGAAGGACCTCGGCGCCAACCTGCAGGCGCTGGGCCTGTTCGGTATCGACGAGGTATTCGCCTGCCATCATAGCCTGGCCGAACGCGGCCTCACGACACCCGCCAGCGCACAGCCGTTGGACAGCGCTGCGATCTCCCAGTTGATTGACCGTTACGACCAGGTGATAACCCTCTGATGTCGACTCTACATGTGGTTTCCCACTCCCCGTTTACCGATAGCCGCCTGGACAGCTGCCTGCGTATCTGTGGCGTTAATGATGCCATCCTGCTCTGCGGCGACGGCGCCTATGGGCTGCACAACGCGGCGCTGCAAACCAAAGGCGTGAAGGTGTTTGTGCTGGCCGAAGACATGCAGGCGCGCAACCTGCCCTTGCCGGACTGGGCCGACAGCGTCGATTACCCGGGTTTCGTGCAGTTGTCGCTCGACTACGACAAGGTCAACAGCTGGCTATGAACACCCTGACCGTAGGCACACGCACCCTGGAACTGGACAAGGACGGCTATCTGGTCGACCTGAACGCCTGGTCCGAGGAAGTCGCCAACGCCCTGGCCGCCGCCGAACCCCTGGCGTTGACCGCGGACCATTGGGAAATCCTCACGCTCTTGCGCCAGTTCTACAGCGAATTCCAGCTGTCCCCGGCCACGCGCCCGCTGATCAAGTACACCGCCTTGAAGCTGGGCCCGGAAAAAGGCAACAGCCTGCACCTCAACAAACTGTTCAACGGCACTCCCGCCAAACTCGCCGCCAAGCTGGCGGGCCTGCCCAGGCCGACGAATTGCTTATGACCGACTTTGCCCCGCTGACTCTTCAAACCCCTGCCGAGCACCCGTTTGCACCATTCGTGCGCATCCTGGGCAAAGGCAAGCGCGGTGCGCGCAACCTCACCCGTGAGGAGGCCCGCGAAGCCATGGGCATGCTGCTCGACGAAAAAGTCGAGGACACCCAGCTCGGCGCCTTCCTGATGCTGCTGCGCCACAAGGAAGAAAGCCCGGAAGAACTGGCCGGTTTCACCGAAGCCGTGCGCGAACGCCTGGATGCCCCGGCACTGAACGTGGATGTCGACTGGCCGACCTACGCCGGCAAGAAACGCCACCTGCCGTGGTACCTGCTGGCGGCCAAGTGCTTGGCGCAAAACGGCGTGCGCATCCTCATGCACGGCGGCGGCGCCCACACGGCGGGACGGCTGTATACCGAGCAATTGCTGGGGGGTTTGCAGATTCCCTTGTGCCGCAACTGGCAGCAGGTCGAGGCTGCCTATGCAAAAGGCAACCTGACCTTTATCCCGCTGGGTGACTGGGCGCCGCAGTTGCAACGCATGATCGACCTGCGCAACACCCTTGGCTTGCGCTCGCCCATCCATTCCCTGGCGCGCCTGCTCAATCCGCTGAATGCGCGATTGGGGCTGCAAAGCATTTTCCATCCCGGTTACCAAGGCGTGCACCGCGATGCCAGCGGTCTGCTCGGCGACAATGTGATTGTGGTCAAGGGCGATGGCGGCGAGGTCGAGATCAACCCCGACACCCTCAGCCATCTGTACGGCACCACCGGCGGCGAAAGCTGGGACGAAGAATGGCCCGCCCTCTCCGCCCAACGCCACGTCAAGCCGGCCACCCTCGACCCCGAGCACTTGAAAGCCGTGTGGCGCGGCGACATCGAGGACAGCTACCCGCAATTGGCACTGATCGCCACCATGGCCCTGGCCTTGCGTGGCCTGGGTCACCCACGGGAGCAGGCCTTTGAACTGGCCCGGCAATACTGGATCGCACGGGACAAATCGATTTAATCGATGATTAACCCCCGGTCTTTGCGCTTTTAGTTCGAACTCATCCCTTTAGACTGGGCTCCAACGCTTATTAGCCAAGGAGCCAGTCATGGGTTTGCTGATCGAAGGGCACTGGAAAGACCAGTGGTACGAAAGTAGCGCGGACGGCGCGTTCCAGCGCGAACAGGCGCAACGCCGCCACTGGGTCACCGCCGACGGCGCGCCAGGCCCGAGTGGCGAAGGCGGCTTCACAGCCGAGGCCGGCCGCTACCACCTCTATGTCTCCCTGGCCTGCCCCTGGGCTCACCGCACGCTGATCCTGCGCAAGCTCAAGGGCCTGGAAAGCCTGATCGACGTGTCCGTGGTCAGCTGGTTGATGCTGGAAAACGGCTGGACCTTCGACAAGGCCCACGGCTCCACCGGCGACAAGCTGGATGATTTCGACTTCATGCACCAGCGCTATACCGCCGATACCGCCGATTACACCGGACGCGTCACCGTGCCGGTGCTGTGGGACAAAAAGCTCAAGCGCATCGTCAGCAATGAATCGGCGGAGATCATCCGCATGTTCAACGACGCCTTCAATGAATTGACCGGCAACACCCTGGACTTCTACCCCCAGCCGCTGCGCACGACCATTGACGCGTTGAACGAACGCATTTACCCGGCGGTGAACAACGGCGTGTACCGCGCAGGCTTCGCCACCTCACAGCAAGCGTATGAAAGTGCGTTTGATGATGTGTTCGCCGAGCTGGGTCATCTGGAACAACACTTGAGCGATCATCGCTACCTGGCCGGTGAATACCTGACCGAGGCAGATGTGCGGCTGTTCACCACGCTGATTCGCTTTGATGCGGTGTACTACAGCCATTTCAAATGCAATTTGCGCAGGATTGCGGATTACCCGAACCTGTCGAATTGGTTGAGGGAGATGTACCAGTGGCCGGGGGTGGCCGAGACGGTCGATTTCGAACACATCAAGGGGCATTACTATGCCAGCCATCGCACGATCAACCCGACGGGGATTGTGCCGAAGGGGCCGTCGCAGGGGTTTGATGAACCGCACGATCGGAAGCAATTGATTGGCAAAGGCGTGTGGAACTGATCCGACGTATTGGCTGGCTTTTAGGGCCTCATCGGGGGCAAGCCCCCTCCCACACAGGAATGCAGTCCAATGTGGGAGGGGGCTTGCCCCCGATGCTTTCAAGGCTCAGACCTGCGACTGTGCGCCTTCAAACCACTTCAGCTTCTCGCGCAACACCACCACTTCGCCGACGATCACCAGTGTCGGCGCATGCACTTCATGCTCCGCCACCATCCGTGGCAAGTCGGCCAGGGTGCCGGTGAACACGCGCTGGTTGGACGTGGTGCCCTGCTGGATCAAGGCCGCCGGGGTATCCGCCGCACGCCCGTGCTTGATCAACTGATCACAGATGATCGGCAAGCCGATCAAGCCCATGTAGAACACCAGGGTCTGCGAGGGGCCCACCAGGTCATGCCAGGGCAGGTCCGAGGTTCCGTCCTTCAAATGCCCGGTGATAAAGCGCACCGACTGCGCATAGTCGCGATGGGTCAGCGGAATTCCGGCATATGCCGCGCAACCGCTGGCTGCCGTGATTCCCGGCACCACCTGGAACGGAATGCCATGGGCGGCCAGTTCCTCGATCTCTTCGCCACCACGACCAAAGATGAACGGATCGCCCCCCTTGAGGCGCAACACCCGCTTGCCCTGCTTGGCCAGGTCCACCAGTTGCTGGTTGATCTGGTCTTGTGGCACGGCGTGGTCGGCGCGACGCTTGCCGACGTAGATACGCTCGGCATCCCGGCGGCACAGTTCGAGGATCGCGGGCGCCACCAGGCGGTCGTACAACACCACATCGGCTTGCTGCATCAGGCGCAGGGCACGGAAGGTCAGCAGGTCGGGATCACCCGGACCCGCACCCACCAGATAAACCTCGCCCGGCGCATAAGGCGGCGCGCCGTTGACCTTCTCGATCAGCAAGCGCTCGGCCTCATCGCCCTGACCGGCCAACTGGCGGTCGGCAATCGGGCCTTGGAACACTTCTTCCCAGAACGCACGCCGCTGCTGCACATCCGGATACAAGCCTTTGACCTGGGCACGAAAACGCGCCGCCAGCCCGGCCAGTTGCCCGTAAGTGGACGGAATCCAGGTTTCCAGCTTGGCGCGGATCAAGCGCGCCAGCACCGGCGCGTCGCCACCGCTGGACACGGCGATCACCAAGGGCGAACGGTCGACGATCGCCGGGAAGATCACGCTGCACAAGGCAGGCGCATCGACCACGTTGACCGGTACGCAACGGCGCTTGGCATCGCTGGACACTTGCGCGTTCAGCGGCTCGTCGTCGGTTGCCGCAATGATCAGGGTGCAACTGTCGAGGTCAGCCTCCTGATAACCGCGCAGAATCAGTTCCCCGCCACTGCCCAGTACCAGTTCACGCAACTGGTTTTCGATCTGGGGAGCAACCACCCGCAGCACCGCCCCGGCGTCGGCCAGCAGCCGGGATTTGCGCAAGGCAATCTCCCCGCCACCGACGACCAGCACACGACTGCCGCGCAGGTTATGAAACAGCGGCAGAAATTCCATTTAGCGAATGACCTCAACGCCCGCCATGTAAGGCTTGAGCACTTCCGGTACGCGGATCGAACCGTCAGCCTGCTGGTAGTTTTCCAGCACCGCCACCAGGGTACGGCCTACGGCCAGGCCGGAACCGTTGAGGGTGTGCACCAGCTCCGGCTTGCCGGTTTCCGGGTTGCGGAAACGCGCCTGCATGCGACGGGCCTGGAAATCACCGCAGTTGGAGCACGACGAAATCTCGCGGTACTTGTCCTGGCTCGGCACCCACACTTCGAGGTCGTAGGTCTTCACGGCGCTGAAACCCATGTCACCGGTGCACAGGGCCAGCACGCGGTACGGCAGTTCCAGCAGTTGCAGGACGCGCTCAGCGTTGGCGGTCAGGCCTTCCAGGGCGTCCATCGAGGTCGACGGCTCGACGATCTGCACCATCTCGACCTTGTCGAACTGGTGCTGGCGGATCATGCCGCGGGTGTCGCGGCCCGATGCGCCGGCTTCACTGCGAAAGCACGGGCTGTGGGCGACGAACTTGATCGGCAGTTGCCTGGCGTCGAGGATCTCGCCGGAGACGATATTGGTCAGCGACACTTCGGCGGTCGGAATCAGGTACAGGTCGGCTTCGCCGTCGCGGCTGATCTTGAACAGGTCTTCTTCGAATTTCGGCAGCTGGCTGGTGCCCATCAGCGCCGGCGCCTGCACCAGGTACGGGGTGTAGGCCTCTTCGTAACCGTGCTCGCCGGTGTGCAGGTTGATCATGAACTGCGCCAGGGCGCGGTGCAGGCGTGCAACCGGGCCGCGCAACAGGGAGAAGCGCGCGCCGGACATCTTGGCGGCAGTTTCGAAATCCAGGCCACCACTCAGTTCGCCCAGGGCGACGTGGTCCTTGATCTCGAAATCAAAGGCCTTCGGCGTGCCCCAGCGACGCACTTCGACGTTGCCGTCTTCGTCTGCGCCGATCGGCACCGATTCGTGGGGGATGTTGGGGATGCCCAGCAGGATCGAATCCAGCTCGGACTGGATTTTTTCCAGCTCGACTTTAGCCTCGGACAGCTCGGTGCCCATGCGCTCGACATCCGCCATCAACGGTGCGATGTCTTCGCCACGCTGCTTGGCCTGACCGATGGATTTGGAACGCGCATTACGCTCAGCCTGCAGTGCTTCGGTGCGGGTCTGGACGGTCTTGCGCTGTTCTTCCAGCGCTTCGATGCGCGCAACATCCAAGGCAAAGCCACGGGATGCCAGGCGGTCCGCTACGTCCTGAAGGTTGCTACGTAACAGTTTGGAATCGAGCATGTCGGTCTCTCGTTTATCAAAGTTTGGTCAAGGACAGGCCGGCCCAGGTAGCGAGCAGCCCGCCGAATACGCTGATGCCCAGGTACCCGAAGGCTATCAGGGCCTGCCCGCTTTCCAGCAGGCGCAACGTATCCAGTGAAAAGGATGAAAAGGTCGTCAGACCGCCTACAAAGCCGACAATCAAGCCGGCGCGAATTTCAATCGGTACTTCCGGGCGCAACAGGAACCAGCCGTACAACAGCCCGATGATCAGGCAGCCCACCAGGTTGACCGCCAGGGTCGCCGCGTAAAAATGCCTGGGCCAGTTGGCGCTGACCCAGGTGCCGGTGGCGAAACGCAATAATGTACCAGCGATGCCGGCTGCGGACACGGCAAGAATCGTCTTGAACACTACTTTCTCCGCTGTCTGGGGCTGAGTCGATCGAGTTGCGCGAGGTGATTGAGCTTTTCGCCGATCTTCAGCTCCAGGCCACGGGGCACCGGCTGATAGAGCGGCAACGGTTCAAGCTCATCGGGAAAATAGTCTTCACCGGCCGCGTAGGCATCCGGCTCATCGTGGGCGTAACGGTATTCATCGCCATAACCCAGCTGCTTCATCAGCTTGGTCGGCGCGTTGCGCAAGTGCATCGGCACTTCGAGGGAGCCATATTCGGCGGCGGCACGCAGTGCGGACTTGAAGCCCATGTACACCGCGTTGCTTTTTGGCGCACAGGCCAGGTAGGTGATGGCCTGGGCCACCGCCAACTCGCCTTCCGGGCTACCGAGGCGTTCCTGTACGTCCCATGCCGCCAGGCACAGGCTCAGTGCGCGCGGGTCGGCGTTGCCGATGTCTTCGCTGGCCATGCGCACCACGCGGCGAGCGAGGTAGAGCGGGTCGCAACCGCCGTCGATCATGCGTGCGAACCAGTAGAGCGCGCCATCCGGGTTGGAACCGCGCACGGATTTATGCAGCGCCGAAATCTGGTCGTAGAAGGCCTCGCCGCCCTTATCGAAGCGGCGGCGCGTATCGCCGAGCAAGCTTTGCAGAAGGTCGACGCCAATCTCACCGCCGTCTTCGGCCAGGTCGGAGGCGTTTTCCAACAGGTTGAGGAAACGACGACCATCGCCATCGGCGGCCGTCAGCAGGATCTTGAAGCCCTCTTCGCTCACGCTCAGTTGGCGCTTGCCCAAGCCCTTGTCTTCGTTCAAGGCGCGCTGCAGCAGCTTCTGCATCGCCGCCTCGTCCAGGCTTTTGAGCACATAGACCCGCGCCCGCGACAGCAAGGCGTTGTTAAGCTCGAACGAAGGGTTTTCGGTGGTGGCGCCGATGAAGATCAGCGTACCGTCTTCCACATAGGGCAGGAACGCATCCTGCTGCGACTTGTTGAAACGGTGCACTTCGTCGACGAACAGGATGGTGCGCTTGCCGTACTGCCCCGCCTGCTGCTTAGCGACTTCCACCGCCTGGCGGATCTCCTTGACCCCGGCGAGTACCGCCGAGACCGTTTCGAAGTGCGCATCCGAGACCTTCGCCAAGAGCCGCGCCAACGTGGTCTTGCCCACCCCCGGCGGCCCCCAGAAAATCATCGAGTGCAGCGCACCCTGCTCCAGGGCTTCACGCAGGGGCTTGCCGCGAGCGAGCAGGTGTTCCTGACCGACGTACTCATCCAGGTTGGTCGAACGCAGGCGTGCGGCCAGTGGCTGGGCAATCGGGTCACTTCGAAACAGGTCCATGGGCAGCGTTTGAAACCTCTGGGGAATTTATTCCTGGATCACGTCGGCACCCTTGGGGATGTCGAACTTGAACTTGGACGCCGGTACCGGCTGGTTGGCCTTGACCCCGGAGAACAGGATATCGGTGCGCTGGCCGACGCTGTCGATCAGGCGCATGTTGTTGATCACGCCGTTACCGAACGACAAGGACAGGGTGTCAAACAGCGTGTCCTTGGATTTCGGCTTGAGGGTGAATTCGATCACGTTGCTGGTCTGCTTGGAGGTGATGTCGAAGCTGTCGTTGATCTTCGACACGTCACCTGAGAGCAACAGCGCCGGGGTCTGGTTCAGGCGCGGGTCGAGCTTCTTGATGGTCGCCTGTTCCAGGTCCGGGTCCCACAGGGTGACCTTCTGGCCATCGGACACGATGGTCTGCTCGGCCTTGCCCTCGGTGTGCCAGTAGAACAGGCCAGGACGCTGCACGGCCATTTCGCCGGCGGTTTCCTGCAACTGGGTGCCGCCGGCATCCAGGGTCAACTGGGAGAAGCGCGCGGTCAGGGTCTGGGATTTGTCGAGCAGATTCTTCAGGCTGGCGACGGAGGCCGGGTCAGCGTGAGCCGAAACAGCGGTCAGGGCCAGTGCCGGCAACAACAGCATGCGGATAAAGCGCATGGGAGTCCTCATTGAGTAGTCAGGACGCGCCGCGTGCTGTCACGCGGCGCGGGATCAGTCGCGCATCTGCCCGGGGGCAATGACTTCACGCGAGCCGTTGGTGTTCATTGCGGTCACGACGCCAGCGTTTTCCATGGCTTCGATCATACGAGCGGCACGGTTGTAGCCGATTTTCAACTTGCGTTGCACCGCGGAAATCGAGGCTCGACGGCTTTCGAGCACGAACGCCACGGCTTCATCGTACAGCGCATCGGTCTCGGCATCATCGTCGCCACCGCCGCTGCCGCCATCGAAGCCGCTGCCGGCTTCTTCCACACCGGCGAGGATGTCATCGTTGTACTCCGGTGCGCCGCGCAGTTTCCAGGCTTCCACCACACGATGCACTTCATCGTCGGAAACAAAGGCGCCGTGCACCCGGATCGGCAGGCTGGTGCCCGGCGGCATGTAGAGCATGTCGCCATGGCCGAGCAGTTGTTCGGCGCCCCCCTGGTCGATGATGGTCCGCGAGTCGATCTTGCTCGACACCTGGAACGCCATGCGCGTCGGGATGTTGGCCTTGATCAGGCCGGTGATCACGTCCACCGACGGCCGCTGGGTGGCAAGGATCAAGTGAATACCGGCGGCACGGGCCTTCTGGGCAATACGCGCGATCAGCTCTTCAACCTTCTTGCCGACAATCATCATCATGTCGGCGAATTCGTCGACCACCACCACAATGGTCGGCAGCTTGGTCAGCTTTGGCGCTTCGTCGTGAATGCTTTCGCGCCGGTACAACGGATCGTCGATGGTCTCGCCGCGTTCCTGGGCTTCCTTGATCTTGGCGTTGAAGCCCGACAGGTTACGCACGCCCATCTTCGCCATCAGCTTGTAGCGGCGCTCCATCTCGGCAACGCTCCAGCGCAGGGCGTTGGCGGCGTCCTTCATGTCGGTGACCACCGGGCACAGCAGGTGTGGAATGCCTTCGTAGATCGACAGTTCCAACATCTTCGGGTCGATCATGATCAGCTTGGCGTCTTCCGGGCCGGACTTGAACAGGATCGACAGGATCATCGCGTTCACCCCCACCGACTTACCGGAACCGGTGGTACCGGCGACCAGCAGGTGGGGCATCTTCGCCAGGTCGGTGATCACCGGCTTGCCACCGATGTCATGGCCCAGGGCCAGGGTGACCGGCGACTTGAAGTTGTCGTACTCGGGCGTCGACAGCACTTCGGAGAAGCGCACGATCTGGCGGTCTTCGTTGGGAATCTCGATACCCACGGTGGTCTTGCCGGGAATGACTTCCACCACGCGCACGCTGGTCACGGCCAGGGAGCGGGCCAGGTCTTTCGCCAGGTTGGCGATGCGGCTGACCTTCACACCGGCGGCCGGCTGGATTTCGTAACGGGTGATCACCGGGCCGGGATGGATGGAGTCCACCGAGACTTCGACGCCGAATTCCTTGAGTTTGATTTCCAGCAGGTGGCCGACGGCCGCCAGGGACTCTGGGGAATAGTTGAGTTGTTTCTTTTCGGCCGGGTCGAGGATCGAGATCGGCGGCAAGGTGCCTTCGACGGCGCTGTCGATGAACAACGGCGCCTGTTTCTCTTTCTGTACGCGATGGCTCGGTTCGGCCGGCTTGGGCGGCGCGGGAGCAATCACTGGCGGCACCTGCTTCTCGCGGTCCGACATGTGCTTGCTCAAGGCCTGTTCGCGTTCGATCAGGCGTTCCTTGACCTTGGCCTGCTCACGCCGGTCCGGTGTGCTCGGGGCCACCACTTCGTTGACACGGGTGTCGACCTCACGCAGTTGGGCCACCATGCGCTTGCGGTCGACACGGGCCGCCCACCAGCGATTGGCGGCGCCCTGGAACAGCTCCAGCAGGTCGAGGGTGATCTTGCCGGTCACGTCCATCACCTTGAACCATGACAGGTCGGTGAACACGGTGAGGCCGAACAGGAACAAGGCGATGAACATCAGGGTACTGCCCTGGATATTCAGGGTCCGGCGCGCCAGGTCGCCGAGGCTTTCGCCCAGCGCACCACCGGCGCCCGCCGGCAGGCCGGTGGGTGCATGGAAATGGATATGCGCCAGCGCCGCGCCGGACAACACCAGGAACACCAGGCCGATCAGGCGCCAGGAGAACAGCCAGCCGCTCCACTGCCACGGCTCATGGCGCTGGCGGAAGATCTGCCAGGTCTTGATCGCCAGCAGCAACGGGAAGATATAGGCGAAGTAACCCAGCACCATAAACAGGATATCGGCGCTGTAGGAACCGGCAGGGCCACCGAAGTTCTGCACGTCTTCGATCTTGCTGTTGTGGCTCCAGCCCGGATCGTCCTTGCCATAGGTCAGCAAGGCCATCATCAGGAACAGGCACAGCGCGCCGATCGCGATCAGCGCACCTTCCTTGAGGCGATAATGCAGGTGCTGGCGCCAGGCCGGCACGACTGCTGCTTTAGGTGTTGCGGCGGATTTCTTCAAAACGGGTCTTTTCCTGCGCCTTTAGCGCGTCCATCTGTTGAATGACTGCAAATACTGCCCAATCCGAGCAGCTGAAAAATGAACGAGCGTCGTTGAATCTACTGTTTAACACCGGACTATTGCTGGATGAAATGACGATAACGCCACAATGGCCGCATTGTACGGGTTTGTGTCCCTGATGCCACGCCGCTTGGCGCTCTTCCAGCAGCATAGCCAATTGTGTGTCACAAGATGTTCAATTTGAGCATGCATTGTCTTTGCTGACAAAGGCTTATGAGCTGTTTTTACCAATCGAGGCAAGCTTGGCAAATGGCCTGCATGGAACAGACCCGATTACGACCACGCCCCCGGCATAGAGTTGCAGAAACACCTGCTCACGCTAATCCACCTTAATGTCCGATCCGGGCTGGTCCGATGGCGCCAGGTCGACAATAATCAGCACTGCCGCCGCAGGTGTCATTCCTGCCACTCCCCTCCCCTTCCGTAAAGCCTGGATGCCATGCTGACCTGGTTACAACGCGATTCACTGACTTTCCCCCCACTGGCCAAGGCCATGCGCGAACCCAATGGCTTGCTCGCCGCCGGCGGTGATCTCAGCGCCGAACGGCTGATCCAAGCCTACCGTCACGGCTGCTTCCCCTGGTTTTCAGAGGGCCAACCGATCCTCTGGTGGTCGCCCGACCCACGCACCGTGATATTCCCCGACGAACTGCATGTATCGCGCAGCCTGGGCAAACTGTTGCGCCAACAGCGCTACAGCGTGACCTTCGACCAGGACTTCGCCGCCGTTATCCAGGCCTGCGCGGCGCCACGCGCCTATGCCGATGGCACCTGGATCACCGAAGGCATCCAGAGCGCCTATCTGGAACTGCACCAGCGCGGCTACGCGCATTCGGTGGAGGTCTGGGACAAGGGTGAACTGGTAGGCGGCCTCTACGGCCTCGCAATGGGCCAGCTGTTTTTTGGTGAGTCCATGTTCAGCCGCGCCGACAACGCTTCGAAATTCGGCTTTGCCACGCTGACCCATCAATTGCAGGCCTGGGGCTTTGTGCTGATCGACTGCCAGATGCCCAACGATCACCTGCACAGCCTGGGTGCCCGCGCCATATCCCGCAGCGACTTCGCAGGGTTCCTGCACGACCATCTGGACCAGCCCAACGCCGGACCGTGGGTTTCCTAGGCGACATCCGCGCTCCTGGCTTACACTTATTTCAAAGCTTATCCGAGGGTTGATCATGACCGAGTTGGCGCGTTTGAAGTTTTATGCCACTCAACCCCACTCTTGCAGCTATCTGCCCGACGAGCAGGCCACCACGCTGTTCCTCGACCCCAGCCAGCCTATGGACGTGCATGTGTATGCCGACCTGTCGGAGATGGGGTTTCGGCGCAGTGGCGATCATCTGTACCGGCCGCATTGCCAGAACTGTAATGCCTGCGTGCCCGCACGCATCCCCGTTGCGCAGTTTCTACCGGACCGCAACCAGAAACGCATCCTCAAACGCAACGCCGACCTGACGGTGACGTCGGCCAAGCCGCGCTTCACCGAAGAATATTTCGACCTTTACCAGCGCTACATCGAGCAACGCCACGCTGACGGCGATATGTTCCCGCCCAGCCGCGATCAGTTTTCCACGTTCCTGGTCCGCGACCTGCCCTTCTCGCGCTTCTACGAATTTCGTGCGGACGGTCGGCTGGTGGCTGTCGCGGTGACCGATCTGTTGCCTAACGGCCTGTCGGCGGTCTACACCTTCTATGAACCCGCCGAAGAACGCCGCAGCCTGGGACGCTTTGCGATCCTCTGGCAGATTGGCGAAGCCTTGCGCCAGGAACTGGAGGCGGTGTACCTCGGCTACTGGATCAAGAACTGCAAAAAGATGAACTACAAGACCCAATATCGGCCCATTGAACTGCTGATTAATCAAAGATGGGTCGTGCTTAACTAGAACCCCTTGGCTTGAACACCCTTTTTCGGGCACAATGCACGCCGCTTTTGCCTGGCGCAGTTGCACCGGGCCATTCACTGGATACCGAGGGCTTTACTGCATGTCGAAAGAAGACAGCTTCGAAATGGAAGGCACTGTCGTCGACACCCTGCCCAACACCATGTTTCGTGTGGAGTTGGAAAATGGGCACGTCGTAACCGCGCATATCTCCGGCAAGATGCGCAAGAACTACATTCGTATTCTTACCGGTGACAAAGTGCGCGTCGAGCTGACGCCCTATGACTTGAGCAAAGGGCGCATCACTTACCGCGCTCGCTAAGCAAGTCAATACAAAACGCCCGGTTATGCCGGGCGTTTTTGTGTGCGTGCTATTTACCAAGTGCCACAACCCAATGCGGGAGGGGGCTTGCTCCCGATAGCGGTAGATCAGTCACCCATGTAGCGACTGAAACACTGCTATCGGGGGCAAGCCCCCTCCCACATTGACGCTCGCCGCTATGGATCAGGCCATTTCAGCCGTGGTTTCGAACTCGAAGGTCAGCTCGCCATCCTTCAGGTCGATGTGCACTACGCCACCATGGTCGGAAAGCTCGCCAAACAGGATCTCTTCGGCCAGCGGCCGCTTGATCTTGTCCTGGATCAGACGCGCCATTGGGCGTGCGCCCATTGCCGCATCGTAGCCGCCTTCGGCCAGCCAGCTGCGCGCCGCGTCCGTGACCTCCAGCTGCACGCGCTTGTCTTCCAACTGCGCCTGGAGCTCGGTGAGGAACTTGTCCACCACGCTCTTGATAACCTCATGGCTGAGGCGACCAAACTGGATAATGGTGTCCAGGCGGTTGCGGAACTCAGGCGTGAAGCTCTTCTTGATGACTTCCATCGCATCGGACGAGTGATCCTGGTGCGCGAAGCCAATGGAAGCCCGCGCGGCCGTTTCGGCACCGGCGTTGGTGGTCATGATCACGATCACGTTGCGGAAATCCGCCTTGCGCCCGTTGTTGTCGGTCAGGGTCCCGTGATCCATCACCTGCAGCAGCAGGTTGAAGACTTCAGGGTGGGCCTTCTCGATTTCATCGAGCAGCAGCACGCAGTGCGGTTGCTTGGTGATCGCCTCGGTCAACAGGCCGCCCTGGTCGAAACCGACATAACCCGGAGGCGCGCCGATCAGGCGCGACACGGTGTGACGCTCCATGTATTCGGACATGTCGAACCGCACCAGCTCGATACCCATGGCCTTGGCCAGTTGCCGGGCCGCTTCGGTCTTGCCGACACCGGTCGGGCCGGCAAACAGGAACGAACCCACCGGCTTGTCCGGCGACTTGAGGCCTGCACGCGACAGCTTGATCGCGGTGGACAGCGAGTCGATGGCCGCATCCTGACCGAACACGGTCAGCTTGAGGTCGCGCTCCAGGTTACGCAGCAACTCCTTGTCGGAGCTGGTGACGTGTTTTGGCGGAATCCGCGCGATCTTCGCCACAATATCCTCGACCTGCGGCACGTCGATGCGTTTTACACGCTTCTCGACCGGCTGCAGACGCTGGTAGGCACCGGCTTCGTCGATTACGTCGATGGCCTTGTCCGGCATGTGCCGGTCATTGATGTAGCGCGACGCCAGCTCAGCGGCTGAACGCAGTGCTTCATCGGTGTACTCGATGCCATGGTGCGCCTCGAAGCGCCCCTTGAGCCCGCGCAGGATGCCGATGGTGTCCTCTACCGAAGGTTCGGACACGTCGACCTTCTGGAAGCGACGTGCCAGGGCACGGTCTTTCTCGAAGATGCCACGGAATTCCTGGAACGTGGTCGAGCCGATGCAGCGTATATCACCCGACGACAGCAGCGGCTTGAGCAGGTTGGAGGCATCCATCACCCCACCGGAGGCCGCACCGGCACCAATGATGGTGTGGATTTCGTCGATGAACAGGATCGCCTGCGGGCGTTTTTTCAGCTCACCGAGCAGCGCCTTGAAGCGCTTCTCGAAGTCGCCACGGTACTTGGTCCCGGCGAGCAAGGCGCCCAGGTCAAGGGAGTAGACGACGCTGTTGGCCAGCAGGTCCGGCACCTGGTTATCCACGATGCGCTTGGCCAGGCCTTCGGCAATCGCGGTTTTACCCACGCCTGCCTCGCCCACCAGCAACGGGTTGTTCTTGCGACGACGCGCGAGGATCTGCGCGACACGCTCAACCTCGAGCTCACGCCCCACCAGCGGATCGATCCGCCCCTGGCGCGCCAGTTCGTTGAGGTTGCTGGCATAGGCATCCAGTGGATTGCCCGAAGAAGAAGACTCACCGCCCTCGTCGTCCTGCATATCCTGCTCACCCTCGGAATGATCGCCGTGCCCGGGCACCTTGGAGATACCGTGGGCGATGTAGTTGACGACATCGATACGGGCAACGCTCTGCTGTTTGAGCAGGAACACTGCCTGGCTTTCCTGTTCGCTGAAAATCGCCACCAGCACATTGGCGCCCGTGACTTCACGCTTACCGGAGCTCTGAACATGGAACACGGCACGCTGAAGCACCCGCTGGAAGCCCAGGGTTGGCTGGGTCTCACGGTCTTCATCGTGGACTGGAATAAGTGGCGTTGTGGAGTCGATAAACTCCTGCAGGTCATGCTTGAGTTTGTCGAGGTTGGCGCCGCACGCACGTAGAACGGTGGCGGCAGCTTCGTTATCCAAAAGTGCCAGCAGCAGGTGTTCGACGGTCATGAACTCATGACGCTTCGAACGAGCCTCCTTGAAGGCAAGATTGAGGGTGACTTCGAGCTCGCGGTTTAACATAGCTTCACCTCATACCCAAGTGGTCGGCGTTAACCGTCCTTCTCGATTTCACAGAGTAGCGGATGCTGGCTTTCCCTGGCGTACTGGTTGACCTGCATGGCCTTTGTCTCGGCGATGTCGCGGGTAAACACTCCACATACTGCCCGTCCTTCTGTGTGAACGGCCAGCATTACCTTGGTCGCCAACTCGCGGTTCAGGTTAAAAAACACCTCGAGCACTTCGACCACGAAATCCATCGGTGTGTAGTCATCATTGAACAAAACCACCTTGTACATCGGCGGCGCCTGTAGAGCAGGCTTGGCCTCCTGAACAGCAATGCCTGCAGAACCGTCGTCATCATGTTGCTGATCCGGTCGATCCTGATTGAATGTTAGTCGAATCTGGCTGTTTGCATGCATGGAAAGAAAGGTTCGTCAGTGGTTCAAATACAGTGGTGGGGGCGACCTGTCAGAATTTCAACTCTGACCGACTGGTCGCCTTGACTATCGGCGAAACGGTGTTACAACCAATAGAACCCACAGTGGGTAAAAAAGGTCCGCGCAGTCAACCTTATTTATTCGGGTTAGGACGGATAAACTGGATGATACTCCAGTGATGGAGTCTGGTGCAGAGGGATATGGGTATGGCAAGCGGTAAGGTCAAGTGGTTCAACAATGCCAAAGGGTACGGCTTCATTATTGAAGACGGCAAGGATGAAGACCTTTTTGCGCATTACTCAGCGATCAAAATGGACGGTTATAAAACGCTGAAAGCGGGGCAGCCGGTCTCCTTTGACATTATTCAGGGGCCCAAAGGCAAGCACGCGATCGAAATCAGTGCGCCAGTCACCATCGGCACAGCCAAAGAGGGCGTCGCTCAAAAATCAAAAGAGCAATTAGCCTGATCAGCCACCGAGCAGGCGCCCAATAAAAAAACCGGCCATCCCGTTTACGGTGTGGCCGGTTTTTTTACCCCTGTCGCTTACATGTGCGAGATCAGCGCATCACCGAAGCCAGACGAAGACACCAGGGTGGCGCCATCCATCAGACGCTCGAAGTCATAAGTCACAGTCTTGGCAGAAATCGCGCCATTAGTGCCCTTGATGATCAAATCCGCCGCCTCGGTCCAACCCATATGGCGCAGCATCATCTCGGCCGACAGAATCAGCGACCCCGGGTTGACCTGATCCTTGCCCGCATACTTCGGCGCAGTACCGTGGGTCGCCTCGAACATCGCCACGGTATCCGAAAGGTTGGCACCCGGCGCAATACCGATCCCCCCCACTTCCGCCGCCAGCGCATCAGACAGGTAGTCGCCGTTCAGGTTGAGGGTGGCGATCACATCATACTCAGCCGGACGCAACAGGATCTGCTGGAGCATGGCGTCGGCGATAGCATCCTTGACCACCACATTCTTGCCAGTCTTGGGGTTCTTGAACTGCATCCATGGGCCGCCATCCAGCAGCGTCGCACCAAATTCTTCAGCCGCCACCTCATAGGCCCATTCCTTGAAGGCACCTTCGGTGAACTTCATGATGTTGCCTTTGTGCACGATGGTCAGCGAGTCGCGGTCGTTATCCACTACATATTGCAGGGCTTTGCGCGCCAAGCGCTTGGTACCCTCCTTCGAGACCGGCTTCACGCCAATCCCGCAATCCTGGTCGAAACGGATCTTGGTCACGCCCATTTCTTCCTTGAGGAACTTGATCACCTTGATCGCCTCAGGCGAACCTGCCTTCCACTCGATACCGGCGTAAATATCTTCGGAGTTTTCCCGGAAGATCGTCATGTCCACGTCGCCAGGCTTCTTGACCGGGCTGGGCACGCCTTCGAACCAGCGCACCGGGCGCAGGCACACATACAGGTCGAGTTGCTGGCGCAGGGCCACGTTCAGCGAACGGATGCCGCCACCCACCGGGGTGGTCAGCGGGCCCTTGATGGAGACCACGTAATCCTTGACTGCATCCAGGGTTTCCTGGGGCAGCCAGGTGTCCTGGTCGTAGACTTGAGTTGCTTTCTCGCCAGCATAAACCTCCATCCAGGAGATCTTGCGCTTGCCGCCGTAGGCCTTTTCAACAGCGGCGTCGACTACCTTGATCATCACCGGGCTGATGTCGACACCGATACCGTCACCTTCAATGTAAGGGATGATCGGTTGGTCAGGAACATTGAGAGAATGGTCTGCATTGACGGTGATTTTGTCGCCGACTGCCGGAACCTGAATCTTCTTGTATCCCATGCTGAACTCCATCTATGGATTGAACATCTGGCTGCGTTCGAGCCTACTCCAGATAAATGGCGACTGAAACCTCGCGCCATGCTCATTTGCATCGAAAACAGCATAATTTGTCGCCTACAAGCCTGAAAGCAAAGGCAAAATCGCCAATCTTGAGCACATCGTGCGACTTTCGTCGCAATCGGGTACCTGCGACCTTTAGACCAATGGACGACACACCTTTTGTATGAAGGCTCGGCGTAAGCATAGCGACCTATGTATAATGCCGCCGCTGACCAAAGAGTCACGACGGCGGACCGCTCTAGAACACAGCCTTCCGCTACAAAGCAGGACTATTACAATAGTCCACCCGCTTGACGCTCGACTGATGCAACCCAACATCACCGCGAAGAAACCTCGACATTTCGCTCATGGATGACTTTGAACGAACGCGCTCCACCCGGCGCATCTCGAGTTTCTGCGCACGCTTTCAGCAAAGAAGAGAGTTAATCCGAATATGCCCACCCGCTCGAAGATCATCTACACCTTCACCGACGAAGCCCCGGCCCTCGCCACCTATTCACTGCTGCCTATCGTAGAGGCCTTCACCGCTTCCGCTGATATTGCCGTGGAAACCCGCGACATCTCCCTCGCCGCGCGCATCCTCGCAAGCTTCCCCGAGCAACTGGGTGCCAAGGCTATCCCGGACCACCTCGCCGAACTGGGCGACCTGGCCGTTACGCCTGAAGCCAACATCATCAAACTGCCTAACATCAGCGCCTCGACCCCGCAGCTGCAAGCCGCGATCAAGGAACTTCAGGCCCAGGGCTACGCCCTGCCGGACTACCCGGAAACCGTAACCACCGACGCGGAAAAAGAAACCCGCGCACGTTACGACAAGGTCAAGGGCAGCGCCGTGAACCCGGTACTGCGCGAAGGCAACTCCGACCGCCGCGCACCGCTGTCGGTCAAGAACTACGCGCGCAAGCACCCGCACAAAATGGGCGCCTGGACTGCCGACTCCAAGTCGCACGTCGCCCACATGAGCAATGGCGACTTCTACGGCAGCGAAAAAGCCGTACAGATCGAAGGCGCTGATGCTGTCAAAATCGAGCTGATCGCCCAGGACGGCACCGCCACCGTCCTGAAGGAAAAGACCTCGGTACAGGCCGGCGAAATCATCGACACCGCCGTGCTGAGCAAGAAAGCCCTGCGTGCGTTCATCGCCGCTGAAATCGAAGACGCCAAGAAACAAGGCGTGCTGCTGTCGGTTCACCTGAAAGCCACCATGATGAAGGTCTCCGACCCGATCATGTTCGGCCAGATCGTTGCCGAGTTCTATAAAGACGCCCTGGCCAAGCACGCCACCGTGCTGGAGCAGATCGGTTTCAACCTGAACAACGGCATCGGCGACCTGTACGCGCGCATCAAGGCCCTGCCGGCCGAGCAGCAAGCGCAGATCGAAGCTGACATCCAGGCCGTCTACGCGGCTCGCCCTGCCCTGGCGATGGTCAACTCCGACAAAGGCATCACCAACCTGCACGTGCCGAGCGACGTGATCGTCGACGCCTCGATGCCGGCCATGATCCGTGACTCCGGCAAGATGTGGGGCACCGACGGCCAGCTGCACGACACCAAGGCGGTGATCCCGGATCGCTGCTACGCCACCATCTACCAGGCGGTCATCGAAGACTGCAAGGCCAATGGCGCCTTCGACCCAACCACCATGGGCAGCGTGCCGAACGTCGGCCTGATGGCGAAGAAAGCCGAAGAGTACGGCTCCCACGACAAGACTTTCCAGATCAAGGCTGACGGCGTAGTCCGCGTCACCGACAGCAAGGGCAACCTGCTGATGGAACAGAAAGTCGAAGCCGGCGACATCTTCCGCATGTGCCAGACCAAAGACGCGCCGATCCAGGACTGGGTCAAACTGGCCGTCAACCGTGCCCGCGCCAGCAACACCCCGGCCATCTTCTGGCTGGACCCTCAGCGTGCACACGACGGCGTCGTGGTCGAGAAGGTTCAGGCTTACCTGAAAGACCACAACACCGAAGGCCTGGACATCCGCATCATGTCGCCGGTCGACGCGATGAAGTTCACCCTGGAGCGCACCCGCAAGGGCCTGGACACCATCTCGGTGACCGGCAACGTTCTGCGCGACTACCTGACCGACCTGTTCCCGATCATGGAACTGGGCACCAGCGCGAAGATGCTGTCCATCGTCCCGCTGATGAACGGCGGTGGCCTGTTCGAAACCGGTGCCGGCGGTTCGGCGCCGAAGCACGTACAACAACTGGTGGAAGAGAACTTCCTGCGCTGGGATTCCCTGGGCGAGTTCCTGGCCCTGGCTGCGTCCCTCGAGCATTTGGGTGTGACGTACAACAACCCGAAAGCCCTGGTCCTGTCCAAGACCCTGGACCAGGCCACCGGCCAGTTCCTCGACAACAACAAGTCGCCATCGCGCAAAGTCGGCAACATTGACAACCGCGGCAGCCACTTCTACCTGGCGCTGTACTGGGCTCAAGCCCTGGCCGCCCAGACCGAAGACACTGCACTGCAAGCGCAGTTCGGCGAACTGGCCAAGACCCTGACCGAGAACGAGGCAACCATCGTTGCCGAGCTCAACGCCGTCCAAGGCAAGCCAGTGGACATCGGCGGCTACTACGCGCCGAACCCGGAACTGACCAGCAAGGCCATGCGCCCAAGCAACACCCTCAATGCGGCGATTGCCAAGTTGAAGTAAGGTTGTAAGGATGCAAACAAGCCCCGGCCCTGTGCCGGGGTTTCTGTTTATGTGCTTTTTTGCTGAAAAAACCCAATCAAAATGTGGGAGGGGGCTTGCCCCCCGATAGCGGTGGGTCAGGCACAGATAGATCAACTGACACGCCCTCATCGGGGGCAAGCCCCCTCCCACACTGACTGTTATCCTGTTCCAGGACAGCACCGCATCTTAAATCCAGAGGCAACCATGACCTGGCAACCCCACATCACCGTCGCCACCCTCGTCGAAGACGACGGCAAGTTCCTGATGGTCGAAGAACTCAAGGGCGGCCGCGCCGTGCTCAACCAGCCCGCCGGCCACCTCGACCCGCATGAAACCCTGACCGAAGCCGCCATCCGCGAAACCCTCGAAGAAACCGGCTGGGACGTCGAGGCCACTGGTATCGTCGGCATCTACCTGTACACCGCCCCCAGCAACGGCGTGACCTACCAACGGGTCTGCTTCATCGCCAAAGCCCTGAAACACCACCCGGACTATCAACTCGACGAAGGCATCATCCGCGCCCGCTGGCTGAGCCGTGACGAGCTGATGGCGGTACGCGACGACTGGCGCAGCGAGCTGATTATCCGCTGTATCGATGATTATCTGGCCGGCCAGCGCCATAGCCTCGAATTGATCCGCCCTTCTCTTTAGCCTTGAAGGCCTGAGCCTGATAGAATCGCGTCCTTTTTCAAGACACCCGTTGAAACCCTATGCGTGATCCAGCCCCTTCTGACACACAAAAGAAGCGCGTCATCGTCGGCATGTCCGGCGGCGTGGATTCTTCCGTTTCCGCCGTTCTGCTCATGGAGCAGGGTTATGAGGTGGAAGGCCTGTTCATGAAGAACTGGGAAGAAGACGATGGAACGGAATATTGCACCGCCATGGACGACCTGGCGGACGCCCAGGCCGTGTGCGACAAGATCGGCATCAAGCTGCACACCGCCAACTTTGCCGCCGAGTACTGGGACAATGTGTTCGAGCACTTCCTGGCCGAATACAAGGCCGGCCGCACGCCCAACCCGGACATCCTGTGCAACCGCGAAATCAAGTTCAAGGCGTTCCTCGACTACGCCATGATGCTCGGCGCCGACCTGATCGCCACTGGCCACTACGTGCGCCGCCGCGACATCGATGGCCGCACCGAACTGCTCAAGGGCCTGGACCCGAACAAGGACCAGAGCTACTTCCTGCATGCCGTCGGCGGCGAACAGATCGCCAAGACCCTGTTCCCGGTAGGCGAGCTGGAAAAACCCGAAGTGCGCAGGATCGCCGAGAAACACGGCCTGGCTACCGCCAAGAAGAAGGATTCCACCGGCATCTGCTTTATCGGCGAGCGCCGCTTCAGCGACTTCCTCAAGCAATACCTGCCGGCGCAACCGGGCGAGATCCACACCACCGAAGGCGACGTCATCGGCCGTCACCATGGCCTGATGTACCACACCATCGGCCAACGCCAGGGCCTGGGCATCGGCGGCTTGAAAGACGCCGGTGAAGAGCCATGGTACGTGCTGGTCAAGGACCTGGAAAACAACGTGCTGATCGTCGGCCAGGGCAACGAGCACCCGCTGTTGTTCTCCGGCGCTCTGCTCGCTTCGGAAATCTATTGGGTCAACCCGATCGACCTGAGCACGCCACGCCGCCTGACCGCCAAAGTGCGCTATCGCCAGAGTGATCAGCCGTGCACCCTGGAAAAAACCGCCACCGGCTACCGCGCCACCTTCGATGACCCGCAACGCGCGGTCACCCCTGGCCAGTCCGTGGTGTTCTACGACGGCGAAATCTGCCTGGGCGGCGGCGTGATTGAAATCGCCGAAGCCTGGAGCCAGAAGGCATGAGCCCGACCCAGGAGCAATTGACGGCACTGGGCGGGGTGTTCCTCGCCGCGGTATTGGTGGACAAGATCGCCAAGACCGGCCAGGTCACCGAGGCCGGCCTGACCTGCATGCTCGGCAGCCTGCTGATCCGCGACCCCAAGGACACCCTGGAGGTCTACGGCGGCGACGACCTGGCGCTGCGCGAAGGTTATCGCGCACTGATCGGCGCATTGGAGCGCGACCCCAGCACCCTGCAACGCGAGCCGTTGCGCTACGCCCTGTCGATGCTCGGCCTCGAGCGCCAGCTGGCCAAGCGCGAGGACATGCTGGAGGTCATCGGCAAGCGCCTGCCGCAGATCCAGTCCCAGGTGGAACATTTCGGCCCGGCCCACGAGAACGTGATCGCCGCCTGTGGCGCGCTGTACCAGGACACCTTGAGCACCTTGCGCCAGCGCATCCAGGTGCACGGCGACATGCGCAACCTGCAGCAACCGAACAACGCTTCGAAAATCCGCGCCCTGCTGCTGGCCGGTATTCGCTCGGCGCGGTTGTGGCGCCAGTTGGGTGGTCATCGTTGGCAACTGGTGATCAGCCGTCGCAAATTGCTCAAAGAGCTTTACCCGTTGATGCGCAACGAATAAGTCGCAGCAACAGGCCATTTTCAAGCCGTTACGCGTAATACGCCGGTCAGTTGGCAACGGACCGGCGGATTTTTTCATGTATGATACGCGCCCCATTTCGTTGCCCGACTGTCCGAGAACACCCCATGCAGCTCTCTTCGCTCACTGCGGTTTCCCCTGTAGACGGCCGCTACGCCGGCAAAACCCAGGCCCTGCGCCCTATTTTCAGCGAATACGGCCTGATCCGTGCTCGCGTACTGGTTGAAGTGCGCTGGCTCCAGCGCCTGGCCGCTCACCCCGCCATCAGCGAAGTGCCGGCGTTTTCCGCGCAAGCCAACGCTGTGCTCGACGCTCTGGCGGAAAACTTCTCCCTGGAGCACGCCGAGCGTGTGAAGGAGATCGAGCGCACCACCAACCACGACGTAAAAGCCATCGAATACCTGCTCAAAGAGCAAGCGGCCAAGCTGCCGGAACTGGCCCAGGTCAGCGAATTCATCCACTTTGCCTGCACCAGCGAGGACATCAACAACCTGTCCCACGCCCTGATGCTGCGCGAAGGCCGTGATGACGTGATGCTGCCGCTGATGCGCCAGACCGCCAATGCCATCCGCGAACTGGCCATCCGCTTTGCCGACGTGCCGATGCTGTCGCGCACCCACGGCCAGCCGGCGTCGCCGACCACCCTGGGCAAAGAACTGGCCAACGTGGTGTACCGGCTGGAGCGCCAGATCGCTCAAGTCGCCGCCGTACCGCTGCTGGGCAAGATCAACGGCGCCGTAGGCAACTATAACGCCCACCTGTCGGCCTACCCGGAGATCGACTGGGAAGCCAACGCCCGCGCCTTCATCGAAGACGAGCTGGGCCTGGGCTTCAACCCCTACACCACGCAGATCGAACCGCACGACTACATTGCCGAACTGTTCGACGCCATTGCGCGCTTCAACACCATCCTGATCGACTTCGATCGCGATATCTGGGGCTACATCTCCCTGGGCTATTTCAAGCAGCGCACCGTTGCCGGTGAAATCGGTTCGTCGACCATGCCGCACAAGGTCAACCCGATCGACTTCGAAAACTCCGAAGGCAACCTCGGCATCGCCAACGCCCTGTTCCAGCACTTGGCCAGCAAGTTGCCGATCTCCCGCTGGCAGCGCGACCTGACCGACTCCACCGTGCTGCGCAACCTCGGCGTGGGCTTCGCTCACAGCGTGATCGCATACGAAGCCAGTCTGAAGGGCATCAGCAAGCTTGAGCTCAATGAGCAGAAGATCGCCGCTGACCTGGACGCATGCTGGGAAGTCCTGGCCGAACCAATCCAGACCGTGATGCGCCGCTACAACATCGAAAACCCGTACGAGAAGCTCAAAGAGTTGACGCGCGGCAAGGGCATCAGCCCTGAAGCACTGCAAACTTTCATCGACGGCCTGGACATGCCAGCCGCCGCCAAGGCCGAGCTGAAACTGCTCACCCCGGCCAACTACATTGGCAACGCTGTAGAGCAAGCCAAGCGCATCTGATCATCGCAAGACCCTTTGAGACGCCCGGCCGCGCCGGGCGTTTTTATTCCAGTCTGAAAAGTGCTTTTTTTCAATAGGTTACACATGAATCCTGATATCCCTCTTCAACTTCTGGGCGGCATGACGGCACGGGAATTCCTGCGCGACTACTGGCAGAAAAAACCGCTGCTGATCCGCCAGGCCATCCCTGATTTCGAAAGCCCGATCGACGCCGACGAACTGGCCGGCCTGGCGCTGGAAGAAGAAGTCGAGTCGCGCCTGGTGATCGAGCATGGCGAGCGCCCGTGGGAGCTGCGTCGCGGCCCGTTCGCCGAAGATGCCTTCAGCACCCTGCCCGAGCGCGAGTGGACCCTGCTGGTACAGGCGGTCGACCAGTTCGTGCCGGAAGTGGCCGAGTTGCTGGAGCAGTTCCGCTTCCTGCCGAGCTGGCGCATCGACGATGTGATGATCAGCTTCGCCGCACCGGGCGGCAGCGTTGGCCCGCACTTCGACAACTACGACGTGTTCCTGCTGCAAGCCCAGGGCAAGCGCAACTGGAAGATCGGCCAGATGTGCAGCTCCGAAAGCGCGCTGCTGCAGCACGCCGACCTGCGTATCCTCGCCGAATTCGAAGAAAGCGCCGAGTGGGTCCTGGAACCGGGCGACATGCTTTACCTGCCGCCGCGCCTGGCGCACTTCGGCATTGCCGAAGACGACTGCATGACCTATTCCGTGGGCTTCCGTGCACCGAGCGCGTCCGAAGTGCTGACCCACTTCACCGACTTCCTCAGCCAGTACCTGACCGACGAAGAGCGCTATACCGACGCTGACGCCCAGCCGGTCAGCGACCCGCACCAGATCCAGAGCGACGCCCTGGACCGCCTCAAGAGCCTGCTGGCCGAGCACATGAGCGACGAGCGCATGCTGCTGACCTGGTTCGGCCAGTTCATGACCGAACCGCGCTATCCTGAACTGGTGGCCGGCGAAGAGTTGGGCGAAGACGACTTCATCAGCAGCCTGCAGGACGGTGCGATCCTGGTGCGCAACCCGAGTGCGCGCCTGGCCTGGTCCGAAGTGGACGACGATGTATTGCTGTTTGCCAGTGGCCAGAGCCGTTACCTGCCGGGCAAGCTGCGTGAACTGCTGAAGCTGGTGTGTTCGGCCGATGCGCTGCACAGCGAGAACCTGGGCGAATGGCTGGCAGACGAAGACGGTCGCGACCTGCTGTGTGAATTGGTCAAGCAAGGAAGCCTGGGATTTGCCGATGAATAGGATTCACGTAAGTGTCGCGGACTGGCAAAAGGATATCGCCGAGATTCGGCGCATTCGTGAAGCGGTGTTTATCGCTGAACAATCGGTTCCACCGGAACTGGAGTGGGACGCGGACGACGCCGGCGCAGTGCATTTCCTTGCATTCGAAGGTGATTTTCCGATCGGTACCGCCCGCCTGCTACCCAGCGGCGAGATTGGCCGCGTGTCGGTCCTCAAGGACTGGCGCGGGCTGAAGGTCGGCGACAAGCTGATGGAAACGGTGATTGGCGTGGCCGAACAACGTGGCCAGACCAGGCAGTTCCTGAGTGCGCAGGTGTATGCAGCACCGTTTTATGAGCGGCTGGGCTTCAAGATCGTCAGTGACGAATTTCTTGAAGTCGGGATTCCGCATGTGGATATGGTGCGCGAGGGCTGATCCGAGATCGCGTCGCTGCCATCGGGGGCAAGCCCCCTCCCACTTTTTGACCGAGTAAGTCCTTTGGAATGCGGCCAAGTGTGGGAGGGGGCTTGCCCCCGATAGCCATTTCAGCAACACCAACAATGCCCTGCCATGCCAGGGCATTTTGCCGTCTACGATTCAACTTGCACCCGGCCAGGCCGACAAACTGGCACTATCCAGCCTTTGACTCGCAGAGATAACGGACATGTCCCTACGCACCCTGCTCACCGCCCTCCTCCTGACCGCCAGCGCCGCGGCCATGGCCGACACCGAAGTCGTCAACCTGAGCAACCGTACCAGCGCCGACCTGCTGCCAGTGGCACAGAACTTCATCGGCAAGGACGGTACCGTCAGCGCCTACGGCAACCAACTGATCGTCAAGGCCGACCCCGGCAAGATCCAGGACCTGCGCACCCTGCTTTCCCAGCTGGATACGCCAGCCAAACGCCTGCTGATCACCGTCGACACCAACGAAAACAACCAGCAGAACACCGGTGACAGCCAGACCCGCATCATCAGCTACGGCACCACCAGCCGCGACGGCGGCGTCCAGCAGATCCAGGCCAGCGAAGGCGTGCCCGCGCTGATCCAGGTCGGCCAGAGCGTGCCGCTGACCACCACCCAGCAGGACAGCTATGGCCGCCTGCAGAACCAGACCCAGTATCGCAACGTGACCCAGGGCTTCTACGTGACCGCCAGCGTCACCGGCGAGACCGTACACCTGGCGATCAGTACCAACCGTGACCGCATGAGCCAGGAGCGTCCCGATGTAGTGAACGTACAGAGTACCGACACAACCGTCAGCGGGCGCCTGGGTGAATGGATCACCCTGGCCGGCATCAATCGCGAGACCCAGGCCGACAAATCCTCTGCAACCCGCAGCTACTCTACTCAGGGCCGCGATGACCTGACAGTACGGGTCAAGGTCGACACCCTGAACTGAAGCACCAAAAACTGACTGACGAGTCGTATTAGACGAAAGATGTAGTGCTTGAAAAAAAGCACTACAAAACATTTGACGATCCAAAAAAGCATGGGCATGATGGCCTCGCTCCCGCTAATCAGGGGCCCCGGCAAGGGCCTTCGGATCGTCGCTCCAAGCTACCCACCCGAGCCGATTCGTGTCTGTACCGCCCACAAGGCGTGTTTGACGAGGTTGCGACTGGAACGAAGTTGTCCCGAGGGACGGAAGCTAACCAGGTAACCCGGCTACACGCTGTTGAACACCCGAGGGCCCACGACGCCCGGAGACTGTTCTCGGTCCACCTGTACCTGCTCCACCCTCTCGCCAATCGTTCATCCCGTCGCATTCCCCGTCAGACCCGACATGACCGCCTAAGCTTCTGGTCAGCGAGCAGCCCTGCCCACGCATTTGAATGCAGGGCTGGCAAATGGATTTTTCCACCACACGAAGACGCGACGAGGTTTACTTCCATGGCACTGACACGCGAACAGCAAATTGCAGCCCTCGAGAAAGACTGGGCTGAAAACCCACGCTGGAAAGGCGTGACCCGCGCTTATTCCGCTGCTGACGTCGTCCGCCTGCGTGGCTCGGTTCAACCTGAGCACACCTTTGCAAAACTCGGCGCCGAGAAGCTGTGGAACCTGGTGACACAAGGTGCCAAGCCGTCCTTCCGTCCCGACAAAGATTTCGTCAACTGCATGGGCGCCCTCACTGGCGGCCAGGCAGTCCAGCAGGTGAAAGCCGGTATCCAGGCGATCTACCTGTCCGGCTGGCAAGTGGCGGCGGACAACAACTCCGCTGAATCCATGTACCCCGACCAATCGCTGTACCCGGTGGACTCGGTGCCGACCGTGGTCAAGCGCATCAACAACTCGTTCCGTCGTGCCGACCAGATCCAGTGGAAAGCCGGCAAGAACCCGGGCGATGAAGGCTACATCGACTACTTCGCGCCGATCGTGGCCGACGCCGAAGCCGGTTTCGGCGGCGTACTCAACGCCTACGAACTGATGAAGAGCATGATCGAGGCTGGCGCTGCCGGCGTGCACTTCGAAGACCAGCTGGCGTCCGTGAAGAAATGCGGCCACATGGGCGGCAAGGTACTGGTTCCGACCCAGGAAGCCGTACAGAAACTGACCGCTGCCCGCCTGGCCGCTGACGTTGCCGGCACGCCGACCATCATCCTGGCGCGTACCGATGCCAACGCGGCTGACCTGCTGACATCGGACTGCGACCCGTACGACCAGCCATTCGTGACTGGCGAGCGCACCCAGGAAGGTTTCTATAAGGTACGTGCCGGTCTCGACCAGGCCATCGCCCGCGGCCTGGCCTACGCGCCGTACGCCGACCTGATCTGGTGCGAAACCGCCAAGCCGGACCTGGACGAAGCCCGTCGCTTCGCCGAAGCGATCAAGAAGGAATACCCGGACCAACTGCTGTCCTACAACTGCTCGCCTTCCTTCAACTGGAAGAAGAACCTGGACGACGCGACCATCGCCAAGTTCCAGCGCGAACTGTCCGCCATGGGCTACAAGCACCAGTTCATCACCCTGGCCGGCATTCACAACATGTGGCACAGCATGTTCAACCTGGCGCACGACTACGCACGCAACGACATGACCGCCTACGTGAAGCTGCAGGAGCAGGAGTTCGCTGACGCCGCCAAGGGCTACACCTTCGTGGCACACCAGCAGGAAGTGGGCACCGGTTACTTCGACGACATGACCACCGTGATCCAGGGCGGCACCTCGTCCGTGACCGCGCTGACCGGTTCGACCGAAGAAGAGCAGTTCCACTGATTGACTGAGTACACGGCCACTGCGGCCCCAGGGAAGACCTAACCGCAGTGCCGCACAAAGATCACGCCCCGACCTGTTCGGGGCGTTTTTTTGCCCCGTGAAAAACCTCCCTGTCAAAATGAAGATCAACCTGTGGGAGGGGGCAAGCCCCCTCACACACTGGAAATGCCGACGAGGCTCTGGATTTTGTGCAAAACATTGATCCAGAGCGGTATTTGCAGGGATCAAATCGGTTAAAAGATCTCCGTCGGCAACTAAGCGGTATTCAACCAAGTAACAGCAACTTCCCCCGCCCCACCACACACACCCGCTTAAAACCCGCGCAAACAATATTCATTATCATTTAGCTCGTGAAAACTTCGTTACCGGTTAAACAAAACACATTTGATTAAATGCCCGCTAATGCCCGCCACACAAGGGCTGTAGCCCCAAGAAGGTGCACTATGTGCTTATTCCATCGAATAATTTCGCTATCGGAATTTTACTTGCCCGGTGTTTAGCCATAAAATCACCGCGATTGATTGCAGTGCGACATATCGTCACTGCATCGTTACTTTTTCGAGCTCAGAGACCTTTGCTCTCTGTTAAGGATTTCCAGCATGACCGAAGCGACAGGACTCATGGCCCACAACTGGGGCTTTGCCATTTTCCTCCTCGGTGTTGTCGGCCTCTGCGCCTTCATGCTCGGTGTTTCCAGCCTCCTCGGGTCAAAAGCCTGGGGCCGCAGCAAAAATGAACCGTTCGAGTCCGGCATGCTGCCTACAGGTGGCGCCCGCTTGCGGCTCTCAGCCAAATTCTATCTGGTCGCGATGCTGTTCGTGATCTTCGATATCGAAGCCCTCTTTCTCTTTGCCTGGTCTGTGTCCGTCCGCGAAAGCGGCTGGACCGGATTCGTCGAAGCCCTCGTTTTCATAGCAATTCTGTTGGCAGGTCTTGTCTACCTATTCCGAGTGGGCGCCCTTGACTGGGCTCCGGAAGCTCGTCGTAAGCGGCAAGCGAAGCTGAAACAATGAGGCTTTGGCGATGCAATACAATCTCACCAGGATCGACCCGGATGCTCCTAACGAGCAGTACCCCATCGGCGAGCGGGAAACCGTTTCCGACCCGTTAGAAGACCAAGTCCACAAAAACATCTACATGGGCAAGCTGGAAGACGTGCTGAGTGGCGCGGTCAACTGGGGGCGTAAAAACTCCCTGTGGCCGTACAACTTCGGTCTTTCGTGCTGCTACGTGGAAATGACCACCGCCTTCACGGCGCCCCACGACATCGCGCGCTTTGGCGCCGAAGTTATCCGGGCCTCGCCGCGCCAGGCGGATTTCATGGTTATCGCCGGCACCTGCTTCATCAAGATGGCGCCGATCATCCAGCGTCTCTACGAGCAAATGCTCGAACCGAAGTGGGTAATCTCCATGGGTTCGTGCGCCAACTCCGGTGGCATGTACGACATCTATTCCGTCGTTCAAGGGGTGGACAAGTTCCTGCCCGTGGACGTCTACGTGCCTGGCTGCCCGCCTCGCCCTGAAGCGTTCCTGCAAGGCTTGATGCTGTTGCAGGAATCGATTGGCAAGGAGCGTCGCCCGCTTTCCTGGGTCGTCGGCGATCAAGGCGTGTACCGCGCCGAGATGCCGTCGCAAAAGGAACAGCGCCGCGAACAGCGTATCGCAGTCACCAACCTGCGCAGCCCCGACGAAGTCTGATCCAGCACCGCTTCTTTTATAGAACGAACACCTGGCTTCATTCTTTACGTTGACCGAAAGCGATAAAAAACCATGACTACAGGCAGTGCTCTGTACATCCCGCCTTATAAGGCAGACGACCAGGATGTGGTCGTCGAACTCAATAACCGTTTTGGCCCTGACGCCTTCACCGCCCAGGCCACACGCACCGGCATGCCGGTGCTGTGGGTGGCGCGTGCCAGGCTTGTCGAAGTCCTGACCTTCCTGCGCAACCTGCCCAAGCCGTTCGTCATGCTCTATGACCTGCACGGTGTGGACGAGCGTCTGCGCACCAAGCGTCAGGGGCTGCCGAGCGGCGCCGATTTCACCGTGTTCTACCACCTGCTGTCGATCGAACGTAACAGCGACGTGATGATCAAGGTCGCCCTGTCCGAGAGCGACCTGAGCGTGCCGACCGTGACCGGTATCTGGCCGAACGCCAGCTGGTACGAACGCGAAGTCTGGGACATGTTCGGCATCGACTTCCCGGGCCACCCGCACCTGACGCGCATCATGATGCCGCCGACCTGGGAAGGTCACCCGCTGCGCAAGGACTTCCCTGCGCGCGCCACCGAATTCGACCCATTCAGCCTCAACCTCGCCAAGCAACAGCTTGAAGAGGAGGCTGCACGCTTCCGTCCGGAAGACTGGGGCATGAAGCGCTCCGGCACCAACGAGGACTACATGTTCCTCAACCTGGGCCCGAACCACCCTTCGGCCCACGGCGCCTTCCGTATCATCCTGCAACTGGACGGCGAAGAAATCGTCGACTGCGTGCCGGACATCGGCTATCACCACCGTGGTGCCGAGAAAATGGCCGAGCGCCAGTCGTGGCACAGCTTCATCCCGTACACCGACCGTATCGACTACCTCGGCGGCGTGATGAACAACCTGCCGTACGTGCTCTCGGTCGAGAAACTGGCCGGTATCAAGGTGCCGGACCGCGTCGACACCATCCGCATCATGATGGCCGAGTTCTTCCGGATCACCAGCCACCTGCTGTTCCTGGGGACCTATATCCAGGACGTCGGCGCCATGACCCCGGTGTTCTTCACCTTCACCGACCGTCAGCGCGCCTACAAGGTCATCGAAGCCATCACCGGTTTCCGCCTGCACCCGGCCTGGTACCGCATCGGCGGCGTGGCCCACGACCTGCCGAACGGTTGGGAACGCCTGGTCAAGGAATTCATCGACTGGATGCCCAAGCGCCTGGACGAATACCAAAAGGCCGCGCTGGATAACAGCATCCTCAAGGGGCGTACCATCGGCGTCGCGCAGTACAACACCAAGGAAGCCCTGGAATGGGGCGTCACCGGTGCCGGCCTGCGTTCCACCGGCTGCGATTTCGACCTGCGTAAAGCACGTCCGTACTCCGGGTATGAGAATTTCGAATTCGAAGTCCCGCTGGCGGCCAATGGCGATGCCTACGACCGTTGCATCGTGCGCGTCGAAGAAATGCGCCAGAGCCTGAAGATCATCGAGCAGTGCATGCGCAACATGCCGGCCGGCCCGTACAAGGCGGATCACCCGCTGACCACGCCGCCGCCGAAAGAGCGCACGCTGCAGCACATCGAAACCCTGATCACGCACTTCCTGCAGGTTTCGTGGGGCCCGGTCATGCCGGCCAACGAGTCCTTCCAGATGATCGAAGCGACCAAGGGTATCAACAGTTATTACCTGACGAGCGATGGCGGCACCATGAGCTACCGCACCCGGATCCGTACCCCGAGCTTCGCCCACTTGCAGCAGATCCCTTCGGTGATCAAAGGCGAGATGGTCGCGGACTTGATTGCGTACCTGGGTAGTATCGATTTCGTTATGGCCGACGTGGACCGCTAAGCATGAACAGCACGCTTATCCAGACAGACCGTTTCACCTTGAGTGAAACCGAGCGCTCGGCCATCGAGCACGAGCTGCATCACTACGAAGACCCGCGCGCGGCGTCGATCGAAGCCTTGAAGATCGTCCAGAAGGAACGAGGCTGGGTGCCGGACGGCGCCCTCTACGCCATCGGCGAAATCCTCGGCATCCCTGCCAGCGACGTTGAAGGGGTGGCCACGTTCTACAGCCAGATCTTCCGTCAGCCGGTGGGCCGCCACATCATTCGCGTGTGCGACAGCATGGTCTGCTACATCGGCGGCCACGAATCGGTGGTCAGCGAGATCCAGAACAAGCTGGGCATCGGCCTCGGCCAGACCACCCCGGACGGCCGCTTCACGCTGCTGCCGGTGTGCTGCCTGGGCAACTGCGACAAGGCGCCGGCGTTGATGATCGACGACGACACATTCGGTGACGTGCAGCCCGCTGGCGTGACCCAATTGCTCGAGGGCTACCCATGACCCTGACTTCTTTCGGCCCGGCCAACCTGATCAAGCGTTCGCCCGAGACCCATCCGCTGACCTGGCGCCTGCGTGACGATGCCGAACCGGTATGGTTCGACGAGTACCAGGCCAAGAACGGCTACGCGGCTGCGCGCAAAGCCTTCGCGGACATGGCCCAGGACGATATCGTCCAGACCGTGAAAGACGCCGGCCTCAAAGGCCGCGGCGGTGCAGGCTTCCCCACGGGCGTGAAGTGGGGCCTGATGCCCAAGGACGAATCCATCAACATCCGCTACCTGCTGTGCAACGCGGATGAAATGGAGCCGAACACCTGGAAAGACCGCATGCTGATGGAGCAACTGCCCCATCTGCTCATCGAAGGCATGCTGATCAGCGCCCGCGCGCTGAAAACCTACCGGGGCTACATCTTCCTGCGTGGCGAGTACACCACCGCCGCCAAGCACCTCAACCGTGCCGTGGAAGAAGCCAAGGCCGCCGGCCTGTTGGGCAAGAACATCTTGGGTTCGGGTTTTGACTTCGAACTGTTCGTGCACACCGGCGCCGGGCGCTACATCTGCGGTGAAGAAACCGCACTGATCAACTCCCTCGAAGGTCGCCGCGCCAACCCGCGCTCCAAGCCGCCCTTCCCTGCCGCCGTGGGCGTGTGGGGCAAGCCGACCTGCGTGAACAACGTCGAGACCCTGTGCAACGTGCCGGCGATCATCGCCGACGGCGTGGACTGGTACAAATCGTTGGCCCGCGAAGGCAGCGAGGACATGGGCACCAAGCTCATGGGCTTCTCCGGCAAGGTCAAGAACCCTGGCCTGTGGGAGCTGCCGTTCGGCGTGACCGCACGCGAGCTGTTCGAGGACTACGCCGGCGGCATGCGCGACGGCTACACCTTGAAAGCCTGGCAGCCAGGCGGCGCCGGTACCGGTTTCCTGTTGCCCGAGCACCTCGACGCACAAATGTACGCCGGCGGCATCGGCAAGGTGGGCACCCGGATGGGTACCGGCCTGGCGATGGCGGTCGACAACACCGTGAACATGGTCTCCTTGCTGCGCAACATGGAGCAGTTCTTTGCCCGCGAGTCCTGCGGCTTCTGCACACCATGCCGCGACGGTCTGCCATGGAGCGTGAAGCTGCTGATGGCCCTGGAAAACGGCGAAGGCCGCGAGGGTGATATCGAAACCCTGCTGGGCCTGGTCGGTTTCCTCGGCCCGGGCAAGACCTTCTGTGCTCACGCACCGGGCGCCGTGGAGCCATTGGGCAGCGCAATCAAATACTTCCGCTCGGAGTTCGAAGCCGGCATCGCGCCTACCAGCGCTGCCGTCCCGCCTCTGGCAAGGCCGATCGTAGTCGGCGCGTAACGCTTTAAAAGGCGAAGGGTCCGTGCCCTTCGCTTTCTCATGGGCTGACGCCGTAGAGGCTGTGTTGAGGCCCATGAATAACAAGATTCCATTAGCCACGCCCGCTGACAACGGGCCAACGAAGAACTTTGAACCATGGCCACTATCCACGTAGACGGCAAAGCGCTCGAAGTCGATGGGGCAGACAACCTGTTACAGGCCTGTCTGTCGCTCGGTCTCGATATCCCGTATTTCTGCTGGCACCCCGCGCTTGGTAGCGTCGGGGCCTGCCGCCAGTGTGCGGTCAAGCAGTACACCGACGAGAACGACACCCGTGGTCGTATCGTCATGTCCTGCATGACCCCAGCCACCGACAACACCTGGATCTCCATCGACGATGAAGAATCCAAGGCGTTCCGCGCCAGCGTCGTCGAATGGCTGATGACCAACCACCCCCACGACTGCCCGGTCTGTGAGGAAGGCGGTCACTGCCACCTGCAAGACATGACCGTGATGACCGGCCACAACGAGCGCCGTTATCGCTTCACCAAGCGTACCCACCAGAACCAGGACCTCGGCCCGTTCATTTCCCACGAAATGAACCGCTGCATCGCCTGCTATCGCTGCGTGCGCTTCTATAAGGACTACGCCGGCGGCACCGACCTCGGCGTATTCGGCGCCCACGACAACGTGTACTTCGGTCGTGTTGAAGACGGCGTGCTCGAAAGCGAGTTCTCCGGCAACCTCACCGAGGTCTGCCCGACCGGTGTGTTCACCGACAAGACGCACTCCGAGCGCTACAACCGCAAGTGGGACATGCAGTTCGCCCCGAGCATCTGCCATGGCTGCTCCAGCGGTTGCAACATCTCCCCGGGCGAGCGCTACGGCGAATTGCGTCGCATCGAAAACCGCTTCAACGGTTCGGTCAACCAGTACTTCCTGTGCGACCGTGGCCGTTTCGGCTATGGCTACGTCAACCGCGAAGACCGCCCTCGCCAACCACTGCTCGCCGACGGCGCCAAGCTGAGCCTGGACGACGCGCTGGATAAAGCTGCCGACCTGCTGCGCGGCCGCAACATCGTCGGTATCGGTTCGCCCCGCGCCAGCCTCGAAAGCAACTTCGCGTTGCGCGAGCTGGTGGGCGCCGAGCACTTCTACAGCGGTATCGAAGCCGGTGAACTGGAGCGCATCCGCCTGGTCCTGCAGGTGCTGAACGACAGCCCGCTGCCCGTACCGAACATGCGCGACATCGAAGACCACGACGCGATCTTCGTGCTCGGTGAAGACCTGACCCAGACCGCCGCCCGCATCGCCCTGTCGCTGCGCCAGTCGGTCAAGGGCAAGGCCGAAGACATGGCCGACGCCATGCGCGTACAGCCGTGGCTCGACGCCGCAGTGAAGAACATCGGCCAGCACGCGCTGAACCCGTTGTTTATTGCGAGCATCGCTGAAACCAAGCTCGACGACATCGCCGAAGAATGTGTGCACGCAGCACCGGACGACCTGGCCCGCCTCGGTTTCGCCGTGGCCCACGCCCTGGACGCCAGCGCGCCTGCCGTCGAAGGCCTGGACACCGAAGCCGGTGAACTGGCCCAGCGCATCGCCGACGCCCTGCTGGCGGCCAAGCGCCCATTGATCATTGCTGGCACCTCGTTGGGTTCCAAGGCGCTGATCGAAGCCGCTGCCAACATCGCCAAGGCCCTGAAGCTGCGCGACAAGAACGGTTCCATCAGCCTGGTGGTGCCGGAAGCCAACAGCCTCGGCCTGGCCATGCTCGGTGGCGAGTCCCTGGACGCTGCCCTGCAAGCGGTGACCGACGGCAACGCCGACGCCATCGTGGTACTGGAAAACGACTTGTACACCCGCACCGATGCCGCCAAGGTCGACGCGGCACTGAACGCGGCCAAAGTGCTGATCGTTGCCGATCACCAGAAGACCGCCACCAGCGACCGCGCCCACCTGGTACTGCCGGCCGCCACCTTCGCCGAAGGCGACGGCACCCTGGTCAGCCAGGAGGGCCGTGCCCAGCGCTTCTTCCAAGTGTTCGATCCGAAGTACATGGACGCCAGCATCCTGGTTCACGAAGGCTGGCGCTGGCTGCATGCCTTGCGCGCCACCCTGCTGAACCAGCCGATCGACTGGACCCAGCTCGATCACGTTACCGCAGCCACCGCTGCCAGCGCCCCGCAACTGGCGCGGATTGTCGACGCGGCACCGTCCGCTTCGTTCCGCATCAAGGGCTTGAAACTGGCCCGTGAACCGCTGCGTTATTCCGGTCGTACCGCGATGCGCGCCGACATCAGCGTGCACGAACCGCGTACCCCGCAAGACAACGACACCGCGTTCGCCTTCTCCATGGAAGGCTACTCGGGTTCGGTCGAGCCGCGTCAGCAGGTGCCATTCGCCTGGTCACCGGGCTGGAACTCGCCGCAGGCCTGGAACAAGTTCCAGGACGAAGTCGGTGGTCACCTCCGCGCTGGCGACCCTGGCACCCGCCTGATCGAAAGCACCGGTGATGCGCTGAACTGGTTCGCCGCCGTACCGCGTCCGTTCAACCCGGCCCAGGGCACCTGGCAGGTTGTGCCGTTCTTCCACCTGTTCGGCAGCGAAGAGAACTCTTCCAAGGCCGCGCCGGTGCAAAGCCGCATCCCTGAAGCCTACGTATCCCTGGCCAAGTCCGAAGCCGACCGCCTGGGCGTCAACGACGGTGCCCTGCTCAGCCTGAACGTGGCCGGCCAGACCCTGCGTCTGCCGCTGCGCATCAACGATGAGTTGGGTGCAGGCCTGGTTGCACTGCCAAAAGGCCTCGCCGGTATTCCGCCTGCGATCTTTGGCAAAACCGTTGACGGTCTGCAGGAGGCAGCGCAATGACCTGGTTCACCCCTGAAGTGATCGACGTGATCATCTCGGTCGTCAAGGCCATCGTGATCCTGTTGGCCGTGGTCGTCGCGGGCGCCCTGCTCAGCTTCGTCGAACGTCGCCTGCTGGGCTGGTGGCAGGACCGCTACGGTCCGAACCGCGTTGGCCCGTTCGGCATGTTCCAGATCGCCGCCGACATGTTGAAAATGTTCTTCAAGGAAGACTGGACCCCGCCGTTTGCCGACAAGGTGATCTTCACCCTGGCACCGGTCGTGGCCATGAGCGCCTTGCTGATCGCCTTCGCGATCATCCCGATCACCCCGACCTGGGGCGTGGCGGACCTGAACATCGGCTTGCTGTTCTTCTTCGCCATGGCCGGCCTGTCGGTCTACGCGGTACTGTTCGCCGGCTGGTCGAGCAACAACAAGTTCGCCCTGCTGGGCAGCTTGCGGGCCTCGGCCCAGACCGTGTCCTACGAAGTGTTCATGGGCCTGGCGCTGATGGGCATCGTGGTGCAGGTCGGCTCGTTCAACATGCGCGACATCGTCGAGTACCAGGCACAGAACCTGTGGTTCATCATTCCGCAGTTCTTCGGCTTCTGTACCTTCTTCATCGCTGGCGTCGCCGTGACTCACCGTCACCCGTTCGACCAGCCGGAAGCGGAACAGGAACTGGCCGACGGTTACCACATCGAATACGCCGGCATGAAGTGGGGCATGTTCTTCGTCGGTGAATACATCGGCATCATCCTGATCTCGGCCCTGCTGGTCACGCTGTTCTTCGGCGGCTGGCACGGACCGTTCGGCATCCTGCCGCAGTTGGCGTTCTTCTGGTTCTTCCTGAAGACCGCGTTCTTCATCATGTTGTTTATCCTGCTGCGCGCTTCCATTCCGCGTCCACGATATGACCAGGTGATGGATTTCAGCTGGCGCTTCTGCCTGCCGCTGACCCTGATCAATTTGCTGGTGACTGCTGCCGTGGTGCTGATGCACACGCCAGCGGCTGCGGTTCAGTGAGGATTTGACCCATGTTCAAATATATTGGCGACATCGTTAAGGGTACCGGTACCCAGTTGCGAAGCCTGGTGATGGTGTTCGGTCACGGCTTTCGCAAACGCGACACCCTGCAATACCCGGAAGAAGCGGTATACCTGCCGCCGCGCTATCGCGGCCGCATCGTACTGACCCGCGACCCCGATGGCGAAGAGCGTTGCGTAGCCTGCAACCTGTGCGCCGTGGCGTGCCCGGTGGGTTGCATCTCCCTGCAGAAAGCTGAAACCGAAGACGGTCGCTGGTACCCGGACTTCTTCCGCATCAATTTCTCGCGCTGCATTTTCTGCGGCCTCTGCGAGGAAGCTTGCCCGACCACCGCGATCCAGCTCACACCGGATTTCGAGATGGCCGAGTTCAAACGTCAGGACCTGGTGTACGAGAAAGAAGATCTGTTGATCTCTGGTCCCGGTAAAAACCCTGATTACAACTTCTATCGTGTTGCAGGTATGGCCGTTGCCGGTAAGCCGAAAGGCGCCGCACAAAACGAAGCCGAGCCGATCAACGTGAAGAGCTTGCTGCCTTAAGGAAGAAAGATGGAATTCGCTTTCTATTTCGCATCGGGTATCGCGGTTGTGTCCACGCTTCGCGTGATCACCAACACCAACCCCGTGCACGCCCTGCTCTACCTGATCATTTCACTGATCGCCGTGGCCATGACCTTCTTCAGCCTCGGCGCGCCGTTCGCCGGTGTGCTGGAAGTGATCGCCTACGCCGGCGCCATCATGGTGCTGTTCGTGTTTGTGGTGATGATGCTCAACCTGGGGCCGGCTTCGGTCGCCCAGGAACGCGTCTGGCTCAAGCCCGGCATCTGGCTCGGCCCGGTTGTCCTGGCAGCGCTGCTGCTGGGTGAACTGCTGTATGTGCTGTTCGCTCACCAGAGCGGCCAGGCCATCGGCCACACCACCGTGGATGCAAAAGCCGTGGGCATCAGCCTGTTCGGCCCGTACCTGCTGGTGGTCGAACTGGCGTCGATGCTGCTGCTCGCTGCAGCCGTCACCGCCTTCCACTTGGGCCGCAACGAAGCCAAGGAGCAATGACGATGCCTGCTATCCCTTTGGAGCATGGTCTGGCGGTCGCCGGCATCCTGTTCTGCCTTGGCCTGGTCGGCCTGATGGTCCGCCGTAACATTCTGTTCGTGTTGATGAGCCTGGAAATCATGATGAACGCCGCGGCACTGGCGTTCATCGTTGCGGGTGCACGTTGGGGCCAGCCGGATGGACAAGTCATGTTCATCCTGGTGATCAGCCTGGCAGCCGCCGAGGCCAGCATTGGCCTGGCGATCCTGCTGCAACTGTATCGTCGCTTCCACACGCTTGATATCGACGCTGCCAGTGAGATGCGCGGATGAACATGATCTTTCTGACTTTCGTATTTCCCCTGATCGGTTTCCTGCTGCTGTCGTTCTCCCGTGGACGCTGGTCGGAAAACCTGTCTGCCCTGGTGGGCGTGGGTTCCATTGGCCTGTCGGCGATCGTTGCCGCCTACGTCATCTGGCAATTCAACGTGGCGCCGCCGGAAGGCGGTCACTACACCCTGGTGCTGTGGCAGTGGATGTCGGTGGAGGGCTTCAAGCCCAACTTCGCCCTCTACGTCGACGGCCTGTCGATCACCATGCTCGGCGTGGTGGTCGGCGTGGGCTTCCTGATCCACCTGTTCGCGTCCTGGTACATGCGCGGTGAAGCCGGTTACTCGCGCTTCTTCTCGTACACCAACCTGTTTATCGCCAGCATGCTGTTCCTGGTGCTCGGCGATAACCTGTTGTTCCTGTACTTCGGCTGGGAAGGCGTGGGCCTGTGCTCGTACCTGTTGATCGGTTTCTACTACAGCAACCGCAACAACGGTAACGCAGCACTCAAGGCCTTTATCGTCACCCGCATCGGCGACGTGTTCATGGCCATCGGCCTGTTCATCCTGTTCCAGCAAGTGGGCACGCTGAACATCCAGGAACTGCTGGTGCTGGCACCGCAGAAATTCCAGGTTGGCGACTTCTGGATCACCTTGGCCACCCTGATGCTGCTCGGCGGCGCCGTGGGTAAATCCGCGCAACTGCCCCTGCAAACCTGGCTGGCGGACGCGATGGCCGGCCCTACCCCGGTTTCCGCACTGATCCACGCCGCCACCATGGTAACCGCCGGCGTCTACCTGATCGCCCGTACCCACGGCCTGTTCACCCTGGCGCCGGACATCCTGCATCTGGTCGGCATCGTTGGTGGCGTGACCCTGGTCCTGGCTGGCTTCGCTGCCCTGGTACAGACCGACATCAAGCGCATCCTTGCCTACTCGACCATGAGCCAGATCGGCTACATGTTCCTGGCCCTGGGCGTTGGCGCCTGGGACGCGGCGATCTTCCACCTGATGACCCACGCCTTCTTCAAGGCCTTGCTGTTCCTCGCTTCCGGTGCGGTGATCGTGGCCTGCCACCACGAGCAGAACATCTTCAAGATGGGCGGCCTGTGGAAGAAACTGCCACTGGCCTATGCCAGCTTCATCGTCGGTGGTGCCGCCCTGGCCGCCCTGCCGCTGGTGACCGCCGGTTTCTACTCAAAGGATGAAATCCTCTGGGAAGCCTTCGCCAGCGGCAACCAGAACCTGCTGTACGCAGGCCTGGTGGGTGCGTTCATGACCTCGCTGTACACCTTCCGCCTGATCTTCATCACCTTCCACGGTGAAGCCAAGACCGAAGCTCACGCAGGCCACGGCATCTCGCACTGGTTGCCATTGTCGGTACTGATCATCCTGTCGACCTTCGTCGGCGCCATGATCACCCCGCCTCTGCACGGTGTACTGCCGCAAAGCGTCGGCCATGCCGGCGGCGAAGCCCAGCACAGCCTGGAAATCGCCTCGGGCGCCATCGCCATTGCCGGTATCCTGCTGGCGGCCCTGCTGTTCCTCGGCAAGCGTCGCTTCGTGACGGCCGTCGCCAACAGTGGCATCGGCCGCTTCCTGTCGGCCTGGTGGTTCGCCGCCTGGGGCTTCGACTGGATCTACGACAAACTGTTCGTCAAGCCTTACCTCGCCATCAGCCACATTCTGCGCAAGGACCCGCTCGACCAGACCATCGGTCTGATCCCGCGTGCCGCCAAGGCCGGTCACACCGCCCTGAGCCGCAGCGAGACTGGCCAACTGCGCTGGTATGCAGCCTCCATGGCGGCCGGTGCCGTGCTGGTAATCGGCGCCATCGTCGTGGTAGCGATATGACTATGAACATTGCGATCTTTGCGAACTTGCGAAAGGAAACGAGCCTGTCATGATTCTGCCCTGGCTAATCCTGATCCCCTTCATCGGCGGCCTGCTCTGCTGGATGGGTGAACGCTTCGGCGCCACCCTCCCCCGCTGGATTGCGTTGCTGACCATGTCCCTGGAACTCGCGCTCGGCCTCTGGCTGTGGGCCCATGGCGACTATTCATTTGCTCCGGCACCGGGTGTCGATCCGACCTTCGCGCTTGAATTCAAGCACGTGTGGATCCAGCGCTTCGGCATCAACGTGCACCTGGCCCTGGACGGCCTGTCGCTGTTGATGATCCTGCTGACCGGCCTGCTGGGTATCCTCTCGGTACTCTGCTCCTGGAAAGAGATCCAGCGTCACGTGGGTTTCTTCCACCTGAACCTGATGTGGATCCTGGGTGGTGTCGTCGGCGTGTTCCTCGCCCTCGACCTGTTCATGTTCTTCTTCTTCTGGGAAATGATGCTGGTGCCGATGTACTTCCTCATCGCGCTCTGGGGTCACAGTTCTTCGGACGGCAAGAAAACCCGGATCTACGCGGCGACCAAGTTCTTCATCTTCACCCAGGCTTCCGGCCTGATCATGTTGGTGGCGATCCTGGGCCTGGTACTGGTCAACTTCAATACCACCGGCGTGATTACCTTCAACTACGCCGACCTGTTGAAGACCAAGATGTCCCTGACCACCGAGTACATCCTGATGCTGGGCTTCTTCATCGCCTTCGCGGTGAAGCTGCCGGTGGTGCCGTTCCACTCCTGGCTGCCCGATGCGCACGCCCAGGCGCCGACTGCCGGTTCCGTGGACCTGGCCGGTATCCTGCTGAAGACTGCGGCCTACGGCCTGCTGCGTTTCGCCCTGCCGCTGTTCCCGAATGCCTCGGCCGAGTTCGCGCCGATCGCCATGACCCTGGGTCTGATCGGGATCTTCTACGGTGCGTTCCTGGCGTTCGCGCAAACCGACATCAAGCGTCTGATTGCCTTCTCGTCCGTTTCCCACATGGGCTTCGTACTGATCGGCATCTACTCCGGCAGCCAACTGGCGCTGCAGGGCGCGGTGATCCAGATGCTGGCCCACGGTGTCTCGGCCGCAGCCCTGTTTATCCTGAGTGGCCAGCTGTACGAGCGCCTGCACACCCGTGACATGCGTGAAATGGGTGGCGTGTGGTCGCGCATCGCCTACCTGCCGGCGATCAGCCTGTTCTTCGCCGCCGCGTCCCTGGGCTTGCCGGGCACCGGTAACTTCATCGGCGAGTTCCTGATCCTGATGGGTGCCTTCGTGCAAACGCCGTGGATCAGTGCGATTGCTACCTCCGGCCTGGTATTCGGTTCGGTCTACTCGCTGATCATGATCCACCGCGCCTACTTCGGCCCGGCCAAGTCCGACACCGTCCTGCAAGGGATGGATGCTCGCGAACTGATCATGGTGCTCGGCCTTGCGGTACTGCTGATCTATATCGGCGTGTACCCGCAACCGTTCCTGGACACTTCTGCCGCAACGATGCATGGCGTGCAGCAGTGGTTCGGCACCGCCTTCTCTCAACTCGCTTCGGCCCGGTAAGAGCGCTATGGAATTCACGATCCAACACTTTATCGCGCTTGCGCCGCTGCTGATCACCAGCCTCACCATCGTGGTGGTGATGCTGGCAATCGCCTGGCGCCGCAATCACTCGCAAACGTTCCTGCTGTCCTGTGCCGGTCTGAACCTGGCCCTGCTGTCGATCATCCCGGCCCTCAAGGTCGCGCCATTGGCGGTCACGCCTTTGATGATGGTGGATGACTTCGCCCTGCTGTATATCGCGCTGATCCTGGTCGCGACCCTGGCCTGCGTCACCCTCGCCCACGCCTACATGGGCGAAGGCGGCACCGGTTACCCAGGCAACAAGGAAGAGCTGTACCTGCTGATCCTGCTGGCCGCGGCCGGTGGCATCGTGCTGGTCAGCGCACAGCACCTGGCCGGCCTGTTCATCGGCCTGGAACTGCTGTCGATCCCGACCTACGGCCTGGTGGCCTACGCGTTCTTCAACAAGCGCTCGCTGGAAGCCGGCATCAAGTACATGGTGCTGTCCGCCGCCGGTTCCGCGTTCCTGTTGTTCGGCATGGCCCTGCTCTACGCCGAAGCCGGCAGCCTGAGCTTCACCGGTATCGGCCACGCCCTGGCCACCACCAGCCTGCCTGCGCCGATTGCCCAACTGGGCCTGGCCATGATGCTGATCGGCCTGGCGTTCAAGCTGTCGCTGGTGCCGTTCCACCTGTGGACCCCGGACGTGTACGAAGGCGCCCCGGCGCCGGTGGCCGCGTTCCTGGCGACCGCGTCGAAGGTTGCGGTGTTTGCGGTGATGGTGCGTCTGTTCCAGATCTCGCCTGCTGCCAACACTGGCGTGCTGAGCAACGTGCTGACCGTGATCGCCATCGCGTCGATCCTGTTCGGTAACCTGCTGGCCCTGACCCAGAACAACCTCAAGCGTCTGCTGGGTTACTCGTCCATCGCTCACTTCGGCTACCTGCTGATCGCCCTGGTGGCGAGCAAAGGCCTGGCCGTGGAAGCCATGGGTGTGTACCTGGTCACCTACGTGATCACCAGCCTCGGCGCGTTCGGCGTGATCACCCTGATGTCCTCGCCGTTCAAAGGCCGTGACGCCGACGCCCTGTACGAGTACCGCGGCCTGTTCTGGCGCCGTCCGTACCTGACCGCCGTACTGACCGTGATGATGCTGTCCCTGGCCGGTATTCCGCTCACGGCGGGCTTCATCGGCAAGTTCTACATCGTCGCCACCGGCGTCGAAGCGCACGAGTGGTGGTTGGTTGCCTCCCTGGTACTGGGCAGCGCCATCGGCGTGTTCTACTACCTGCGCGTGATGGTCACCCTGTACCTGATCGAGCCGAACCTGCGCCGTGTGGATGCCGAACTGCACTGGGAACAGAAGGCAGGCGGTGTAATGCTGCTGGCCATTGCCCTGCTCGCGTTCTTCCTGGGTGTGTACCCACAACCGCTGCTCACCCTGGTGCAGCACGCGGTGTTGGGCGTTTGATCGCTTAGCGGGATGCAGTCAACAAAACGGCGCCTTCGGGCGCCGTTTTGCATTCTGGGCAATGGGTTCAAACACCCTCTTCAACTCACGGAAATTTCCTCTTCCACTCGCCTACTCATCTGGCATATGCACGCCGAAGCCCGCCGTATGGTGTTTGAGTTTTAGGAAAGTTCCCACAGCCAGGTCACTTGACCATAAGCAGGTGGGCCACCAAACTCTACGCAGGCTACGTACAGAACATGGATGCTCTATTTATCGAACTGCCGCCCTTCGAGCGGCATCGCAAGGACTATCTGAGTGACGAGCTTTTCCAGGGTTTTCAACAAGAGTTGATGAAGAACCCGGAAGCAGGAGATGTGATCGAGGGAACAGGCGGACTGCGCAAGGTTCGCTTCATCGACGAGCGACGCAACAAAGGCAAGCGCGGTGGCCTGCGGGTCATTTACTACTGGTGGTCGGGCGGCACGCAATTCTGGCTGTTCACCCTGTACGGCAAGCACGAACAGGATGACCTGACACCACAGCACAAAAAAGCCCTAAAACACATGCTGGACAGGGAAATCAAAGCGAGAACACATCATGAAACGTGAAATCTTTTCCGAACTGGTCGAAGGCTTCGACGCCCTGGCAAACGAACGCCAGGGCAAAGTCACCCTGCGAACCCATAAGGTTCATCTCAATCAACTGGAGCCGCTTACCGCCGAGGAGGTGGTGGCCGTGCGTCAACAACTCAACCTCTCCCGGTCGGTGTTCGCCATGTACCTGCGCACCAACACCCGCACCCTGGAAAACTGGGAACAAGGTCGGGCCAAGCCAAATGCCCAGGCCGCCACCCTGATTCGCCTGGTGGCACGTTTCCCGGAAACCGTAGCGCAACTCGCTGCATTGGGTTGATCAACAAAGCCCCGACAGGTTCGGAGCTTTTTCATTCAGCACTATGGGCCGCCGAGCATGTTATACGCAGCCACCCCCAGTCCTGGCGGTCCACTAGCGTTCGCGCAGGTGATACGGGGTGCGGTTCTGCGAGCGGATGCGAGTGGCCACGCCCAACGCGCCGAGGTGAAAATCGCCCAGGCCAGGGTCTGGTAGGCGATGCGGGGCATGGCCACCCTCTCTTCTCAGGATATGGAAAGCAGGTTCCACACTAAGGCAGCGACGCGACTGCGTTGAGGGTTTTGGCGGACACAAAGGGGGGCTGGCGGGGACAGTTGAACGTGGGCGTTGGCCGCCCACGTCCGGGCGATGCACTTAGAACGCGATACCGACCTTGAACCCGTACTCATCTCGCTTGAGTTTGGTGTTGTCAGCTACTTCAGAGTTACCGTCGAGTTTGTACTCGGTGCGGGTGTAGTACAAGCCCGCGACCACCGGCAGGTCACCCTTCTGATTCATCAACAGGCTGACTTCGGCGTAGGGGTTGGTGCGGTCCTTGAGGTCCACGGTGTCGCTGCCGAAATCTTCCACCTTGAGCTTGGTACGACCGTCGATGGTGCGACGGGCGCCGGCTTCGAGACGCAGGGTCATGTCATCGAACTGGTGGTTATAGCCCAGGGCCGCCTTGGCGAACGGCGATTTGTTGGTGAGCTTCACGTCGAGGTCGTTGATCTCTGGCTCGTAGCGGGTCCAGCTGTAGCCACCGCCAACGATCACGTCGACAAAGTTGCGCGCATCCAGCGCGGCGCGCCAGCCGAGATCCAGGTCTGCCTGGCCTTCCTTGAGTTTGTTATCGCTCTTTTCGCCGTATTTGGCTTCGATACTGGCCTGGTAGATAAAGCCGGATTCGGCGGTGAGCTTGTTGCCGAAGTTGTAGAACAGGCCCGCCTCAGGCATGTGGCTCTTGTCGCTCTGGCTGCCGCCTTCGAATTTGAAGTCGTTGTAGCTGCCCAGGATCCCGAAGGTGGAGATCGGGTCGGTGGACGGTGCGGCGAACACCACGGCAGGCGCAGCGACCAGCGCCAGCAGCGAGGAACCCTTGAAGAGTTTTCCGAATAGCTTGGACATCGTTTTACATCTCCTTGTCTGGTGAGCAAATTATTCAGGAAACGGTTCGAACCCCGGCATGCGCCAAAGGTTCGAATTAATTTGCGTGGATTTGGAGATAAAACGGTTCAGCGAGGCTCTATCTCACTATTCCCGGGAGGCAGCCAGGACCAGGCCATCCAGGGTTTGCCGAAGCGTTGCCGTGTCCGGCACGCGAATCCTGAAGGTTTCAGTCAGCACCTGCACCACCTCATCGGCACTGCCAAGCGTGCGTTTTTCGCTCGGCCGGTCCAGTGAGTGGATCGCATAGTGGGTGTTGTTCAGGGTATGGCGCTTGCCCGGTGCCAGGCGTGCGACTTTCAGTTGGCCCACGAATACCGAATCCGGGTGGGTGGAAACGTACCAGTTGCCGATTTCGTAATCGATATCCGCCTGTACTTGCAGGTCGAACACATACAGGCCACGCCACTCCTCGGCCACTTGTGCCCACAAGGTGTAACTGCCCTGCCCGTCGAAAGTCAGGCGATACGGTTCATGGGCCGTGGCCTGCACCACTTCGGTGTCCAGTTGCAACGGGCTGCTGGGCACCATGCCGCCAAAGCCGACATCGGTGATGTAGCGCACGCCGTCCAGGGTCACCAGGCTCAAACGATGAGTACGCGCCGTGCGTGCATCCGGCGCCCCGCCCATCACCACCCGGCCGGTGATGCCACGCGCCTCGAAGCCGAGTTCCTGCAGCAAGGCCAGGAACATCTGGTTCAGCTCATAGCAATAGCCGCCCCGCCCGTCCAACAGCACTTTTTGTTCGACACTGGGCAGGTCGATCGGCACCGGCAGGCGTATCAGGCTCGATAGGTTCTCGAAGGCAAAGCTGTACACGTGGCGCAGTTGCAGGGCCTGCAAGGTTTGCAGGGTGGGCGCCGGCGGCGTGTCATAACCCAGGCGTTGCAGGTAGAGACGGCTATGGGTCAGCAGAGGCATGGCGCGATCCTTGGGCACAGGAAGAAGGCATCACTATGCCGCGCCAACCTGCAGATTGTCATTTTGAATGAACCTTTTTGAACGCTGCCCTATCCATCTATAACAACACAGGGAGGCAACATGAGTACCGCAAAAATCTACACGATCAATTATCAGCTGCACGGTCAACCGAAAACCTTTGTGGTGCGTGCTGAAGTGATGAACAACGCCGAGGCCTGGCACTGGGCGGCGGTGGATGCCGATATTGCCCATGTCAGTCGCGTGGGGCGCGTGGGGCATGAGCAAGTCAAGAAAACCACCCGGCCCTGGGCGGAGAAGTTTGGGATTACGGATGTCACGTGGATCGCACCCAAGTAAGTGCACAGCCCCATCGTACAAGGTGGGGCTTTTAACACCCTCTGCAGTTGACCATTTGCCCATCATGAACAGGGCTAACGCTTCAGTGAAATCAATTCAATTTCACTCGACCCATGCGCTGCCTAAACTACATCCTAATTATTGATTCTAGAAATCAATCTGGCACCTGAACAACCCATCAGGTGTATTCCGGAAATCAGGATGTCAGGCCACAATGAACAGCGAGTTTGCCTTTACCCTCAAAACCCTGCGTTTCGACGAACATTATCAGCCCTCGAAAAACACGCGCATCACCACCAACTTTGCCAACTTGGCCAGGGGCAAAAGTCGCCAGGAGAATCTGCGCAATACATTGAGGATGATCAACAATCGTTTCAATGCGTTGGCGCAGTGGGATAACCCCAAGGGTGATCGCTACAGAGTGGAACTTGATATCGTCTCGGTTGAAATGGACATTGCCCCTGAACAGCGTGGCAACGCCATCCCGCTGATTGAAATATTGAAAACGACGATTGTCGATCAACACACCCATGAACGCATTGAGGGTATTGTCGGCAACAACTTTTCCTCCTACGTTCGCGACTACGATTTCAGCGTTGCCTTGTCAGCACACAACAAGAATCAGACCGAGTTCAGCACACCCGAGAACTTTGGCGACTTGCATGGAAAACTGTTCAAGCACTTCGTCAACTCAGACACGTACAAAGAAAACTTCAAGAAGCCGCCGGTGATCTGCCTGAGCGTTTCGAACACCAGGACCTATCATCGGACAGAAAACCAGCATCCTGTATTGGGCTTTGAATACCAACAGGACGCCTACTCCTTGACCGATGAGTACTTCAATAAAATGGGATTGAAGGTTCGCTACTTCATGCCTTCAAACAGTGTTGCGCCGCTGGCCTTTTATTTTTCCGGTGATTTGCTGGCGGATTACAGCAATCTTGAACTCATCAGCACCATCAGCACCATGGACACTTTCCAGAAGATTTACCGGCCCGAGATTTACAATGCCAATTCTGCCGCCGGCAAACTCTACCGACCCAGCTTGAAGCACCAGGATTATTCACTGACGTTGATTGTCTACGATCGAGAAGAACGCAGCCGCCTGGCGATTGAACAGGGAAAATTTGTTGAAGAGCACTTTATCAAACCCTACCAGGCTGTTCTTCAACAGTGGTCCGCCCACTGCGCGCTTTGACGCATTAATACTACAAGGTCATCCCTGATGAAAAAGTTGTTACCTACTTCTACCGCCGGCAGTTTGCCTAAACCTTCCTGGCTGGCTCAACCTGAAACACTGTGGTCACCCTGGAAACTGCAGGATGAGGCATTGACCGAGGGCAAACACGACGCCTTGCGCCTGTCCCTGCAGGAACAACAGCACGCGGGCATTGATATCGTCAGTGATGGTGAACAGACGCGCCAACACTTTGTGACGACGTTTATTGAACACCTCAGCGGTGTTGATTTCGAGAAACGCGAGACCGTGCGAATCCGTGATCGTTATGACGCAAGCGTGCCAACGGTCGTAGGGGCTGTTTCCCGCCAGAAACCCGTGTTTGTCGAAGACGCCAAGTTCTTGCGCCAGCAAACCAGTCAACCCATCAAGTGGGCGCTGCCTGGCCCCATGACGATGATCGACACGCTGTATGACAACCATTACAAGAGTCGTGAAAAGCTCGCCTGGGAATTCGCCAAAATCCTCAACCAGGAAGCCCTTGAATTAGAAGCCGCCGGGGTGGATATCATCCAATTCGACGAGCCCGCCTTCAACGTGTTCTTTGATGAGGTGAACGACTGGGGCGTGGCCACCCTGGAAAGGGCCATTGAAGGTCTCAAATGCGAAACCGCCGTGCATATTTGCTACGGCTACGGCATCAAAGCCAATACTGACTGGAAAATGACGCTGGGATCAGAGTGGCGTCAATATGAAGAAGCCTTCCCCAAGCTGCAGCGATCCAGTATCGATATCGTCTCGCTGGAGTGTCACAACTCCCATGTGCCCATGGAGCTGATTGAACTTATCCGCGGCAAAAAAGTGATGGTCGGCGCCATCGACGTGGCCAGCCACACCATTGAAACACCCGAGGAAGTCGCCAACACCTTGAGAAAAGCACTGCAGTTTGTCGATGCCGACAAGCTCTACCCTTGCACGAACTGTGGCATGGCGCCGCTGCCTCGTCACATCGCCAGGGGCAAGCTGAATGCGTTGAGTGCCGGCGCAGCGATTGTCCGAAACGAACTCTCGAACCCGTACTGAGAATACGCAAGGCCTGACGATGTCAGGCCTTGCCTGGCGCATTCGCACGTCACCCCATTCAGGACCGCCCATGTCACCTCCCATCGAGCCCTCGCGCTTTCGAGAAGCCCTCGGGCACTACGCGTCCGGTATTACAGTGATTACCTCCCACGTTGACGGCGAGCCGATCGGCTTCACTTGCCAGTCGTTCTACAGCGTGTCGATGAGCCCGCCACTGGTGTCATTCAGCGTCATGTCCAATTCAGCCAGCTATCCGAGGATGCGCCAGGCCGGCCGGTTTGCCGTCAATATCCTGTCCGGCGAGCAGGTCAGGATTTCCAACCAGTTCGCTCGGCGAGGCACAGACAAGTGGCACGGCGTAGAGTGGCAGGCATCACCACTGGGCAATCCGCTCATTGCCGGCAGCCTGCACTGGCTGGATTGCGAAATTCACGCCGAACACGTCGCGGGGGATCACCTGATCGTGATCGGCGAAGTGAAAGCCATGAACCCGCCTGAAGCGACTGCTTCGCGGCCATTGCTGTACTTCAAAGGACAGTATCGCGACCTCGCCACGCACGATGCGTGTCGGCAAGAATGAGCCGCAAGGACCGTGGCCGGATCAAGTCTTCAAATCTCCCAGCGGATCGTAAGGTGGTTTGCGCTCGTCCTTGTCGGTATTTTTCTTATCCAACGGCGCGATAGCCGGGCCAATCGGGTCTACCTGCGGATCCGATACATCCGGTGAATCCGGATCAAACCCCAGTTCATCCTGAACACTGGAATGCTCGCCCGAAGCCGGGCCTTTCGATGTGTCACTCACGGCGTTCTCCTCATTTAAAGTGGGCGAGCCTTGTCATGGAGGCGTTCAAGGTCTTCCTCGACGCGCTCCACGTCGTCTTCCTGACGCTCCGCCGGCTCGTTGGGGCGCAACGCATCGTTGTCGCGCTCTTCCTCTCCGGGTGTGCGGTCAGGGTTCGGGGTACCGGGCGGTGGTTGCTTGTATTCGGGCATGATGGCTCACCTCAAAGGGTCTACATCAATTTAGAGAAACCGCCGTGCAGCATCGTTCAACTTGTTTGCCCAAGCGTGAGATGATGCCGGCCCCTTCTGGAGAAATGCCCCGGATGTTCGAGCTCAAACCCTGCGACCCTGTCACCTTCCGTCAACAGACCCGGCGCAGCACGCTGATCGTGGCCGTGTTGTTCGTCGCCCTGGCGATGCTGCTGTCGAGCCTGGCGGTGATGCTGTTTGGTGAGCCCGGCGGTGACAATTTCCGCTTCAATGTCGGCGGTGTGTTCGCCGGGGTGCTGATCACCATGGCCCTGATCCGTGGCCCGTTCTGGACCCAGGGGTGGCTCGCGCCGGCGGTGTATGGCTGGCAGCTCAAGCGCAGCCTGATGAGCGTGACCAATGTGATGCACAAGGTCATCGAGCGGGTGCAGGCCAATGACCCGGCGGCGATCAAGGTACTGCGCTTCTACCACTTGGGCTTGACGCAGATGCATGAGCTTGAGGCCAACTCCAGCGCCCAGGTGCAGTTGGTGGCTGAGGTCGAGGCGCACAAGGCCAGGATGCAGGCGCTGGGGATCGACACCGAACAAACCCGTCTCGACCCCGCCTGGCTGGCAACCTTGAAAACCGCTTAAGCCAACTCGCCGATGCGCTGCTCGTCGGGCCAGAACAGCGCCGCCTGGCCGCACGGCTGGCCGGCGTCATCGAGCAAGGTCCATACCACCCCGGCATGAATCATGAACGGCTGGTTGTGCGCATCCACCCGCCAACCGCTGTAGCCCTCGGCGATGCCGTTGGCGGTGACTTGCTCCAGCAGCAGCTGGCGCGCATCGCGGTCGAGGGCCGAAGCGCTGAAGCGTGAGGGCATGCCGATAAAGCTCTCGCGCGGGTATTTGAAGCACTGCAGGGCGCATTCATTCACATACGTAAATCGCGGATCTGCGCCGCCGTCATGGGCCAGCAGGCTGTAAGGTGCGTCGCGGTGCAGCCAGGCCAGGCGCTGTTGTGCGTCCAGGTGTGCCGGGGCCGGCAGTCCCTGGCCGGTCCAGTGTCGATAGGCCTTGTCCAGCACGTCTACGAAGCTTTCTTGAGAGGACACGTACAACCTCACATCATCAGTTGGGATTTTTTGCCCGCCAGCAGAACACCGCGCTGACGGCGATGGCTGCACCGGCCAGGCCAAACACCCACGGCGCCGAGGCGATCGGCAGCAGCAGGCCGGCGAGCAAGGGGCCGAGGCCGGCGCCGATATCGCGCCACACGGCATTCGAGGCCAGGGCCGACACCCGCATCGACCCGGGATTGCGCTCCGCCACCAGGGTAGTCACCAGCGGCAGTTGCAGTGCGCGCAACACCAGTACCGCCGCCGCGCCGACAATCACCCAGTAACTGCCGAACGCCGTCAGGGCCAGGGCACTCAGGAACGAAAACAGCAACAGCATCGAGGTGGCGCCAAACCGCTGGGCCGCTCGACCGCCCAAAGGGCTCAGGAGCATTTCCGAGACATAACGCAACGCCATCAGGCCGCCGGCGATCAGCACCGCATCCCCGCCCAGCAGCTTCTGCGCCTGGATCGACAGGCCGAAGATAAACAACCCGTCCAGCGCCACGCCCTCGATAAACGACCACACTGCCACACTGTCCGGCCATTTGAAGCGTCGGCCCGGGGTGCTGTGCAAATCATGCCCGACCGTAGGCAAACCGCGCGCCATCCACAAGCCCACCAGGCAACACCCGGCCAGAATCAGAAAGATCGGACGCGGCCCGGCCCACAGCGTCAGCCAGCCGCCCAGGGGCAGCGCCAGCATCGGCCCCAGGGCGATCAACGCCCGCGAGCGCCCGGCGCGGCGTGCGGCGCCGGCAGGTTCCGACGTGGCCAGCACTTGGGTCGACAGGTTCAACGCTGCAAAGCACAAGCCCCACACCAGGCGCAGGCAGAGCAATGCGGCAAACCCGGACAACATCGAGTTGCCCACCGCACACAACGCCGCGGCGCCGGCGGCGATCATGCAGGTCAGGCGGTCGCCGTTGCGTGCGTAGAAATTGAGCACATGCCGGTAGCCGAAAATCCGCACCAGGCGGTTGGCGGCCAGCAACACCCCGGCCTGGGCCAGGGTGATGCCGAACGCCTGGGATTCCATGGGCAGCAACAGGTAGAGCAACACGTCACTGGGCAGGCATAACGCCAAGGTCAAAGCGGCGCGGCGGGAGTGGGTATCAGCGGTGCGGAGGGCCAGGCTGGACATAAATCTGAAACATCCCGAAATATTCAGGTCGCCACGGTAGCGTTAATCAGCCCTTTTTCCCATAGGGCAACAAACGCAGACCACTGGCCACGGCGCCCACCAGTGCAAACCCGCAGCCCAGCCACAGCGCATAATGCGGGCCGCTGCCCACAGACAGGTGGAAACACAACGCTACCAGCGATGCGCCCAGCGTCTGGCCCAACAGGCGTGAAATCGCCACGATGCCGCTCGCCCCGCCACTGCGCGCCAGCGGTGCGCTGGTCATCAACGCCTTGAGGTTGGGTGACTGGAAAAAACCGAACCCGGCCCCGCACAGCGCCATGCGCCAGCCGATATCAAATGCCGAGGCGCCACTGCCCAGGGTAGCCAACGCAGCCATCCCCACGCTGAGCATCAACAAGCCGATGCCGCACAGCACGCCCAGGGACACACGGTCCGCCAGACGCCCCGCAACCAGCGCCATCACCGCCACCACCGCCGGCCATGGCGTCATCAGGAAACCGGTTTCCACCTGGCTATGGCCGAGCACCGCCTGCAACAAAAACGGCAGCGACACAAAGGCCAGGCCCTGGGCGCTGAAGGCACACACGGCCGTCAAGGAAGACAAGGCAAACACCGGGCGCTTGAACAGGTCGAGCGCCAGCATCGGTGCCGGGTGCCCGGCCTGGTGCCGCAACAGCAGCACGCCGCAGACCAGTGCCATCGCAATCACACCCAGCGTCAGCGCACCCTGGGCACCGTGCACCGCCGTGCCCAGGCCCAGCACCAGCAGGGCGAACAGCCCGGCGCACAGTACGGCGGCAAGACGGTCGAAGGCATGCCCGGTCATTGGCAGGGTCGGCAACGAGCGCACGCCCAACCCCAAGGCCAGTAACCCCAGCGGCACGTTGATCAGATACAACCAATGCCAGGTCGCCACCGACAGAATCGCCGACGCAGCCGTCGGCCCAAGGGTAAAGGCCAACCCCACCACCAACGAGTTATAGCCCAGCCCGCGCCCGAGCATTTTTGACGGGTAGATATGCCGCAGCAACGCCGTGTTCACGCTCATGATCGCCGCCGCCCCAAGCCCCTGCGCCACTCGCGCGGCAGTCAGGGTGAGCAGCGAGCCGGCCAACCCGCAAAACAGCGACGACACAATAAACAGCAACAACCCGCCGAGGTACACCCGGCGATGCCCCAGCACATCGCTGAGCGAAGCAAACGGCAGCACCGTGGCGATGATCGCCAACTGGTAGGCATTGACCACCCAGATCACCGAAGCGGAATCGGTGCCGATCCCCTCGGCCAGGGTCGGCAACGCCGTGTTGACGATGGCCGTGTCCAGGGTCGCCATGCCGATCCCCAGGGAGATCGCAATCACGGCCGGCAGGCGTTTATCGAGGGGCAACCCATCGGCAACAGAAGACATGAACAATCCGCGCAGGTGACTAAGGCGGTTAGATTAATGGCAGCCGCGAATTTATTCAGTGGCCGATTGGCTAACTGTCCGTATTTTCATGTTCGCGCCTATTGAAAGAGACCTCCTACATTGTCCCGCTGCAATTTTTGCGAGGGTGACGTTCCTCTGCCCTTACGAGAAACTCACTGATGGACAACGATCGTGAAACCGCGCATTGCGATGCACGCCGGCATTTTCTGCGCCTGGCGGCCACCAGCGCCGGGGCTGTGCTTCTGGCAGGTCAGTTGCCAATCGCCTCGGCTCACACGGCCGACACGTCAACCAGCATTATCGACCCGCAGCAGGCGTTGGCGCGGTTGATGGAGGGTAACAGCCGCTACGCCGCCGACGTGACAAAGCGCCGCGACCTGATGGTGGAGCGCGAGGCCTTGGTGAGCGGCCAGCATCCGTTCGCGGCAGTACTCGCTTGCGCCGATTCGAGGATTGCCCCCGAATACATCTTCGATACCGGCCTGGGGGAACTGTTTTGCGTACGGGTAGCCGGCAACTTCGTGACGGAAAACGGCCTCGCCAGCCTCGAATACGCCGTCGTGATGCTGGGGACGCCATTGATCCTGGTGTTGGGGCATGACAGCTGCGGCGCCATTTCGGCCGGGGTCAAGGCCGTCAAGGATAACGTGACCTTCCCCGGTAAAATCCAGAGTCTGGCGGATGCGATCAAGCCTTCCGTGAACAAAATCCTGAAAGCGCCCGGCAACCTGCTCGACAACGCCATTGCGCAAAATGTCCGGGACACCGTGGCACGGCTCAAGGGCGAATCGACCGTGCTGGCCGATGCCCTTGCCCAAGGAAAACTCAGCATTGTCGGCGGCACTTACCGACTGCGCAGTGGCAAAGTGGAGTTCCTGGCGTGATCAGGTTCGCCAGTGTCCAGTCTTCGTCATCACCCCTACCGCCTCGGCAAAACCCGCCTGGGGCACTGTGTTGAGCGTGACCAGCCCCACGCAGCGTGTCGGTTTCAGGGTAGCCGTGTGCGTCGCCACGCGTGCGCCCTGTTCCACACCGGCCAGCACCGCCTCGGGGATATGCAGCGCGTTCATCAGTTCCAGCACATCCTGGCCGAGCGTCACGTCATCGGCCTCGCGCAGGTACGGCACGATCACCCTGAAACCCTGCGCCGCCAGCGGCCCGCTGACCGCCGCAAACACGTGCACATCCGCCGCCAGCAAGATGATCGCGCGGCCGTCCTCCGGCCCGAACTGCTCATAACGCACCTCCCCCTCATCCGTGCTCACCTGTTGCAGCGCAAACGCCGGGGCGGTGATCACCACCGTCGCCAGCAATAAAAAACCACGACGGTCAAACATCTCTCACCCCCACGATCAATTCACTGCCCAGCCAAGCGGCCAGGTATTCACCTGCCTGCATCACGCCCGCGTCCTCCCCCAGGCGTTGCACCAGGCACTCACACAGCCCGGCGAAACTGCCGTCAGCCTGTACCTGCTGCACCGCCTGAAGTTCCAGCGCATCGACCTGACGCAGCCGCGAGGTGAATTGCCGCCGCCACACCAGCAAACCGCCCGCCTGTTCCAGCATCACCGCTTCCGGCGCGGACGTTTCCTGCCACAGCGCCGACCAGATGGCCTCGGCATTGGTGGTCAAGTCGTGGCAACGCAACGACGGTGTGAGCTGCAATACCGCCGTGTCCCAGTCCAGCTCGGCCAGCGCTTCCAGGGCCAGCGGTTGCGCATCAGCGGCGACAAAGGCCTCATTCAGGGCCGACTCGATCCAGGCCAGCTCATGCACATCCGGATTCAGTGGAAACACATCCTTCAAGGTGGCGTGGAACCCCTCGGGGTACGCATCCAGGGTCCAGGCATGGGGCGGATGGTTGTCGATATGGGTAATGCTCGCGGCCAGAAACGCTTGCTCTCCAAGCCAACGGCGCAGGTTGGGGAACGCCTGTTCGAGGCAGCCCACCAACTGGGCGCGGTAGTTGTTCTGGTACACCGCCAAACCGGCGTGATTGCTGCCCAGCAACTGCGCGGATTCATCCGACGCGCTCACCAGCCAGCGGCGAAAAGCCTGCTGAAATTGCGCCAGGTTCATAGCGCCGCCCCCAAGGTCCGGGCCATCGACAGTTCCTGAAGCAGCTCGGCGAGCGGCGGGATCTCATCATCACGCTCGATCATGGTCGCCACCGGCCCCAGCCGTTGCATGGCCCGTGCGTACAGTTCCCAGACGCCAGTGCACACCGGGCTGTCATGGCTGTCGATCAAGATGTCACGGCCCTGGCTGTGGCCGGCCAGGTGCACCTGGCGTACTCGCTCGGCGGGGATGCCGTCGAGAAACGCCAGGGCGTCGAAACCGTGATTGCTCGCACTGACAAACACATTGTTGACGTCCAGCAGCAGTTCACAGCCGGTGCGCCGGGCCATGGCCGTGATGAACTCCCACTCGGTCATGCAGGCACCCTCGAACGCCAGGTAACTCGATGGGTTCTCGAACAGCATCGTACGGCCCAGCACGTCCTGGGCCTGGTGGATATTGGCGCAGACCCGGTCCAGCGCTTCGTCGGTGTAGGGCACCGGCAACAAGTCATGGGCATTGAAACCGCCACTGCGCGACCAGCTCAGGTGGTCGGAGACAAACAGCGGTTCAATTTCATCCACCAGCGACTTGAGGCGCCGCAGGTAATCGGTGTCCAGCCCTTCGGCGGTGCCGATGGACATGGACACGCCATGCAGTGCCACCGGGTAGCGCTCGCGCACCTGGCGCAGGATGTGCCGGGGCTGGCCGCCCGCGACCATGAAGTTTTCGGAGATCACTTCGACAAAATCCACGGGCACCGAAGTCTCCAGGAAGTCGCAGTAATGCTCCTTGCGCAGCCCCAGGCCGTAGCCTGAAAAGTGAGGGTTGGATGTCGACATGACGGATCTCCGCAACGAATAAGTGGCGAGCCCACACAGGACCCGCCGGGTGGATTACTTCGGTTCGGTCAAGGTGCCACCGGCCTTGAGGCACTCGGACGGGGTCTTGACGATCACGCCTTCGCCCTTGCAGCTGTTGAGACCCTTGCAGTCGTTCTTGGCGGTGGCACACAGGCTGGTGCCTTTACAGGTGTTGACGCCGTAGCAGCGCCCGGGTTTTTCCTGTTGGTCGGCGGCGCTGGCGGCGCTGGCGAATGAGGCCGAGGCCATGGCGATAAGGGCGGCAGCGGCAGCGAGGCTCAGGCGGGATTTGAGTGCAGTGTTCATGGGTGTTTCTCCAGGGTTGGGGTGAATTACTTGATAACGGACGCAGCGTCTTCGATGACCTTCGCCACAGCCTCGGGCTGGGAGATGTACACCGAGTGGCTGGCCTTGATTTCGGTGACCTTGGAACCGGCACGCTTGTACATCCAGCGCTGCAGGTCGGGGCTCAGGGCACGGTCTTCGGTGGAGACCACCGCGTAGGTCGGCTTTTTGTGCCAGGCCGCGGCCCACACGGTGCCGCCGAACAGGGCAGTGGTCGCGGGCACCTGGGAGGCGGCCATGAAGTCGGTGCGGTTGGTGGTCAGGTCGGCGGCAAAGTCGGCGTTGAACCTGGCACGGTCGAAGAACAGGTGACCGTCGCGGCTCTGCTTGATGTCATCGCTGGGCGCCGGCATGGAGCCGATCAACTGGGCCATGTTCTCGCCCACTTCCGGTTGCAGCGCCGACACGTAGACCAGCGACTTGACCTTGTCGCGGTCGCCGGCAATCGAGATCACCCCGCCACCGGAACTGTGACCCACCAGCACCACCGGGCCGACTTGCTGCTCCAGCACTTCGCGCGCCTCGGCCACGTCGGCGGCCAAATTCTCGTGGCCCTGGTGCACCACCGTGACCTTGTAGCCCTTGTGAATCAGGATGTCGTGCACCACACGCCAGCCGGAGCCGTCGACAAACGAACCGGGCACGATCACCACGCTTTTACCGGTGCCGGGCTGTGGGGCATCCGCGGCCTGGGCCAGCATCGGAACGGTCAAGGCCATGGCAATGGCCAGGGAAGAAAGCATACGCATGGGAAATCTCCATCAAAGTTAAGAACGTTTGCCCAGCATCAGGCGGTCCAGCGACCAGGCCCCACCGCCATAAGCCAGCAGCGGCAACAACAGCCCCGCCCAGGTCAGGTGCACCGGCCAGGCATCGGGGTACACAAACACCTCGATCACCAGGGTCATGCCCAGTAGCGCGGCGGCGGCCGGACGGGTCAGCAGGCCCAGCACCAGCAACAGCGGGAACAGGTGCTCGGCGTAGGTCGCCAGGTGCGCCGCCCACTCCGGCGGAATCAGCGGCAAGGCGTACTCCGAGCGGAACAGCGTGTAGGTCGACGGCTTGAGTTCAATCCAACCGGTGACCTTGGTGCGTCCCGACAGAAAGAACACCGCCGCGATCGCCACCCGCGCCACCAGCAACAGCAGGGCTTCGGGCAGCAGGCGCTGGATCACGGTTGCTCCGTGAGGCTGCCGAAGCCTTTAGGGGTCTTGATCTGGGTGCAGGTGCCTTTGTCCACCAGCACCCAGGCGTTGCCCTGATAGTCGGTGGTGGCGGTGCCGGCACACGAGGTGCCTTTGCCGGCGGCGCAATCGTTGGCACCGGCGAGGGACACGCCAAAGCATTTTTCCTGGGGCTTGGGCTCGTCGGCGTGAGCCACGGCCGCGAAGGCGCTGAGGGACAGCGCAAGGGTTGCCGCGAGGGCTGCGTAAGGACGCTTCATAAGATGAGTCTCCTGGCTTGACTGAGGGTGGCCAGGGCGCTTGGGGTCGGTGACCGCCTGCGCCAGCTGGTGAGCAGAGTTAAAGCCAGGCGTGTATCCGCTCTGTGTCGCGAACGCGACAGAACGTCATGCAGGTGTATCAGGATGGTGCAGGGATACAGTTCGATACACAGTCAATAAAACAGTGCCAAAACCCCGGCGCTTTATTCGGCATCCCGAACGACACAATTAGAAATATTCGCCTTTCCGAACGAAGGCCCTCCCGTGTCGTCGACGACCGCAAAAATCACCATAAATTTCATGCGGTTGTTGTCATGTTTGTTACATGCCAACTGGCATACATTCTGCTTTATCAGTATTTCTAGTAATAAAATGTTTCAGCTCTGAGACAGTCTCATCCCCTGAAACAGGCGCCGTGACGTCACCATAAAAACCACCACGCCCCAAAGGAGGGCAGCCTTTAACACGGTTGATCGACATCATTTTTCCAAGACTGCTGCTGCACATCTGTACCCCAAAAAGGGCGAATGGCCTGATCGCCAATAACAAGCCTGACTATAAAAAGGACGATTTGATGAGCTCGAGCAAGAACCACGCAGTGTCCTTCCTGGACGCAGACCATCCCGCGCCGGCCGCCCCTGACAGCACCCTGGGCTTTGGCCCCTATCTATTACTGGCCAAGCAGCATGTGTTGTTGCGCAACGGCGTGCCGGTCACCCTGGGCAGTCGCGCGCTCTACCTGTTGATTGCCCTGGTGACCCGTGCGGGAGAATTGCTGGAGAAGGCCGAACTGATCGCCTTCGCCTGGCCCAAGGTGGTGGTGGAGGAATGCAACCTGCGCGCACAGATCGTCGCGCTGCGCCGCGCGCTGGGTGACGATGGCAACTGCAGTTATATCGTCACCGTGCCGGGCCGCGGCTATCGCTTTGTCGCCCCCGTCACCGTACAGGCGGCCAGTGAAGAGCACCTGCCCGCGCCCTATGTGCGTGTGGATGAGCCCAACCTGCCGACGCCGACGGCTGAGGTGATCGGCCGCGACGCCTTGATCGCCAGCCTGGCCGACCAGGTCATGAGCCAGCGCTTCGTCACCCTCACCGGCCCCGGCGGAATCGGCAAGACCACTGTGGCCATGGCGGTGGCGCAGCGTCTGGCCGGTGAACTCAATCTGGGCACGTGCTTCGTCGACCTGGCCCCCGCCACTGGCGGGCAATGGGTGGCCGGCATGCTCGCCAGCGCATTGGGTATCCAGACCGTCAGCGCAGACCCGCTGCACTGTGTGGTCGCCAGCCTGGCCAACCGCCGCTTGCTGCTGGTGCTCGACAATTGCGAACACGTACTGCCGGCCACCGCCGACGTGGTCGAAATCCTGCTGCGCAGCGCCCCGCAATGCTGTGTGCTTACCACCAGCCGCGAACCGCTGCGTGCACACGGCGAACGGGTGCATGACCTGGCGCCGCTGGAGGTGCCCGACGCACACGCCCACCTCAGTGCCCAGCAAGCCCTGGCATGGTCCGGCGTGCGTCTGTTTGTGGAACGCGTACGCGCCCTCGACCCGGGTTTTGTGTTCACCGACGCCGACGTCGCGGCCGTCAGTGCGATCTGCCGCAAACTCGACAGCAACGCGCTGGCGATCGAAATCGCCGCCGCCCGCGTGCGCACCTTTGGCATCCAGGACCTGGTGGGCCTGCTCGACGGCAGCTTCCGCCTGCAAATGACTGGCCGGCGTACCGCCCTCGCCCGGCACCGTTCCCTGAGCGCGACCCTGGACTGGACCTACGCCATGCTCAGCGACGACGAACAGGCCATGCTGCGCCAGCTCGCGGTGTTCACTGGTTCCTTCACCCTGGAGGCCGTCAAGACGATGACCGCCAGCAGCCGCCTGGCCCCGCGCAACGCCCTGCCCTTGCTCGAAAGCCTGATGGACAAGTCGCTGCTGATCGCCAGCGAATCCACCGTGCCCAAGCACTACCGCCTGCTGGAAACCACCCGCGCCTACGCCCTGGAAAAACTCGACGAACAGGGCGAAACCCGTACCACTTGCCAGCGTCATGCGCGCTATGCGCTCGGCGTGCTGCAGGAAGCCGGGCGAACCCTGGATGGCTTGTCGCCGGGCACCTGGCTGGCCCTCTACGCTGCGCAGATCAATACCATCCGGGCAGCCCTCGACTGGGCCTACTCGCCCACCGGCGACCTGTCCCTGGGCATCGAATTGACCCTGGGCGGCGTGCCGTTGTGGCTGCGGGTGTCCTTGATCAGCGAGTGCCGCAGTTGGGTCGACAAAGGCCTGGCCAGCGACGCCCTCATCCCGCTGCCCTTGCGCCAGCGCATGTTGTTGCACACCGCCCTGGCCAGCGTGCTGATGCTCACCTACGGCACCGGCGGCCCGATGCGCGACGCCTGGCGCCAGGTATGCGAAGACGCCCGCGACCTCGGCGATGCCGAGCACAAGTTGCGTGCCCTGTGGGGCCTGTGGACCGACCGCTGCGGCTGCAACCAGTACACTGAAGCCCTGGAACTGGCCGAGCGCTACATCGCGCTGAACAGCAGCGGCAGCCAACAATTGCTCGGCAAGCGCATGCGTGCCGTGGCGCTGTTCCATATGGGTGACCTGATGGGGGCACGGCAGAACATCGATGAAGCCCTGGGCTCGCCGTCGGCACCGCGTTCGCACATCATCGACCTGCAATTCGACCAACGCATCGCCGCCCGCTGCCTCAAGGCCAAGGTGCAGTTGCTTGAAGGCGATGTCGACCCGGCGCTGCGCCTGATCGGCAGTTGCGTCGACGAAGCCATCTCCCTCGAACACCCTGCGACCCTCTGGTACACCCTGTGCCTGGGTGCCATACCCCTGGCACTGCTGGCATCCAACCTGCCGAAAGTGCGCTATTACCTTGGCCTGCTGCAAGACAGCACCACCGGCCAGGACCTGCATATCTGGCGGCAATTTCGCCTGTGTTTCGAAAACATCCTGCTGATCCGCGAAGGCGCCCCGGAAACCGGCGTGCCGCAACTGGGCGAAGCCTTGCACCACCTGCAAGGCCAGGGCGACAGCCAGCTCTATAGCCTGCTGCGCTGTGAGTACGCCCTGGGCCTGGCGCGCCTGGGCCTGGAAAAACTCGCCCTGGAAGTGCTCGAAGACACCCTGCAATTGGCCCTCGGCCGCCATGAACGCTGGTTCGTGCCGCAAATGCTGCGGATCAAGGCGCAACTGATCCTGCGCCAGGCACACTACGGCTCGGTGGACAAGGCCACCGTGCTGCTGCGCCAGGCCTGGGTGGACGCGCAGTTGGCGGGCGCGCATTTTTGGCGGGCGCAGATCGCGACCGACCTGGCGCGGTTGCAGGAACCCAAGTTGCGCATCGCCTCGTTGCCGCGGCTCCAGCACCGGTAGTGATTGAACATGGGATGAATCGCACAAGCTTTTACAGCGGTGAAATGACCCTGTCAGGCAGACCAGGATAAGTACTCGCTCAAACCGTCGGAGTGGACCAACGACAACCACGATGTCGGAATTGATTGAACCCAGCAGTAAGAAATGGAACTGATGGAGGCGCTCTGGACACTCATGATCGGCTTCCGTCCCGGCTAATGAAGGACCCTACCTATGTTTCCATTTCTTGCTGCAATCATTCCCGCCTTGATTGGCGCTGGCAAAGCAATCGCTGTCGGTGCCGTCACCGGTGTGGCCACTGCCGGCGCCACCTACGGCACAGGTAAAGCGATTAAAGCCATAGCAGGTGACAAGACGGCTAAACCAGCACCCGACAAGGAACCAGCCGCCGCGCCCCCCAAAAAACCGCCGGTATCGCTTGAGCCGTCCTGGAAAGCCTTGAAAAACGAGGTCCCCGAACATCTGCGCGCCCCGGAAAAACCTGCCGTGAAAGAGGCGACCTCTGTCGATTCACCTGGACCCTCAGTCGATACCGCCCTCGAAAAGGCGCCAACAGTCGTAGGCGCAGCCAATCCGGTTGCGCCTGTCTTACCCGTTGTGGCGGCGGCCCCAACCTCTGGAGCCATGCGCGTCTGATCTGAAGTAAAGGCGATGACACCGTCTTTACTTCAGATCAGACGGGCTGCCACCAACCAGTCCGCTACTGCCTGGAATGCGGCATCAGGTACCGGGTCGCCAGCCACCGCCTTTTTTGCGATGTCCGCTGCCAGGGTTTTGTCCGGCGCATGGGGAATGCCCAGGTCATACGCCTCCTGCAGCATCAACAACGCATCCTCCGGCGAAGCCCGGCATACGATCACCGGCACCGGCGTTTCCCCGCGCACATAACGCACGCCAACCACCCAACCGTCGGTGGTGCCGATCATCAAGGACGCACGGCCCAAACCCAACTTGGTCGCCAGTGCCTGCATCTCGTTGCGCTGGCGGCGGCGTTCGCTTTTGATCAGCGGGTCGCCGTCGATGTCCTTGCGTTCGCGCTTGGTCTCGCTGCGGGTCATCTTCATGTCGCGGCCGAACAGCCAGCGTTGCATCATCACGTCCACCCCGCCCACCAGGATGAATGCGCACAGCACGGTAAACACCAGCGGCTTGAGCACCAGGAAGAATGTCGACTGCATGCACTCGGCACCGCAGCGCGACGACTCCATCAGCGCCTGCAATGCATGCTTGCCCACCACGTAGAACGCGATTGCCAGCACCTGCACCTTGATCAGGCCCTTGATGAACTCCACCAGGTTGCGCAGCGCAAAGATCTTCTTCATGCCCTCCGCCGGGTTGATGCGTTTGAACTCGGGTTTGATCGGGTCCGTGGAGAACACAAACCCGCGCATGGTGATGATATTGGTCAGGATCACCACGCCGGTGGTCACCGCCATCACCGGCAACGTGATGCCGATCACCAGTTGCTCGGCATGGTCGAGCACCCGTGGCCACACCGTGGCGAACGGTTCGACGTAGATCAGCGCGGTGAGGTCGATCAGCGCCGAGACCTGGGCCTTGGCCCGTGGCGCCAGAATGGAAATGCACAGCGTGCAAAACAGGATGACCATGCCCGACACCAGGTCCTGGCTCTTGGCAACCTGGCCCTTTTTGCGTGCGTCCTGGAGTTTCTTGTCCGTGGCTGGCTGGGATTTTTCTTCGCTGGTATCGGCCATGGGCTACTCCATGCCGGCCAGGGTCTTGAGCAGTTCGACCGTGCCGCGAAACTCCGCCAGTTGGTCGAGCATCAGCGGGATCAGGAAGCCGATGTAGACCACCATCAGGATCGTGAAAAACAGGTTTTTCACCGGCAGCGACAGGTCGAAGATATGCAGGTTCGGCGCCATGCGCGACAGGTAGGCGAGCATCAGGTCGGTCACCAGCAGTGCGATCAGCAACGGCGAGACCATCAGCACGCCGACGCGCATGATCTGGTCAAGGATCGACAACACCGCCAGCAGCGCCGAGCTGGCGAACACCGGCGTGAACGCGGTGACCGGCCAGAGCTGGTAGCTGTGGTAATAGCCGTCGACCATCAGGATGAACCCGCCGGACATGAAGAACAGCGTGATCAGCATCACCGTGAGCAGGGTCGCCATCACGCTGGATTCCCCGGACGACAGCGGGTCCACCAGTTGCGCCATGGTCGAGCCGCGTTGCAGGTCGATCAACTCCCCCGCCACCTCGGCGGCCCAGAATGGAATGCCGAACAGCAGGCCGATCAAAATACCGATCAGGAATTCCTTGATCAGCAACCCGGCGATAAACAGGCTGCCGTGCTCCGGCATCGATGTCAGCGCGTCGAACACCGGGAAGAACATCGGGATGGAAATCGCCACGGCCACACAGCCGCGAATCATGCCGGTGAGGCCCAGGCGGTTGAACGCCGGGGTGATCACCACCACGCCCATGGCACGGCAAGCGGCAAGCGACGCGGAGCTGATCACCGGGTAGGCGACTTCGAGGAACTGCGCGGTCAGGCTGGCATCCATGGGCGGTCAGCGCGTCCACATCGCAAAGTTGTCCAGCACCTGGCCGCCGAGTTCCGCCACCTGCCCGGCGAGTACCGGCCCCAGGAACACGATGGTCAGCAACACCGCGACCAGCTTCACTACCTGCGGTAATGTCTGGTCCTGGATCTGCGTCAGCGCCTGGAACAGGCCCACGCTCAAGCCCACAAGAATCGCCACGCCCAGCGCCGGTGCGGAGAGCATCAGCACCGTCATCAGCGCCTGTTTCATCAATGACAGGAATACGTCCTGGCCCATGGGTCGTGCCTCAGCCGTAACTCAGAATCAAACCGTGCATCAAGCGCGACCAGCCGCTCAGGGACACGAATAAAAAAATCTTCAGCGGAATGGAGATCAGGTTCGGCGAGACCATCGACATGCCCATGGCCATCAGCACGTTGGACACCAGCAAGTCCACCACCAGGAACGGGATGTACAGCAGAAAGCCGATCTCGAAGGCGCGGGTCAGTTCCGAGCTGACGAACGCCGGGATCAGCACCACCAGGTCGTCGTCACGCAAATCGGCGCGTGCTTCAGGCGACCAGATGGTCTCGGTGGCCTGCACGAAAAAACCGCGCTCGGACTCATTGGCAAACCGCTTCAGGTGCGCTTGCAACGGTGGACGCAATGCATCGCCCAAATCCTTGAGTTGCTCCACATGCTCGATGTTGAGGTCGCGCCCCTCCACCTGCCGGTACATGTCGCCAATCAACGGCGTGGTCACGTACACCGACAGGATCAACGCGATGCCGTACAGCACCAGGTTCGGCGGCGTCTGTTGCACGCCAAGGGCGTTACGGATCAGGAACAGCACCACCGAGATCTTCATGAACCCGGTGAGTGTCACCACCGCCAGCGGGATCAGCCCGATCGTCGCAACGACCAGGATGATCTCGATCAGGTTCGGCTGATAACCGGTCATGGGGTGGCAAAACTCAGCAGGCGCACACCCAGGCCGTCACCGATTTTCACCAGTTGGCCCTGGCCGACGCGGCGGCCGTTGACCATCAGGTCGACGCTGTCCACGCCCGGCGTGTCGAGCTGCAACAGGCTGCCGGCGCCCAGTTCACGCAATTGCGCCAGGGTCAGTTCCAGGCTGCCCACCTGGCACACCAGTTTCAACGGCAGGGCATCCAGCGCAACGGCGGCATCAACATCAGTCATGGGGTTCTCCGGTTCCACAAAGGGGGCTTTCAAGGCTTCCTGCAGGCGCAGGACTTCGCCCTGGTATTGGCAGCGCGCCTGCAGGCGGCCATCGAGGTCGAGCAACAGGCCCGGGCCTTGTTCCAGCATCAGCACATCACCGGGGCGCAGGCTGCGCAGTTCACCGAGGGACAGCCACTGGCGCCCCGCCACCACCGCCAGGGTCTGGCGCAGGCCTGGCAAGGGGTCGGGTTCGACCTCGGCGTATTGCGCCAGCAACTGCGTGACCAGTACGGCGGCGCTTTCGCTCAGGTCCAACTGGGCGCTCATGGCGGGCTGGTTGCCGAAGGTCAACTCCAGCGCCAGCCGCAGGGCAAACACGCCCTGCTCATCACCGGCTTCGAGCACCTGCAGCGGGTGACCGAGCAACGGCTCCAGGCTTTCGATCAGGTCGAGCAACGCCAGCTCCAGCAACAACGCGCGCGGCAGCGCAGGCAACGGCTGCACATCGAACGGCAGCGCCAACGGCAGCATCAGTTGCTCCAGCGCCGCAGCGGGCAAACTCAGGCGCATCGCGGCACCGCCAAGCGACAGCGGCACATGACGCGGCGCGTCAAGGCGGCGCGCTGCGGCGGCCCAGCTCACGCGCAAGTCCTGCCCGCCGCAACGGCCCTGCCAGGGACGGCAGCGGCGGTGCAATTGGTTGTGCAGAGCCAGTAACGCCGGGTCGTGGTGGGTCAGCCACGGCGACAGCGGATCGGCAAGGGCTGGAATCATGTGCCGGCGCCTTCATCACGCAGCTCGCCCACCCGGCGCTCGGCGCTTTCACGCCCCTCAAGCAGGCTTTGCCAGGCCTCGGACTGTCGCTGGCGGCTCAGGCGCTCCTGACGGAACACATCGCGCTCGCGCTCCTGGCTTTGCAGCGTGGTGGACACGTGAGCCACATCGTTTTCCAGTTGCTGCTGGTCATCCGACAGGCCGCGCAGGCGATCCTGGGCGGCCTGCCAACTGGCGACCGACAGGCCTTCGGTCAGGGACGCATAAACCTGCCGCGCTTCTTCGGCAATCGCCTCACGGTGCAGGCGCAATTGCTCCTTGGCGTCGGTCAGCACACCGTGGGTCTGCTCGCAGCGTTGCTGCTGCGCGGCCAGTTGGCTGGCGGCCCGCTGTTCACGCAACACCCGCAGAGTTTGCAGGGTGCGTAGTTGTTGGGTTTTCATTGGATTTGCTCCTTGTTCATGCCAGTACCCGGCGCATGTGGGCCAGGGTCTGTTCCAGGTTGCTCGGCTCACCCGCGTTCTGGCGCAGGAAGGCTTCGATAGCGGCGTGGCGGTTGATCGCTTCATCGGCCAAAGGATCGCTGCCGGCGGAGTACTCCCCCACGCGGATCAGCATTTCGATCTCGCCATACCGCGCCATCAATTCACGCATGCGCATCGCCAGCCGCTTGTGCTCTTCACCGGCGACCTGCTCCATCAAACGGCTGCGACTGCGCAACACATCGACCGCCGGAAAGTAGTTGCGCTGGGCCAACTCGGCACTCAAGGCGATATGCCCGTCGAGGATCGAACGGGCCTCTTCGGCCACCGGATCGCTGGCGGCATCACCCTCGGTCAGCACGGTGTACAGCGCGGTAATGCTGCCGGTGGGCCCGGGGCCGGCGCGTTCCAGCAAACGCGGCAAGGCCGAAAAGAACGACGGCGGATAACCGCGCCGGGTCGGCGGCTCGCCCACCGCCAAGCCGATCTCGCGCTGGGCCCGGGCGAAACGCGTGAGGCTGTCCATCAACAGCAATACGTTGCGGCCCTGGTCGCGGTGGTACTCGGCCAGGGTGGTGGCGACAAACGCCGCACGCACCCGCTCGGCCGCCGGGCGATCCGAAGTGGCAACCACCGCCACCGTGCGCGCACGGGCCTGGGCGTCGAGCTGCACATCGAGCAATTCACGCACTTCCCGGCCGCGCTCGCCGATCAGGCCGATCACGATCACATCGGCTTCGCTGTTGCGGATGATGCTGGCGAGCAGCGACGACTTGCCCACACCGGGCTCACCGAAGATGCCCATGCGTTGGCCCTGGGCCAGGGTCAGCAGACCATCGATGGAGCGAATGCCCAGGGCCATGGAACGCACGATCAACTGTCGCGAAAACGCTGCCGGGGGTTCAGCGTGCAGCGGGTAGTGCTGCAAGGCCACGGTCGGCGGCATGCCGTCGCCGTCGAGGAAATCGCCCATGGGGCTGATGACCCGGCCGAGCTGCGCATCCCCGACGGCCACGCCCAGGGTCTCGCCAGTGGCGGTGATTTGGGTGCGCGTGGACAGGCCTTCCATGGAGCCGATGGGCGACAGGATGGCCTCGTCACCGTCAAAACCGATCACCTCGGCGCTCAGGCTGCGGGCGCTGCCGGGGTCGCGCAGCTGGCACAGCTCACCGATGCTCGCCCCGGCCACACTGGCGCGCAGCAATACACCGCGAATGCTCAGCACGGTGCCGTGCATCGGCCGCGGGCGCGCCTGGGCCAGGCGCTCGCAGAGGCGTGGCAGCAGCTGTTCCAGGTTCATGCCAGGCCCTCTTCGGCAAAGGGCAGCAGGCTGCGACGCAGGTTCTGCAATTGGGCGTCGAGGCCCAGCTCCACGGAGCCGGCCGGGCTGTTCAGGCGAGCCTGTCCGGCGCTCAGCTGTTCATCCGCATCCACCGCAATCGCCAATCCCTCCAGCTTGAGGCGTTGGCGCAGGGCATCCACGTCCGCCGGCGGCACCCACAAGGTCAGGGCCTGGTCCTGGCGAAATGCACTCAACGCCTGGCGGGTACTGCGCACCACACGCTCGGCGTTGTCCAACTCCCCCAGCACTTCATGCACGATACCCAGGGCCAGGTCGACCAGGGACGTTTCCAGACTGCTCAAGTAATGCTGCACCTGGGCTTGGGTAGCGAGCAGCAGTTGCGCCACCTGTTCAGCGCCGGCTTGCCGGGCACTTTCAAAGCCCTCTGCGCGGGCACTGCTCAGCCATTGCTCGCTGTCGGCGCGGATCTGCTCGGCCTGCGCCTTGGCCGCTTGCAGGAAGGCAAAGCCATCGCTCCACAACGCGGCGTCTTCGGCGCGCAGGATGCGGGCGGTGGGACGGCTTGGCAGTTCACTCATGGCGTGATCTCCTCGGCCAGCAGGCACGCAGCGGCGGCCTGGACGATTTCCAGGTCGCGCGGTACACGGGCGCCGTGGCCCTGGGGAAAGGCAAAGCGCAAACGCAGCCAGCCCTGCCAGTCGGCGTGCTGGGCGTGCAGCCAGGCCGCGACACAGCCTTGGCCATCGCGGTCGACGGCGTCGACCAACTCGACCGGCTCGCGCAGCAGATCCGCCGCACCACCGAGTTGGCGCAAGGCCAGGGCACTCACGAAGACCTCAGCGCCCAGGCCTTCGCGCAATTCGTTAACCACCTCGCGACGGATCTCGCGGCTCAGGGTCGGGGCGTGCCAGATGGCGCCGCACAACCTCGGCAAGCGGGCAAACTGTGCCGGCGATAACAACAGCACCGCCAAGTCCGCCGCCATTGGCGTGGTCAATTGCGCCATGGGTGCCAGTTGATAATGGCTGACCAGCAACTGCTCCAGGCGCTGGCGAAAGCGTGGCTGGCCCTGCATCGCCTGCAGCACGGCGTCTGGCAATTCATCGGTAAAACATGCCCCCAGGCTCGGCCCGCGCACAAACCGCAGCGGTTCGGCAATCAGCCCCTGCCAGCGTTCGAACAAACTCATTCACCCTCCTTGAGCACATACAACGCCTGGGACTGACGACGTGCCCACTGCTGACGGGCGAGCACACCCACCGCACCGAGTGCGATCAGCAACAAGGCCCCGAACATCAGCCGCGCCTGGGCCAGGTTGTCTTCCAGCAGCCACAGGCCCATGAAGCGCGCCAGGCGCGGTTGCGCCGGGTTCTGGCTGATGGCGACGGCGGCCTTGATCGCCGTCACCGAAACGCCGTCGTAACTCAGCCCGGAAATACCGTTGGCGACCAGGGTCTTGATCTGCGGGATCAGCGTATTGATGTCGGTGCCCGGGTCGTAACGCACCAGTACCGAGGCCGATGACGGCGAGATCACGCGCTTGAGCAGGTCGTTGTCCGGCAGCACCACGTGCACGCGGGCAGCGACGATGCCGTCGATCTGCGATACCGAATGCGAAAGCTCTTCGCTGAGCGCATAGATCATCTGCGCCCGCTCCTGCACCGGCGACGACACCAGGCCATTGCCCTTGAACACCTCGCCCATGTTGGAAAAACTCTGCTGCGGCAGGCCGGCGTTGTCGAGCAGGGTCATGGCTTCGGCAAAGCGTGACTCATCGACCACCACCTTGAGCTGGCCGTTGTCTTGGGCCTTGCGCTCGGCCGGGACGCCACCGCGCAGCAGTACCGCGACCATGGCGTTGGCGTCGCGCTCGCTGAGGTTGGTGTAGAGGTCGGTGTTGCACGCCTGCAACAGGCCGGCGAGCAGGCCAATCAGCAACAGGCGCAGCGCACGGTTTGGGCTTGGCATGATGTTATTGCCCCTTGAGCAGCGTGTTGGCGGACCCGGAAATCTGCGTCGCACCGCGCACCACCATCTGGGTTTCGATGGAGTAATCGAACATCTTGCCCAGGGAGTGGACGATCTGGTCGACCTGTTGCTCGCCGACTTTTTTCCCGGGTTCACCCTGGATCGAAGCACTGGCGGTACGGATTTCTGCCTGGGCCGGCGGCGGTGCCGAAGGATTATTGGTGAGCAGGTCGGCGCGCTCGGAAAACGCCCGCGTACGGTCGATGAAACTGTTCATGCGCTCCATCAGGCCCGAGCCGATCTGGTGCGGGCTGGCGCCTTCGGGCATGCCCTTGGCGGTGTTGGCCATGTGCTCGAACAGGTTCTGCGAGGCCCCGGCGGGCCCCGCGCCGGCAGACGGCGGCAACGCCGAAGCGCCGGCGGCGAGACTGATAGTCATAGGGGCTTCCTACTCTTCGTCGTCATCGGACATGGCGTCGTTCAGCAGTTCCTGCATCTTCGGCATGATGATGAACTGGCCGCCGTAAGTGACCGCCTGGGTGATGAACGAATCGGTGAGTTCGGCGTCGGTGGGCTCGGCGGGCTTATCGGCGGCCTTGGCGTTATCCACCGCCGCGTTGAACCTGGCTTCAGGGCTGGCGCCACCAGGGGCGAGATTGCTGTCTACGGCCGTTACGGACATGGTGCTGCTCCTTTACTGGGTTGGGGTTTCGGTACTGACTTGGGCGCCACGGAATACCCGCACACCGCGCTCGCGCGCCACCGGGGCGGCGGTGACCTTGGGTTGCAGGTGATCGACATGCTGCTGCACCAACGCCAGGTACGGCGGTGGCCCGGACACGAACACTTCATCGCCCTCGGGGCCGTTGCGCATGGACAACTGCTGGCCGAAAACATCGAGGTTGCCGAGGTAGGCCTGCAACTGGTCGAGGTCCAGGGCACTGGCCTTGAAGAGCCTGGTGCTGATTTCATCGCTGGCGTTGAGGTACAAGAGGTTGCCGTCGAAGTACCAGGTGAGGCCGTTGGTGCTGCACAGGGTTTGCAGGAACTCCCCGGCGGTGGCCGTGCGAATCGTGCTGCGGGCCTTGCCGCGGACCTTGTCGGAGAGCACCAGCGGCACATCGAGGTTGTGCCCGAATTCTTCCAGGGCACTGCGCACGTCCTGGTCCACCAGCACGTAGGCGTAGGGTTGGGAGAACCAGTCAGGCTCTTGGGCAGCGTGGGCGAAACTGGCGCTGAACAGGCATAGGACAGCCATCAAAAATATGCTTACATGGCCTCCGCCTTCGCCAGACGAGTTGTGACGATGACCCCTAGATTTCTGCTCGCCAGTACCCTGCTGCTGACCGCCTGCGCCCACCCACCTGCGACCGATGCCGACAAGTCCCTGCAACTGGCCAATGACCTGAGCCAGCGCGGCGACTACGCCAGTGCGGCAGCGCTGTACGAGCGGGCGGCGCAGCAACCCGGCGCGGGTATCGAGCTGTGGCTCAAGCTCGGCCAGGCCAGGCTCGACGCCAAGGATGCGGCGGGCGCCGAGCGCGCCTTCCAGCAGGCCCTGGGGTTCGACGCCCGCAATGCCGAAGCCCTGCTCGGCCTGGGCACCGCGCAATTGCAAGTGGGCAAGACTCAGCGCGCCGTCACCGCCCTGGGCCAGGCCGCCGGGATCAGCGGCTTGCCGGTTGCGTACACCCGCCTGGGTGTCGCGCAGATCCTCAATGGCCAGGCCGCTGCGGCGCAAACCGCGTTCGCCAGGAGCCTGAGCCTCAAGCCCGACGACCTCGACAACCGCTGCAACCTGGCCCTGGCGTATGCGCTGGGCGGGCAGTCGCAGCAGGCGTTGGACACCATCGCTCCCGTTACCCAGTCGCCCCGTGCCTTGGCGCGGCATCAGCGCAATGAGTTGTTGGTGATGGTGTTGACAGGACATGAAGACCGCGTCGCTGCGCTGCCGTTGGACGATATTCCCGCAGCCGAAAGGGCGCGGTTGGTGGATGAAGCCAAGCGGATCAAGGCGATCAGTGATCCGCTGGCCCAGGCACGAGAGCTGGGGTTGGTTGATTCGCGTTGAATCTGTTGTGGATGAGCGTTCTGTGGTGAGCAGGGTTGTTGTGGTGAGCGGGCCTGTTGTGGCGAGCGGGCTTGCCCCGCGTTGGGCTGCGAAGCAGCCCCAAAACCAGGCGCTGAGAACTGTCTGTTGGAATGCGGTGAATTTGACAGGGGCCGCTTCGCGCCCCAACGCGGGGCAAGCCCGCTCGCCACAACAAGCAACACAGGTCATTGCTTGCCCCCCGCCGCATCGGCCTTGGCTTCCTGCTGATCCTTGCGCCGCTGCAATTGCTCGCGGTCAAACCCTTCGATGTACACCTGGGCAGCGCGGCCCACTGGCGCGGCCATGGCCGGCCCTGTAGGGCGGCCTTGGGTCAGGTCCTGCTTGCGCTCGACCATCTGCATCAGGTTCAAATTGTTCGCACAGCCCAGCGCCAACGTCGGCTTGAAATCCTCGCCCAGCCCAATGGTGTCCGTCGCCGGGGGTTGCTGGCATTGGGTCGGCAAGCCATCGGCGCGGTATTCGGATGAGTAGTACGTCGGCGCCAGGTGGGTCTGGCAACCCATCAGCGCCAGGGGCAACAGCAGCAACACACGTAAAACATTCATGGCAGGCCCCCTGATCAATTCATGTAGAAACCGAACGCCCCGCCGCTGCGCGGTCCGGTGGTCGCTGCGGTAGCCGGTGGTGCGTCGAGGGGCGTGGCGAGGGTGCGACCGCGCACCGGCTCCACCAGGTACGGCGTAATCAGGATCACCAACTCGGTTTCATTGCGCTGGAAGCGCTTGGAGCGGAACAGATTGCCGAGGATCGGCAGGTCACCCAGCAGCGGCAGTTTCTCGATGTCCTGGCTGCTTTCCCGCTGGAACAGCCCGGCGATGGCGAAGGTCTGCCCACTGCCGACTTCCACCCGCGTATCGGCGCGGCGCACGCTGAAGGACGGCACATGAAAGTTGCCGAAATCCACGGTGCCGCCACTGACCACGCTGCTGACTTCCGGGCACACCTGCAGGGCGATGCGGCCGTTGGGCAGCAGGGTCGGGTTGAACAACAGCGACACGCCGAACGACTTGTATTCGATGCCCACCAGGTCGCGGTTGACCGGCACCGGGATCGCCACTTCGCCACCGGCGAGGAAGCTGGCGGTCTGGCCGGTCATGGCGGTGATGTTCGGCTCGGCGAGAATCTGCAGCACGCCGTTGGCCTGCAAGGCGTCGAGCATGCCGTCGATATTCACATTGCCTGAGCCTGCGCCCGCTGCGGCCAAGCCACCCGCCGAAGCTGCGGCCAATGGCCCGCCGGTGATCAGGCCGAACGAGAACGTGCCGTTGTTGAACATCGCGTTCCAGTTCACGCCGTAGTGCAGCAACTCCGAACGGGACACTTCGGCAAAGCGCACCCGCAAGTTCACTTGGGCGGCCCCTGCGTACTCGGTGGTGTTGATCGCGCTCTGGAAACCCTGCCCCTGGGGATTGAGCAGCGCGTTCAAGTCCGTGGCTTCCGCTACCGATCCCACGGTGCCTTTGGCGATCAGACGGTTACCCGCGCCGCTGATCTGCGCAGCGTTGCCGGGATGCAATGCCTGCATCGGCGCCGTCACCGCCTGGCTGGCGCTGCTGACGGCCAGGCTCAGGCTCGCCAGTTGCTGACCGTCACTGCCGAGGGCGATCAGGCTGGTATTGCCCGGCGCCTTGCCGAAGATGTAGAGGGTGCCCGGTGACACCACCTGCAAGTCGGCCACATTCGGTTCGGCCACCAACACCGTGTCCACGGGGGCGACAAAATGCAGGATGCGCCCTTCGCCGGAGGCCAGGGCGATAGAACCTCCGGCACCGGCGGCGATTTCCTGAGCCTGGCTCACACACGAAAATACAGTCAGCAACAACACACAAAAACGCATCATGAGGCAGACGCCAGGGGAGTGACGGAAGCCGCGGCAGGCCCGCGGCGATTGGAAATCTCGGTCAGGCTGATGGTCACCAGCGCTTGCAGGTTGTACTCGGTGGCCAGTTCGCGGAACGACAGCACCGCCAGTTCCAGCTCGCCGCGCACCACCAGGCGGCGCAGGCTGCGGCGCAGTTCCGGGTGCACCAGCAACACCGCGCTGTTGACCTCGCGGGTGTGCTCGCACGCCTGGCGCAGTTGGGCGAGCAAGGCGCGGCTGACGTCCTCGGGGATCAACTCGCGCTGCGGTTCCTGGCGACGCAGGGAGCCGCGCAACTGGTCTTCCAGGCCCGGCGCCAGCACCAGCGCACCGATCACCCGGTTGCGGTCGGCGTACTGATGGCTGATCTGCCGTGCCAACGCGGCGCGCAGGTGCTCGGCCAGGCGCCCGGCATCGGTTTCACGGGCGCCCCACTCCACCATGGCTTCGAGCAAGGCGCGCTGGTTGCGGATCGACACGCCTTCGCCCACCAGCAAACGCAGGGTCTCGGCCACCCGCTGCAACGGCACCAGGCGCAGGGCTTCCTTGACCAGTTCGCCGTAGGTGGCCTCGGTGCGCTCCAGCAGCAGGCGGGTTTCCTGGATGCCGAGAAAGTCGGCGGCATAGCGGCGCAGGCTGCGCTCCAGCACACCGCGCAACACCTCGTCGGGCAGCAGGAAACCGATGCCGGCGTTGCGCAACGTGTCTTCGTGCTGGCGCTCGACCCAGTGGGCGTTGCGGCCCGTGAGCGGCGAATCGGCCTGCACCGTGGCGAGGTCGAGCAACTGCACATGCACCGGATCGTCCTGCACCAGCAGGCAGTTGGTCGGCAACTCGCCTTCGCTTACCGGCACGCCTTCCAGGGACACGCGGAAACTGCCAGGCGTGGCCTTGGCTTCCATGTAGATGCCCGGCACCGGTATATCCACGCCGAGTTCGGTGCGCAGGTCGTGGCACAGCGCTTCGACGCGTTGGCGCAGCAGTTGGCGCGGCGCGCTTTGGGACACGCCGCTGCCGAGGGTCAGCAGCACGCGGGTATCGGGCAGCAGGTTGTCATCCCGTTCGGCCTGGACTTCGACCACCGGCTCCGGCGTCTCGACCAGCACTTCAAGTTCCGGCTGGCGGTGATGCCGGCGATACATCATGAATGCCGCGCCACCGAACACCAGGGACAAGCCGAGGAACACCCAGGTCGGAAACCCCGGCAGCAGGCTCACGCCGATCATGATCAACGCGGTCAACCCCAGAGCGCGGTAGCTGGCGCCCAGTTGCTTGATGATCTCGCTGCCCAGGTCCCCTGCTTCGCCGTCGCTGTTGACGCGGGTGACCACGGTGCCCGCCGCCACCGAAATCAGCAGCGCCGGGATCTGTGCAATCAGGCCGTCACCCACGGTGAGCAACGAGTAGGTGTGCACCGCCACGCCGAACGGCATGTCGCGCTCGATCATGCCGATCAGCATGCCGCCCAGCAGGTTGACCGCCAGGATCACCAGGCCGGCGATGGCATCGCCTTTCACGAACTTCATGGCGCCGTCCATCGCGCCGAACATCTGGCTTTCACGCTCCAATCGAGAGCGGCGACGACGGGCTTCGGCCTGGTCGATATCACCATTGCGCAGGTCGTTGTCGATGCTCATCTGCTTGCCGGGCATGGCGTCCAGGGTGAAGCGCGCGGCCACTTCCGCCACGCGCTCGGCCCCCTTGGTGATCACCACGAACTGCGCCACGGTGATGATCAGGAACACCACCATGCCCACCACCACTTGCCCGGCGATCACGAAGTCGCCGAAGGCCTTGACGATATGCCCGGCGTCGCCGTGCAGCAGGATCAAACGGGTGGTGGTGATCGACAGCGACAGGCGAAACAGCGTACTGAGCAGGATCAGCGGCGGCAGCGCGGAGAACTCTACCGAGTGGCCGATGTAGAAGGCCACGATCAGGATCAGGATGCTCAGGGCGATATTGAGACCGATCAGCGCGTCCACCAGGTAGGTGGGCAGCGGGATGATCATCATCACAATCGCCATCAGCATGAATGCGACGATGATCACGTCGGTGCGCTGGGCAGCCAGGCGCGCCAGGTTGTTCAGGCGGTTGAGCACACTCATGCGCCGGCCCTGCGTGCAGCCAGATAGCGTTTGAAGCACTGGCGCGCGTCGTCCTTGCGCTCGCCGTACCACAAGGCGCGGGCGCGCAGCAGCAACAGGCTGGCGGACTCGCCTTCCAGCGCCACCAGACGGTCCAGGGCGCCGAGGGCGCGGGACGCGTCGCCGCTGTCGGTGAAAGCCAGCACCAGCGAGCGCAGCAACACGCCGTCATCGGGGGCGACGTTGACCGCGATCAGCAGCATCACCAGGGCGCGCTGGGACTGGCCATTGCGCCGGTACAGCTCGCCGATGCCCTTGAGCAGTTGCACGGCGTCGTCGTTATCGCGGGCCATCAGGCGTGTACCTCCGAGCGTTGCTGTGCGAGGGTGCGGCGCATCTCGATCTCTTCGCCGATCAGCTCGACGGCCAGTGCCTTGATGTGTGGCTCGGCGTCCAGGCTTGGCAGGATGTGTTCCATCACATGCTCCAGCAGTTCCAGGGAGCGAGCACTGCCGAACAACAGCGAGTCGACGCCAGCGGCGCCGGTGAGTTCTTCGAGGTCGCTGCGCAGGGAGCGACGGGTCTGGGTCTTGCGGGTCTTGAGCACCGCTTCGAAGGCGGTGGCCTGGCGCGAATTGACCGGGCGCACAGCTTCGACCGGCGCACTGCGTACGTCACTGGGGATCAACGGGCGGGGTTCGACTTTCATCCCTGGGCCTTAGCTTAAGAGCGTGGTCACAACGTTAAGGTGAAGCGCTCCTCGCCACGGGCGAGGATCACTTGGTTGTTTTCGATACGTTCCAGCACCCAGTTGTCCGCCAGCGCCGCGCCGGGGTACAAGCGCTTGCCGCTGTCGTTGATCACGTACGGATGAGGCCCGAACCACACGGCCTGCAAGCGCACGCGCGGCGCCGCCGCATCGGCCCGCACGGCGACGCGCGGGTTGAGCACGATCTGCTGGCCGTAACGCTGGTCGAAGGCTTGCTGCACCGCCAGCCACTGCGGTTTTTGCGACTGTTCGAAGGTGCCCGTGGCGCTGAGCTGGCCGTTGCTGTTGCTGACCTTCACGGTATCCAGTCGGGCGGCTTGCAACTGCTGCTCCAGCCAGGCCTTGGCCTGTTCGCGGGTAGGTGTTTTCAGCGGTGCAACGGCGGCAACGGCGGTTGTCGGCTGCGGTGGTGCTTCACTGCGAAACGCCAGCGCTCCAGCACAGATAAACAGCAGCGCGGTCGCGACGATCCAGGGGGCCAATGTGCGTGGCGCGGGCACTGGTTTTTCAGCACCGCCAGGCATTGCCAGGCTCACCCCCGCTGTGCCGATGCGCAGCTGCACCGGCAGCCGCGCGCGATGACCGTTGCCTTGGGGAATGCGCACATTGCCGGCGATCAATACGTCACCGCCCAAGGCTTCGACCGCCACCTGGCCGCCTTCAAAACGCAGGCGCAGGTGCAGGCCGGCAACGCCGGGATCGCTGAGCACCAAATCAGCCGCCAGATCGGCGCCGAGGGTGTAGACAGGCTGGTCGAGCACCAGGGAACTGCCCTGATGCAAACCGCCGGTCACCGTCAGGGTCGGCACGCCAGTTGCGGCGACCGGGCCCAGGGAAATCAGGGCTGTCATAGTCGGGTTTGCCCCTTTGAGCCTGTGCAACGGGGTCAAGAATCAGGATAAAAACGGGAATTGAGAGGTAAACGGGCAGCGCCGGCGCCGCCCGTTTGGCGAATCAGTTCTGCGGACGCTGTTTGGTGGCGTCCAGCTCGGCTTTTTTCGCGGTGCTGATTTCGGTGATCTTGGCCGACTTCTCGATAGCCATGTTGAAGGTCGCTTCCATCTTCGCGATAGCGTCGTCGGCGCCGCCTGCTTTTACTGGTGGGACATCAGCCATGTTCATCTCCTTGCATCGATAGGGAAGTTATTCAGTTGCGCAACAGCACGCTGAAAGTATGCAAACCGATGAAGACCCAAAACGTCAGACAATGCGCCTTCGAACCGTTGTTGGTTTGCATGGGGCCCATACTACTCACGATCAAAACGCCTTCGCTGTGAAAGCTTGTGAAACGTTTCAGATACGCGCTGTGAAAGGTTTGGCTCAACCTGGCGTTGAAAAAAATTCATCGCCTGAGTGACATGGAACTTTCAGAGAAAAACAAAAACACGCTCAAGACCAATGTTTACGGGCACTCCGCTAATACCCACTGAATAATGCTGAACAATAAGCCTCTTTTGAAACGCGCCACCTAGCGACACCCGGCATTTATTTTCGCGATTACTTCACATTTTTCGCTAATAGCCTTTTGCCCAACTTCCCAGACATTTTGATTTGTAACAGAAGCGACTTAATCATCGCGTTTGATAACTCGTCCCAAGCAACCCAATTGCTTGGCGAGCAACTTTCCTCCGCGCCTGCTAGTGCAACTGCACTAATAACCAAAGGACTCGCTTTCAGGCCGGCTATATAGAAATCTTCCAGGTGATCTATGACCGACATGAATTATTCACCCACCACTCTCCTCAAAGACGACGGTTGCGTTGAGATTCACTTCGGCCCTTACCGACTGCTGCCCAAGCGCCACCAACTGCTCAGGCATGACCAGCCGGTAAACCTTGGCAACCGCGCCCTGACCCTGCTGATCGCCCTTGCCTCGCGGCCCGGCGAATTGCTGCAGAAAACCGAATTGCTCGACATTGCCTGGCCGAAACGGGTGGTCGAGGAATGCAACCTGCGCACACAGATCAAGACTCTGCGCCGCACGCTGGGCGATGCCGATGTGCCGTACATCGCCACGGCATCGGGCATGGGCTATCGTTTTGTCGCGCCCACCTGGTTCGAGCGGGCGGCGCACCCGCGGGCGATGAGACCGTCGGGCGGCGGCGGTGAACGTGTGGCCAGCGGCGTGCTTTAGCCCAGGGCGCTCAGGTCCAAGTGGCCATCCTTGATCGGCGGGCACCAGTAGTAGCCACCGGTCAAGGGGGTGCTGATGCGATACAGGCCATCGACAATCCCGTCCTCCAGACCGCTCATGCGGCGCAGTTGCGCTTCGAACGCATCGAAGGAATGGCCGAACGCCAGGAACATCAGCCCCGCCTTTCCATTCTCGGCCCAGGGCATGGAGCGACGCACCACGAAGGCTTCCGGGGTGAAGCTTTCCTGGGCGGTGCGCTTGGTGTGGGCGGACTCGGGGGCGTCGTCGAGCTCTTCGTTGTCGCCATGGCGGCGGCCGATGATGTGGTCGCGCTCCTGAGCCGGCAGCGCAGCGAAGCCATCGAGGTCGTGCTGCCATTGCTGGATCGCGGCGAAGCTGGCGCCGCTGTCGGTCAGGGCGGCGTCGACCGCCGCGTCGTCGTGGGGGTTTTCGGTACCGTCTTCGTAGTCGGTGAGGTCGAAGCCGGTCTTGTAGCGGAAACCTTCGGTCATCTGCACCAGGCGAAATGCCGGAGCCAGGGCCTTTTCAAATGCACGGCTGCGCAACAGCAGTTCACCGCGATCCACGCCATGCAGCCACACCCACAGCGCCTGCTGTGTGGACGGGTTATGCGCGCCCGGCCCGCTGATGGCCGGAAAACTGCGCAAGCCTTCAACGCGTGCGCCCAGTGCGGCAACCAGCGGCTCGCCAAGACCGACCACTGCCGCCGAATCGGTCAGTTGCACCAGTGCGTCCAACGCAGCGGGTACGGCTGCCAGAGCCTCCACGGCAAAAAACAGATGGCGTGCCTGCAACGGCACCGGTGCGGCAAGAATGCCCGGCTGGTACTGACTCATGTGAACTCCTTCTGAAAAGCCGCGCAGTTTAACCGCCGGGCACAGCCCTGCGTACAAGAAAGCGCGCAAGCCTTGCCATAGAGCCTGTTGTTGGGTGACTCTCTAGTCATGTTTTGCAACTATTCCAGGGGTAGCGCCATGACCACCAGCAACCTGCTCGCCCAGCTGTTTCCCGCCTCCGCCGCCGCAGTTCCCGAGCAGTTCCAGCTCGGAGCGCCCATTGAACAGCGTGATTACCTGGTCGACGGCCAGTTGCAGGTATGGAACGGCCCCTTGGCCAAGGTGCAAAGCCCGGTGCAGTTTGGCGACGAGCGCGTGCATATCGGCAGCACGCCGCTGCTGGACGCCGAGACCGCCCTTACCGCCCTGGACGCCGCCGTGCGTGCCTATGACCGCGGCCAGGGCGAATGGCCGACAATGCGCGTGGCCGAGCGCATCCAGCATGTCGAAGCGTTCCTGCGCCGCATGCGTGAACAGCGCGACGCGGTGGTCAAGCTGCTGATGTGGGAGATCGGCAAGAACCTCAAGGATTCGCAGAAAGAATTCGACCGCACCTGCGACTACATCACCGATACCATCAACGCGCTCAAGGAACTGGACCGCCGTTCCAGCCGCTTCGAGCTGGAACAGGACACCCTCGGCCAGATCCGCCGCGTACCGCTGGGCGTGGCCTTGTGCATGGGCCCCTACAATTACCCGCTGAACGAAACCTTCACCACGCTGATCCCGGCGCTGATCATGGGCAACACCGTGGTGTTCAAGCCGGCCAAGCTCGGCGTGCTGCTGATCCGCCCGTTGCTGGAGGCGTTCCGCGACAGCTTCCCGGCCGGGGTGATCAACGTGATCTACGGCAGCGGCCGTGAAACCGTCAGTGCACTGATGGCCAGCGGCAAGATCGATATCTTTGCGTTTATCGGCACCAACAAGGCCGCCAGCGACCTGAAAAAACTACACCCGAAACCACACCGCCTGCGCGCGGCATTGGGCCTGGATGCGAAAAACCCCGGCATCGTGCTGCCCGAGGTGGACCTGGACAATGCGATCAGCGAAGCCGTTACCGGTTCGCTGTCGTTCAACGGCCAACGCTGCACCGCGTTGAAAATCCTCTTCGTGCATGAAGATGTCGTCGACAGTTTTATCGAGAAATTCAACCAGAAGCTGGCCACGCTCAAGCCCGGCATGCCGTGGGAAGACAGCGTGGCGCTGACGCCATTGCCCGAAGTGGGCAAGGTGGATTACCTCACCAGCCTGGTAGCCGATGCCGCGCAACATGGCGCCAAGGTGGTGAATGAGCATGGCGGTGAAAATTGCGGTTCGTTCTTCTACCCGGCGGTGCTGTACCCGGTGAACCCGCAGATGCGCGTGTACCATGAAGAGCAGTTCGGCCCGGTGGTGCCGATCGTGCCTTACCGCGACTTGGAGACCGTGATCGAGTACGTGCTCGACTCCGATTTCGGTCAGCAACTGAGCCTCTTCGGCACCAACGCCGTGGAAGTCGGGCGCCTGGTGGACGCCTTCGCCAATCAGGTCGGCCGTATCAACATCAACGCCCAGTGCCAGCGCGGCCCGGACACCTTCCCGTTCAACGGGCGCAAGAACTCGGCCGAGGGTACGCTGTCGGTACATGACGCGTTGCGCGTGTTTTCGATCCGCACCCTGGTGGCGACCAAGTTCCAGGAGAGCAACAAGGCGCTGGTCAGCGACATATTGCGTAACCGCGATTCAAGCTTCCTGACTACCGACTACATCTTCTGAAAACGCTACAGACCCAAATGTGGGAGGGGGCTTGCCCCCTCCCACATTTGGACCGCGTACCCCCTGAATTTCGAGGCCACTTTACTACCGATGAACCTGCCCTTCTTCGCCCGGCGCCTGCTGCGCCCGCTGCTCGACCCGTACCGCCGCTACCGCCATGCCAAGCTGATCCACGCCGTGCGCGTATCCATCGGCTTGCTGGCAACGATCCTGCTGACCACCGGTATCAACCTGCCCCACGGTGAGTGGGCGTCGGTGACCATGCTGATCGTGATCGGTGGTTTGCAGCACCACGGCAATATCGGCAAGAAAGCCGTGGAGCGTGCCTATGGCACCTTGATCGGCGCCAGCGTCGGCTTGGTGGTGGTGGTGCAGCAGGCCTACTTCGGCCTGCCCTTCTTGACCTACCTGTTGATGTCGGCGGTGTGCGGGTTCTTTTCCTATCACGCCATCGGCAAGGGCGGCTACATCGCCCTGTTGTCAGCGATCACCGTGTTTATCGTCGCCGGCCACGGGGACAACCCGATCTCCGATGGGCTATGGCGCACCGTCGATATCTTGATCGGCATTGTGCTGGCCTTGGCGTTTTCGTTCGCCCTGCCGCTGTACGCCGTGTATTCGTGGCGCTACAACCTGGCCAGTGCGCTGCGCGATTGTGCGGCGATCTACAGCCGGATCATCAATGGCCAGTCGGTCACCGATGATGAGCACGTCAAGCTGCTCAACCGCTTGAATGCGTCGATGGTGCAACTGCGTTCGCTGATGCCGTCGGTGTCGAAGGAAGTGCGGATTTCCATGACCGAGCTGGACGCGATCCAGCGGCATCTGCGTATGTGCATCAGTACCCTGGAGATTCTTGGCAATACCCGGCCCGATCCACGGGATGAACAGGCGATGGCGCGGATGCAGGTGATGTTGAGGACCGAACATCGGCAGATCCGGGTGCAGTTGGTGGGGATGGCGCGGGCGTTGAAGTCGGGGGTGACGGAACGGTTGCAGCGGCCCAGCCCTATCACAGGCACCGAGCCAGCACTGGATACGCCGGTCTACAGCGCGCTGGATGGCTATCGGTTGTTGACGGTACAACTGGCGGCAAACGTGGATGCGATGCGCCAACGCCTGGCCAAAACTGCCGGACGCTGGAAGATCTAGAGAGGTGGCCTGTTGCCGCATTTACCAGCGTCAACACTTTCACACTTTCTCTTACATATTTTTCACGTTTTATTCACATCCCGGAACGTAGGGTGAAGCCTCATCCGTTACAAACGTTGCATATCAAGCCCGCCGCCCCAGCGGGCTTTTTTTTGTATCGGATTTGACCTAGCGTGAAGCCTTGGCAGCGGGAGCTGCCGCTTGTTCCCGAATGGCCCGCTGGGTATCCAGCACTTTGGCCAATGCAGTTTCCGCTTCCGGGCTCTGCTGCGGCACGCGAATCGCCGCCGACACCAGGGTGATCAGCTTGGCCATCACCTCGGCATCCGTCGCCGGTCGGCCCAGGCTCATGGAGTTCATCAGCAGGCGCAGCTCGGTGCCGGCCATCACCCCGGAAATCGCCTTGAGGGCAAATTGCAGGCGCACCCCCAGTTCATTGCGCGGCAGGTCCGGCAAGGCCAGGGCGAAGGCTTCGAAGAAACGCTGGAACACCGGCTGGTAATGCACCTTGAGGTATTCCTGGATAAACGGCGACGTATCGCTGTAGACCCGGCCCAGGAAACGGATGAACGAACGCCCTTCCCCATTGGCACTGGCCGGGTCGCTGCGCTCCAGGCCCATGGCCGGGGCAAACAGCACGCCGAGCAAGGTGTCGCAGTCCAGCGGGCCGTCGGACTCGGCCTCACACCGCGCCAGCAGTTCCAGGCGCTGCTCGTTGAGCGGCTCCAGGCGCTGCTTGAGCAGGGTTTGCATCAGGGAATCCTTGTCCCCGAAGTGGTAGTTCACCGCCGCCAGGTTGACCTGGGCACGCTCGGTAATCTGCCGTAACAAAACCGCGTCATATCCGTACTTGATGAAGAGAGCCTCTGTCGCATCCAGCAATCGAGTCTTGGTAATGTTTGGAGCGCTGACTTTCTTCGCGACCATAGAAGTTCCACGTGGGAAATATTGTTTTAAAAAATAATTTGATTTTTTATACCGGGGCCGCCGCCTGAAAGCAAGTAGTGACACTGCGCCATATGATCAAAAGCCTGCGCCCACGGGCTCTTTGAGACTGGTCGGATGAATTTTGAGCGGCCTGGAGGCCCCTGGAGGAAATCGTTTCAAAGGATGAAACCGCTCTATATCCATGGCTGGCGAAGCAGCGGGAACACGGTTAGTATTCAAACAATATTTTAAAAACAAGAAATAAAACCAGTCCGTGACGCATGCCAGGCAGCTCCCGAACTTGTAACAATGCTTTTCCGGGGCAGCACGGCATCGTCGAGACTGCAGGCGTAGTCATGATGACAGATACCCCCGCGCACCCAGGCTTGATCTCCCTGCAAGGCATCGGCAAAAGCTATCAGCTGGCCGGGCAACACCTGGCCATTCTCAATGATGTGTGCCTGTCCATCGCCAGTGGCGACAGCTGCGGCATCCTTGGCGCCTCCGGTTCGGGCAAAAGTACCCTGCTGAATATCCTCGGCCTGCTGGACCTGCCCAATTGCGGCCAGTACCACTTCGCCGGCCACGATATTTTCAACGCCACACCGGACCAGTTGGCGGCTATCCGCAACCAGCAGATCGGCTTCGTGTTCCAGAGTTTCAACCTGCTGCCGCGCCTCAGCGCCCTGGACAACGTCGCCCTGCCCTTGAGTTATCGCGGCGTGTCGCGGCATGAGTCGGTGGAACAGGCCTTGCTCATGCTGGATCAGGTCGGCCTGGCCGACCGCGCCCACCATCGCCCCGCCGACCTCTCCGGCGGCCAGCGCCAACGGGTCGCCATCGCACGGGCGCTGGTGGGCAAGCCTTCGGTGATCCTCGCCGACGAACCCACCGGCAACCTCGACAGCACCACTGCACAGGAGATCATGGACCTGCTGCTGGCGTTGAACCGCGAACAGCAAGTCACGCTGATCATCGTCACCCACGACCCGCATATCGCCGAGCGCCTGGAGCGCAAGATCCTGGTGCGCAATGGTTTGGTGCAAGAGGCCGGGAGCCTATGAGCCTGCGGGTCGAACAAAGCCTCAGCCAACTGCTGCATGAAGCGTTCGTCAGCCTGCGCACGCTGGGCAAGCGTTCGGTCCTGGCCTTGCTGGGCATCGTCATCGGCAGTTCGTCGGTGGTGGCGCTGATCAATATCGGCCACAACGCCGCCACCGACGCGGCGATGATCTTCAAGGACATGGGCACCGACACCCTGATCGCCCAGTTCCCGCCCAAGGACGGCAGCAGTATCCCCATGCCTGCCCGCCTCGACCTGGACGCGGTGCGCCAAACCGTGCCGGGGATTGCCCATATCGGCGCCCTCACGCTGTTCAGCGGGCCGATCGTGTTCCACGGTCGCACCACCAACGCCAACTTCGTCGGCAGCACGCCGGACATCAAGGACGCGATGCGCCTGGTGATGCAGCAGGGGCGCTTCCTGTCGAGCTTCGATGCCAATGAAACCTACGGCGTGATCGGCGACCAGTTGGCCCAGGCGCTCGGTGCGCCAGGTGACCCGCTGCAACTGGGCGACCGTGTGCGCATCAACGACTATCTGTTCCTGATCATCGGCATCCTGCGCAACCAGCCCCGGGCGATGCTGATGCCGGTGCAGGCCAACGAGTCGCTGTTCATCCCCGCCGAAGGCATGCGCCGCATCTATGCCACACCGCAGATCGGCAACGTGATCATCCGCGCCACGCCCGGCCAGGACATGGAACGCCTTGCCAAGGACGTGGCTGGCGCCCTGAGCTCGCAGCTCTCCGACCACGATGCAGACATCCAGGTGCCCCAGCAAATGATCGACGGCCTGACCCGGCAAAGCCGCACCTTTGCGTATCTGCTGCTGGCCCTGGGGGCGATTTCCCTGGTGGGCGGTGGCGTCGGGGTGATGAACGTGATGCTGATGAACGTCTCGGAGCGCCGTCGCGAGATCGGCATTCGCATGGCCCTCGGCGCACGCCAGCGCGACATCCGCAACCTGTTCCTGCTCGAAGCCGTGACCCTCACCGCCGTCGGTGCCCTGTGTGGCGCCGTGCTGGGCATGACGGCGGCCTGGCTGTACGCCTGGCTGTCGGGCTGGGAATTTGCCCTGGCGGTCGCCGCCCTGCCGCTGGGGGTGGGCAGCACGTTGCTGGTGGGGTTGTTCTTCGGCATCTACCCGGCGGTCTCGGCCTCGCGGTTGCAGCCAGTGGAGGCCCTGCGCGATGAGTAAATGGCTATGGCTGCTCGCATTCGCCAGCCTGCCCGGCATGGCCGCCGACGTGGTCATCAGACCATCGGCACCCAGCACCACCCGCAGCGGCTACGAGCGCAGCGTTTCGTTGAATGCCCAGACCACCGCCATGACCCTCGGGGATGCGGTGTACCTGGGCCTGCGCAACAACCCGGCGATCCGCAGCGCGTACCTGCAACGGGTGGCACAGAAGTTCGACCTGCGCGTGGCCGAAGATGTGTTCAACCCCAAGCTCACCCTCAACAGTTACTACCGCAGCACCCGGGGCTCCGCCGACAATACGCGCAATGCCAACGTGGCGCCCGCCACCAGCCTGCTCGGCGAGTACGGCACGCGCCTGAGCATGGCCTGGACCCAGCAACTGAGCAACGCCGACCGCGCCGGTCGCTACCGCAGCGACGGCCTGGACCTGGCAATCATCCAACCGCTGCTGCGCGGCGCCGGCTGGGACGCCACCACCGCGCCGCTGCGCCTGTCGCGCCTGTCGGAACAGGCCAACCGCCTGAACCTCAAGGCCACCGTCGCGCAAACCATCAGCCAGATCATTGCCACCTACCGCGAACTGCTGCGTGCCCAGGAACAACTGAGCATCGTGCAGGATGCGCTCAAGCGTTCCGGCACCTTGCTGGAAGTGAACAAGGCGCTGATCAGTGCCGGGCGCATGGCCGAATTCGAAATCGTGCAGACCGAAGCCGATATCGCCACCCAGCAACTGGGCGTGGAAGAAGCACAAAACCAACTGGACACCAGCCGCCTGGCGCTGCTGCGCCTGCTGGCCCTGGACCTGTCCACGCCGATTCGCGCCACCGAAGCCCTGGAGGCCAGGCCCATGCAGATCGATAAGCGCCAGGCCTTCAACCTGGCGCAGACCCAGCAACCCGAATACCTCGCCGCCCTGCTCGGCAGCCAGCAGGCCGACCTCAACCTGGTGATCGCCAAGGACTCGGGCCGCTGGCAAGTGGACCTGGTGGCCGGCGCCAACCAGGTGCGCGCCAACACCGACAACGATACCGGCCGTTCCAACAACCGTACCTGGGACAGCTACGCCGGGGTGCAAGTGCAGATTCCCATCGGCGATATCAGCACGCGCCAGGCCGAAGTGCGCGCGCGAGTGAATGTGGAGGACCAGGCCATCCGCATCACCGATGCACGCCAGGAACTGGAACGCAGCGTCAACGATGTGGTGCGTGACCTCGGCACCCGCTGGCGCCAGTATGAAATCTCCCAGCGCGCCGTGGAATTGTCGCGGCGCAAGATCGAGATCGAGCGGGAAAAACTCAGCGCCGGACGCTCCACCAACTTCCAGGTACTGAGTTTCGAGACCGACCTGCGCAACGCCGAAAACGCGCAACTGAATGCGCTGATCGCTTATTTGAACGCCCAGACCCAGCTCGACCTGACCCTGGGCATGACGCTGGAAAGTTGGGAAATCGCCCTCAATGACTACTAATCAGAAACGCCTGCTGGGTGCTGTGTTGATCGTCCTGCTGGGCAGTGCGGGCCTGGCCTTGCGCAGCCCGGCGTCCGATCCGGGCGGTGCCAGCGAACAGTGGCTGGTCGTCAAGCCCGAAGCGCTGGAGCACCGGATCGGCCTGGTAGGCAAGATCGAGCCTGATACCACCATCACCCTCACCGCGCCCTTCGATGGCAACGTGCAAGCCAACCTGGTGGAGCAAGGTCAGCGGGTCGAGGCCGGCCAAGTGCTGTTGCGCATGGACCCGGCCACCCTGGAGGTGCAATTGCGCGAAGCGCTTTCCGCCCAGCTCAAGGCTCGGCGCACCGTGCAAGAGATGCAGGACTGGGACAGCAGCCCCGCCGTCAGCCGCGCCCGCCGCAGCCTGCGCACCGCCGAAATGACCGCCGGCAACACCCAGCGCAAACTCACCGAAAGCGAAAACCTGTTCAAGCGCGGCATCATCCCGCGCAATGAACTGGACGACCTCAGGCAACAGACCCAGCAGCAGCAACTGGATCTCGCGTCCGCCCGCAGCGAACTGCAACAGGCCATCGACCAGGGCAAGGGCGAGTACCGCCAGATCGCCGACATGGAGCTGACCAACGCCACGGTGAAATACGACGCCCTGCACAAGCTGCTCGACGGCCAGGAGGTCAAGGCGCCGTTCTCCGGCATCGTGGTGCCGCCACCGGGCAACACCTCATCCCAGGGCGGCGGCAACAACAATGCCCCGGTGCAGGCCGGCAGCAAGGTCAGCCAGGGCCAGGTGCTGTTTGGACTGGCGAACATTGAACGACTGAAAATCACCGCCAAGGTTTCGGAGCTGGACATCAACCAGTTGCATCAGGGCCAGGCGGTGGAAGTGCTGGGCGACGGGTTTGATGGCGAGCGACTGACCGGCTCGGTAAGCGTGGTCAGCGGCTTGGCAATTGCCAACGACAGCCAGGGCAGCGCGCAGTTTCCGGTGACCCTGTCGATCCCCAGACTCACGCCGCAGCAGTTGCAACGGGTGCGCCTGGGGATGAGTGCGCGGCTGACCATCGTGACCTACAACAATGCCCAGGCGATGGTGATTCCCAGCCAGGCAATCCAGGCGGACAACACGGTGGAGTATCGGGAGACGATGGATAAGCCGGTGGAGCGGGTGAAGGTGACCACGGGGCAATCAACCGCGCAGGGCGTCGAAGTCTTCGGCCTGAAACCCGGCCTTGTGAAGACCTCAAGATAAATGGAAAACCCTATGTGGGAGGGGCATCAGCTTTGCGGCCAGTGCCTTGGCTTGCAGCGCTACATCAGTCACCGCCGTGCTTTCCCACCACATCCCACGCAACGGCGGGCCCATGGCGAACAAGCGCTGGCTGACCTGCCCCTGGGCGTCCACCACTGCCCCCGACGCATCCGCCGCAATCCCCAACGCCAGCGGCCCTGGCTGGATCAGCCCACGCTTGAGCAACTGCCGGGGCAGCGGCCGCGCCACGCGGCGCCAGTCGTATTCGATACCGCTGGAGTTGATCAGCGCTGCGCCCGAGACCTGGGTGATGCCTTGCTCGCCGCGATAACGCAAGCGAATCGTCACCCCTTCACCCGAAGGTTCCAACCCCTTGAACGACGCCGCCCGGATCCGCAACCGCCCCTCTTCGTGCAAGCGCGCCACCAACTGCGCGCTCAACGGCGGCGAGCGGTGGTGATGGCTCTCCCACCAGGGCCGTACATGCCTCACGAACTGGCGCTTCTCGCGCTCGCTGGCCTGGCTCCACAGGCGCGCGATATGCACGCGCACGGTGTCCAGCGGCGCCTGCCAGTCGATGCCCTGCTCCCGTGCAAGCGCGCATTGCCGGCGCACCTCGCGCAGCAACTGCCGAGGGCTGCGCAGGCGGTGGTCCTCCCCAAGGAAATCCCCCCAGGCCGGCGGTTGCCGCCGCACATGGGGCAGCAGGCCGTGACGCGAGAATACCTCGATCGGCCCGCGATGCCCGGCCTGTTCCAGGGACACCACGGCGTCGACCATGGTCAGCCCGGAACCGATGATCAGCACCGGCGCCTGCGGGTCGATCCGGCGCATCGCGCTCACGTCCCACGGGGCCACCGCCGCCGCGTTCAGCCCGCTGGATTCAGTCTGCGGTGTACGCGCCGCCGGGAACATGCCGGTAGCCAGTACCGCAAACGCGCCACGCAGTTGCTGGCCGTTATCGAGGGTCAGCAGGGTTGAGCCTTCATCCACTTGCAGGTCGACTACCTCGCTGCGCACATGCTCCACGCTGGATGCGGACTGCGCCTTCGCCTCGGCCAAACGTTGCTGGGCATACAAGCCGAATATCCCGCGTGGCGGGAACAGTTCGCTGATCGGCACGTGTTGCTGGTCGGACTCAGGCCAGCCGCCGGCACCGATGTAGTCGGTGAGCCATTGGGTCAGGTCGTCAGGGTTGTCCGGGTCGACACTCATGCGCGCCGCGTTGCCGTTCAGGGTGTGGCCCAGTTCGACGGCGCTGTAGGCCTCGCCCCGGCCCAGCTCGGCACGCGGTTCGATCACCAGCACCCGGCGCGCGCCCGGCAGGCGCAGCAGTTGCACGGCCAGCATCGTGCCGCTCAGGCCGCCGCCGATGATCAGGACATCAGCGTTGCGGATGGATTCAGTCATGCGAAGTCGCCCTTACTGTTTGCCCAGGTAAATGTCATGCAGATCGCCCCGCGCCAGCAGTTCAGCGGCGCTGCCACTCAAGGCCACGCGCCCAGTATCCAATACGTAGCCGTGGGACGCATAGTTCAGCGCGACGTTGATGTTCTGCTCGGCGATCAGGAAGCTCACCTGCTGCTCACGGTTGAGCTGCGCGATGATCTCGAAAATCTCCTGCACGATCATAGGCGCCAGACCCATGGACGGCTCGTCGAGCAGTACCAAAGTAGGACGGGTCATCAACGCTCGGCCGATGGCGACCATCTGCTGCTCGCCGCCGGAGGTGAGGCCGGCGCGGGTATGGCGCTTGGTCTTGAGCCGTGGGAACCAGGCGTAGAGGCGTTCCAGGTCGTGCTCCAGGTCCCGGCGACTCAGGCGTCGCACAAAGCCGCCGCTGCGCAGGTTGTCTTCCACGCTCAGTTGGCCGAACACATGGCGGCCTTCCAACACGTGCACCATGCCCTGGCGCACGCGCTGGCTGGGGTCGATGCCGGCCAGGTCGGCGCCGGCGTACTCGATCACACCGCGGCTGACCTCGGCCCGCTCGGCACGTACCAGCCCGGAGATGGCCTTGAGCGTGGTGCTCTTGCCGGCGCCATTGGCACCGAGCAAGGCCACAATGGCCCCCTTGGGCACGCTCAGCGACACTCCGGCCACCGCGAGGATCGCGCCGTCGTAGATCACTTCGATATCGTTGACCGTCAGCAGCGACGACTGCGCGGCATCGGTGGCGGGCTGGCGCATGATTTATTCGTCCCCGGTACAGGTGCGTGGCGTCAGGCCTTTTTCCTTGGCGAACGCTGCCGACTTTTCATCGATCAACGGGCGCAACAACCCACGGTCGGCGGCGATCCACTCACTGATCAGCGTCCAGTTGGCGCCGTCCCACTGCTGCACCCGCGCCGAGCCGCCGCCTTCGTGATCGCGGCACGACAGCTTGAGGTTCTGCATCAGGCCCAGGTAGCCCATGTCCTTCAAGCGCGCATCGTCGATGTTCAGGTGTTCCAGGCCCCAGCGGCCTTCTTCGCCATTGAGCGGGCGCTTGCCGAATTTGGCCTGGCCGGTGCGGATTGCCTCCACCGCCACGGCGGCGTTCACCAGGCCGGAGTTGTAGTAGACGCTGCCGAAGTTCTTCAGGTCCTTGAGGTCACTGTGGCCCTTGTCGAGGATGTATTGCTTGAGGCGTTTGTGGATCTCGAAATCAGCCCCGGCCGGGTATGGCGTAAGGGCCAGGTAGCCTTTGGCGGCGGCGCCTGCGGGCAATACGTCTTCACTGGAACTGGCCCAGATGTCGCCGATGATATGGTCCACCGGGAAGCCGAAGCGCGCGGCGGTCTTCACCGCAACCGGTGTGGACACGCCCCAGGTGCGCAGGAACACCCAGTCCGGGTTGGCCTGGCGCACCTGGCGCCATTGCGCGGACTGCTCGTTGCCGGGGTCGGCGACCGGGATCTGGATGTTTTCGAAGCCGTATTTTTCCGCCAGCAACTTGAGCGGGCCGAGGGTTTCGCGACCGTAGGCCGAGTCGTGGTAGACCGTGGCGATCTTCTTGCCCTTGAGCTTGTCGAAACCGCCTTCACGCTCGGCGATGTAGTTCACCAGCGTCGACGCCTCGCTGTAGAAGGTCAGCATCACCGGGAAGTTATACGGGAATACCGTGCCGTCGGTGGCTTCGGTGCGGCCGTAGCCGAGGGTGATCAGCGGGATCTTGTCCACCTCGGCCCGCTCGCTCAGCGCATACGCCGCCGGCGCGCCATTGGGCTGGTACACCGCGACCGGCGCGCCATCCAGGCCATGCTTGAAGCGCTCGTAGCACTCGATGCCCTTCTCTGCCGTCCACTCGGTCTCGCATTCCTGCCACACCAGCTTGACGCCGTTGATGCCGCCTTCGACCTCGTTGATGTAACGCAGGTAATCGATCATCCCGGCCCACACCTGCACGCCGCTGGACGCATAGGCGCCCACACGATAGGTCGCCAGGGGAATGAATTGCTGGTCCGGCGAGGCCATTGCCTGGGGGACTGCACCGGCCAAGGTTGCCAGCGCAAAGGCAGCGCCGACCAGGGAACGTTTCAAGGATGCACGCATAGGGATTCTCTTAAGGGAATGTCAGAAACGCAGCGGCCACTGCCGCACGCGGTCGCGCAGGTTGTGCAACAGGCGAATCAAGCCCTCGGGTTCCTTGATCAGGAACACGATGATCAACACGCCAAAGATGATTTTCTGCAGGTTCTGCAACTGCCCCGCATCCACCGAGCCGCCGAACAACGCCTGCCCGGCATGGCTGAGGAAGATCGGCAGCAAACTGATGAACGCCGCCCCGACAAAGTTGCCGGCGATGCTGCCCATGCCGCCGATAATGATGATGAACAGGATCTGGAAGGAGCGATTGATATCAAAGCTACTGGCGCTGGCAGTGCCCAGGTAGGCGAAGGCCCACAGCGCACCGGCTATGCCCAGGTAGAACGAACTGACCGCGAACGCCAGGCGCTTGTAGCGCACCACCGGAATGCCGACCACGGCGGCGGCGGTGTCCATGTCGCGGATCGCCATCCAGTTGCGGCCGACCTGGCTGCGCACCAGGTTGATCGCGGTCCAGGTCAGCAGCAGTACCGTGACCAGGGTCAGCAGATAGCGGCCCAGCGGTGTGTTGAGGTCATGGCCGAACAGCGCCAGCCTGGGCGCGGAAATGGTCCCGGACGAACCGTAGTTGTAGAACCAGGGAAACTTGACGAACAGCCACTCCAGGAAAAACTGCGCGGCCAGGGTGGTGACCATCAGGTAGAAGCCCTTGATCCGCGAGCTGGGCAGGCCGAACAGCAGGCCGACCAACGCACTGATGACCCCGCCGCCGAGCAGTGCCACCGGCAACCCCAGCTCCGGCAGGCGCAGCAGAAAACCGTAGGTGGCAAACGCACCGACGGCCATGAAGCCGGCCGCGCCCACCGAGGTCTGCCCGGTATAGCCGGTGAGCAGGTTCAGGCCCAGCCCGGCCAATGACAGCACCAGGAACGGGATCAGGATCGCGTTCAGCCAATAGTCATTGCCCCACAGCGGCACCCCGATAAAGGCCAGTGCCAGCAGGCCAATCAAGGCCCAGGGCATGCGCCGCTGAATCAGCAGCAACGGCGCGGTATGTTGTGCAAGAGGGATCGACATGCTTTCAGACTCGCTCGATGGCGCGCTCGCCGAACAGGCCGGCGGGGCGGATATACAGGAAGGCCAGGGCCAGAACATAGGCGAACCACGGCGTGATACCGCCGCCGATCAACGGGCCGATGTACACCTCGGCAACGTTCTCCGCCGCGCCGACAATCAGCCCGCCGACAATCGCCCCGCCAATCGAGGTAAAGCCGCCGATGATCAACACCGGCAAGGCCTTGAGCACCACCAGCGACAACGAGAACTGCACCCCCTGGCGCGCGCCCCACAGCAGCCCGGCCACCAGCCCGACGATGCCGGCCACCGCCCAGACGATCTGCCAGATGCGGTTGAGGTTGATGCCGATGGACAGCGCCGCCGTGGTGTCATCCGCCACCGCGCGCAGCGACACGCCGATGCGGGTCTTGTTGAACAGCAGCGCCAGCACCGTCACCAGCACCACCGCAGCGGCGGCGGCGATCAGGTCGAACTGGCTGAGCATCAGTGGGCCGACGAACAGCGGTACGTCGTCGATGCCCAAGTCCAGCGCCCGCACCTGGGAGCCCATCAACCCCTGGGCCAGGCCTTCGATAATGAACGACAGGCCCAGCGTGGCCATGAACAAGGTGATCTGCGAACGGTTCACCAATGGCCGCAACACCAGGCGCTCGATCAACAAGGCGCCGACGCTCATCACAATTACCGTGAGCAGCAACGCCAGGGCAAACGGCACGCCCTGGTCATGCAGGCTGACGAACGTCAGTGCGGCAAACAGCAGCATCGCGCCCTGGGCAAAATTGAACACGCCGCTGGCCTTGTAGATCAGCACGAAGCCGATGGCGACCAACGAGTACATGGTGCCGGCGAGCAGGCCGCCGAGCAGGGTTTCAAAGAAAAACGTCATCAGTGCACCACTCCCAGGTAAGCCGCGATCACCTCGGGGTTGGCCTGCACTTGCGCCGGCGTGCCGTCGCCGACCTTGCGCCCGTAGTCGAGCACCACCACATGGTCGGACAGGCCCATGACCACGCCCATGTCGTGTTCGATCAACACCACGGTGGTGCCAAGGTCGCGGTTGACGTCGGCAACGAAGCGCGCCATTTCCTGTTTTTCCTCGGCGTTCATGCCGGCCATGGGCTCGTCCAGCAGCAACAAGCTCGGCCCTGCGATCAACGCCCGGCCCAGTTCCACGCGTTTTTGCAGGCCGTAGGACAGGTTGCCCACCAGCACATCGCGGTGGGCTTGCAGTTCCAGGAATTCGAGAATGCCTTGGGCGCGCAACCGGAACGCTTCGGCTTCCCGGCGTGCGCGAGGCAAGCCCAGGGCCTGTTCGATAAAGCTGCTGCGCATATGCCGCGACAGGCCGGTGAGGATGTTGTCGAGCACGCTCATTTTCTTGAACAGCGCGTTGTTCTGGAAGGTGCGCCCAATGCCGCGGCGCGCGGCGCCCAACGGATCGATACGGTGGAAGTGCTGGTCTTCGAACACAATCTCGCCGGCATCGAAGCGATACACGCCATTGAGCACATTGAGCAACGAACTCTTGCCGGCACCATTCGGCCCGATCAACGCGCAGATCTCGCCGCGCAACACCTCGAAGGACAAGCCATTGATCGCCTTGACCCCCTTGAACGACAGCGAGATATCCCGCACCTGCAAAATGGCCTGGCTCATGCGATGTCCCGTTTGAATTCCGCCAGCCACACCGGTGAAGGGGCGGCTTTGACGGGTTGCCAGATGTACGCCAGGCGCTGGAAACCCAGGAGCCGGCGCACGCGGTTTTTCAGCAGGCGCCGCAGGCCGCTTTGCGGGTGGGCGATGGCCCAGTCGCATAAGCGTCGGCGCCAGGTGCCGTGGGGCGCCAAGCGGCTTTCGATCTCGTCGGCCAGGTGCTGCAAGCGTGCGGGCGACAACAGCAGGCCGGTGGGTGCGACTTCGCTGCGGTCGCGCCGCGCCGAGGCCAGGCTTTCAGGGAAGGCCAGACCGTGACCGCTGTTCAGCCATTGCTCCAGCACCACCGCCAGACCGCCCTGCCAGTGGGTGCCCTCTTCGCTCCACAACAGGGTTTCACCCGTGGGCTGCCACCAGCGTGCGAGGTGTTGCGTCGGCGCCAACGGGCCGAGCAACTGGGCGAAATCCAACAGGTTCGCCGACTGCCAATGCCGCGCAGTCTGGCGGCCCTGCACATAGGAATGGGTCGGGCGAATGCGCCACAGGTGGTGTTGCAGCGCCTCGGGCTCCAGGTCATCGGCCAGGGTCAGCACCTGCGCGCCGATGGATTGCGCCGCCAGGGCCAGCAACAGCAGGTTCGGCTCGAACGCCCCGCTGAGGGCCAGCCGCGATTGCTCGCTGACCCCCTGCTGGCGCAAGCCATCGGCCAGACGCTCCACATCGCGCAAGGCGTCGATCCAGCGCCATGCGTACCACTGCCCTTGGCGCTTGTGGCGCAGGGCGGTGTGCAGCGGCGTGATCTGCGCCCAGTGGCGCAGTTGTTCCAGGGCCTTGGGCAGGTGGCCGAGCCATTCGGCGGGCCACTCCACGGCCAGTGGGCGTTTGAGTTCGTGCACGCTCATAGGGGTAGTGCTCCTATTGGGGGGGCGTGCGGTGGTCCGCTGGCTGGATTATTTGGATCAACACCGATTTACTGTGGGAGGGGGCTTGCCCCCGATGGCGGTGTGTCAGTCACAAGTGCTTTGACTGGACTGCCGCTATCGGGGGCAAGCCCCCTCCCACATTGGTTATGTGCGCGTCAGATAAATTGCGGTAGCCGGCACCAGGGTGGTTGGAGGCCAACCTTGCGCCGTCGCCAAACAACTTCTCGCGCAACGTGCCCTGGGCATACTCGGTCTTGTACACCCCGCGCTTCTGCAACTCCGGCACCAGCAGGTCCACGGCATCGATGAAGGTCTCGTGGGTCAGGGCGTAGGCCAGGTTGAAGCCGTCCACATCGGTGTCTTCGACCCATTCCTGCAACAGGTCCGCGACGGTTTCCGGGCCGCCGACGAACAGCGGGCCAAAGCCGCCGATACCGACCCAGTCGGCCAGCTCATTCGGGGTCCAGACCTTGTTCGGATCGGCCGTAGAGAACGCCTCTACCGCCGATTGAATGGCGTTGGTGTGCACGTGCTTGAGTGGCTCATCCGGTTTGAACTGGCTGAAGTCGATGCCGGTCCAGCCGGAAATCAGCGCCATGGCGCCTTCATAGCTGACATAGGATTTGTACTCCTCAAACTTGGCTTTGGCCTTGGCATCGGTCTCGCCGACGATCACGGTCTGCAAGTTGAAGATCAGGATTTTCTTCGGATCGCGCCCGGCTTCGGCCGCACGTCGGCGGATGTCGGCCACGGTCTTTTTCAGCAGCACCTTGGACGGCGCGGCAACGAAGACGCACTCGGCCTGTTCGGCGGCGAACTGCTTGCCACGGCTCGACGCGCCCGCCTGGTAGAGCACTGGCGTGCGCTGCGGCGACGGTTCGCAGAGGTGAATGCCGGGCACCTGGAAGTGTTTGCCGACGTGGCGGATCTCGTGGATCTTGCTCGGGTCGCTGAAAATCCGCCGTTCGCGGTCACGCAACACGGCGCCCTCCTCCCAACTGCCTTCCCAGAGTTTGTAGCAGACCTCCAGGTATTCCTCGGCGTAGTCGTAGCGCGCATCGTGCTCGGTCTGGGCCTTCTGGCCAAGATTCTTGGCGCCACTTTCCAGGTAGGAGGTGACGATGTTCCAGCCGATGCGGCCCTTGGTCAGGTGGTCCAGGGTCGAGAGACGGCGGGCGAACGGGTACGGATGTTCGAACGACAACGAAGCGGTCAGGCCGAAGCCCAGGTGTTCGGTGACCAAGGCCATCGGTGCGATCAGCGACAGCGGGTCGTTGACCGGCACTTGGGTGGCCTGGCGAATCGCCGCGTCGCCGTTGCCGTTGTACACGTCATAGATGCCCAGCACATCGGCGATAAACAGGCCGTCGAACTTGCCGCGTTCAAGGATCCTGGCGAGGTCGGTCCAATATTCCAGGTCCTTGTACTGCCACGAACGGTCACGCGGATGCGCCCACAGGCCCGGCGACTGGTGGCCGACACAATTCATGTCGAAGGCGTTCAAGCGGATTTCACGGGACATCAAAGCACTCCGTTGAGATGGTAGTTGCCGACGATCTGGTACTTCGTACGCAGCGGGTCATCAAGGCTCGACGGCAGTGCGGTGCGTTGGCCGGTGAGTTCGAACTCGGCGTTGCTCGCGGCGATCAGCGCCTCTGCGGCGGCGATTTGCGCTTCGGTCAACGCCACCGGGCCTGGATGGGTTTCGGCGCGTTCAAACAAGGCCGCGGCCACATCGACGCGAATCTGCAAGTCGCCGAAGCGGCTGATCACGTAGGGGTCAGTGCTGTTTTCAACGTGACGGCGGGTGCTATCCAGCAGTTGGCGCGCAAGGGTCAGTGCAGTCATGGGTGAGGTTCCTCAGTTCCAGGCGTGGCGCGCAGGTTTTACGCCGTTGAGCACATAGTTGCCGATCAGGTGGTATTTCCAGCGCGCCGGGTCGTGCAGAGTGTGGGTGCGTGCATTGCGCCAGAAGCGGTCGAGGTTGTGCTTGCCGGTGACCGAGCGGGTGCCGGCCAGTTCGAACAGTTTGCTGCTGGCGAGCAAGGCGGTTTCGGCAGAAAGGACTTTGGCCTGGGCGACCACCAGTGAGGCGTGGGCGACACTGTCTTCGCTGGGCTCGGCGAGGGCGCGGTCTACGGCTTGCCCCGCCTTGGCGAGGATGGCTTCGGTGCCGTGCACACGCCATTCCAGGTCGCCGATGGCGGCGATGGTGAACGGGTCCTGCCAGCCGTGATCCTGTTGGCTGTCGATCCAGGGCCGCGCCTGGCGTGCGTAAATCTTCGCCTGTTCAAGGGCACCGAGGGCGATACCGGTATCGACCGCCGCCTGGATGATCTGCGAAATCGGACCATTGGCGGTCGGCTGGTCGAAGGCCTGGTGCGCAGGGATTACCGCGCTCAGGGGCACGGTCACACCATCAAGGGTCACACCCCCGCTGGCAGTGGTGCGCTGGCCGAAGCCGTCCCAACTGTCGATCACGTTCAGGCCGGGCGCGTCGCGTTCGACAAAGGCGATAAAGGCCTGGCCGTCTTCATTGTTGCCGACGGTGGGCACCAGGTGAGCAAACAGCGCGCCGGTGCAGTAGAACTTCTCGCCGTTGATCTGCGCGGTATCGCCGTGAAAGCGAATCTGGGTATCGAAGGTGCCGGCGTTCTTGCTCTTGGCTTCGGAAAAGGCGTTGCCGAAACGGTAGCCCTGGAGGACTTTGCCGAAGTAGTACTGTTTTTGTGCCTCGGTCGCGGTTTGCAACAGGATGTCCACCACGCCCAGGTGGTTCTGCGGGATCTGCCCCAGGGACGGGTCGGCGGCAGAGATCAATTTGATCACCTCTGCCACGGTCACATAGGACACGCCAGCGCCGCCGTACGCTTTGGGAATGGTGATGCCCCACAGGCCGCTGGAGGAGAACTCGTCAAGCTCGGCCACCGGCAGGCGCCGCTCACGGTCGCGGGCGCTGGCCTCGACGGCAAACCGCGCCGCCAGCCGCGTGGCGACCTCGATGGCTTCCGCGTCCGAGCGGATGATATGGGCAGGGTGTTGAGGGTGGGCTGACATGGGCCGACTCCAGGCTCCGAGGGGATGACCTGGGTGATTGCAGGAGTCGTGCCTGAATCCAGTCGCCAATAAAATCAGCGAGTTGCTGGCATTTCAGCGCAGCCGAGCGCTTTTTAAACCAGCAAAGTGTCCATCCACTGTTGCCGCAGGAACAGTTAGATCACCACGTTGCGCACAAAGCGCACTGCCATGTCGCCGTCATTGCGATAACCATGCACGTTCCGGCTGGCGAACATATAAAACTCACCAGCCGCGACGCGCTTTTCTTCATCGCCCACCAGCAGCGTGAGGCAGCCTTGGAACACGAACAATTGCACGCTCCAGCCATCCGGGTCGGGGTCAGGGCTGTAGCGATCGCCCGGCTCCAGTTGCATTTCCCACAACTCGACCTCGCGCCGCGCCGTGGCCTTGGCCAGCAACACCGCCTTGCTGCCGGGAATGTCACCGGCCCAGGCCAGTTCATTGATGCGGCTGTGGTCGGGGGCATCGGGCGCCTGGATCAGGTCGCTGAACGCCACGTCCAACGCTTCGGCCACGCGGTCGAGGGTGGACAGGCTGACGTTCTTTTCGCCCGCCTCGATGGCCACCAACATGCGCCGGCTGACCCCGGATTTTTCCGAGAGCGCAGTCTGGCTCAGGTCGGCGGCATGCCGCAGGCGACGGACGTTCTGGCTGACGTGCTGCAGGACCGAAGCCCGGTGGGGATTTTCTTTGTGCACTATATTGCTCAATGGGTGGGTGTGCGCAGTATACTGCCCAGCGTGCGGCGCATTGTGCGGTCCGTGCCTTTCCCTTGCAAGACCGAGCCGCCATGACCACCCCGACCGCCTCCCCACGTTTCAACCGTTTCAGCAAAGCCGAATGCATCCTGGTGGTGATCACCATGATCTGGGGCGGCACGTTTTTGCTGGTGCAACATGCGATGACGGTCAGTGGGCCGATGTTTTTTGTCGGTTTGCGCTTTGCGGCCGCAGCGATTGTGGTGGGGTTCTTTTCCTTGCGCACGTTGCGCGACCTGACGCTGTTCGAATTGAAAGCCGGAGTGTTTATCGGTGTGGCGATCATGTTTGGCTACGGGCTGCAAACCATTGGCTTGCAGACCATCTTGAGCAGTCAATCGGCGTTTATCACGGCGTTATATGTGCCGTTCGTACCGCTGTTGCAATGGCTGGTGCTGGGCCGGCGCCCGGGGTTGATGCCGAGCATCGGTATTATGCTGGCGTTTACCGGCTTGATGCTGCTGACCGGGCCGGCGGGGGCTTCGCTGAATTTCAGTCCCGGTGAAATCGCCACGTTGATCGGTGCAGTGGCAATCGCGGCGGAGATCATCCTGATCAGCGCCTTTGCCGGGCAGGTGGACGTGCGTCGGGTGACCGTGGTGCAACTGGCCACGGCGTCGTTGCTGTCGTTCCTGATGGTGGTGCCAATGGGCGAGGCGCTGCCGGGGTTTTCGTGGTTGCTGCTGTTCAGCGCGGTGGGCCTGGGCTTGACCAGTGCGGTGATCCAGGTGGCGATGAATTGGGCGCAGCAAAGTGTTTCGCCGACCCGCGCCACGTTGATTTATGCCGGTGAGCCGGTGTGGGCCGGCGTGGTCGGGCGGATTGCCGGGGAACGCTTCCCGCCGATCGCGATGGTGGGGGCGGCGTTGATTGTGTTGGCGGTGATTGTCAGCGAGATGAAGACCAAGGGGCAGAAGGCCCTGGAATTGCGCGATGAGAGGGAACAGGAACAGCAGGGATAAGGTCCGAGTACTTGCAGTGGCTGTCAGATCGCCATCGCGGGCAAGCCCGGCTCCCACAGGGGGGGCGGTGTCGCTTGTCCGAATCGGGTTACCTGAAACAATGCCAAATGGGCGATTTCGGCTTAGCTTGTAGGATCCTGCCACATCTTGCCGTTTGGTGATCGTTAAAGCGGCACGTATGATGCATCCCAAACTCCCGCAGATTAGAAGCCTATGTCCCTGATAGTTCTACTGCTTCTGCCGTTCATTGGCAGCTGTCTGGCGGCCTTGCTGCCGCACAATGCACGTAACACCGAATCCCTGCTGGCCGGCCTGGTGGCCCTGGTCGGCACTATTCAAGTCGCCCTGCTCTACCCCCAGATCGCCCACGGTGGCGTGATCCGCGAAGAACTCATGTGGTTGCCCAGCCTCGGGCTGAACTTCGTGCTGCGCATGGATGGATTTGCCTGGCTGTTCTCGATGCTGGTGCTGGGCATCGGCACGCTGGTGTCGCTGTATGCGCGCTATTACATGTCGCCGGACGATCCGGTGCCGCGCTTCTTCGCGTTTTTCCTGGCCTTCATGGGCGCCATGCTCGGGCTGGTGATCTCCGGCAACCTGATCCAGATCGTGTTCTTCTGGGAACTGACCAGCCTGTTCTCGTTCCTGCTGATCGGCTACTGGCACCACCGCGCCGATGCGCGCCGTGGGGCGTACATGGCGCTGATGGTCACCGGCGCCGGCGGCCTGTGCCTGCTGGCGGGCGTAATGTTGCTGGGGCATATCGTCGGCAGCTATGACCTGGACCAGGTACTGGCGGCGGGCGCGCAGATCCGCGCGCATTCGCTGTACCCGGTCATGCTGGCCCTGGTGCTGGTCGGCGCCTTGAGCAAAAGCGCGCAGTTCCCCTTCCACTTCTGGCTGCCCCACGCGATGGCGGCCCCTACGCCGGTGTCGGCGTACCTGCATTCGGCAACGATGGTGAAGGCCGGCGTGTTCCTGCTGGCCCGCCTGTGGCCGTCGCTGTCCGGCAGCGAAGAATGGTTCTGGATCGTCGGCGGTGCCGGCGCCCTTACCCTCCTCCTCGGCGCTTACTGCGCCATGTTCCAGAATGATCTCAAGGGCCTGCTGGCCTACTCCACCATCAGCCACCTCGGGCTGATCACCTTGCTGCTGGGTCTCAACAGCCCGCTGGCGGCCGTCGCAGCCGTGTTCCACATCCTCAACCACGCCACGTTCAAGGCTTCGCTGTTCATGGCCGCGGGCATCATCGACCATGAAAGTGGCACGCGGGACATCCGCAAGCTCAGCGGGCTGGTGCGGTTGATCCCGTTTACCGCGACCCTGGCGATGGTGGCCAGTGCGTCCATGGCCGGCGTGCCGTTGCTCAATGGTTTCCTGTCCAAAGAGATGTTCTTCGCCGAAACCGTGTTCATCACCTCGACGGCCTGGGTGGAGTTCGCCCTGCCGTTGATCGCGACCATCGCCGGTACCTTCAGCGTGGCCTACGCCCTGCGCTTCACCGTCGACGTGTTCTTCGGCCCGACCGCGACCAACCTGCCGCACACTCCCCACGAACCGCCACGCTGGATGCGCGCACCGGTCGAGTTGCTGGTGTTCACCTGCCTGCTGGTGGGGATCTTCCCGGCCCAGGTGGTCGGCTCGATCCTCGCCGCCGCCGCGCTGCCGGTAGTGGGTGGCGTGCTGCCGGAGTACAGCCTGGCAATCTGGCACGGCTGGAACGCACCAATGATCATGAGCCTGGTGGCCATGTCCGGCGGCGTGGTGCTGTACCTGCTGCTGCGCAAGCAACTCAAGCGTGGCCGCTTCAAGTACCCGCCGGTAATCAGCTACTTCAACGGCAAGCGCGGCTTCGAGCGCAGCCTGGTGGTGATGATGCGCGGCGTGCGCAGGATCGAGAAACGCATCAGCACCAAGCGCCTGCAGACCCAATTGTTCCTGCTGGTGCTGGTGGCGGTGATCGGCGGCATGATCCCGATGCTCAACAGTGGCCTCAGTTGGGGCGACCGCCCGAAGATCCCGGGCTCCATCGTGTTCGTCACCCTGTGGCTGCTGGCGATTGCCTGTGCCCTCGGCGCCGCCTGGCAAGCCAAGTACCACCGGCTGGCGGCCCTGACCATGGTCAGCGTGTGCGGCCTGATGACCTGCGTGACCTTCGTGTGGTTCTCGGCGCCGGACCTGGCGCTGACCCAGTTGGTGGTCGAAGTGGTCACCACCGTGCTGATCCTGCTCGGCCTGCGCTGGCTGCCACGGCGGATCGAAGAGGTGTCGCCACTGCCCAGCTCGCTGCGCAAGGCGCGCATCCGTCGCCTGCGTGACTTCCTGTTGTCGACCGTGGTGGGCGGTGGCATGGCGTTGCTGTCCTACGCGATGCTGACGCGCCAGACGCCCAACGATATTTCTTCGTTCTACCTCAGCCGCGCCCTGCCCGAAGGCGGCGGCAGCAATGTGGTGAACGTGATGCTGGTGGACTTCCGGGGCTTCGACACCCTGGGCGAAATCACCGTACTCGGCGCCGTGGCGCTGACGGTGTACGCCCTGCTGCGGCGCTTCCGCCCGTCAAAAGAGAGCATGGAGTTGCCGCCGCAACAGCGCCAGTTGGCGCCGGACGTGGCCACCGACCTGGTCAACCCGCGCCAGGCCAGCGACACCGCCCTGGGCTTCATGATGGTGCCGGCGGTGCTGGTGCGCCTGCTGCTGCCGATTGCGCTGGTGGTGTCGTTCTACCTGTTCATGCGCGGCCACAACCAACCGGGTGGCGGTTTTGTCGCCGGGCTGGTGATGTCGGTGGCGTTCATCCTGCAATACATGGTCGCCGGTACGCAGTGGGTCGAGGCGCAGATGAGCCTGCGGCCGATGCGCTGGATGGGCTTCGGGCTGCTGTCGGCAACCCTGACCGGGCTCGGCGCGCTGTTTGCCGGCTACCCGTTCCTCACCACTCACACCTGGCATTTCAGCCTGCCATTGCTTGGCGACATTCACATCGCCAGCGCGCTGTTCTTCGACGTCGGCGTGTACGCCATGGTCGTCGGCTCGACGCTGCTGATGCTCACCGCCCTCGGTCACCAGTCCGTGCGGGCCCATAAACCGAGCAACCAGGCCAAAGTGGTTGCCGCAACGGAAGGAGCCGCCTGATGGAAGAAGTCATCGCAATTGCCATTGGAGTCCTGGCGGCTTCCGGCGTCTGGTTGATCCTGCGGCCACGGACCTTCCAGGTGGTGATGGGCCTGTGCCTGCTGTCGTACGGGGTCAACCTGTTCATTTTCAGCATGGGCAGCCTGTTTATCGGCAAGGAGCCGATCATCAAGGACGGCGTGCCGCAGGACCTGCTCAACTACACCGATCCGCTGCCCCAGGCCCTGGTGCTCACGGCCATCGTGATCAGCTTCGCCATGACCGCGTTGTTCCTGGTGGTGCTGCTCGCCTCCCGGGGCCTGACCGGCACCGACCATGTGGACGGCCGGGAGCCCAAGGAATGAATTGGGTGAATCAACTGATCGTCGCGCCGATCCTGCTGCCATTGCTGACCGCCGCGCTGATGCTGATGCTTGGCGAAAAGCGCCGCCCGCTCAAGGCGAAAATCAATCTGTTCTCCAGCGTCATCGGCCTGGGCATCGCAATCCTGCTGCTGTACTGGACGCAAAAAGGCGGCCCAGGCTCGATTGGGGTTTACCTGCCGGGCAACTGGCAGGTGCCATTCGGCATTGTGCTGGTGGTGGACCAACTCTCGGCGCTGATGCTGGTACTCACCGGGATCATCGGCGTGAGTGCGCTGCTGTTCGCCATGGCCCGTTGGGATCGTGCGGGCACCAGCTTCCACGCACTGTTCCAGATACAGATGATGGGGTTGTACGGCGCCTTCCTCACGGCGGACTTGTTCAACCTGTTCGTGTTCTTCGAAGTGCTGCTGGCGGCCTCCTATGGCCTGATGCTGCATGGCTCCGGGCGTGCGCGGGTGTCGTCGGGGTTGCATTACATTGCGATCAACCTGTTGGCGTCTTCGCTGTTCCTGATTGGCGCGGCGATGATCTACGGTGTCACCGGCACGCTGAACTTCGCTGACCTGGCGCTGAAAATCCCGCTGGTGCCGGAGGCCGATCGTGGTCTGTTGCATGCCGGCGCGGCGATCCTGGCGACGGCGTTCCTGGCCAAGGCCGGCATGTGGCCGCTGAACTTCTGGCTGGCGCCCGCCTACTCCTCGGCCAGTGCGCCGGTGGCGGCGATGTTTGCGATCATGACCAAGGTCGGCGTGTACACCGTGCTGCGCCTGTGGACCCTGCTGTTCTCCGGCCAGGCCGGGGCGTCGGCGCTGTTTGGCGGGGATTGGCTGGTGTATGGCGGCATGGCGACCATCATTTGCGCGGCGCTGGCGATGGTGGCGGCGCAGCGCCTGGAGCGCATGGCCAGCTTGAGCATCCTGGTGTCGGCGGGGATCTTGCTGTCCGCCGTCGGTTTCGCCCAACCAAGCCTGACGGCGGGCGCGCTGTTCTATCTGGTCAGTTCCACCCTGGCCTTGAGCGCGCTGTTCCTGCTGGCTGAATTGATCGAACGGTCACGCTCGGCCAACGACCTGCCGCTGGATGAAGAGATCGATGCGTTGCCCAAGGCCATGGAATCCCTGCACCCGCGCCCTGGCGTCAACCTCGATGACGAGCAGCAAGCCGTGGTCGGCCAGGTGATTCCCTGGACCATGGCGTTCCTCGGCTTGAGCTTTATCGCCTGCGCCCTGCTGATCATCGGCATGCCGCCGCTCTCCGGGTTTATCGGCAAGCTCAGTCTGTTGAGTGCGCTGGTCAATCCACTGGGCCTGGGTATGAGTATTGACGAACCGATCCGGCCAGCCGCCTGGGGCTTGGTGGCGTTGCTGATTCTCTCCGGCCTGGCCTCGTTGATTGCCTTCGCACGCTTGGGCATCCAGCGCTTCTGGACCCCGGAAGAACGCCCTTCGCCGCTACTGCGTCGCTATGAATGCGTGCCGATTTTCTTCCTGCTGGGCTTGAGCATCCTGCTGACCTTCAAGGCGGAACCACTGCTGCGCTACACCCAGGCCACTGCCGTGAGCCTGAACAACCCCGAGCACTATGTGATGGCGGTGATGGCCACGCGTCCGGTGCCGAGCCCCGAAGCCCAGGCCGCCGCCCTGGAGGTGCAACCATGAAGCGATTGCTCCCTGCTCCGTGGCTGTCCCTGGCGCTGTGGGTGCTGTGGCTGGTGCTGAACCTGTCGGTCAGTCCGGGCAACCTGCTGCTGGGTGCACTGCTGGGCTTTCTTGCGCCGCTGCTGATGGCACCGTTGCGACCACTGCCGATCCGCATCCGTCGCCCCGGCGTGATCATCCGCCTGTTTTTCCTGGTGGGCCGTGACGTGATCGTCTCCAACCTGCAAGTGGCCTGGGGCGTGCTGACCTGCGGCTCCCGCCCACCGCGTTCGCGCTTCATCAGGATTCCCCTGGACCTGCGCGACCCCAACGGCCTCGCCGCGCTGTCGATGATCACCACCGTGGTGCCCGGCACCATCTGGTCGGAACTGGCGCTGGACCGCAGCATCCTGCTCTTGCACGTATTCGACCTGGACGATGAGGCGCCCTTCATCGAGCACTTCAAGACCACCTACGAACGGCCCCTGATGGAGATCTTCGAATGAGCGCGCTGCTCTCCAATGCGATCCTGTTCAGCCTGTTCCTGTTCTCCCTGGCCATGGTGCTGACGCTTATCCGCCTGTTCAAAGGCCCGTCAGCCCAGGACCGGGTACTGGCGCTGGACTACCTGTACATCCTGGCGATGTTGATGATGCTGGTGCTGGGTATCCGGTATGCCAGTGACACCTACTTTGAAGCGGCGCTGCTGATCGCGCTGTTCGGCTTCGTCGGCTCGTTTGCCCTGGCGAAATTCCTGCTGCGTGGGGAGGTGATTGAATGATGCCGTTATGGATGGAAATCGTCGTGGCCGTGCTGCTGGTGCTCAGCAGTGTATTTGCATTGATTGGCGCGATCGGGTTGCTGCGCATGAAGGACTTCTTCCAGCGCATGCACCCGCCCGCACTCGCATCGACGCTGGGAGCGTGGTGTGTGGCGTTGGCGTCGATCATTTATTTTTCGGTGCTCAAGTCCGGGCCGGTGTTGCACGGGTGGTTGATTCCGATTCTGCTGTCGATCACCGTGCCGGTGACCACGTTGCTGTTGGCGCGCACGGCGTTGTTCCGCAAGCGCATGGCTGGGGATGATGTACCCGCCGAAGTCAGCAGCCGCCGTTGATCCCTATAGAAAACACGGTCAAAACTGTGGGAGGGGGCTTGCCCCCGATGGCGGTGGATCAGTCAGCTCACCTGTAGCTGACCCACTGCTATCGGGGGCAAGCCCCCTCCCACATTTGGATTGGCGCTAGGCAAAAGACCTGATGTGCGCCGCCAATTCCGCCAACCCCTCATCATCGGCCCGCACATGATCGTGGGACGAGATGTACCCTTCATATGCCTCGAAGAACTTGTCCACCTTCGAACTCAGCGGCTTGAAGGTACTGTCGCCGCCGGTTCCATGCATGGGAAACAGCTTCGCATGCAGGTGATCCACGCCATACCCTTCCAAGATCATCCCGGTGCGCGCCACATCGGGAAACGCACGGTCGATCTGCAACGCCGTCCTCTTCGCCGCCACCACCAGCGCGGCTAGCACTTCATCCGACTGCGCAAACGCATAACTGCCGTAATGCTGCTTGGGAATCACCACGCTGAACCCCGGGGTGTTGGGGAAGATCGACAGGAAGGCCATGTGCTGGTCGTCTTCCCACAGGATGTGCGCCGGGGAAGTCTTTTGGACGATGCTGCAGAAAATACACGTCATTCGAGTCTCCATCAGTGGTTCTTGGTGCCCTTCAAATAGCACAACTTCCATTACAAGATAGGCGAGCCAAACCTGCGAAACCGTGGCATCCAGTGATCCAGGATCTGCGCCGATGCCAGCACATGATGTGCCCGCCCGATCAACAGCCGACGCGGCACAAAACCAATGTACCGGGAGTCATCGCTGTTATCGCGATTGTCCCCCAGCATGAAGTAACTGTCGGCCGGCACCACCACCGGCCCGAAATTGCGCAGTGCCCGCACCGTCGGCATGAACTGCACCGTGCGCTGACGGTTGGCCGCCCGTTCGGTCAGCTTGATTCCTGGCACCGTATGGCCGGGCAGGATGGGTTCGCTGATGTCCTGCGCGTCACTGTAGGTGGCAGGCACGCCGTTGACCCACAACACCTCATCTTTCATTTCCAGGGTGTCACCGGGAATGCCGACGATGCGCTTGATCAGACGCATGCCGTCCTTGGGCGACGAGAACGTCACCACATCACCGCGCCGGGGGTTATCGAGCTGGGCCAGGGAAATGTCCGTGAGCGGCAGCTTGAGGTCGTAGGCCACCCGGTTCACCAACACTACATCGCCCTCCAGCAAGGTCGGGCGCATGGAGCCAGAGGGAATGGGATTCCAGTCCGCCAGGGAGGTACGGAAAACGCCGAAGCACAACCAGAAAATGATTGCGTAACGGTAACGGATCAACCAACTTCGCATACATCCTCGCACGGCAGAAAGGGGCATCAGGTCTGTTTCCCAGACGCCCGGTTGTTACACGCGAGGATTAAATCAACATTAGCGTCCAAGCGCACAAAAGGAGTTTTCGCCATGGATATCAAATGTTCAGTGTTTATCGCCGCCAGCGTCGACGGCTTCATCGCCCGCCCGGACGGTGATATCGACTGGTTGCACCGGCCGGAGTATGAAACCGCCGAGTTGAACGGCGTGACTTATGAAGGCTTTGTCGCCACGGTGGATGCGCTGGTGATGGGACGCAAGACCCTGGAGAAGGTGTTGTCATTTGCGAAGTGGCCCTATGAGGGTATCCCGGTGATTGCGCTGTCTCGCCAGCAGTTGCAGATTCCGACACATCTGGAGGGCAAGATCGAGGTCATGGCGGGAGACGTGACCACACTGGTGGCAACGTTAGCCGAGCGCGGTATGAAGCACCTTTATATCGACGGTGGCCAGACGATCCAGGCGTTTCTTGAAGCGGGCCTGATCGAGGAGTTGATCATCACACGCATACCAGTGTTGCTGGGCAAAGGGGTTTGTTTGTTCAGCCAGATGGGCAGCGAGCAAGAACTTCGTCATCTCGGCACGTATGTATCGGACAATGGATTTGTGCAGAGCCGCTATCAAGTATCGCTGTCGTAGCAATTGCAAAGCCAGCGTGCAATGGAGGTGGGCGAATCGATATATGGTAGACACTCTGTTATCGCGACATAGGTATCAGCACAACTTTCAATATCGCACGTAACTGTGGCGAGCGGGCTTGCCCCGCGTTGGGTTGCGAAGCGACCCTGGAAGGAGGAATGCGGTGAATCAGGCACTCTTCGGCCGCGGGTTCTGGGGCTGTTTCACAGCCCAACGCGGGGCAAGCCCGCTCGCCACAGGGCGCTCATCACCCGCCCTGCCAGCTACCACAGTTGATCGAGTAAGCCGTTAAACGGATGTGCAAAAAAACGCCCCGAACCAGTCGGGGCGTTTTTCATTCAACGTTTACCAATCAAGCCTGATCAGCCAACCGCCACGTCGTCCCACCCTTCCCGTCTTCCAACACCACGCCCATGGCGGTGAGTTGGTCGCGGAGTCGGTCGGATTCCGCCCAGTCCTTGTTGGCACGTGCAGTCAAACGCGCCTGTATCAGCGCATCCACTTGCGCCGCATCCACACGCCCTTCGGCACCGGCTTGCAGGAAATCTTCGGGCTTCATTTGCAGAACCCCAAGCACGCTGGCCAGTTCTTTCAAGCGCGCCGCCAGACCCGCCGCCGCATCAAGATCGCTCTCACGCAAACGGTTGATCTCGCGCACCATCTCGAACAGCACCGCGCAGGCTTCCGGTGTACCAAAGTCGTCGTTCATGACTTCGGTGAAGCGTGCGACGAAGGCTTCGCCGCCGGCCGGCGCCACGGCCGGCAGGCCTTTCAATGCGTGGTAGAAACGCTCCAGGGCGCCTTTGGCGTCCTTGAGGTTGTCTTCCGAGTAGTTGATGGCGCTGCGGTAGTGGCTCGATACCAGCAGGTAACGCACAACCTCGGGGTGGTACTTTTCCAGCACGTCGCGGATGGTGAAGAAGTTGTTCAAGGACTTGGACATCTTCTCGCCATTGATGCGGATCATGCCGCAGTGCATCCAGGCGTTGGCGTAAGTCTTGCCGGTGGCGGCTTCGCTCTGGGCGATTTCGTTTTCGTGGTGCGGAAACTCGAGGTCGCTGCCGCCGCCGTGAATGTCGAAGGTCTCGCCCAGGCAGCAGGTGGACATCACCGAGCATTCGATGTGCCAGCCCGGACGCCCGGCGCCCCATGGCGACTCCCAGCTCGGCTCGCCGGGCTTGGTGCCTTTCCACAGCACGAAGTCCAGCGGGTCCTGCTTGGCTTCGTCGACTTCGATACGTGCGCCGATGCGCAGGTCTTCGATTCTCTTGCGCGACAGCTTGCCGTAGCCCATGAACTTGGCGACGCGGTAGTACACGTCGCCATTGCCCGGCGCGTAGGCGTAACCCTTGTCGATCAAGGTCTGGATCATCGCGTGCATGCCCGGGATGTGGTCGGTGGCACGCGGTTCCATGTCCGGCTTGAGGATGTTGAGCCGGGCCTCGTCCTCGTGCATCGCGGCGATCATGCGCTCGGTCAGCGCGTCGAACGACTCGCCGTTTTCGTTGGCGCGGTTGATGATCTTGTCGTCGATGTCGGTGATGTTGCGCACATAGGTCAGGTCATAGCCGCTGAAACGCAACCAGCGGGTCACCAGGTCGAAGGCCACCATGCTGCGGCCGTGGCCGATGTGGCAGTAGTCGTACACGGTCATGCCGCACACGTACATGCGCACCTTGTTGCCGTCCAGCGGCTTGAAGACTTCTTTGGTCTTGCTGAGTGTGTTGTAGATCGTTAACACGACAATTCCCTTAAGACAGAATCACTGACCCCACGAATCACGCAAGGTCACGGTGCGGTTGAATACCGGGCGACCTGGTTTCGAGTCCTTGATATCCGCGCAGAAGTAACCTTCGCGCTCGAACTGGAAACGGTCTTCCGGCTGTGCTTCGCCCAACGAGGGTTCGGCACGACAACCCGTAAGTACTTGCAGGGAGTCAGGGTTGATGTTGTCGAGGAAACTGGCGCTGTCTTCAGCCTTTTCAGGGTTTGGCGAGCGGAACAGGCGATCGTACAGGCGCACTTCGCACTCGATGCTGGCCGCCGCCGGCACCCAGTGGATCACGCCCTTGACCTTGCGGCCTTCGGGGTTCTTGCCCAGGGTGTCCGGGTCATACGAGCAACGCAGTTCGACGATGTTGCCATCGGCGTCCTTGATTGCTTCGTCGGCACGGATCACGTAGCTGCCGCGCAGGCGCACTTCGCCGTTTGGCTCCAGGCGCTTGTAGCCTTTTGGCGGCTCTTCCATGAAGTCATCGCGGTCGATGTAGATTTCACGGGCGAACGGCAGCTTGCGCACGCCGAGTTCTTCTTTTTGCGGATGACGCGGCAGTTCAAGGTGGTCGACCTTGTCTTCCGGGTAGTTGGTGATCACGACCTTCAACGGGCGCAGCACGCACATGGCACGTGGGGCGTTGGCATCGAGGTCCTGGCGGATGCTGAATTCGAGCATGCCGTAGTCGACCACGCCGTCGGAACGGTTGGTGCCGACCATCTCGCAGAAGTTGCGGATCGACGCCGGCGTGTAGCCGCGACGGCGGAAGCCCGACAGCGTCGACATGCGTGGGTCGTCCCAGCCGTGTACGTGCTTTTCATCGACCAGTTGCTTGAGCTTGCGCTTGCTGGTGATGGTGTAGTTCAGGTTCAGGCGGCTGAACTCGTACTGACGCGGGTGCGCCGGTACCGGCAGGCTGTCGAGGAACCATTCGTACAGCGGACGATGGCTTTCGAACTCCAGGGTGCAGATGGAGTGGGTGATGCCTTCGATGGCGTCCGACTGGCCGTGGGTGAAGTCGTAGTTCGGGTAGATGCACCACTTGTCGCCCGTCTGGTGGTGATGGGCGTGGCGGATGCGGTACATGATCGGGTCGCGCAGGTTCATGTTCGGCGAGGCCATGTCGATCTTGGCGCGCAATACGCGGGCGCCGTCCGGGAACTCACCGGCGCGCATGCGGGCGAACCAGTCGAGGTTCTCCTCTACCGAACGGTCGCGGAACGGGCTGTTCTTGCCCGGCTCGGTCAGGGTGCCACGGTATTCCTTGGCCTGCTCCGGGGTCAGGTCGTCGACGTAGGCCTTGCCGGCCTTGATCAGCTCGACGGCCCAATCGTGCAGTTGGTCGAAGTACTGCGAGGCATAGCGCACTTCACCGGACCATTCGAAACCCAGCCACTTCACGTCGCTTTCAATGGCGTCGATGTATTCCTGGTCTTCCTTGGCCGGGTTGGTGTCGTCGAAACGCAGGTGCGTGACGCCGCCGAATTCCTGGGCCAGGCCGAAGTTCACACAGATCGACTTGGCGTGACCGATGTGCAGGTAGCCGTTGGGCTCTGGCGGGAAGCGGGTGACGATCTGCGTGTGCTTGCCCGAATCCAGGTCCGCCTGGATGATCGGGCGCAGGAAATTGACCGGGACGGCAGGTCCGGCCTTGGAATTCGAGGTAGGGTCGACAGTGGGCTTGCTCATAGGATCCTTGAACAGACAAGTACGTGGCCGGGCTAGGCCGACAAAACAAAGGGCTTATCATAGCTGATGCTGTCAAGCCGCTGACAGGGTTGCGGTGCATTTAACGCACCAGTGGTAAAAAACCACCTCGAAATTCCTGCAGGTCACGCTAAACTGCGCGCCTTGGCCGCAGTTTCGCCATACCGGTCGTGGTGCCCCGGGCACCCAAACCCACGAATTCCCTGAAAAGAGTAGCCAACATGACTCAAGTCAAACTGACCACCAACCACGGTGACATCGTCATCGAGCTCAACGCCGAGAAAGCGCCGATCACCGTCGCCAACTTCATCGAGTACGTGAACGCCGGCCACTACGAAAACACCGTTTTCCACCGTGTCATCGGCAACTTCATGATCCAGGGCGGCGGTTTCGAGCCTGGCATGAAAGAAAAGAAAGACAAGCGCCCAAGCATCCAGAACGAAGCGGACAACGGCCTTTCCAACGACAAGTACACCGTCGCCATGGCCCGTACCATGGAGCCGCATTCGGCCTCCGCGCAGTTCTTCATCAACGTGGCCGACAACGCCTTCCTGAACCACAGCGGCAAGAACGTGCAGGGCTGGGGCTACGCGGTATTCGGTAAAGTCACCGAAGGCCAGGACGTCGTCGACAAGATCAAAGGCGTGCAGACCACCGGTAAAGCCGGTCACCAGGACGTTCCGGTAGAAGACGTGATCGTCGAGAAAGCCGAGATCGTTGGGTGATACTGCTGATTTCAGATTTGCATCTGGAAGAGGAGCGCCCGGACATCACCCGGGCGTTTCTGGATCTGCTCCACGGCCGCGCCCGTGGCGCCCAGGCGTTGTACATTCTGGGGGACTTCTTCGAAGCCTGGATTGGCGACGATGGGATGACACCGTTTCAGCGCTCCATTTGCGCAGCCCTGCGCGAACTGAGCGACAGCGGCACTCCGATTTTCATCATGCACGGCAATCGCGATTTCCTGATCGGCAAGGCGTTCTGCAAAGCCGCAGGCGCCACCTTGCTCAAGGACCCGAGTGTCGTGCAGCTCCATGGCGAGCCCGTGCTGTTGATGCACGGCGACAGTCTCTGCACCCGCGACGTCGGCTATATGAAGCTGCGGCGCATCCTGCGTAACCCGATCGTGCTGTTTATCCTGCGCCACCTGCCCCTGGGCACGCGGCACAAGCTGGCGCGCAAGCTGCGCAGTGAAAGCCGGGCGCAGACGCGCATGAAGGCCAACGACATTGTCGATGTAACGCCCGAGGAAGTGCCGCGGGTGATGCAGCAGTTCGGCGTGCGCACCCTGGTCCACGGCCATACCCACCGCCCCGCCATTCACAAGTTGCAGATTGGCGACCAGGCCGCCAAGCGCATTGTGCTGGGGGATTGGGACAAGCAGGGCTGGGCGCTGCAGGTGGATGAGCAAGGGTTTCAGTTGGCGGCGTTTGACTTCGTCAATCCGCAATTGGCGTTGCCTGGGGCTTGAGCCACCAACACCCCAGATCCCCCGTGAAAAGAGATCAAAATGTGGGAGGGGGCTTGCCCCCGATGGCTGTGGATCTGTCAGCATATTTTTGACTGAGCCACCGCCATCGGGGGCAAGCCCCCTCCCACAGTTGATTGCATTCCAGCCCTTGCGGATCAGTGGCCGGAAGCCTCCGGCCCGGCCTTGGCGCCAAACGGCGGCTTGGCCAGCCACACCAACAGCATCAACCCCATGAACATCCACCCCAGCAACGTGAAGTAATCCACGGTGGACATCATGTATGCCTGGCTGGTGAGGATCTGGTCCAGCTGCGTATAGGCCTTCTGCCCTGCCCCACCGAGCGCCTGCAAGGCATCGCGGGTCGCCGAGTCGTAGGTGGTCATGTTCTCGCTCATGTAGGCATGGTGCTGGTCCGCCCGGCGAATCCAGATCCAGGTGGTCAGCGACGCCGCGAAGCTGCCGCCCAGGGTGCGCAGGAACGTGGCCAGGCCCGCGCCGTCGGCAATCTGGTGCGGCGGCAGGTCGGACATCAATATGCTCAAGGTCGGCATGAAGAACAGCGCCACGCCAATCCCCATGAACAGCTGCACCAGGGCGATGTGCTGGAAGTCCACCTCATTGGTGAAACCTGCGCGCATGAAGCAGCTCAAGCCAATCGCCAGGAAGGCCAGGCCCGCCAGCAGGCGCAGGTCGAACTTGTGCGCGTACTTGCCCACGAACGGCGACATCAGCACCGGCAAAATACCGATCGGCGCCACCGCCAGCCCGGCCCAGGTCGCGGTGTAGCCCATCTGGGTCTGCAACCATTGCGGCAGGATCAGGTTGATGCCGAAGAAGCCTGCGTACCCCAGGATCAACACGATGGTGCCGATGCGGAAGTTGCGGTAGGCAAACAGCTTCAGGTTGACCACCGGGTGTTTGTCGGTGAGTTCCCAGATGATGAACACCGCCAGGGCAATCACCGAAATCGCCGCGCCCACGATAATGAAGTTGGATTCGAACCAGTCCAGGTCATTGCCCTTGTCGAGAATGATCTGCAAGGCGCCCACGCCGACGATCAAGCTCAGCAACCCGACGTAGTCCATCGGCTGATAACTGGTCTGCACCGGACGTTTCTTCAACTGCGAACGCACCACCATCACCGCAAAGATACCGATGGGCACGTTGATGAAGAAGATCCACGGCCAGCTGTAGCTGTCGGTGATCCAGCCGCCGAGGATCGGCCCGGCAATCGGCGCCACCACCGTGACCATCGCCAGCAACGCCAGGGCCATGCCACGCCTAGCCGGCGGGTAGACGGCGATCAGCAGCGTCTGGGTCATCGGGTACAACGGCCCGGCCACCAGGCCTTGTATGACGCGAAAAGCGATCAGCTCGGGCATCGACGTGGAAATACCACACAGGAACGACGCCAGCACGAACAGCATCGTCGCCCACAAGAACAGCTTGACCTCGCCAAACCGCCGGCTCAGCCAGCCGGTGAGCGGCAAGGCAATCGCGTTGCTCACCGCAAACGAGGTGATGACCCAGGTGCCCTGCTCCGAACTCACGCCCAGGTTGCCGGAAATGGTCGGCAACGCCACGTTGGCGATGGTGGTGTCGAGCACCTGCATGAAGGTCGCCAGCGACAGGCCAATGGTGGCCATCAACAGGCTGGGTGGCGTGAAGGAGGCGTTATTGCTCATCAGCGTTGCACAGCCTTGGGCGCGGCGAGGCTGTTGTCATGGATCAACTGGGTGATCATGGCGTCGGCCTCGGCGAGTTGGCGGTCATACACGTTGGTGCTGAACGAGGCCTTCTGCGGCGCCTGTTGCGCCAGTACCGGGCCGCTCTGGTCATGCAGGTCGACCTTGACCAGGGTGCTCAAGCCCACGCGCAGCGGGTGCTTGGCCAGTTCTTCGGCATTGATGTGGATACGCACCGGCACCCGTTGCACGATCTTGATCCAGTTACCCGTGGCGTTCTGCGCCGGCAGCAGGGCAAACGCGCTGCCGGTACCGGCGCCGAGGCTGTCGATGGTGCCGCTGAATTTCACGTCGCTGCCGTAGATGTCCGATTCGATGTCCACCGGCTGGCCGATGCGCATGTCACGCAGTTGGGTTTCCTTGAAGTTGGCGTCGATCCACAGCTGGTTCAGCGGGATCACCGCCATCAATGCGGTGCCCGGTTGTACGCGCTGGCCCAGTTGTACGGTGCGCTTGGCCACATAGCCGGTGACCGGTGCGATCAAGGTGCTGCGCGCATTGGCCAGGTAGGCCTGGCGCAGTTGCGCGGCGGCGGCCTGCACATCCGGGTGAGAACTGATCACCGTGTCGTCCACCAACGCATTGGTGGTTTTCAGTTGTTGCTCAAGGTTGGTCAGGGCGTTTTTGGCCGCAGTGAGGCTGTCACGGGCATGGGACAGCTCCTCCTGGGAAATCGCCCCGCCCTGGGCCAGGGTTTTACGACGATTGAAGTTGTCCTGGGCGGTCTGCACGTCGGCTTTCTGCGCATTGACCTGGGCCTTCATGCCGTCGACGTTGCTGTACAGGCCGCGCACCTGGCGCACGGTGCGGGCCAGGTTGGCCTGGGCACTTTGCAGGCCGACGGCGGCGTCGTTCGGGTCGAAGTTGATCAGCACCTGGCCCTCGTGGACCAGGTCGCCATCGTCGGCGCCGATGCTGACCACGGTGCCGGTGACCAGCGGGGTGATTTCCACCACGTTGCCGTTCACGTAGGCGTCGTCGGTGCTTTCGCTGAAGCGGCCGTACAGCTCATACCAGCCCCATACGCCGACCACGGCGAGGATGACGATCAGCGCCAGGCCGATCAGCATCACCTTGCGTTTGCGGGGGTTGTTGTCTTTGGGTTGTTCGGTTGCATTGGTGTTTTCGGCAGTGGCCATGACAAATACCTCAAATTATTCCGTGCGTGTGGCGGGGGTGGTCGCTGCCACGTTGTCGGCGCTGTAGCCGCCGCCCAGGGCCTGCATCAGTTGAATCGACAGATCGATCTGCGCGGCATTCAGGGTTGCCAGCTGACGCTGGGCCTGCAGCAGTTGCTGCTCGATGCTGAGCACATCCAGGTAGTTACCGACCCCGGAGCTGTAGCGCTGCACCCCGGTGTCGTAGGACTGCTGGGCAATGTCCGCGGCATGTTGCTGGGCCTGGATCTGCCGGCCGGTGTCGCGCAGTTGCGAAAGGGTGTTGCCGATATCGCCCAGGGCTTGCACCAGGGTTTTGTTGTACTGCGCCACCGCCAGGTCGTAGTCGGCGTCGCGGGCATCGAGGTCGGCACGCAGGCGGCCGCCGTCGAAGATCGGCAGCGAGATCGTCGGCGCAATGTTGAAGAAGCGGCTGGCCGACCCGAACATCGCATCCCCCAGCAACGACTCGGCCCCGGCGCTCGCGCTCAGGTTGAGGTTAGGGTAGAAGCGCGTCTTGCTGGCATCGATGTTCCGGCCCGCCGATTCGACCCGCCAGCGCGCGGCGATCAGGTCCGGGCGGCGGCCCAACAGCTCGGCCGGCAGCACCGAGGGCACGGCCACCGCGCTGGGTTTCAGCACGTTGGGCCGGGCCAGTTCACTGCCACGGTCCGGGCCTTTGCCAAGCAATACGGCCAGGGCGATCTTGGCGCTTTGCAGCTGTTTTTCCGCGTCGATCAGTTGCGACTGGGCGCTGGCTTCCAGGCTTTCGGTCTGCTGGTACTGGTACTGGCTGTCGATGCCCGAATTCAGCCGGCGCTTGCCCAGGTCGAGCATCTGCCGGGTGCGCTTGAGGTCGTCGTTGGCCAGGTCGCGCACGATATGGGCCTGGCCCAGGTCGCTGTAGGCCTTGGCCACGTTGGCGGCCAGGGTCAGGCGCGCGGCCTGCTGGTCGACCTGGGCAGCACGCGCCTCACCCAACGCGGCTTCCCAGGCAGCCCGCTGGCCGCCCCAGAGGTCGAAGGTGTAGTTGAAGCTGGCGCCGATGTTGCGCACGGTCGAATAAGCATCGCCTTCACCGCGCGGGTCCTGGTCTTTTGCCAGGCGCGAGCGGCTGACACCGGCGCTGGCGTCGAGGGTCGGCATGCGCTCGGCGTTGGCGGCATAGGCAGCAGCCTCGGCCTGGTGGGCCCGGGCGCTGGCGACTTGCATGTCGGGGCTGTTTTGCAGGGCTTCCTGGATCAGACCGTCGAGTTGCGGGTCGCCGAGGCTTTTCCACCAGTCAGCGGTCGGCCAGGCAGCGCTCGACAAGGTCACACCGCTCAAGGTTTTACCGGTTTGCAATGTGCTGGCGTCGAGGCGTTTGCCTTGGGTGTCGAGGCCGCTGTAGTTGGCGCAACCGGCCATGCTCATGGCCACCAGCACCAGGCTGAGTGCACGTGTGTTCATTCTTTACCTACCCGCTGGATGACGATGGCGTCACCGGCAGCTACCAGAATTTTCTTGAGGATCCGCTCCAGGGTCTGCAGCTCGCCGGGCTCCAGTGCGCCGGCCAATTCGTTCATCGACTGGGCACCGATGTGCGGCAGCATGTCCGCCAGGCGCTGGCCGTCTTCGGTCAGCACCAGCCGCACCTGGCGCCGGTCCTGCTCGGAACGCTGGCGTGCCAGTAGGCCTTTCTGCTCCAGGCGGTCGAGCATGCGGGTCATGGAACCGCTGTCCAGGGACAGGTTGCGGCACAGCTCCGCCGGGGTATCCACGTCGAACTGAGCGATGATGATCAACACCTTGAACTGCGCGGCGGTCACGCCGTACGGCTCCATATGGGTGTCGATAATGCGGTCCTTGAGCAGCGCCGCCCGGCCCAGGAGCAGGCCGAGGTGGCAGTTGCGAAAGCTGTCAGGGGTGAAGTGGGGCATCGGAAGTCACCTTATTACTGCCTAGGCAGTGAATGTATGACAAGATGTTACTGCTTAGGCAGCGAATGTCAAATGGAATTATTAGCTTGCTTGGTAATGGGCGGATGAATGGTGAGATTCTAAGGATTGCCTGATGGGGTGTGACGCCTTCGCTGAGTAATCTGAGTAGCCTTTTGACCAGTCGACACCCTCCTTCCCATGACTTCCTTAAAACAGTTTGCTTGCCTCGCGGTCGTCACCCTGGCGGGCGCATCAGCCGCCTCTGCGGCTAATTGCACAGCCACCGTCAACACCAATGAAACCCTTAACTTCGGCGCAAGTCTGTCCAGCGGCAGCCTGACAGTTCCCGCTGACACTCCCGACGGCACCGTGATTTACCAAGACACGGTGCAATCGGGTCAGAACAGCTGGAAATGCACAGGTTCCTCCCAATACGGCATCGTGATAAACCCTGCGTTAGGCTCGGTCACCAGCGGCTGGACCTACCCTATCGGCAAGACAGGCCTTTCGTTCCGCGTCTGGATCGACAGCCTGGATTACTATATGGCTGCACCTGCTTCCCTTAAGCCGAGTGGTTACGGCATCCCCCCAGGCTCGGTACGCCTGGAAATCGTCAAGTCAGGCCCGCTGTCTCCACAGGTCAAGGTCACTGCCGGCAACCTGGGCAACTTGCAAGCTGACGATCTGATCATCAGCAAGTACAACCTGACCAACCCGCTGGTGCTGAACGCTGCCTCCTGCCAGACCCCTTCCGTGCCCGTCGCCATGGGCGACGACTATCAGCTGTGGGAGTTTCGCGACGCAGGCGCAACCCCTCGCACCATTCGCTTCGACATCGGCTTGAACCAGTGCCAGACCGGTATCAATAAAGTCACCTATTCGCTCAAGGCCACCACGCCCATCGTCGACGCGGCAAAAGGTGTCGTCGCGCTCAACGGCGGCTCCACCGCCAAAGGCATCGGCCTGCAATTGATGGATGATGCCGGGCAACCCATCGCGTTTGATACCACCTACTCCTTCAGCGGTTTCACCACCACAGGCACCAATTTCAAGATTCCCTTGTCGGCCTCGTATTACCGCTTGCCCACCGGCAACGTCGAAGCCGGCAGCGCCAACACCGAAGTCACCTTTATCGTGAACTACCTGTAGCAAACTAAGGATCGTCTGATTTTTCCTACATACGGCCATCCCTAGAGTGACGGGATGCGATTAAAGAACTATCTCCACCAGATCAGCCCCGTCCTGTCCACGCCCCACGCCGCCCGCCGCCTGTTGCGCATTTTTGCGCTGGTGCTGCTGGTGGGCATGCTGGGCGGCGTGTACAGCTTCCTGCTATTTACGTTCAACAACGAGATCTCCCAGCGGCGCAGCTACATGAGCAGCGCCATCGCCGAGGCCCATACCTTTTTCACCACCCGTGAAGCCCTGCTGGAAAGCCTCAGCCTGTCGGCTACACGCAAGGCCAAATTGAACCTGCCGGTGAACGATGAGGAAATCCGCCTGTTGCTCGGCAAAATCCCGGGTAAGCAATGGAGCATCTGGCTGACCCAGCGCATGCGCGACTTCCTGAAGGCCAAGCAGCTCAACCTGCTGTACGTCGGCACCGATGCCCAGGTGCTGCGACTTTACGATGCGGGTCCCGTGGCTGCGGACTTTCCCGCGCCCATGCTGGTGCAACTCAATGCCCTCAAGCAGCAGAAAACCCTGCAGGAACTCTGGCTGACCCACACCGACGGCGGCAACTCGCAGCTATATATCTTTATCCGCCTGGATGAACGCGACCTGGACTCCGGCTGGCTCGGCCTGGAGATGGATGACCGTGAAGTCTCCAACGCCTTGAGCGACCACAGTGCTGGCGAGTTCACCATGTTCAACGCCCAAGGTATGCCTCTATTCAGCAACAGCCGTAACCCGCCGCCCGGGCAAAACCTGCCGCACCTGCGCCAGCAGGACTTCTTCGGCTTTGTCGGCGACGGTTGGCTGCCCGAGCAATTGGTGTTGCGCAAACAGCTGAAGTCGTCGGACTGGCAGCTCACCTACTCCATCGACCTGCACGCAGTGCTCTGGGCACTATGGCCGCAGATGCTCGGCGCCCTGTTGTTCTGCCTGCTGACCATCAGCCTGGTGGCCCTGTTGACCCGCCGCCTGGAACACCGCTTCATCATCCCCGCCATCCACCGCATCCAGGCGCTGGTGGAAAGCGAGCTGTTCAGCCGCGATGTGATCCAGACTGCGCCCGTGGCCCTGTGCGTGCTGCGGCGCACGGACGGCGAAGTGGTGCTGGAAAATACCCTCGCCCAACAATGGCTCGGCCAGGCCGGCGCGCAGCTGGGGCCGGGCTGGATCCGTAATGCCTTCGATACGGACGCCCCCTGCCTCACCGACTACTTCAAAGCCGCCGATGGCCGCCACCTGTACCTGAGCTGCGCGCCCACCCGCTACAAGGGGGAAGACGTGTTGCTCTGCGCCTTCAGCGATATCAGTGCGCGCACCCAGATCGAAGCGGCGCTGGAACAGGCACGCCAATCCGCCGATGCCGCCAACGAAGCCAAGACACTGTTCCTGGCGACCATGAGCCACGAAATCCGCACGCCGCTGTATGGCGTGCTCGGTACCCTGGAGCTTCTCGCCCGTACTCGCCTGGATGCCCAGCAGAAAAGCTACCTGCATGCCATCGAAGGTTCCTCGGCGACGCTGCTGCAACTGATCTGCGATGTGCTCGACGTGTCAAAGATCGAAGCCGGCCAATTGGCCCTGGAGTTGAGTGAGTTTTGTGTGCCCAGCCTGGTGCAGGAAGTGGTGCAGGGTTACGCCGCCGCCGCACAGAGCAAGGGTTTGCAGCTGTATGCGTGCCTCGACCCGCAACTGCCGCTGCGCCTGATCGGCGATGCCAGCCGCTTGCGCCAGATCCTCAACAACCTGCTGAGCAATGCGGTCAAGTTCACCGACTCCGGGCGCGTAGTACTGCGGGTCAAAAAGCTCAGCCGTGAAGGCGAACGGGCGTGCCTGCAATGGCAAGTCTCGGACACTGGCAAAGGCATCGCCCAGGAAGACCAGGCACTGATCTTCGAGCCGTTCTACCAGACCGAAGGCAACCCCCATGTGATCGCCGGCACCGGCCTCGGCCTGCCCATTTGCCTGCGCCTGACCCACTTGATGAACGGCACCCTGCGCATGGTCAGCGAGCCGGGGCTGGGCAGCAGCTTTTCCCTGGCCGTGCCGCTGGAGCAACCCGCTAGCATCGTGCCGTCGCTGCGGCCGCCGTTGGCGCAGGAGGTGGTGTATGTGCTCTCGCCTGTGCGCGAACTGGCCGACAGCCTCTGCGGCTGGCTGCGCCGCTGGGGTGCCCGTGCGCAGGTCGGCCCGCCGTCCAGCGCCGAGCTGGCCGCACCCGCGGTACTGCTCGAACTGGTAGAGCGCAGCCTGGACACCTCCTGGCACGGCCCACGGGTATTCGCCAGCAGCGATGGTGCCCACGAACCGCAGTTCACCGGCGATGGCTGGCAGGTCAACCTCAACGACCTGAACGCGATCCACCAGGCGGTTCGCCACGCCCAGAACGGCCAGGCCGCACCGTCCCAGGCGCGTTGCGAGCGGCGCGACCTGCACCCCTTGCACCTGCATATCCTGGTGGCCGAAGACAACGCCATCAACCAGTTGATCCTGCGTGACCAGCTTGAAGAACTCGGTTGTACCGTAGAGCTGGCCGGCGATGGCGAAGAGGCCTTGTCGCGCTGGCACGAAGGCGCCTTCGACATCGTGCTCACTGACGTCAACATGCCCAAGCTCAATGGCTACGAACTGGCCGAAGCCCTGCGGTGCCTTGGCTGCAACACCCCGATCATCGGCGCAACCGCCAACGCCCTGCGCGGTGAAGATGCCTTGTGCCTGGCGGCCGGCATGAATCACTGCCTGGTCAAACCCTTCACACTGCGAGCCTTGTTCACTGCCCTGGCTCCCTACGCACGAGCTACCCATGAAACCCTGTAGCATTCTGATCGTTGAAGACCATCCCTTTCAGCACCTGTATTTGCAGAACCTGTTCAGCGAGCTGGGGGATTTTGATGTGGTGTGCGCCAGGGACGGTGAAGCAGCGCTGGCCTGCCTGAAACAACGCGATTTCGACCTGGTGCTCACCGACTTGCTGATGCCCGGTATGGACGGTGTGCAATTTATCCAGGGCCTGGCCGCACAACCCTCATGCCCCGCGCTGGCGATCATGAGCGCCGCGTCACGGCGCATGCTGATGGGTGCAAGCCTGGTGGCGAGTAACCTGCAAGTGAAGGTGATCGGGTTGATTTCCAAGCCGGTGAATGCCGCGGCCCTGCGTTGCCTGATCGACCAGCTGCAGGCTCTGCGCCAGGTTGCCCCGGCCCAGACCCAGCCCGGCATCGATTGCCAAAGCCTGATGAACGCCCTCGATAATGGTGAACTGCAAGCCTGGTTCCAACCCAAGAAAGCCCTGAACAATGGCCGCATCGTCGCGGCCGAAGCCCTGGTGCGCTGGGTACACCCCGAGCATGGCCTGTTGCTGCCCGGCGTGTTCCTGCCGGCATTGATCGCCTGCCACCTGGAAGAACGCCTGTTGTGGTGCGTGCTCAAGCAAGCGATGGCCGCCCAAGCCGTATGGCGCCAACAAGGCTATGACATCCCGGTGTCCATCAACCTGCCCACGCACCTGCTCAACAGCCACGATCTGCCCGACCGCATCCTGGCGTTCGTGCTGGAACACCAGGGGCTGCCGGCACGTATCTGTTTCGAGCTGATGGAATGCTCGGTGCCCGACGACATCAGCAATTTCTACGCCGGCGCCTGCCGCTTGCGCATCAAGGGTTTCGGCCTGTCTCAGGACGATTTCGGCAAGGGCTACAGCTCGTACATGAACCTGGTGTCGGCACCGTTCACCGAGGTAAAGATCGACCGTGCCCTGGTGCAGGGCTGCAACGCCAACGAAGAATTGGCCCAGGCACTCACCAGCATCGTCAGCCTGGGGCGTCAATTGGGCTTGATCGTGGTCGCCGAAGGCGTAGAAACCGCGCAAGAACTTGCGCTGTTGCGTAAGATCGACTGCACTCAGGTCCAGGGTTTCCTGATCTCTCACGCCGTCTCTGCGGATCAGTTCCAGCAATTGCTGACCCACGACGGGCCTGCGAGCGCCTATTGACCGGCTGCCGGGTGTGGAACAACGCCGTTAGCTTGCGAGGTCACCGCGTCATGCATCACCCCAATGCCTTCCTGGAGAAACTCACCAGCAGTTCACTGCGCCTGAACAAAGGCTTGCTGGTATTGGGAGCCTTGGTGCTGTTGCTGCTGGGTATCAGCTGCCTGGGGGTGCAACGCATGGTCCAGGAGCAGCATGAAACCCTGCAATTCCATTTCGCCCGGCTGATGGAGAATATCCACGAGCAGGAAGCCTTCCTGCGCGATGTCTCGCGGGGCAGTATCAAGGGCGAACTCAACCCTTCGGCCCTGCTCCCACCCGTTGCGCAAAAGCCGCTGCCCGAAGAAGGACCGAATATCTATGAGGGTCGCGGGCTGCCGTTTTCCCTGCCCTACAGCCTGAAAATCAACCCGGACAAGATCGCCGCCGCCGAGCACCCCAAGGTGTTCGCCCTCGGCACCTACTTGTCGGCTTACTACAGCGCATTCTGGTCCGCCTCTCACTATCAGTCGCCCCAGGTAATGGTGGTCAACGGACCGGACAACTTCGACATCAGCGTGCCCGCCACCGGCCGGCTGCGCGATGGCGGCCAGGTGCCCGTCGGTGCGCTGCTGGACGTGCTGACCCAGTTGAACGAACGCCTGCACGCAAAGAATTCGTCGCGGACGGATCATCAAGTGCACTGGGAACCCTACGCCGCCGCACCCGATCACAACGGTGCGCCCGTGCTGCTGGGCTATGTCGACATCAACCTGGCCTCGACCGCGCTGACCATCGACGGCGCCAACACCTGGGTGGTGGTGGCCTCTCTGCTGGACCTGGCCAAGGTCAATAACATCGAGCGCTTGATGCAGTGGTCGATCTACGACAACTTCACCTTGATCACCCCCGACGGAGTTGTCCTGACCGGTGCAGTAACGCCCGGCCAGGTGCTGAACGAAGGTGTGAACGTCACCCGTGACGGCCTGGTGTTCAAACTGACCAGCCAGGGCGGGCAGCCCTGGACAGCGATCTACGTGATCAGCCTGCAACGTTTCCTCGATTACGCGATGTGGCCACTGCTGTGCCTGCTGGTCGTGGTGCTGGCGATGCTGGGCTGTGGCCGCGCCTTCAACCGTTGGTACACGGCGCGAGTGGTGTTGCCCGCCCATCAAGCCCACGCGAGCATCGCCGAAAGCGAGGCGTTCAGCCGCGCGGTCATCGACACCGCGCCGACCGGCCTGTGCGTGATCCGCCGCAGCGATCATCACGTGCTCCTGCAAAACCGCCGTGCCCAGCAATGGCAGGACGCCCGCGCATTATTCGACTTGCTCAAGCAGCAGCCGCGCACCACGCCGGGCCAGGCCGACCTTGAAAGTGACGGCCGCCACCTGCACGTGGCCTTCGTGCCCACCCGTTACCAAGGCCAGGACGCGTGGTTGTGCGCGGTGCACGATGTTACCCGGCATATCGAAGATGCTGCCGCTCTGGAGGAAGCGCGTCAGGCGGCCGATTCGGCGAACCTGGCCAAGAGTCGCTTCCTCGCGACCATGAGCCATGAAATCCGCACACCACTGTACGGCGTGCTAGGCACTCTGGAGCTGCTCGGCCTGACCTCGCTCGCACCACGCCAGCAGGATTACCTGCAGACCATCCAGCGCTCCTCCACCTCCCTGTTCCAACTGATCAGCGACGTGCTGGATGTGTCAAAGATCGAAGCCGGGCAAATGACCCTCGAACTTCAGGACTTCTGCCCCCTGGAACTGAGCGAGGACAGCGTGCGCACCTACAGCGCCTTCGCCCGCGCCAAGGGCTTGCAGCTGTATGCCTGCATCGACGCGAACCTGCCGGACCGACTGCGCGGTGACCCGCAGCGTATCCGCCAGATCCTCAACAACCTGCTGAGCAACGCGATCAAGTTCACCGATAACGGGCGCGTGGTGCTGCGCCTGCGTGTCCTGCAAACCAGCGACGACCAGGTGAGCCTGCAATGGCAGGTCAGCGATTCCGGCGTGGGCATTTCCCAGGCGCAGCAACACCAGCTTTTCGACCCCTTCTACCAGGCCGAAGATGCCGCCAGCCAGGCCGGTGCCGGGCTGGGCCTGGCAATCTGCAAATGGCTGTGCGAGCTGATGCACGGCCAGTTGAATGTGGTGAGTGAGCCCGGGCTGGGCAGCAGCTTTACCTTGCAGGTCGCATTACAGGTCGTTCCCGGCAGCCTGGCCGATTGCCCGCCGTTCAGCCCCGGCCTGCCGCCTGTCTACGTACGCGCACAGGAATCCGAACGGGCGCAGCACCTGATCAACTGGCTCAATCGCCTGGGGCTTCCCAGCCGTGCGCTGTCAGCCGAGATGCCGGCTAACGCGCTGCTGGTGGATTTCGCCCAGGACCTGGCATGGCCCGGCATGCGCATCATCGCCTCGGCGGGCGGGCCCGACCCGGCGCAACCGTGCGGTGCCGACTGGAGCGTCGACGCCGACAATGTGCGCGCCATTGCCTGGGCGATCTACCGGGCGCAGCATGGCGCCGAAGCAGGCCCACGCCGCGTACCGTCCGCCAACGCGCAACCACTGAACCTGCAGGTGCTGGTGGCCGAAGACAATGTAATCAACGCGGCCATTATCAAAGAACAATTGGAAGCCCTGGGTTGCCAGGTGGTCGTGGCGGCCAACGGCGAACAGGCGCTGATGCAGTGGCTGCCGGGACGCTTCGACCTGGTGCTGACCGACGTGAATATGCCGGTGATGAACGGCTACCAACTGACCGAAGCCTTGCGCCGACAGGATGCCGTACTGCCGATCATCGGGGTGACCGCCAATGCCCTGCGCGAAGAAGGCGAGCATTGCGCCGCTGTCGGCATGAACGCGTGGATGGTCAAGCCCCTGAGCCTCGCCGCTTTGCGTACGCAGCTGGAACAACACTGCAAGATCGAAATACCGGCGGTGGTCGACATGCCGCCGTTGTCGCCCAGGATGCGTGAGCTGTTTGTCACCACGCTGCGCCAGGACGTACAGACTACCTTGACCGCGCTGGACAATCGGGACGCCAATGGCGCGGCGCAGCAACTGCACAGCATGGCCGGCGCTCTGGGCGCGGTGCAGTTGGACGATATGGCCAGCGCCTTTGTCAGTTTGGAGCTACGCCTGACCGGCATGGCGGTCACACCGGCCCTGGCCTTGGAAGTACGGCAGCACCTCGCGCGCCTCACGGCATTGCTCGACACCCTTGAATAACTTCACTCTGGATAAAAAACCCATGGAAACCCTCAACGTAGTCATCGCAGACGATCACCCCATCGTGCTGGTCGGGGTGCGGGAACTGGTCGAGCGTGATGAGCGCTTTCGCGTGGTGGGCGAAGCCGTGTGCTCCAACGAACTGGTGACGTTGCTGGAAAACACCGAGGTGGATCTGGTGATCACCGACTTCAACATGCCGGCAGACTCGCCCTACGGCGATGGCCTGAAGCTGTTGGAATACCTGGTACGACACTTTCCCAGGGTGCGCGTGCTGGTGCTGACCATGATCTCCAACCCACTGATCCTCACACGGTTGCAGGAACTGGGTGTCCTCGCCGTGATCCAGAAAAACCAGCTGCACGTGGAGATCCAGGCTGCGCTCAAGGCCATCGCGCGCGGCAACCCGATTCGCAGCAATGGGCCGCGGCCGACCTCGGTGCTGGAGTCGTTCGACCTCGACCAGCGCTTCACCCGGTTGTCACCCAAGGAGCATGAGATTCTGCGGCTGTTTGTCTCCGGGCAAAGCGTCAATGAGATTGCCCGTGGATTGAACCGCAGCGCCAAAACCATCAGCACGCAAAAAGTCGCGGCCATGCGCAAGTTGGAGGTCAGCAGCGACCAGGACTTATTGGCTTATTGCATAGAGCGCAACTTGTTTAACTAACGTTCACTTCTAGGGATCGTCTGATGTCCCACTCAGGGCCTGCGCCTTATTGTGTTGTTTTAACCCCAACCATGGAAAAACAACATGAAGCAGTTCTCTCGCGCACTCTTGGCTCTGTCGGTATTTGCCGCAGTTAATGCATTCGCCGCCGGCGAACCCACCGCGCCAACCAAAGCCGGCAGCGGCACCATCAGTTTCACCGGCAGCATCAACAATGATGCCTGTTCCGTTGAAGGCGCTGGTCTGAACAAAACCATCTCGATCAACATGGGTGAAGTGTCCATCAAGGACATGGGCACCGCGACCGCGCCAAAAGGTAGCGGCACTCTGAGCGCCGAGAACTTCGACATGAAGATCAGCTGCAACGCCGGCACCAAGGTGGCGATGATCTTCGAACCGACCAAAGGCGCAGGTTCGGGCATCGTTGCCGGCACCAAAGTGTTGAAGCTGATCGACGGCCTGGGCTCAGCCAAGAACGTCGGTATCGCGCTGCTTGACGCAAACGGCGCGCTGATCGACCTGAGCTCGCCGACCACCGCGAAGATCGAAAACACCCTGCAGGACAGCAACACCACGCTGAAATTCTCGGCCGCCTATGTCACCACGGCCGACATTGCATCCGTCGTAGCGGGTCGCGGCGACGCCACCCTGCCATTCACCCTGCAATACGAATAACCCCCAGCGTCGCGGGGCCTTCGGGCCCCGCACACCTCTCGAACGTAGTGGTAGCCATCATGTTATTTCGTCATTCTCTGTCCCTCTGCGCGGGCCTGCTGGGCCTGCTTGCGGTCAGCCAGGCCACGGCCGGCATTTCGTTGAGCAGCACACGGCTGGTGTTCGATGGCCAACACAAAGAAGCCGGTATCACAGTGCGTAACAACGGTGAAGACGTGCTGATCCAATCCTGGGTCGACACCGACAGCGCTGCTGCCGGCACCGTGCCGTTTGCCGTTACCCCACCGCTGGCGCGGGTCACGGCCAATGAGCAACAGCTGTTGCGGGTAATTTATGCTGGCGCCGGCTTGCCCACCGACCGGGAATCGGTGGTGTGGCTCAACGTGCAGGAAATCCCCCAGGCCTCGAAAACCCAGAACACCTTGCAGCTTGCCGTGCGCCAGCGCATCAAGGTGTTCTTTCGCCCCGCCGGCTTGAAAAACAACGCCTACCTGGCACCGACCGAACTGCTCTGGCAGTTGGCCGAGCACGACGGCAAGCACGTGCTGCGGGTCACCAACCCGGGGATTTATCACGTGTCGATTGCCGACATTACCCTGCAAGCCGGTACTGTCAGTGAACACCCGTTCGATTCGCTAATGATTGGGCCGGGCGAACTAAAAGAGTTCAATCTTAAACAACTTAATTCAAGCCAGCCGTCACGCTTGATATTCGGCAGCATTAACGACTATGGCGCGCAAGATCGTTATTCCGCGCAACTGGTTAACGGCGCGCCTACATCAGCAAGTTTGAACACAGAATCACCATAAAGCGCCTGACGTTCGCGCAGCCGCACTTTCACTGTATTTCTCTTCGCTCCGTTAGTTCGTATCGGAGGTGATATAGGGTTCCTGCATGTTTTTATTCAAGCGCGATGGATTGGCGCCGTTATTGATTGCCCTGGGCTTCACCTCATTGTGCCAGGCCGATGGCGACGAACAATTCAATACTTCGTTTTTGCAAGGTGCGGCGGCTGACGTCGATTTGCACACGCTGCTCGCCAGCAGCAGCGTACTGCCCGGTACTTACCGGGTTGACCTGTACGGCAATGAAACCCTGGTTGGTCGGCGCGATATCGACTTTCAGCGCAACCCGCAAAACGGCAAGGTCGAGGCCTGCCTGACCCTGGAGATGCTGCAGCAAGTGGGCGTCGATATCGGCGCATTACAGGCCAGCGGCAAGCTCGTCGATACCGACCCGCATGCCTGCCTGGACCTGCCTGCCTTGATCGAGCATGCCAGCGTGCGCTACGACGTACCTCGCCTGCGCCTGCTGGTCAGCGTGCCTCAACGCGCCATGGAGCGTGGGCGGCGCGGCTACGTCGACCCTGCGCTGTGGGACGAAGGCGTGCCTGCGGCGTTCATCAATTACCAATTGAGCAGCAACCGCAACAGTACTGACGCCGATACCACGCTCTCGAATAACCTGGGCTTGCGCAACGGCATCAACCTGGGCGCGTGGCGCCTGCGCAACGAATCGAACTTCAACAGCAGCACCGACCGCCCCAGTACGTTCAAGAGCAACCGCACCTACCTGCAACATGACGTGACTGCCTTGAAGGGCCAGTTCAGTGCCGGGGATATTTTCTCGGACACCGACCTGTTCGACAGCGTGCGCTATCGCGGTCTCAAGCTGGCCTCCGACGACGGCATGCGCGCCGACAGCGAGCGTGGCTACGCGCCGATCATCCGTGGCATTGCGCAATCGAGCGCCACGGTGGAAATCCGCCAGAACAATTACATCCTCTACACCGCCAACGTGCCGCCGGGCCCGTTCGAGATCAGCGACATTTACCCCAGCGGCTCCAACGGCGACCTGGAAGTGACGGTCATCGAGGCTGACGGCCGTCGCCGGGTCACGGTGCAGGCATTTTCCAGCCTGCCGATCATGGTGCGTGAAGGCCAGTTGAAATACAGCCTCTCCGCCGGCCAGTACAACAGCAATGACGACGGGCAAGAAAAACCGCAATTTGTCAGCAGCACCCTGGCCTATGGCATCAGCAGCAACCTGTCGGGGATTGTCGGCGTACAAGCCACGCAGGACTTCCAGGCGTTGTCCGTGGGGGCTGGACGCAACACGTCGATCGGCGCGGTATCGCTGGACATGACCCACTCCGTCAGCCGCACGTTCGGCCAGCAGGTCACGGGCAACAGCGTGCGCGCGTTATACGCCAAGACCTTTACCGGCACCGACACCAACTTCACCCTGGCGGCCTATCGGTATTCGACCGAGGGCTATCGCACCCTCGCCGACCACGTCGAGGAACTCAGCAATGAGGGCCAAAAACGCAACGGCAACTCCAAGACCCGCACCGACCTGACCATCAACCAGAGCCTGGGCCGCAACCAGCAGTTCGGCAGTGTGTACGTAAATGCCAGCGACCAGCGCTACTGGGGACGCGGCGGTTCGCGAAGCCTGTCGACGGGCTACAGCAACTACTGGGGCGACGTGAGCTACAACCTCAGCGCCACGCATACCAAGGACGTGGGCAACTACGGGGCGTCGAACAACGACACGCTGATCAACCTGTCCGTATCCTTTCCGCTGGGCTCAAAGCCCCGCGCGCCGAGGGCCTTTATGTCGGCCAGCACGCAGAAAGGCAGCGACACCACGCAACTGGGCGTCAACGGCTACCTGACCGAAAACAGCGACACCTATTACTCATTGCAAGGCGGTAACAGCAGCACAGGCGGCAGCACCGGCTCGGCCAACCTCAGTACCCGCACCTCGTTGATGGACATCAGCGGCGGCTACAGCCAGGGCCGTGGGTACAGCGCGCAGAACCTCAACGTGGCGGGGTCGGTGGTGGCCCACCCAGGCGGTATCAACCTGGGCCAGACCGTGGGCGAGACCTTTGCGCTGGCGCACGTCGACGGCGTGCAGGGCGTGAAGATCGGCAGCTTTTCCGGGGCTAAGACCGCCCGTAACGGCTATGCAGTGATCCCCAATGCGCAGCCTTACCGGGTGAACTGGATCAGCCTGGACACCCGTGACCTGGGCGCTGACATTGAAATCGATAACGCCACCCAGCAGGTCGTGCCTCGTCGTGGGGCCGTGGTGGTGGCCCGCTATACCAGCAAGAGCGGGCGGCGCGTGCAGTTTGCGCTGTTCGACACGCATCACCAGCCCATCCCGTTTGGTGCGTCGCTGGAGAATGTTGCGGGCAAGCAGATCGCGATGTCCGACCCTAGCGGCAAGGCATTGGCATTGATCGAAGAGGATGCCGGTACGTTGGTGATCAAGTGGGGTGACCAGCAATGCCAGGCGCCGTATACGCTGGGCGAGCGCAATAAGGCGCTGAACTATGAGCAGGCGACCCTGACCTGCTTGCCATAAATCCATCAACGCCACTGATCAAATGTGGGAGGGGGCTTGCCCCTTTCCACATTTTTGTCCCTGTGTGGCTTAGAAGTCACGTTTGTAGAAAATATCCAGGGAGCTGGCCACGCCGCTCGCCACTTCCAGGTACACCTTCTTGCTCAACAGGTAGCGCAAGGCAATGGTGCTGGCCGGTTCGAACACGCCTACCCCATACCGCAGGCTGAGTTTCTCGGTGATCTTGCCGCTGGCCACCACGGCGGTGTTATTGCCGCTGCCCTGGGTGTCGAGTTCAAAGTCCTGGATGCCCAGGTTCTTCGCCAGGTCCGAGGTGACCCCGGCACTGCCCATCAAACCCAGGCCCAGCGCAGCCTGGGCCAGCATGTTGTTGTCTTCACCGCTGGTGCTCAGCGGACGCCCCAGCACCAGGTAGGACAGCGCCTGTTCCTGGCTCATGGCCGGTTCGGAGAAGATTTGCGTGGTGGGCTGTTCCGCGCTGCCACTGAGGCGGATACCGGCGACCACATCGCCCGTCTTGCGAATCGCTTCGATATCCAGGAACGGCTGGTCCAGCGGCCCGGCAAACAACAGCCGCGCACGCCGCACATCGAGCTTCTGGCCATAGGCGCGGTAGCGGCCATCGTTGAGCCATAGCTCGCCCCGGGTGTCGAGGTTGTCGCCGATGTGCACCTGGCCCTGGACCTTGGCGGTGAGGCCGAAGCCCGAGAAGTTGAGCTTGTCTTCGCCCACCACCACGTTGATATCCATCGCCATGGCCATCGGTGGTTTGCCCTCCTCGGTCTGGCTGCCGATGATCACCGTGTCATCGGAAACCTTGACCGTCGACGGCGGCAGCTCGCGCACAGTGATGTCGCCACGTGGGATGTGCACGTTGCCGGCGATGGCCAGCTTGTCGTTCTTCAGGCTGATTTTCAGGTCGGGCGCCACTTCCAGTACGGCGTAAGGTTCGACCGTGACCGGCAACTGCGAGCCTTGCAAACTGAGGTCCACCACCAGCGCCTTGCCCCAGTCGATCTGACCCTTGAGGCTGCCCTGCCCGGCCTTGCCACTGTGCCAGGCGCCGTTGAGCTGCACGCTTTCGCCGGCAATCAGCGCCTGCACATTCAGGCCTTCCAGGCTGATGGGCAGTTCCGGCCCGGAGATCTCGCCGCCCACCAGGTTGACGTTGCCGTTGACCTGGGGCGCCAGCAAGCCACCGGAAATACGGCCATTACCATTGAGCTTGCCGCTAAGGGTTTCCACCATCGGCACAAACGGCCGCGCCACGGAAAGGTCGAGGCCGGCCAGGTTGAAATTGCCGGTGATCGGTTTGTTTTTCGGCAACGGGTTGAGTTGCGCCTGCACCATCAATTCACCCAACTTGCCGCCACGGAAGTTGAGCTGCGTGTCGATGCGCTTGGGGTTGAGGGTGGTTTCCAGTTTCAGCGTGTCATAGGGGAAATCCAGCCACTGGTCCTTGTCCTTGACGCGCAGGGTGCCGCCACTGGCGTCCACCGAGACCATGCCTTTGGGGCCGCTGTCCGGGAGGTCCAGTTGCAGGTCGGCATTGAGCTTGCCCTGCCAGGCAAAATCCTTGGGCAGGAACGCCGCCAGGCTGTCGATGGGGAATTGCTTGAGGTGGTAGCGCAGCTTCGGCTCGGGCATCAGGCGCTGGTCTTCGCCGCACAGGCTGGCGGGGCCGGACACCCAGCAGTGCGCGGCAAATGTCAGCCTGCCATCAGCCATGCGTTCGATCTTGGCCGGCGTTTGCAGCTTCCAGTCCTGGCCGCCGGCTTGGACGTCGCCACTGGCCAGGCGCCCGCGCCAATTGCCTTTGTCGAGATTGCCGTCCAATGCCAGGGCCAGCTTGACCAAAGGGCCGGCCAGGTCCAGTTGGACTTTCTGGTGCTTGATATCGCCCTGGGCGCTGGCCGTCAGGGTGCCGACCTGGGTGTCGCCGGCCTGGATACCGCTGCCCTTGAGGTCGATTTTGGCGCGCTGGGCGTTATCCAGGTTGGCATCGAGGGTAAGGCTTTGCAGGCGGTTCTCGGCAAACGCCAGTTGCTGGCCCTTGAGGGCGAGTTTGCCCTGAGGCGCGTTGAGGCTGCCGGCCACGTCGAGCCGGCCATTGACCTGCCCGCGCAACTGCGGCCACAACTGGGCCAGGCGCGCCAGCTTGATATCGATCTGCCCGGCCAGGCGTTGTTGCAGGCTGCCGCTGCCGTTGATGCGGTTGTCGCCCAGGCGAATGTCCAGGTTGGCCAGGGTCCACTGCTCGCCCGCGCCTTCGGCCTTGGCCGCCAGCACCGCGGTTTGCCCGCGCAGGCGGCCCTTGAGGTCGAGGTCGGCATTGAGCTTGAGTTGCTCGTTCTTGAACTCGCCCTTGCTGCGCAGCGGCCCGGCCAGGGTGCCGGGCAGTTCCGCGACCCAGTACGCCGGGTTCAGCGCCGACAGGTCGAGGGCAGTGTCCCAGGCAATGCCATCGGCAAATTGCAGGTTCAGGTGACCCTCGGCCTTGCCCTGGCCGGCTGTGAGTTTCAGCTCGGGCAGGAAGATTTGCGTGAGGTCGCCACTGAACGGCGTGACCACATTGAACTTGCCCGCCGGGCCATCAAGGTCGGCCTTGAGATTGCCCAGGTAGTTGCCGTCTTTATAGGAAATCTCGCCATTGAACGTACGCAGGGTGACTTGCGGCTCGTCGATCACCGGATAGAGGCGATGCCAGGGGAAGTCCAGCCAGTCGACCTTGGCATCGGCGCTGAAGCCTTGTTGCCAGTCCAGATTGGCGCTGAGCTTGAGGCTTTGCTTGTCACCGGCATTCAGGTCCAGGCCGGCGATCTGCGCACCCTTGGCGTCGACCTTGCCTTGCAGCAGCAAGTTCACCGGGCCTTTTTCCGCCGGCAGCACGGCTTTGCCCTGCAGTTGGTAGCCACCGCTCAAATCACCTTGGGCGGTGAGGTCGAGTTGATTGAGTTGCAGGGTGTCGGGCAGCTCGGCGCTAGGCTTGAAGCCGTCGGCGGTGATGTGTAATTGCGCTGGGAGGTGTTCCACCAGGGGTTGAAGTTCTCCCGTGAGCTTGGCCGGCAAATAGCCCGTGCTGTCGGCGTCAAGCTTGAGGGTCTTGAGCAGGTCGCCCTCAACCTTGAGCGCCACCGTCCAGGGTGCATCATCTGGCGCATAGGGCAGGCTAAGGTTACCGCTGGCGCTCAACGGCCAGTCACCGGTGGGTTGCAGCAAGCCGGAAAGGTCCAGCACCAGGCCATCGCGTTGCAAATGCACCGAATCAATCTGCATGCCCGCGGCGGTCCAATGCGCCGCCAGTTGCAGGCCCTTGAGCTCTTCGCTGCCGTTGAACAGCAGGCTGCCGACGCGAACGTCGCCCAACTGGATGGCCAGCGGCAGTTTCAGGTCGGGTAGCTCGATCGGGCCGCTGCTCTGCTCGGTACTGGGTGGCAATTGCAGGCTGACTTGCTCGACGTCCAGTTGATTGATGCACAAGGTCAGGCGCAACAGGCAGGCCGGCGACCAATCCAGCTTGGGCGCCTGGAGTTCGATGCGGCTGCTGTCCTGCTGCAACAGCAAATGGTCGGCGCTCCATTGGCCGCCCAGATGCCCCTGGAAATTGTCGACACTCAAGCCCGGCACGCGGGCCAATACCCAGCGGCTGCCCGCCTGGGTGCCCAGCAGCGCCCACACTGCCAGCAACAACACGGCAAGGCTCGCCACCACGGCCAACCCCGCTATTTTCACACCACGCATCACAGCTCAGGCCCCATGGAAAAGTGCAATCGAATGCCGCCCGGGTCTTCCAGGGCATGGGCCAGGTCCAGGCGGATCGGGCCGACCGGCGACACCCAGCGGATACCGACGCCAACGCCGGTTTTAAGGCTGGGCATTTCCAGGGTATTGAACGAGTTGCCCTGGTCGACGAAGGTCGCGATCCGCCATTTCTCGGCGATGGAATATTGATACTCGGCGCTCAGGGCCACCATGTAGCGGCCACCGATGCGATCGCCCCGGTCGTTCTCCGGCGACAGTGTCTGGTACTCATAGCCCCGTACGCTCTGGTCGCCACCGGCAAAGAAACGCAGCGATGGCGGCACCGATTTGTAGCCGTTGGTGGCACTGCCGCCCACCTGCGCACGGGCCAGGAAGCGATGGTTGTCCCACAGCGTGGTCAGGCCTTTGACCATGGCGGTGCCGTAAAGCAGGTTGGTATCGGAGCCCAGGCCTTCCTTGGCGACTTTGGTGTCGAATTGCAGACGGTAGCCGTTGTGCGGGTCGATGCGGTTGTCGCTGCGCAGATAGGAATAGCTGACGCCCGGCATCACCAGGTTGCTCAGGCCGGAGTCATTGCCCAGGCGATATTCTTCACGCTGATACTTGAGCGAAATCACCCGGGTCCAGCCGCTGGGCAACTTGCTGTGCCACTCGGGGCCCACGGTGAGCAATTTACTCAGGGTGTCGGTATTGGCGATTTCTTCGTTCTGATAGCCACCGGCAAAGCGCAGTTTATCGGTGAGCGGTGGGTCCAGCGGTATGTCGTACCACAGGCCGACGTTCTGCCGCGGCGCCGACAGCTCGGCTTCCCAACCATAGCTGTGGCCCTGGGGGTTGACCCAGTGGCGGGTCCAGTTGGCTTTGCCACGCGGGCCGACGTCAGTGGAAAACCCCAGGCCCAGCCCCATGGTGCGCGGCTTGCGGGTCTCCAGGCGCACGGCCACCGGGATGATGTCATTGGTCGACGCGGCAGGGGCGGCGTCCACGCGCACGCCTTCAAAAAAGCCACTGGCTTGCAGGTTCTGGTTGAGTTCGGCGATCAGTTCGGAATCGTAGGGCGTGCCGCTTTTGAACGGCACCATGCGTTGCAGCAGCTCTTCGTCAAACGGCGTGTCGCCGGCGAAGCTGACTTTGCCCAATGTGTAGCGCGGGCCGCTGTCGTAGATGAGTTCGATATCGGCGACACCGGCCTTCGGGTCTACCGCAAGTTTCTGGCTTGTGAAGCGCCCGCTGAAAAAGCCGTAGCGCGAAGCCTGGTTCTGGATCAGGCGCTTGGCGTCTTCGTAATGGCCGTGGTTGAGCACAGCGCCGGCCTTGAGGTCGTTGCTGACGGGCACGCGAAAGGTCTTGAGGTCTGCGGCGGGGCCGTCGACCCGAATGGTCACGTTGCGCAAATGCACCGGTTCGCCGGGGTCGATGGTGAGGATCAGGCGCGGGTTCTTGCCGCCCTTCACTTCACTGTCGATCTGTGGCTGATAGAAGCCAAGGGCCTGGGCAGCTTTGCGCGCCTGCTCCTCGGCGCCACGGCTGAACCGCAGCAGGGCCTCTTCATCACGATCGCCCACCCCGCCGATATAGCCTTCGATGTTGGCTTTCAACGCGTCGTTCGAGGGCTTGATCCGCACGTCCAGTTCGCTTTGCGCCAACGCGCCGCAGCTTGTGAACAGCAGAATCAAGCCGCTGGTAAATCTTCCTGGAAACTTCATAGGCGCGGATGCTACACGAGCAAGGGAGACTCTTTGAACTCGGATTTATCTGAATAATTCTGTATTAAGCCGTTGCAGCATGTAACGACTGCGGATTGGGATGGAAAAACACATGTTCCAGGATCGGGCCTACCGCTACTTCACCGATTTCCTCGTAGCCCTGACGCTTATAGAACTCCAGGTAACGTGAATTCCCAGTGTCCAGCACCACACCGGATGAATGTGGGTCTTCGGCACACCAATTGTGCACGGCTTCCAGCAACTGCTCGCCGTAATGCTTACCCTGGAACTGCGGGTGAATGCCCAGCAACGGCAGTACATGTACCGACTCACTGGGCAGGCACGCCAGCACCGCGTGATGGTAGTCGAGGTAACGCCGTGTACCGCGCACGCCGGTGCTCAGCCACATGCGCAGTTGCCAGGCCCAGCTTTCGGTGATGCCCAGGCGCCGCTGCGGTGGCGCGATCAGGGCGATGCCGATCAGCCGGTCGTTGACGAACAGGCCGATGGCCGGCAGTTTCTGAAAGAAGTGCTGCTTGACCAACTCGCGCACGGTGGCGCGCACCCGTTGTTCATAACCGGGGCGCTCGGCTTCGAAGATGTAGGCGAAGGTCGGCTCATGCCGATAGGCCTGGTACAACAGGGACCGGGCCTCGCGGGAGTAACCGCTGTTGAGCAGGCGAATTTCAGCAATTGCAGTTGTAGTGTCCGGCATACCGTCAATCTCCCTGGGCGCGGCTCAAAAGGCAGCGTTCTTATGGGTACGAACCTACACAGCACGAGTCGTTCCCAGACATTAGCAGTGCATGTGCCCTACCGCCACGCTGGCCCCCGTCCGACTTGTCCGCTAGCATCGCCCTTTTGCCAGACTGGACTGCCGACCATGAAAATCGTCTCCTTCAATATCAACGGGCTGCGCGCCCGCCCTCATCAGTTGGCGGCGCTGATTGAAAAGCACCAGCCCGACGTGATCGGCTTGCAGGAAACCAAAGTCCACGATGACCAATTCCCGCTGGCCGAAGTGCAGGCCCTTGGCTATCACGTGTACTACCATGGGCAAAAAGGCCACTACGGGGTGGCGCTGCTCTCGCGCAAGGAAGCCCTGAGCGTGCACAAAGGCTTTGCCAGTGACGAAGAGGACGCCCAGCGTCGCTTTATCTGGGGCACCTTCGCCGACGCGAACGGCCACCCGGTCACCATCATGAACGGCTACTTCCCCCAGGGCGAAAGCCGCGACCACCCGACCAAGTTCCCGGCCAAGCAGCGCTTCTATGAAGACCTGCAGCAGCTGCTGGAAAGCCAGTTCAGCAACGACCAGGCGCTGGTGGTGATGGGCGACGTAAACATTTCCCCGGAAGACTGCGACATCGGCATCGGTGCCGACAACGCCAAGCGTTGGCTCAAGACCGGCAAATGCAGCTTCCTGCCGGAAGAGCGCGAATGGATGGCTCGCCTGAAAAACTGGGGCCTGGTGGACAGCTTCCGCCACCTCAACCCGGACGTGGCCGACCGCTTCAGCTGGTTCGACTACCGCAGCCGGGGCTTTGAAGACGAGCCCAAGCGTGGGCTGCGCATTGACGTGATCCTGGCCTCCAATGGCCTGCTTTCGCGGGTCAAGGATGCCGGGGTGGATTACGAGCTGCGTGGGCTGGAGAAGCCTTCGGACCATGCACCGATCTGGCTGGAACTGAGCTGATCGCAAAAAGTGGGAGTGGGCTTGCCCCTCCCACATTCAGCCTTGCGGCGCACCCGTCACATTTATGCAACCTGCCTGTCTTATTCTCGCGGCACTCCCTTTGGCTTGAGAAGGTGCCGGCATGAGGCTGCGCGTTCTGTTACTGCTGACCGTTTTTCCCCTCTTCGCCGTATCCGCTCCCCTGCCCCTTCCCGATCAAGGCCCGGCACTGCGTATCCAGGGCTCCAATACCATTGGCGCGGCGTTGGGTCCGGCACTGGCCAAGGGGCTGATGGAGCATCAGGGCTTGCAGGCGGTGCACAGCGAACCGGGCGAAGGCGTCAATGAACAGCGTGTGATCGGCAAGACGCGCCAAGGCAAGACCGTGACCATCGAGGTCGCGGCCCACGGATCGAGCACCGGGTTCACGGCGCTGAAAAAAGCCAGCGCCGATCTCGCCGCCTCGTCTCGCCCGATCAAGGACAGTGAACTGGTCGACCTTGAACCCCTGGGCGACCTGAAAAGCCCTGAAGCCGAACAAGTGATTGCCATCGACGGCCTGGCGATCATCCTCCACCCGCAGAGCCCGTTGAACACACTGAATACCGAGCAACTGGCGCAGATTTTCAATGGTGAGGTCAGTACCTGGGAGGCGCTGGGTGGAGTGGGCGGCCCCATTCATGTGTACGCACGGGATGATCAATCCGGCACCTACGACACGTTCAAGGAACTGGTATTGCGTCTGCGTGGCAAGCCGCTTGCCTCGGGTGCCAAGCGTTTCGAGTCCAGCGAGCAGCTGTCCGACGCGGTCAGCCAAGACCCGCAGGGTATCGGCTTTATCGGCCTGCCCTACGTACGCCAGGCCAAAGCCGTGGCGATTGTGGATGGCGATTCACAGCCCATGCTGGCGCTCAACAGCCTGATTGCTACCGAGGATTACCCGCTGTCACGCCGGTTGTTTTTCTACCTGCCGCCGTCCGGGCATAACCCGTGGGCCAAGGCGCTGGTGGACTTTACCCAGAGCGCCAAGGGCCAGGCGATTGTGGCCGCAAACGGGTTTATTGCGCAGCAGGTGCAGGCGATCGCCGTGCAACCGCGCCCGTCGATGCCCGATGATTATCAGGGTATCGCCCGCGACGCCCAGCGCCTGACGGTGAATTTTCGCTTTGAAGAAGGCAGCGCCAGCCTGGACAACAAGGCGCGCCAGGATCTGCAAAGGGTGGTGGCGTATCTGAAGAGCCACGACAAGCTGGATAAGCAGGTGACGCTGGTGGGCTTTGGCGATGCCAAGGATGACCCGCAGCGCGCCGCGCTACTGTCAAAGTTGCGGGCGATGGCGGTGCGTCGGGAGTTGGTGAAGAACGCCGTGGTGCTGCGCGATATCCGTGGGTTGGGTGCGCAGATGCCGGTGGCGGCGAATACGGCGGATGAAGGCCGGATCAAGAATCGGCGGGTGGAGGTTTGGGTTTACTGAGGGCTGATGGAGCTTCATTGCCTGATCCGGCCTCATCGGGGGCAAGCCCCCTCCCACACTTGGATGTGTTCACAGATCAAAATGTGGGAGGGGGCTTGCCCCCGATGCAGGCGACGCGGTGTTACTGCCCGCTGCGCATCAGCTCTTTAGGCACGTACTTGCCAATCTCGAACTTGCCGATGGCCGCCCGGTGCACTTCATCCGGGCCATCGGCCAGGCGCAAGGTACGTTGCATGGCGTACATGTAGGCCAGCGGGAAGTCGTTGGAAACGCCGGCGCCGCCGTGAATCTGGATTGCGCGGTCGATCACCTGCAAGGCCACGTTCGGCGCCACTACCTTGATCTGGGCGATTTCACTCTTCGCCACTTTGTTGCCCACGGTGTCCATCATGTACGCCGCTTTCAGGGTCAGCAGGCGCGCCATGTCGATCTCCATGCGTGAGTCGGCAATCTTGTCGATATTGCCACCCAACCGGGCCAGCGGCTTGCCGAACGCGGTCCGGCTGACGGAGCGTTTGCACATCAACTCCAACGCACGCTCAGCCATGCCGATGGAGCGCATGCAGTGGTGGATACGGCCTGGACCGAGGCGGCCCTGGGCGATTTCGAAACCCCGGCCTTCGCCGAGCAGGACATTTTCATAGGGCACACGGACGTTGTCGAAGAGTACCTCGGCGTGACCATGGGGCGCGTCGTCGTAGCCGAACACCGGCAGCGGGCGCACGATTTTCACACCCGGGGTGTCCACTGGCACCAGGATCATCGAGTGCTGCTGGTGGCGTGGCGCATCCGGGTTGCTCAGGCCCATGAAGATCAAGATCTTGCAGCGCGGATCGCAGGCCCCGGAGGTCCACCATTTCTTGCCGTTGATCACCCATTCGTCGCCCTGGCGCTCGGCGCGGGCGGCCATGTTGGTGGCGTCCGAGGAAGCGACGTCCGGCTCGGTCATGGCGAAGGCTGAGCGGATCTCACCGCGCAGCAAGGGCTCCAACCAACGTTGCTTCTGTTCTTCGTTGGCGTAGCGCACCAGCACTTCCATATTGCCGGTGTCGGGGGCGGAACAGTTGAACGGCTCCGGGCCCAGCAGGGAGCGCCCCATGATTTCGGCCAGTGGCGCGTATTCGAGGTTGGTGAGGCCGGCGCCCAGTTCGGATTCGGGCAGGAACAGGTTCCACAGGCCTTCGGCCTTCGCCTTGGCTTTCAACCCCTCCATGATTGCGGTGGGCTGCCAGCGGTCGCCTTCGCTGACCTGGCGTTCGAACACCGGCTCGGCCGGGTAAACGTAAGCGTCCATGAACGCAGTGACGCGTTCACGCAGTTCCTGAACCTTGGGCGAATAGGCGAAATCCATGAGCAGCTCCCTTCTCTGAGAGGTTGTTTAGGTCATGCAATCGATGCTAGAACAGCGTTGATAATTTACCTAGCCTATTCTCGGCGTGTATTAACATTCATCACCGATATATGATCGACGTATGGCCACCTAACAATAAGAGCGCTGCGAAATGAATCTGAGCAAGGTCGACCTCAACCTGTTTATCGTCTTTGACGCGATCTACACCGAAGCCAACCTGACCCGCGCCGGGCAGATTGTCGGCATCACCCAGCCGGCGGTGTCCAACGCGCTGGCGCGCCTGCGTGAGACCTTCAACGACCCGCTGTTCGTGCGCACCGCCCAGGGCATGGTGCCGACGCCGATGGCACAGAACATCATCGGCCCGGTGCGCAATGCGCTGTCGTTGCTGCGGGTATCAGTGCAGGAAAGCCGCATCTTCAACCCGCAACAGGCGGCCAAGACCTACCGCATCAGCATGACCGACCTCACCGAGGCGGTGATCCTGCCGCTGCTGTTCCAGCGCCTGCGTCGCCTGGCGCCCACGGTGGTGATCGAGAGTTTCCTGTCCAAGCGCCGCGAAACCACCAAGGAACTGGCCGCCGGGCGCCTGGATTTTGCCGTGGATGCGCCGCTCAACACGGACCCGCAGGTTCGCCACGTCAAGCTGATGGAAGACCGCTACGTGTGTGCCATGCGCAAGGGGCATCCGCTGGCCGGCAAGGACAAGCTCACGCTGGATGACTACCTGTCGCTGACCCACATCCATATTTCCAGCCGGCGCAACGGTCTGGGTCATGTGGACCTGGCCCTGGGCAAGATGGGCATCCAGCGCAAGATCGCCCTGCGCTCCCAGCATTACCTGATGGCCTCGCAGGTGCTGCAGCAGACCGACATGGTCATGACCGTGCCCGAGCGCTTCGCCCGCCGCCATGAACTGCACTGGTTCAACCTGCCGGTCAACGACGTACCGCCGGTGGAAACCCATCTGTACTGGCACGAAAGCACCGACCAGGACCCGGCCAACCGCTGGATGCGCGAGCAGATGATCGAGTTGTGCCAGCAGGTCACGGCCCATGAGAAGAAGCTGGATAAACAACAGGCGTGAGGTTGGCGAGCGTCCTGTGGGAGGGGACTTGCCCTCGATGGGTCGCGCAGCGACCCTTGACGTTTACGTCAACCTGCCAGTAGCTTAACGCCAAGACCTCCTTGAGCGCCCCCATGAGCACGACTTACAGCATCTCCGACCTCGCCCGCGAGCTCGACATCACCACCCGCGCCATTCGCTTCTACGAAGAACAAGGCCTGCTGGCCCCGGAACGCCGGGGCCAGGAGCGCATCTACTCGGCGCGCGACAAGGTCAGCCTCAAACTGATCCTGCGGGGCAAGCGCATCGGTTTTTCCCTGGCCGAGTGCCGCGAGCTGATCGAACTCTACGACCCCACCAGTGGCAACCACGTGCAACTCAACAGCATGCTGGCAAAAATCGCCGAGCGCCGCGAGCAGCTGGAACAGCAACTGCTGGACATCGAACAGATGAAGCTGGAACTGGACACCGCCGAAGAGCGCTGCACCCAGGCCCTGGCCCACACCCTGCGCCAGGCCGACCACTGATCAGAAGGTAATTGCCATGTCCCTCCCCTCACACGTGCGCCTGGTGGAAGTCGGCCCGCGCGATGGTTTGCAGAACGAAGCCCAACCCATCAGCGTGGCGGACAAGGTCCGTTTGGTGGACGCCCTCAGCGCTGCCGGCTTGCGCTATATCGAGGTCGGCAGTTTTGTCTCGCCCAAGTGGGTGCCGCAAATGGCCGGTTCCGCCGAGGTATTTGCGCAGATCCAGCGCAAGCCCGGTGTGACTTATGGTGCGCTGGCGCCGAACCTGCGCGGGTTTGACGACGCGCTGGCGGCTGGCGTTAAGGAAGTGGCGGTGTTTGCCGCTGCGTCCGAGGCGTTTTCCCAGCGCAATATCAATTGCTCCATCAGTGAAAGCCTGGAGCGCTTCGCGCCGATCATGGCGGCGGCCAGGCAGCATGGGGTCAGCGTGCGGGGCTATGTGTCCTGCGTGCTGGGGTGCCCGTATGAAGGCGAGATCGCGCCGGGACAGGTCGCGGCGGTGGCGCGGGAGCTGTATGCCATGGGCTGCTACGAGGTGTCTCTGGGCGACACCATCGGCACCGGCACGGCAGGCGCCACGCGACGGCTGTTCGAGGTGGTCGCGGCGCAGGTGCCACGGGACAAGCTGGCGGGGCACTTCCATGACACCTATGGCCAGGCCATCGCGAATATCTACGCCAGCCTGCTGGAAGGCATCACGGTGTTCGACAGCTCTATCGCGGGCCTCGGCGGCTGCCCCTATGCCAAGGGCGCCAGCGGTAACGTCGCCACCGAAGACGTGTTGTACCTGCTCGACGGCCTGGGCATCGAGACCGGTATCGACCTTGAGGCATTGATTGGCGCGGGGCAGCAGATCAGCAGCGTACTGGGCCGGCCAACAGGATCGCGTGTGGCCAAGGCGCGTGACGCCGTTTGAGTAGCTTAGCCGTGACAATGTGTTACCGCACGCCTACACATCGAGTAACACGGGAACATATTTTGTCGTATTTGCCGTAGGCCAATCCCTACGCAAAAATCAAATCATTGATTTTAAAGGGTTTTAAAAAGTTGGCACGGGTTCTGCTATCTCTATCGCATAACAAGAATAAAAAGCGCCAAACCTAATAAAAATAAGACGAAACGACTCTGACATAACAAAAACAACACGGCAGAGACGCAGCTAACAGATTTTTTTGGAGAAGATGTGCTTTGCAGGGTACGGCATGCCGAAACCCGCAACCGGTCAGAGAAAAATAAAACTACCTCAGGTAGCTGCCCACTGGTTGGATCATCACGAAGAAGCAGATCAGCGCTCAAAAAAATACGTTTGCTCTTGATCCCGGATGGGGGTCGCCAAAAACAGCGGTAAAGGGTAACGGTTGCCAAAAACAACAATAGACCGCCCCTCAATAATAAAAAAAGAGCACGCAACGACAAATTAAAGGGGACCCTCGGGTCCCCTTTGTGCATTCAGGGATTTACTCCTGCCCTGCCCCCAACTCCTCCATGGAAATCTCGCGCATGCGGAATTTCTGGATCTTGCCCGTTACCGTCATCGGAAACTCCTCTACGAACTTGAAGTGCTTGGGCGTCTTGAAGTGCGCGATGCGGCCCTTGCACCAGGTTTGCAGCTCCAGTTCATTGGCGACATGGCCGGGGTGGAACTTGATCCAGGCAACGATGGCTTCACCGTAGCGCGCATCCGGAATGCCGATGACCTGCACATCCGCCACCGCCGGATGGGTAAAGAAAAACTCCTCCAGCTCACGCGGGTACACGTTCTCGCCGCCGCGAATGATCATGTCCTTGTTGCGCCCGGCGATGCATACGTAGCCGTGGGCATCCATGCTTGCCAGGTCGCCGGTGTGCATCCAGCCGGCGTCGTCGATGGCCTCGCGCGTGGCGTCGGGGTTGTTCCAGTAGCCGAGCATCACGCTGTAGCCGCGGGTGCACAATTCGCCGATTTCTCCACGCGCCACCGTGTTGCCGTCTGCATCGATGATCTTGCTTTCCAATTGTGGCTGGGTGCGCCCGACCGTGGTCACACGGCGCTCCAGGTCATCGTCCGCTCCGGTTTGCAGCGACACCGGGCTGGTCTCGGTCATGCCGTAGGCAATCTGGACCTCGCGCATGTGCAGTTCGCTGATGACCCGGCGCATCACCTCGATGGGACACGTGGCGCCAGCCATGATGCCGGTGCGCAGCGTAGACAGGTCAAAGTCGCCCAGCTGTGGGTGATCGAGCAGGGCGATGAACATGGTGGGTACGCCGTAAAGACCGGTGGCGCGTTCTTCGGCGACGGTGGTGAGGGTCAGCAGCGGGTCGAAGCCGTCGTTCGGATAGATCATGGTGGTGCCATGGGTGATGCAGCCCAGGTTGCCCATGACCATGCCGAAGCAGTGATACAGCGGCACCGGGATCACCAGGCGATCTTGCGCGGTCAGGCCCAGGCTTTCGCCGACCATGTAGCCGTTATTGAGGATGTTGTGATGACTGAGGGTGGCGCCCTTGGGGAAGCCGGTGGTGCCGGAGGTGTACTGGATATTCACGGGCTGATCGAAGTGCAGGCTGGCCTGGCGACTGTGCAACTGTTCGGGCGCAATGCCAGCGCCGAGCGCGGCCAGTTGCGACCACGGCATGAACCCTGCGGGCGGTTTGGGATCGAGGCTGATGAGGCCGCGCACGTCCGGTTTCAGCTCCTGCAGCATGGCGTGGTAATCGGAGCTTTTGAATGAGCCGGCGCACACCAGCCACTGGCAGCCGGACTGCTTGAGCACGTAGTCCAACTCGCTGCTGCGATAGGCCGGGTTGATGTTGACCAGGATCACCCCGAGCTTGGCACTGGCAATCTGGCTGATGCACCACTCGGCACAATTGGGTGCCCAGATGCCCAGGCGGTCGCCCGTTTGCATGCCCAGGGCCATGAACGCCCGCGCGTGCAAATCGACAGTCTCCGCCAGTTGTCGCCAGGTGTAGCGACGTTGTTGATGACGCACCACCAGGGCCTCGCCATCGGGGAACTGCGCAACGGTTCGGTCAAAGGCTTGGCCAATCGTCATGGCCAGCAAGGTCTTGTCCTGTGAGCCGCGGCTGTAGCTCTGGTTCGGTTGTTCCATAACGACCCCTGTTGTCTTTTTTGTAGGTTGACGTAAACGTAAACTACGATTGACAGCGCCGCAACGCAAGCTTACGTTAACGTAAAGGTGAGCGCCCTCCCCTGGCGCCCCATCCACACAACAACAATGCTCACATTAAGGTGCCTGTCCATGAGTTACCCGTCCCTGAACTTCGCCCTCGGTGAAACCATCGACATGCTGCGCGACCAGGTGCAGTCCTTTGTGGGCAAGGAAATCGCGCCCCGTGCGGCGCAGATCGACATCGACAACCTGTTCCCCGCCGACCTGTGGCGCAAGTTCGGTGACATGGGCCTGCTGGGCATCACCGTGCCTGAAGAATACGGCGGCGCCGGCCTGGGCTACCTGGCCCACGTGGTGGCCATGGAAGAGATCAGCCGCGGCTCGGCCTCGGTGGCGCTGTCCTATGGCGCACACTCCAACCTGTGTGTGAACCAGATCAACCGCAACGGCAATCACGCGCAGAAACTCAAATACCTGCCCAAGCTCATCAGTGGCGAACACGTCGGCGCCCTGGCCATGAGCGAGCCAAACGCCGGCTCCGATGTGGTCTCGATGAAGCTGCGCGCCGATAAGCGCGGCGACTATTACGTACTCAACGGCAGCAAGACCTGGATCACCAACGGCCCCGATGCCAGCACCTATGTGATCTACGCCAAGACCGACCTGGAAAAAGGCCCGCACGGCATCACCGCGTTTATCGTCGAGCGCGACTGGAAGGGCTTCAGCCGCAGCAACAAGTTCGACAAGCTGGGCATGCGCGGCTCCAACACCTGCGAGCTGTTTTTCGATGATGTGGAAGTGCCCGAAGAAAACATCCTCGGCGCGCTCAACGGCGGCGTGAAAGTGCTGATGAGCGGACTCGACTACGAGCGCGTGGTGCTCTCCGGCGGCCCTACCGGAATCATGCAAGCGTGCATGGACCTGATCGTGCCCTACATTCACGACCGCAAGCAGTTCGGCCAGAGCATCGGCGAATTCCAGCTGATCCAGGGCAAGGTTGCCGACATGTACACCCAGCTCAACGCCAGCCGCGCCTACCTCTACGCGGTAGCCCAGGCTTGCGAGCGTGGCGAGACCACGCGCAAGGATGCCGCCGGGGTGATCCTCTACAGTGCCGAACGCGCCACGCAAATGGCCCTGGACGCGATCCAGATCCTGGGTGGCAACGGCTACATCAACGAATTCCCGGCCGGGCGCCTGCTGCGCGACGCCAAGCTGTATGAGATCGGCGCCGGCACCAGTGAAATCCGGCGGATGCTGATCGGTCGCGAACTCTTCAACGAAACCCGCTGAAGGAGCGCACCATGGCCACCTTGCACACCCAGCTCAACCCGCGTTCGGCGGAGTTTGCCGCCAACAGCGCGGCGATGCGCCAACAGGTCGACGCCCTGCACACCCTGCTCGCCCACGTGCAGCAAGGCGGCGGCGCCAAGGCACAGGAGCGACACACCTCACGCGGCAAGTTGCTGCCCCGCGAGCGTATCAATCGTTTGCTCGACCCGGGCTCGCCGTTCCTTGAACTCAGCCAACTGGCCGCCCATCAGGTGTACGGCGAAGACGTGCCGGCCGCCGGGGTGATTGCCGGGATCGGCCGCGTGGAAGGCGTCGAATGCATGATCGTCGCCAACGACGCCACGGTCAAAGGCGGCTCCTACTACCCGCTCACCGTCAAAAAACACCTGCGCGCCCAGACCATCGCCGAACAGAACCGCCTGCCGTGCATCTACCTGGTGGACTCTGGCGGCGCCAACCTGCCGCGCCAGGACGAAGTGTTTCCCGACCGCGAGCACTTCGGGCGGATCTTCTTCAACCAGGCCAACATGAGCGCCCAGGGCATCCCACAGATTGCGGTGGTGATGGGTTCGTGCACCGCCGGTGGCGCCTATGTGCCAGCCATGGCCGACGAAGCAATCATGGTGCGCGACCAGGCCACCATCTTCCTCGCCGGTCCACCGTTGGTGAAGGCGGCGACCGGTGAAGTGGTGAGTGCCGAAGACCTCGGTGGGGCCGATGTGCACTGCAGGATTTCCGGGGTGGCCGATCACTATGCCGACAGCGATGAGCATGCACTGGCGCTGGCCCGGCGCAGCGTGGCGAACCTCAACTGGCGCAAACAAGGCCAGTTGCTGCAACGTTCGCCGGTAGCTCCGCTGTACAGCAGTGAAGAGTTGTACGGCGTGATCCCGGCCGACGCCAAGCAGCCGTTTGATGTGCGCGAAGTCATTGCACGGCTGGTGGACGGTTCGGTGTTCGATGAATTCAAGGCGCTGTTTGGCACCACCCTGGTGTGCGGCTTTGCCCACCTGCACGGCTACCCGATTGCGATCCTGGCCAACAACGGGATTCTGTTTGCCGAAGCGGCGCAAAAAGGCGCGCATTTTATCGAGCTGGCGTGTCAGCGCGGCATTCCCTTGTTGTTCCTGCAGAACATCACCGGCTTCATGGTCGGCCAGAAGTACGAAGCCGGCGGCATCGCCAAGCATGGCGCCAAGCTGGTCACCGCCGTGGCCTGCGCCAAGGTGCCGAAGTTCACGGTGATCATCGGCGGCAGCTTTGGCGCGGGTAACTACGGCATGTGTGGCCGCGCCTATGACCCGCGCTTTTTGTGGATGTGGCCCAACGCACGCATTGGCGTGATGGGCGCCGAACAGGCGGCGGGTGTGCTCGTGCAGGTCAAGCGCGAGCAGGCCGAACGCGCCGGTACAGCGTTCAGCACGGAAGAAGAAGCCGCGATCAAGCAGCCGATCCTCGACCAGTACGAAACCCAGGGTCATCCCTACTACTCCAGCGCACGCCTGTGGGACGACGGTGTGATCGACCCGTTGCAGACCCGTGACGTGCTGGCGCTGGCCTTGTCCGCGTCGCTGAATGCCCCCATCGAGCCGAGCCGCTTCGGCGTGTTCCGCATGTAAATGGAGCTGTACCCCATGAGCGATTTCAACACCCTCGAACTGATCATCGACCCCCGTGGCTTTGCCACGCTGTGGCTCAGTCGTGAAGCCAAGAACAACGCGTTCAACGCCGAGATGATCCGCGAGCTGATCATCGCCCTCGATCGGGTACAAGGCGATCCGTCCCTGCGCTTCCTGGTCCTGCGCGGGCGCGGCAAGCACTTCAGCGCCGGCGCCGACCTGGCCTGGATGCAGCAGTCGGCCGAGTTGGATTACCACACCAACCTGGACGATGCCCGCGAACTCGCGGAGCTGATGTACAACCTGGCCAAAATGAAAATCCCGACCCTGGCGGTGGTGCAAGGCGCGGCCTACGGGGGCGCACTCGGCTTGATCAGTTGCTGCGACATGGCGATTGGTGCCGATGATGCGCAGTTCTGCTTGTCGGAAGTGCGCATCGGCCTGGCGCCGGCGGTGATCAGCCCGTTCGTGGTGCAAGCCATCGGCGAACGCGCAGCACGGCGCTATGCCCTGACCGCCGAACGCTTTGGCGGCCAGCGCGCACGCGACATCGGCTTGCTGGCGGAAAGCTATCCCATCGGCGAGCTGGACCATCAGGTCGAACAGTGGATCGCCAACCTGCTGCACAACAGCCCGGCTGCCATGCGCGCCAGCAAAGACCTGTTGCGCGAAGTGGGCAACGGTGCCCTCACCCCAGCGCTGCGCCGCTATTGCGAAAACGCCATTGCGCGCATCCGGGTCAGCACCGAGGGCCAGGAAGGCTTGCGCGCGTTCCTGCAAAAACGTCCACCGAGCTGGCAGCCCCAGGAGCCGCGTTCATGAGTAAATTGACAACCCTGCTGGTGGCCAACCGTGGCGAGATTGCCTGCCGCGTGATGCGCACCGCCAAGGCCATGGGCCTGACCACCGTGGCGGTGCACAGCGCCATCGACCGCGATGCACGGCACAGCCGTGAGGCGGATATTCGCGTCGACCTGGGCGGCAGCAAGGCTACCGACAGCTACCTGCAAATCGACAAGCTGATCGCCGCCGCCCAGTCCAGCGGCGCCCAGGCGATCCATCCGGGGTACGGTTTTCTGTCGGAGAACGCCGGGTTTGCCCGTGCGATTGAAGCCGCCGGGTTGATCTTCCTCGGGCCGCCCGCCTCCGCCATCGATGCCATGGGCAGCAAGTCGGCCGCCAAGGCGCTGATGGAAACCGCAGGCGTGCCCCTGGTGCCGGGCTATCACGGCGACGCCCAGGACCTGGACACCTTCCGCGCCGCCTGCGAGCGCATTGGCTACCCGGTACTGCTCAAGGCCACGGCCGGTGGCGGCGGCAAGGGCATGAAGGTGGTCGAGGACGTCAGCCAGTTGGCCGAGGCGCTCGCTTCGGCCCAGCGAGAAGCGCTGTCGTCTTTCGGCAATGGGCAGATGCTGGTGGAGAAATACCTGCTCAAGCCACGTCATGTGGAGATCCAGGTGTTCGCCGATCAACACGGGCATTGCCTGTACCTCAACGAACGGGACTGCTCGATTCAGCGTCGCCATCAAAAAGTCGTCGAGGAAGCGCCGGCACCGGGGTTGAGTGTTGAACAACGCAAGGCCATGGGCGAGGCGGCTGTGCGTGCGGCCCAGGCCATCGGTTATGTCGGTGCTGGCACTGTGGAGTTTTTGCTCGACGCGCGTGGCGATTTCTTCTTCATGGAGATGAACACGCGACTGCAGGTGGAGCACCCCGTCACCGAAGCGATTACCGGCCTGGATCTGGTGGCCTGGCAGATTCGTGTCGCCCAGGGCGAGGCGCTGCCGATCACCCAGGAACAGGTGCCGCTGGTCGGCCATGCGATCGAAGTGCGGCTGTATGCCGAGGATCCGGCCAATGACTTCCTGCCTGCCACCGGGCACCTGGCGCTGTATCGCGAATCCGCACCCGGACCAGGGCGCCGTGTGGACAGCGGTGTCGAGCAAGGCGACAACGTCTCGCCGTTCTATGACCCCATGCTCGGCAAGCTGATTGCCTGGGGCGAGGACCGTGAACAGGCGCGGTTGCGGTTGTTGGGCATGCTGGATGAGTTTGCCATCGGCGGGCTCAAGACCAACCTGGGTTTTCTGCGGCGCATTATCGGGCATCCGGCGTTTGCGGATGCGGAACTGGATACCGGATTCATTCCGCGCTATCAGGATGACTTGTTGCCCGAGGCCGGTGAACTGGGTGATGAATTCTGGCAGGCGGCCGCCGCGGCATACATGCAGAGCCTGCCACCATCGGATGGACCCTGGGCAGCTAAACGCGGCTTTCGCGCCGGGCTGCCTGCCGAGGTGTCACTGCATTTGAGTTGCAATGGCCAGGACCGACTGGTCACGCAGGCCGCCCAGGCGCCACAGTTGCGTGGCGAACAGTTGCTGATCGAACAACAGGGCGTGCGTCGCAGCCATCTGGCGGTACGCCATGACCACACGGTGTATCTGCGTTGGGACGGCGAGATGCGCGGCGTATCGTTGTTCGATCCGATTGCTGCAGTCGAGGCCAACCAATCCCATCAGGGTGGGCTGACAGCCCCGATGAATGGGAGCATCGTACGGGTGCTGGTAGAGGTGGGCCAACCGGTGGAAGCCGGCACGCAACTGGTGGTGCTGGAAGCCATGAAAATGGAACACAGCATCCGTGCGCCCCAGGCCGGGGTGGTCAAGGCACTGTTCTGCCAGGAAGGCGAAATGGTTGCCGAAGGTTGCACTTTGGTGGAGCTTGAAACGGCTGGTTAAAATTTTGCCGTGGCCTGTACGACGACGCCCAGGAGGCGGCAATCGTCGGTCAGCAACTGCTTCGGGTAGGTGGGATTGAGCGGCACCAGGTAACGCTGGCCGCTCTCCTCCAGCAACTGGCGAAAGGTCGCCCGGGGGCTCCCGACCCACTGGGCCACCACTAATTTACCGGGCTCGGCGGCAATGGCCGGGTCCACCAGGATCATCATGCCCGCACTGATGCTCAGGCCACTGGGTGCGGTCATGGCGTCGCCGGTGACCGGCAGCCAGAAGGCTTCGCCCCGGGCGTGGTAATCCGTCAGCTCGAAGCGGGCAGCGCCGTAAGGTGTACGCGGCTCACGCACTTCGCACAACCCATTCCAATCGCTGACCGGATAACGGAAATACGGGTTGTAGTTTTTCTCCGCAGGCGGCTCATCGACCCGCTCGCGAATATCCAGCGCGACCTCCAGATAGCCCAGCCCCAGCGCCGCCAGCACCCGATTCATGTCCACCAGGCTCGGCGCACGGCGCTTGTTAAGCCAATGGCCGACGCCGCCCTGGGACATGCCCAGGCGCTCAGCCAGTTCACCTTGCGTGACCTTGCGGTCTTCCATGTTGGCCTTGACCAACGCGATCCAGTTATCCATGGGCGCTGACAATACGTCACGCAGTTTCCAGGGCAATAAACAGTTTGTAGTAATCCATAAAACGACATAAATACGATACGTACTATCATCGAGCATAAGGTTTTCGACACCCACCCCAGAGTACCGCCCCTTATGACGACAAGCCCGTATCTGCTGCCTGAAATCCCCGAAGACACCGAGCTGCAAGACCTGCGCAGCAGCGGCGCCGCCAAGCGCGCATTGGACTTTTACTTGAAAGAAGATATGTCGGCACCAGCCCCTGACGATGCCCTGTTTGCCATCAAGCCAGGCATCAGCCCTGAGGAAGCCCTGGTGCACGCCTCGGACCTGTTGCGCAGTGCAGCGGCCACGGCCTATGAGTCCGCGAGCAGCCATCGCGGCACTCATCGTGACCTGGCGTTTTCGGTGGTGTATTTGATCGATATGGCGAAGGCGATGGTGGAGCGGTCGTTGCAGGCGCCGGAGGCTCAAGCGAACGGATGACAGGCGCGAAGAAAAATATTTCTATCTCACGGATAAAAACATTTGACTTGCAAATGATAATGATTATTATTGGACCCAGCTGATCGCGAGATCAGTCGATAGGCCAAGGGACCTTAGGTCGGACTCTTGGAATATCTCCTCATCAGGCTAATCACGGTTTTTGACCCGGCTCTTTGGCCGGGTCTTTTTTTTGCCAGTTTCCCTGGCATGGCTTCAGGCTAATGAAGACTGTGTGTTGCTTGATGGCGCGCATGGTAGCAAAAGACTATCGCCAAAAGAAAGCCAGTCTACCGCTCTGGCCCCCATCTTTTCGAAATAGCGCTTGAGAATCAATCTCATAGATCCTAAGCTGCTGCGGCGTCAAGGAAGACGCCCCCTCCCCCTTCGCAACAATTTTGCGTCCAGTCTTTACCAGACTCCTGTGTAAGATAGCCGCCACAACACTCATATTCAGGCAACCAGACTATGACCGTGGCCTTGACCTCCATCAGGATCAGCACCGACTTCGACAGTGGCAATATCCAGGTACTGGATGCCCACGACGCCTATCAGTTACTGCTGGCAATCAAACCCGACACGCGCAGCCAACATTACCAATGGTTCCACTTCAAGGCCGAAGGCATGCACGTGGGCCATACCCACACCTTTCGCCTGAGCAATGCGGGTAAATCGTCCTACCCACACGCGTGGAGTGGCTACAACGCCGTGGCCTCCTATGACCACGTCAATTGGTTCCGGGTGCCTTCGCGCTTCGACGGGGAAATCCTGCATATCAGTTTGGAAACCCGCGAGAAGCACGCCTGGTTCGCCTATTTCGAACCCTATAGCCGCGAGCGCCACGACTGGCTGATCGAGCAGGCCTTGAGTCGCGCCAGTACCTGCTTGCTGGCCACCGGCAAAAGTGCCGAAGGCCGTGACATCCAGCTACTGCGTCGCGGCAAGGGCGGCGAAGGTCGGCGCAAGATCTGGATCATCGCCCAACAGCATCCCGGCGAGCACATGGCCGAATGGTTCATGGAGGGCATCATCGAACGCCTGCAACAGGACGGTGACGCCGAGCTGAAAAAACTGCTGAAGGTCGCCGACCTGTACCTGGTGCCAAACATGAACCCGGACGGAGCCTTCCACGGTCACCTGCGCACCAACGCCATGGGCCAGGACCTCAATCGTGCCTGGCAGAGCGCCAGCCAGGAGAGCAGCCCGGAAGTGTTGTTCGTCCAGCAACAAATGGAAAAGTACGGCGTCGACCTGTTTCTCGATATCCATGGCGACGAGGAAATCCCCTACGTCTTCACCGCCGGCTGCGAAGGCAACCCCGGCTACACCCCACGCATCGAGGCATTGGAAAAACACTTTCGCAGCCACTTGAGCGCCCTGACCCGCGACTTCCAGACCACCCACGGCTACACCCGCGACCTGCCGGGCGAAGCCAACATGACCCTGGCGTGCAACGCGGTCGGCCAGAAATACGACTGCCTGTCGCTGACCCTGGAAATGCCCTTCAAGGACAACGACGACGCGCCCAACCCGAAGACCGGCTGGTCAGGCGAGCGCTCCAGGCAGTTGGGCAAGGACGTGCTGAGCACGGTGGCCGATATCGTCACCGTGCTGCGCTGACGCCCTCTCCCACCGGCATCACTCCTTGGTGCCGGTCATGCTCTGCAACACGCCATCGCGGCGGATCAGCCCATGGAACAACGCCGCCGCCAGGTGCAACAGCACCGTCAGGAACAGCAGGTAGGCCAGATAACCATGGGCCTTGCGCAGCACCGCGAACAATGGCGCGTTCGCGCCCACCAGCGCCGGCAACCGCACAGAACTGCTGAGCATCACCGGATCGCCTGCCGCCGAAATCATCGCCCAGCCCAGCAGTGGCAATACCAGCATCAAGGCATACAGCACCACATGGGACGCCTTGGCCGCCAACACTTGCCACAACGGCAGGTCGACGGGCAGCGGCGGTTGGCGCGTGGAGAACCGAACCGCCAGGCGCACGATCACCAGCGCCAGAATCGCGATACCCAGCGGCTTGTGCAGGTGGATCAACCACTCATGCCGTTCCGACACTGAAGCCGCCAGGCCCGCGCCGATAAACAGCATGGCGATGATCATCAGCGCCATCAGCCAGTGCAGCAGGCGCGCGAGCGGGGCAAAAAACCGTGGTTGGGCATTCATGGCTTCGACTCCTGAGGGGCGCTGTGCAACGGGCCGACTTCACCGGCGCGGCGCAGGTAGGAACTGGCATACGCCGCCGAGCGTGCCGCCAGCAACGGGTCATTGGACGCTTCGATACCACTGGGCAGAATCAGTGGGTCGAAGTTGATGTCGCGGCAATCACCGTCCGCCTGTGGCTGGCTGCTTTGCAACACCAGGGTGCCGGCATTGATGACTTTATGCTCGCCAGTCCAGGCCTTGCTCGCATCGTCCACCGGGTCACCCGGGTTGGCCAGGGTCATGTTCAACTGCCAGCGCAGCGGCCCGGCGGCCAAGCGTTGCACCAGGTCTTGTTCCAGGTAATCACTTCCGGCTGGCGCGGTATCGCCCGGCGCATCCTGACGCTGCGGCATCACGCCCCAACGTACGGCCTGGCGCTTGCCATCGGCGCCCACCAGGTAAAACGCGTTGATACCGTTGTAGGTTTCGGTCGCATAGCTCGCCGAGGGCTTGGCAGTCTTGACCCACGCCAGGAACGGCGCGGTCTCGGGGTGGGCGGCGAAAAACGCCGGCATGCTCGCCGGGTTCGGCTTGCCAGTGGTGGGCTCCGGTGCGCCGGCCTGGAGCAACTGATAGAACGCCTCGGGCGTGCCCACCGGGAACACTGGCATGCTGTTCATGCCGGTGCGCCATTGCTGGCCGTTGGCCTGGGAGAACTGCACCGCAAAACTGCGGATCGGCACACTGCTATCGGGCGCGTAAGGGTTGCCGCTGGGCAAGGCAAAGCGGCCGATCACGGGGGTCTTGGCCTCGCTGAACACTTGGGCACTGGAATAGGTGCGAGCTTCGGGCGTGCTCTCGAAATACCCGGCGACGCAGATGCCTTTGGCATGGTTACGCCGAAAGCCCGGGTGCACGCCATTGTTGGTTTCCAGCGCGTTGACCAGGGTTTTAGGACGCAGGCGCTGTGGGTCGAGGGTGCCGTTGACGTAGGCAAAGGCCCCCGCCACAACCGCAACCACGGCACCGATACCCGCCAGGCGCGCGATCAGGCTCGCGGTGCTCAACGGGGGACGAGGCGGTGATGAGTGATCTACCATGAAGGAACTCCGGGGCCAAAGGCCTTAGGGGTGAACATAAGGTCGGAGCATGAAGACGAACGCCGATCGGCTCTATTCCCTGGCCCTGGATTTATTTTCAAGCACGGGGAATAACCCTCAACGGCGCACGTCTCTCTAATCCCAGCGTAGTGGCCAGCCAGATTCCCATGCATGAACTCGACGAACAGTTACGTGAACTCATCCCCAGGCTGCGGCGCTTTGCCGTGTCCCTGACCCGTAACGCCAGCAGCGCCGACGACCTGGTGCAGTCGACCCTGGAGCGGGCGATCATCAGTTGGGCCGATAAACGTGTCGAAGGCGACTTGCGTGCCTGGTTGTTCTCGATCCTCTACCGCCAGTTCCTCGATGCCCACCGTCGCACCCGGCGGTATGCGCGCATGCTGGAATTCTTTACCGGGCGTGACGATACGCAGCCATCGGTCGAACGCACGGTGATCGCCCAGTCGACCCTGCAAGCCTTCGATCAGCTCAACACCGAGCAGCGTGCCCTGTTGCTGTGGGTGTCGGTCGAAGGCTTGAGCTACAAGGAAGTCGCCGAGATCCTCGATGTGCCCCTCGGCACGGTGATGTCACGCCTTTCCCGTGCGCGCCAGGCCCTGCGTCAACTCAGTGATGGCGAAATTGCCAGCCCTTCCCTGCGGATACTCAAATGATCAGACTGCCCCCCAGCGAACGCGATTTGCATGCCTACGTCGATCACCAACTGCTGGAGAGTGATCGCCGTGTACTTGAAACCTATCTGGCAGCCCACCCGGATGTCGCAGCCCAGGTCCATGCCTGGCAGCACGACGCGCAGTTGCTGCGTGCCGCGTTGGGCGGTGCCCTGCAGCAACCGGCCAACCCGGACCTGGACCCGACGTTGATCCGCCAGCGCATCAAGCGTCAATCACGCCGCCACTTGGCTACGGCAGCCGTGCTGCTGATCGCTGTCGGCCTCGGCGGTGTCGGTGGCTGGCACGCCCGTGAAGTCAGCCAGCCGGCCCAACTGCCCATGGCCGACGCGATGCAGGCGTTCCGCTTGTTTGCCCAGGACGGCATCATGCCGGCGGACTACAAGGGCCAGGGCGGCAGCACGATGCAGGCCTGGCTCGACCGCTACTTCAACCAGGCCCACCGCTTGCCTGACCTGAGCGCGTCGGGCTTCACGCCGGTCAGCGGGCGCCTGCTCACCACCGAGCAAGGCGCCGCCGCCATGGTGCTGTACGAAGACCCGCAAGGGCGGCGCATCAGCTTCTACATCCGCCCGCCAGGCCCGGAAAACGGCTTTCTGCCCCGTGGCAGCCGCAGCGCCGATGGCTTGCAGGCCCAGTACTGGTCCGGTGCCGGCTACAACTATGCGGTGGTCAGCCCGGCGGATCAGCCCGCCCCGGCGATGCTGAAGTTCTAGAAGCCCACGTCGAGTACCACGTTGTCGAGGTAGGTGCCGGCGGGCGGTGTGGCTTGATCGGTGTAGATCCTGGCGTTGTAGTTGAACACCTGGCTGCCGATACCCAGGCCGTTGCCGGGGTTGACCTCGGCGGTAGAACTGTCGCGCCGCGCCGCGCCCACGCTGCCCCAGCGCGTGGTGCCGGCGCTTTTGAAGATGTCGTAGGCCAGGTAGTGGGTGCCGGCGATCATGCGCCGCCGCCCACCCACACTGACGGCGTTCTGGCCGTCGCTCAGGCCTACGCTGTAGGCGCTGCCCTTGGTGCAGGAAATACTGATGGTCTGGCCGGTCACGGCAGTGAACCCGCTGATGACGGGCGCACTGCCAAAACTGATATTGGGCGCGGTGATCTGGCAGTCATTGGTGACGGTCATGCTCACGGTCAGGAGCTTGACTTGGGGAGTCAGGTTTTTGTCCCGCAATACGCACAAGTTGCCCACCCCCAGGCCAATGCAATAATCCCAGGTCCATGCAACGCTGAGGACTTCGGTATACACCCCGGCCGCCACATTGGTCCCGGTAATACTGCCCACGTAAAGCGGCAGGTTCTTGCTGCCCGGCCCCGTCAAAAGACCCGCGCTTGTCGCAATGCCATTGGGACCGAAATCGAACTGAAGCCCTCGTGTAATAGGGAACGTGGTGGTGTTGTTGCCATAAATCGTATAACCGATCACATCCCCCGTGGGGCCGACCATGCCGCTGGTGGTTGAGGTGATCGTGGCATAGAAGTGGTCACTGGTGCCGAGGGCGATCAGTGAAGCGGTGCAGCTCAAACCGCCATTGAGGGTCGAGCTGTTTTGCGTCGCGGTGCGTACGTTGATCGAACTCACCGAGCCAAAACTCACCGGAGCCGTCGCCACCGTCGAACACAGCGCCATTGCCTGCCCCGAGCCCACCATCCCGAGGAGCCACAGCCAGCCCACGCGTCTCATTGGCACACCAACGGCCCGATCAGCGGCACGCCTTGTTGCTGCTCGTTGACCTCGAATCGCGCCTGGCACGTACGCCCTTCACCCAGCGTGACCTGCAAGGTGTTATGTGCCGAGAGGTTTTCCAGGTACACCAGGCCGTCCCAGCCGACCACTGCCTGCTGGTTGCTTTGCTCGTGCACCACCAGGCTGCCCAAGGGTAATTCCTGATGCTGGGTGTCCACCAGGGTAACGCTCGCCGCGAGTACCCGGCGCAACGGAAACTCCAGCAGGTAGCCGCTGCCACGGCGCACCGATACACGCTGTTCCACATTTGGGCTTTGCACATTGAGCGGCAGGTTCAGCGGATCGATTTCGTATTTGGCGCGGTAGTACGCGCTGCTCCACGGCACCAGGAGATGCCCATTACGGTCGGTTTCGCCCACCAGCTGGTTCTCGTAGCGCACCGGGATACCGGCGAAGCCCTGGGTACTCACCACCACAAAGGCATCATTGATACGGTTGGCGGCAAAGGTGTCGCCGCCCATCCACACCAGCGAGCCACTGGCATCCGCCCAGCGCGTCTGGGCATCGCTGCTGCCGTACACGCCGGCCTGCAATTGCACCGACTGCAAGCGCCAGGTCAGGTCGGCCTGCCGGTACGCCGCACCATCGCCCTGGGCATAACCGAGGTTGTAGCCCACCCCACCCTCGCTGGGCACTGCGCTGCTGTAATTGAGGCGCTGGCGACTGGCGCCGTCCTTGCTGCGCTCGGTGCTCAAGGCCAGGCTGCCGTTGAGGTCGAACGGAATCACCCACTGCGCCTGCATCGCCCAATTGCTGTCGCCGATCTCGCGGTTGGCCGACAGGTAGAAACTGGTATTGCGCCACAGCGGCTTGCTCCAGCTCAGGTTGAGCAGCCGCGTGCGCGAATCGTCCGCCGCCTGCACGTCGAAATACCCCATGCCCAGGCTGCCAAAACGTTCAAGGTTGAGGCTCAGCGTCACCTGCTCGCTGCGCTTGCTGAGGCTGGCGTAAGCGGTGTCGACCAGGGTCAGGTCGGCGTACTCGTCGTGTCGTTCCACCCGCTGATAGGACAGGCTATAGCGCGTGCTGTTGTACTGATACCCCAGGCTCAGTTGCTGGCCGCTACGCCCTTCGAATCGACTTTGGCTGACGGCGGCATTGAGTACGCCGAGATTGCCCAGCCGCAGGTTACCGCCCAGGCCGCCGAGGGTCAGGTCAGTGGAGGCTTCGGCATGGCTCTCCAGGGTCAAATTGTCGGAATAGCCATAACGAAAGGTACCGCTCGCCACGCCGGGGCCGTAGGCGAAGTCCTTGAGGGTGTACTCCCGGCGCAAGGTGCCGGCAGCCACTGAAAAATCCGTCAGGCCTTTTTGCAACAGCGTGCTGGTCACATAGAACGGCACGGTGGTCGACACCTGGCGACCCAGGGCGTCAGTCGTCACCACCACCGCTTCGCCCGCTCCGTTGATAAACGGCACGTTGGTCAGGGTGTAGGGCCCCGGTTGCAACTGCGCGCTATCGGATTTGTAGCCATTGATAAACAGGTCCACCGACGACGGCACCGCGGCCTCACCGGCAAATTGCGGCAGGGGGTAAGTCACCAGGTCCGGACGCACCGCGAAGTCCCGCGAGAACTGCACACCGCCGAGGCGCACCGAACTGCTCCAGGGCAAGGCGCCGCTGATCACGTCACCGGCTTCGTAGGTCAGCAGCCGCTCATCATCGGAGAAGCGCCAGGTAGTGTCATAGCGCCGGTAGCCGTTGTTGAACGTACCGCTGCTGACACCATCAGCCAAGGTCTGGCGGTACTGGCCGGTATTGGACAAGGTGCCCCAGTTGTCGAACAGCCGCACTTCGTTCCAGGCGGCGAGGTAGCTGCCGCCTTCGTCAGTGTCGTTGAAATACAGGTCATAGTTGAGCAAGGCGCCAAAGCTGCTCATTGCCTGGGTGCGCGGGTAAGTGTCGCGGTTGCCGATAAATTGTTCCTTCAGCCACGACGGCGGCACATCCAGCAGCAGGCGCTGGCCGTTGCTGTCGTAATCGCTGTGCAGGCCGGGGATCCTGTCCAGCGCCACGCTGCCGCTCAATTCGCCGGGCAACTTCATGCCCACGTCCTGCAGTGCGCTGGCCGGCACATAGAGTTGCCCGGCCCGTTGATCGACCGCGATAACGCGGCCGGTGTCCATCTGATTGACCACCAGCTCCAGAAACAACTGTGCATCGGCGACAGCCTCCATACTGCTCGGGGGCGGTGGCAGGTCGCCAGCCACGCCCGGAAGCGCCACCACTGCGCCGCCCAGTCCGCCCACCACCGACAGCCATAGACTGCGAGCCAGACCACGACTCACCATGGCGTTGTGTCCTTCAATGGACATCTCCATCCGTTTAAATCCCGGGACGTTCCTGCCCCGTTACAGGCTTGTTACCGCTGCGGCGCGAGGCTCTCCAACTGGGATGCGCCGTTGACCCTGACCTGCAGCGGCTGGTCGGCCGACAGCGCTGGCGGCACCGGCCAGCGCATGCTGGCGCCCGGCAGCACGTAGCCCAACAGGCCATCCACCAAGGGCCGTGTCTGCCCGCCCTGCTTGAATGCGGCATCGGTAAGGCGCGCATGCACGGCGCCCTGGTTGCGCACTTCGATGTAGTCGCGCCCTGCTACCGTGACCTTGTGCCAGCTCAGATCCGGCTTGCCCGCGCCCTTGGGGTCACGCTGGCGCGTGCTGTCCTCCTTGTTCCACAGACCCGCGCCGTAGGCGAACAGCGGCACCGAATAACGCATCTGAAAGCGGATCGCCGCTGCGGTGTTCTTGCCTTCCGGCGGCGTGGGCACCTGCAGGGGTGAAGGGATTTCATCGATGATGATGCGGTAGGCCAACTCTTGCCCCGGTGGTACTTCACGGGTGCGGGTCAGGCGTACCAATTGTTTCTGCCCCGGCTCGATCCGCGCTACGGGCGGGCTGCCGATCACATCACGCTGGTTCTGGTATTGCTCTTCGAAACCACTCTGGCTCCAGGCAAACACACGAATCTGCAGGCTCGCGGTTTCGGTCCCACGGTTTTCCAGCCACAGCGCGCTAGCCTGTTGATCGGCCTCCAGCACCGGGTCGATGGGCCAGATCAGCACCGAGCTGGCCGCCTGCACAAGCCCCGCCGTGCACAACGCACTCAAGGCAATACCCGCGGCCCACAACCGCCGGGATGGTGAACGCATAACCCCACTCCTTATACCGATAGCCTTACCACGTCAGCTGCACCTGCAGCGTGTCGCTGTATGTCCCCCCAGGCTGATTGCCCGGCAATTGCACCCGCCCGTAGATCGGCAGGCTGATATTGTTCGCATCGCTGTAGGCCACGTTGACGCTCTGGTCGATCCCCAGGCCCTGACTGAACGCCGCATCCCGAAACAACTGGTAAGCCACCCGCGCGCTACCGCTATTGAGCTGCAGATTGCGCCCGGTGCTGCTGTGCTGCCCGCCGTCGACGCTCATGCTCAGCGTCACACCCGGTGTGCATTGCAAAGTCACGCCCCCCGTCAGCGCCGCCGTGACCGTGCTGGTGGCCAGGGCCGAATGACTGCCATAGGTCAGCGCACCATAATTGGAGCTGCCGCCCACGATCAGGCAGCCCGGGATGATGGTCGCGCTCACCTGGAAACTCTGGCTCGTCACCGCCGACAACGGCAGCGGTACCGCCAGCCCACAGGCCAGCAAGACTCTGAGCCACATTGCTAGAACGTCAGTTCCACGGCCACGGTGTCGGTATAGGTGCCCGCCGGCAGCCCCGCCTTGCCCACCGCCCGACCGTAGAGGTTGACGGTTTGCGCCACTCCGGTACTGGTGGCGAGGGTGATCACACCGTCAATCGCCAGCAGTGCGGAGTGGCCACTGTCGGTGTAGAAATCGTAGGGCACGAAGTTGCCCGCACCGTCGGCCAATGCACGGCTGCCACCGGGGGACGCACCATCATGTGCACCGGCGCGTACCTTGACCGCTGGCGTAGTGCCGCTGGAACACAGGATCGACAACGCGCCACCGGTGCCAGTACCGCCCAGCAACTGGGCATCGGCGTTGGTGAACAGGCTATTGGTGGTGCCGAAATTCAAGCTACCGAAGTTCAACCCGGTAGCCGCGCCCGAACCGTTGACCTGGCAACTGGCGATCAATATCAGGCTGGAGGTGATCTGCCCGGTCACCGTGGTCGCCGCGTTGAGGCTGGAGGCCATCGCCAGGCCCAGTGCGCAAACACCTAATCGCGAAACAAGTACATGCATGGTTTTCATCCTCTTGAGTTACCAGTCCAGTGTCACCGTCAACGTGTCGGTGTAGATCCCTGCCGGTAAGGCACTGGTATTTGCCACCACGGAGCCAAACACCGGGATCGGTATCTGGGTGCCCTTGGCCGCGACAAAATTGCGTTGTTGCCCGATGCTATAGGTGCTGTGCCCCTGCGGGTCGGCGGACAGTCGATAAGGAATCATCTGGCGCCCATTGCTCAGGCGCCGGGTGGTGCCATCGCCGTTGGTGCCGCCGTCGATGGTCACGGTGAAGCTCGAAACCGAGGGGTTGCACGACACCGCCAGGGGCGCCTTGTCGCCAGCGGTGACGCCAGCACCCAATGGGTTGTTCCAGGTCGGGCCCTGACTGCCGAAGTCGAGCATCGCCGTGCCGCCCGTGGGGTTGACCGGCGCGCTCTCCACGCCTTTGCTCACTTCGCAACTGGCGGTGATCACCAGCCGCGCCTGGATGAACCCGCTGGCGACAGCCGCCTGCACGTCGTCTGCCAGCACCAGCAGGCCGCCCATGGCCACCAGGGCCAGGCAACGGCTTACCATGTCACCGTGACCTTGAGCAGGTCGGTGTAGCGGCCGACGGCGGGGATGTCCTTGAGCGGCTCGATGCGACCATAGAGCGGCAGGTCGACGAAGCCTGTGTCCGGCACCCGGCCGCTGAGCGGCACATCCACCGGCAACGGCACGCGCCGCGCCGCGTCGGCATAGATGCGATAGGGAATGGGTTTGGTCGATGAGGTGGCGCTGAGGTAGCGCACTTCGCCGGTGCCACCATGCAGGCCGCCATCGACGCGGACCTGGTACGGCGTGTCGGGGTTGCACTCCAGGCGCGGCTGGCGCTGGCTGATCAGTGCCGCACTCAGGGGCCCGGCCGGGTCATCCAGACGCGGGCCGCTGCCGAAATCCAGTATGCCCAGTTGCTCGATGCCAGCGCTGCGGGTGGTGCCCACCAACTGGCAGCCCCGCTGCACATCGATACGCACCTCCACCTGGAGCTGTGCACCGTAAGCCGCGTTGCAGAGCATTGCGCCCATGACTGCCAATACTGCTCGTCCCTTCACTGCCCCAGATCCTTGTACAGGGGTGACTGCTGTGTAGAAGGTTAGTCACTCAGCGAGAAACTGCCAGTCTGGACAGGATTATCGGCGTGAGATGCTTTTTCGAGATAGCTGGCAGCGCCCTTCTCTATTGGTCAAAACGCAGCGAGCGCCCTAAAGTGAGCGACCATCGAAATACAGAGTGACTTGCATTGGCCGCGCTTTCCCTGATCCGTCGCCTGCTCGGCCAAAAGCCCGGGCCCCTTGACGCTTCGCCTATTCCCGCGTTTTTTCAGCAAAAGGCCGAGCAACAGGGTTACACCCTGAGCACCGGTCAAACCCGCGCAATTGCCGCCCTGGCCCGGGAAACCCAACAACTGCTCGCCGGCCAGCCCGCCCGCAGCCTGTACCTCCACGGCCCCGTGGGTCGCGGCAAAAGCTGGCTGCTGGACGGGTTCTTCCAGGCGTTGCCGATCGCCGAGAAGCAGCGCGTGCACTTCCATGATTTTTTCGCCCAACTGCATCGCGGCATGTTCACGCACCATGCGCAGGACGATGCCCTGGCCGTGACGCTCGATGAACAGTTGGCAGGCTGCCGGGTGCTGTGTTTCGACGAATTCCACGTCCATGATATCGGCGATGCCATGCTGATCACGCGGCTGTTCAAGGCTCTCTTCGAGCGCGGTGTACTGGTGCTGGTGACGTCCAACTATGCACCGCAAGGGTTGCTGCCCAACCCCCTGTACCATGAGCGCTTCAAGCCGGTGATCGACCTGATCGCCGCGCGCATGGAGGTGCTGGAAGTCAGCTCGCCCCAGGACTTTCGCAGCCTGCCCCAGGCCCAGAGCGCGCAACGGTTTACCTGCGGTCAATACGTGTGGCCGGGCACCCCGGATCAGCGCGCGGCGCTCGACCTGCCCGCTGCAGGCAGCCCACCGCGCCCACTGGACGTCGGCCATCGGACCTTGATGTGCCGCCGCCATGAAGGGCGCAGCATTGCCTTCACCTTCAACGACCTGTGCGAACAACTGACGGCGGTGATGGACTACCTGCTGCTGTGCCAGGACTACGACCACTGGATCATCGACGGCCTGCCTCAACTGGCGAACTGCCCGATTGCCGTGCAACAGCGCTTTATCAACCTGGTGGATGTGCTCTACGACCGCGACAAGCATCTGGTATTGATCGGCGAATCGCCGCTCGAGATTGCCCTGAGCGGCCAGGCCATCGACCTGGCCCGCACCGCCAGCCGTCTCGGACAATTGCAGCAGGCCGCCCCGCAATCCGCGTCCGACCCGCTATCATGAGCGCCTTCCACGCCTTTTTGCCGAGTGACCGCGCCGTTCATGAATACCCTCGCCCAACTCAAGGCCGGCCAATTGGCCGGCATCACGCGCCTTGACCTGTCCTGCGGGCTGACCGAATTCCCCCGGGAAATCTTCGAGCTGGCCGACTCCCTGGAAATCCTCAACCTCAGCGGCAATGCCCTGAGCAGCCTGCCCGACGACCTGCACCGCCTGCCGCACCTGCGCGTGCTGTTCTGCTCGGACAACCGGTTCACCGAGCTGCCGGCTTGCCTCGGTCAATGCGCCAACCTGAGCATGATCAGCTTCAAGGCCAACCAGATCAGCCTCGTGCCCGCCGTAGCGTTGCCGCCGCTGCTGCGCTGGCTGATCCTGACCGATAACCGCATCAGCGCGCTGCCCGAGGCATTGGGCGAACGGCCATTGCTGCAAAAACTGATGCTGGCCGGCAACCAGCTGGCGCACCTGCCGCAAAGCCTGGCCAACTGCCACAACCTCGAACTGCTGCGCATCGCCGCCAACCGGTTAACGCACCTGCCAGAGTGGCTGTTGACGCTGCCGAGCCTGACCTGGCTGGCCTACGCCGGTAACCCGGTGGAAATGGCGGTGACGCTGGCGGATGAAGACACCACACCGGAGGTTCCCTGGTCCGAACTGGAACTGGCCGAAGTGCTGGGCGAAGGCGCTTCCGGGGTGATCCGCAAGGCGCTCTGGGCACCGTCAGGAAAGCCCGTCGCCGTTAAGCTTTACAAGGGCAGCATCACCAGCGACGGTTCGCCGCTGCACGAAATGCAGGCCTGTATCGCCGCCGGGCTGCACCCCAACCTGATCAAGGTCGAAGGCCGCGTGGTCGGCCACCCCGATGACCAGGCCGCCCTGGTGATGGACCTGATCGACCCGAGCTACCGCAACCTCGCGGCCCTGCCGAGCCTGGCGTCGTGCACCCGGGATATCTACGCAGTGGACACCCGTTTCAGCCTTGAGGTGGCGTTGCGTATGGCCCGTGGTATCGCCTCGGTAGCGGCGCATCTGCACCGGCACGGCATCACCCATGGCGACCTGTATGGCCACAATATTCTGTGGAATGAAGCAGGTGACTGCCTGCTCGGGGACTTTGGCGCGGCGTCGTTCCATGCCACGGCGAATACCTTGGAAACCAGGGCGTTGCAGCGTATTGAAGTGCGGGCGTTCGGAATTTTGTTGGGGGAATTGTTGGAGCGGGTTGAGGAGCAGGTGAGCAGCGAGTTAGTCGAGCTGCAGAAAAACTGCTGTCAGCACGAGGTACTGGCACGGCCTGGATTCGAAGAGATCGAAGCGCTCCTGGAATCAATCCAACTCCGCTGAGCCGATGCGGGAGGGGGCAAGTCCCCTCTCGCATTGTGAGGGATCAGCCCGCCAGGCCGACGAACATATCCTGCACGTCATCGTGGTTGTCCAGGCCTTCGAGGAAGGCTTCGACTTCCGCCATCTGCTCATCGCTCAAACCGCTCACCGGGTTCTTCGAGAGGTAGCCGAGCTTGGCCGACAACACGGTAAAACCCTGCTCCGGCAAGGCTTTCTGCACGGCGTCGAGGTCGGTGGTCTCGGTGATGAACAGGGTGGTGCCCTCTTCTTCACCTGCTTCGAAATCCTGGGCGCCGGCTTCGATGGCGGCCATTTCCGGATCGGCGTCCGGGCTGTCCGGCGAGGCTTCGATCAGGCCGACGTGGTTGAAGTCCCAGGCCACGGAACCGGAAGCGCCGAGCTGGCCCTTGCGGAAGGCCACGCGGATTTCCGCCACGGTGCGGTTGATGTTATCGGTTACGCATTCGACGATCAGCGGCACCTGGTGCGGGGCGAACCCTTCGTAGGTCACGCGATGGTATTGCACGGTTTCGCCGAGCAGACCGGCGCCTTTCTTGATGGCACGGTCCAGGGTTTCCTTGGGCATCGAGGCTTTTTTCGCCTGTTCCACCACCAGACGCAGGTGCGCGTTGGTTGCGGTGTCGGCGCCATTGCGGGCGGCAATGGTGATTTCCTTCACCAGCTTGCCGAAGATCTTGCCCTTGGCATTGGCTGCCGCTTCTTTATGTTTGACTTTCCACTGTGCGCCCATGACTCACTCTCTTTATGTCCATCGCGCCCAAACGTCTACTGGCCGGCGCTTTGGGGGCAGAGTTTATAGCGCAAAAACACATCGTTCCACCAAAAAACCGTCAGGGCGCCAACTCGAAAAACGCCTGGATCAGGCGCAATGCGCGACGCCGTTCCATGCAACCGAGCAGGTGCCGGTTCACCAGGCCGTCGCCCTGGATCGGCACGGCGCGCACGCGCGGGTCGGGGCTGACTTCCATCGACGACACCACCCCAACCCCCAATTCGGCAGCCACGGCTTCGGTCACCGCCTCGCGGCTGTCCAGCTCCAGCAACACCTTGGGTTGTACACCGGCAGCCAGGCAAGCACCGTCAAACGTGCGCCGGGTGATGGAGCCGGGTTCGCGCAGCACCATGATGACCTCATGCAGTTGCTCCAGGTGAACGCCCTCGGATTGCCTCGCCCACGGATGCGCCACCGGCACCAACGCGCAGATCCGCGATTCGGCCAAAGGCTGCAGGTGCAGGCCATTGCGCGGCTCGACCTCGGTCAGCACCGCCACGTCCGCATGCTCGGACAACAGCGCCGCCAGGGTTTCCTGAGCATTGCCCAGGCGCAGGTTCACGGTGATGCCCGGGTAGCGTGCACGCAGGCTGGCGATCATCGGCATCACCAGGTGCGGACCGTCCGCCGCCACTTCCAGGCGTCCGGTGAGCAATTGGCGATTGGCCTCCAGCAGGGTCTGCGCTTCGTCCACCAGGCCGAAGATCGCCCGGGTGATGGCCGCCAGCCGCGTACCTTCCTCGGTCAGTTCCACCCGCCTGGCGGTGCGGCGCAACAACGCGATCTGGTAGTGCTCCTCCAGGGCCTTGATATGCCCGGTAACCGCTGGCTGGCTGATGAACAGCCGTGCTGCCGCACGGGTAAAACTGCCCTCGCGGGCCACGGCATCGAATGCACGCAGTTGGAACAGGTTCATGGCTATCGGCCTCACTGATAGCTCGCATAACAACAAACAATTTGATTGATGACAAGCCAAACTGCAATTTAGGCGCCGTAGATTCAACCGATGCTTCGCGAGGATTTGTAATGACGACGCCCATCCTGCTGACCCCAGGTCCCCTGACCACCTCGAACCGCACCCGCCAGGCCATGCTGGTGGATTGGGGTTCATGGGACGAGCGCTTCAACCAGCTCACCGCCAGCGTCTGCGAACAGTTGCTGGCAATCATCGACGGCGCCGCGAGCCACCATTGCGTGCCTTTGCAAGGCAGCGGCACCTTCGCCGTCGAAGCGGCCATCGGCACCCTGGTCCCGCGCAACGGAAAGGTGCTGGTGCTGATCAACGGCGCCTACGGCAAGCGCCTGGCGAAAATCTGCGAAATACTGGGCCGCGATTTCAGCACCTTCGAAACCGCCGAGGACCAACCCACCACCGCCGCCGATGTGAGCCGCCTGCTGCACGCCGACAAGGCCATTACCCATGTCGCGCTGATCCACTGCGAAACCAGCACCGGTATTCTCAACCCATTGGCCGAGATCGCCCAGGTGGTGAAACACCACGGCAAGCGCCTGATCGTCGATGCCATGAGTTCCTTCGGCGCGTTGCCCATCGATGCCCGCACGGTGCCATTCGACGCCCTGATCGCCGCCTCCGGCAAGTGCCTGGAAGGCGTGCCGGGCATGGGTTTTGCCTTCGTCGACAAACAGGCGTTGGCCGCCGCCGAAGGCAACTGCCACTCCCTGGCACTGGACCTGTTCGACCAGCACAGCTACATGGCCAGGACCGGCCAATGGCGCTTCACCCCACCGACCCACGTGGTGGCGGCCCTGCATGAAGCGCTGCTGCAATACGCCGAGGAAGGCGGCCTGCCCGCACGTCATCAACGCTACGCCCATAACTGCAAGGCACTGCTGGACGGCATGGCCGAACTGGGCCTGCGCAGTTTCCTGCCGGCCGCCATCCAGGCGCCGATCATCGTCACCTTCCACGCGCCCCAGGACCCGCGCTACCAGTTCAGGGATTTCTACGAACGGGTCAAGGCCAGGGGGTTCATCTTGTATCCGGGCAAACTGACCCAGGTGGAAACCTTCCGCGTGGGCTGCATCGGCCATGTCGATGCCAACGACATGCACGCCGCCGTCACCGCCATCGCCGACGGATTGCAGGCCATGGGTCTCACCCTCTCATCGATTGGAGCACACGCATGAACTACCAGAACCCCAACGCCCTGCAAGCCGTGATCCTCGATTGGGCCGGCACCGTGGTCGACTTCGGCTCCTTTGCCCCCACGCAGATCTTTGTCGAAGCCTTCGCCGAATTCGACGTGCAAATCTCCATCGAAGAAGCCCGTGGCCCAATGGGCATGGGCAAGTGGGATCACATCCGTGCCTTGTGCGATCAGCCGCAGGTCGCCGAGCGCTACCGCAAGGCCTTCGGTCGCACGCCCACCGACGATGACGTGACGGCCATCTACCAACGCTTCATGCCGTTGCAGATCGAGAAGATCGCCGAGCACTCGGCGCTGATTCCCGGCGCCCTCGACACCCTCGCCCGGCTGCGGGTGCAAGGCATCAAGATCGGTTCCTGCTCCGGCTACCCCAAGCAAGTGATGGACAAGGTGGTCGCCCTGGCCGCCACCAACGGCTATATCGCCGACCATGTGGTCGCCACCGACGAAGTGCCCAACGGTCGCCCATGGCCGGCCCAGGCGCTGGCCAACGTCATCGCCTTGGGCATTGACGATGTGGCGGCATGCGTGAAGGTCGACGACACCGTGCCGGGCATCCTCGAAGGGCGGCGCGCCGGCATGTGGACCGTGGCCCTGACCTGCTCCGGCAATGCACTGGGTTTGACCTACGAACAGTTCCTTGCCCTGGATGCCGCGACTCTGGCCAGCGAGCGCAAGCGCATCGAAGCGATGTTCGAAGGCTCACGTCCGCATTACTTGATCGACACCATCAACGACTTGCCTTCTGTCATCACCGCCATCAATGCGCGCCTGGCCCGTGGGGAAATGCCGCAGAGCGACTGATAGAGGTCAACATCACGGCACTTACCCCAGGCAATCCGCTCAAAACCGGCATACAGTTAAAGGACTCCATCGCCAAAGAATGGAGGTATGCCCTGATGAGTGAGGAACCCAGCGATGCCGTGGAAAAACTCCGATACACGCTACAGCACCATGTCGATTGCGTTGCACTGGTTGATGGTGGTGCTACTGGCGGTGGTCTACGCCTGCATTGAGTTACGCGGACAGTTTCCCAAAGGCAGCGGTGCACGAACGTTGATCGTCGAGATGCACTTCATGTTCGGCCTTACCGTGTTTGTGCTGGTGTGGCTGCGCCTGTTCGCGCGCAGCCTGGGGGTAGCGCCAAAGATCGTACCGGCGCCGCCGCCGTGGCAGAGCCTGCTGGCAACCCTGATGCACTTTGCCCTGTACGCATTGATGATCGGCATGCCGATCGCCGGCTGGCTGATTGTCAGTGCCGAGGGGCATTCAGTGATGTTCTATGGCATTGAATTGCCGCCGCTGATCGCGGAAAACAAGGCGCTGGCCAAGCAGATTGAAGGCTGGCATGTGCTGTTCGGCAAGATCGGTTACTGGTTGATCGGCCTGCATGCATTGGCCGGGATCGCTCACCACTACATCCTGCGGGATAACACCGCGTTGCGGATGATGCCGGGCAAGCGCGCTAACCCTTGAAGCCGCGCCGGCCCTGGAGGCCGCCGGTGTGGACGAAGACCAGACGAGTGCCGGGTGCGAAGCGTCCGGCTTCGATTTGCACCTTCAAGGCCAGTAACGCCTTGCCGGTGTAGAGCGGTTCCAGGGGCACGCCGCAGGCTTGTTGCGTGGTCTCGATGAAGTCGAGCAGCTCGGCGTCGACTTTGGCGAAGCCACCTCGGCTGGCGTCCAGCAGTTCATAGCCGCCCTGCACGATGGCCTCGACGTTCTGCGCCACACCATGATCGTCCGGCACCGCCATGGCGCCGTACACCGGGTGCGCGCCCGCCTCTGCCAGCGCCAGGCCGGCCAGGGTGGTGCCGGTGCCTGCGGCCAGCCACCAGGCGTCGTAATCCGTCCAGCCCACGCTGTGCAACTGTACACGCACCTGCTCAACCAGCACCGCGCAACCCAGGGCGCCCGCACGGCCACCGCCGCCCTCGGGCACGGGGTGCAGGTGGGGATATTGCTCACGCCACGGCAACCAGAAACCCGGTTCATGCCGCGCGCGATAACCGCCATAACCCAGCCAATGCAACTGCATGCCAAAAGCTTTCAAGTCGAGGACGGTGGCCGTGTCTTGCGGGTGCCCACGCAGCAGGCCGACGGTAGGGAAACCGAAGCGCTTGCCGGCGGCAGCCAAGGCATGCAGATGGTTGGAGTAAGCCCCGCCCAGGCTGATCAGGCCACGAGCGGCCTGCGCCTGCGCCAGATGCCCGATGAGCTTGAACCACTTGTTGCCGCTGATCAGCGGGTCGATGCGATCCAGGCGCAGCACGGCCAGCTCGACACCTCTGAGCCAATCCAGATACAGCGGTTCAAGCGGTGCGTGGGGAAGCCAATCGAAGGGACCCATCGGGCGGGATCTGCATGGAAAACGGGGCGGTAGTCTACCACCGCCCCGCACCGGGTCTTATAGCTCGGCCGCGAGGCGCGAGCCCTGGTTGATGGCGCGCTTGGCGTCCAGCTCGGCCGCCACATCGGCGCCGCCGACCAGGTGTACGTTCTGGCCGGCGGCGACCAGGCCGTCCTGCAATTCGCGCAACGGGTCCTGGCCGGCGCAAATGACGATGTTGTCCACCGCCAGCACCTGTGGTTCGCCCTCGGCGCCAATGCGGATGTGCAGGCCGGCATCGTCGATCTTCAGGTACTCGACACTGTTGAGCATCTGCACCTGCTTGTTCTTCAAACCAGTACGGTGGATCCAGCCGGTGGTCTTGCCCAGGCCGTCGCCGACCTTGGAGGTCTTGCGTTGCAGCAGGAACACTTCACGCGCCGGGGCATGGGGTTGCGGCTTGATCCCGGCCACGCCACCACGGGCTTGCAACTGGGTGTCGATGCCCCATTCCTTCCAGAACGCTTCGCGATCCAGGCTGGTGGATACGCCCTGATGCACGAGGAACTCAGACACGTCGAAACCGATACCGCCCGCGCCGATCACCGCCACGCGCTTGCCGACCGGTTTGCGCTCCAGGATCACATCCAGGTAGCTCAGCACCTTGGCGTTGTCGATCCCCGGGATCGCCGGGGTGCGTGGCGCGATACCGGTCGCCAGGATGATCTCGTCATAGCCGCCCGCCGCCAGTTGCGCCACGTCCACGCGGGTGTTGAGGCACAGCTCCACATGGGTGGTCTGCAATTTGCGCTTGAAATAGCGCAGGGTTTCGAAGAACTCCTCTTTGCCCGGCACCCGCTTGGCGATGTTGAACTGGCCGCCGATCTCGCTGGCGGAATCGAACAAGGTCACGTGGTGGCCACGCTCGGCGGCCACCGTCGCAGCGGCCAGGCCGGCAGGACCGGCACCGACCACGGCGATCTTCTTGACCTGCTGGACGGGCAAATAGTTGAGCTCGGTTTCGTAGCACGCCCGTGGGTTGACCAGGCAAGTGGTCAGCTTGCCGCCAAAGGTGTGGTCCAGGCACGCCTGGTTGCAGCCGATGCAGGTATTGATCTCATCGGCGCGGCCGGCGGCGGCCTTGTTGACGAACTCCGGGTCGGCCAGGAACGGGCGTGCCATGGAGACCATGTCGGCATCGCCTTCGGCCAGGATCTGCTCGGCGATTTCCGGGGTGTTGATACGGTTGGTGGTGATCAACGGAATCTGCACCGCCCCGCGCAGCTTGGCGGTGACTTTGCTGAACGCGCCACGCGGCACCTTGGTGGCGATGGTCGGGATGCGCGCTTCGTGCCAGCCGATACCGGTGTTGATGATCGTCGCACCGGCGCCCTCGATGGCCTTGGCCAACTGCACGATTTCTTCCCAGGTGCTGCCGCCTTCCACCAGGTCGAGCATCGACAGGCGGAAGATGATGATGAAATTCGGACCCACGGCTTCACGCACACGACGCACGATTTCCACTGCCAGGCGCATGCGGTTTTCGTAGCTGCCACCCCAGCGGTCGGTGCGGTGGTTGGTGTGGGCCGCGAGGAACTGGTTAATGAAGTAGCCTTCGGAGCCCATGATTTCCACGCCATCGTACTCGGCGACCTGGGCCAGCAGCGAGCAGGTGACGAAATCCTGGATCTGCTTCTCGATGCCCTCTTCGTCCAGCTCCTTGGGCTTGAACGGGTTGATCGGCGCCTGGATCGCACTCGGCGCGACCTGTTTGGGGCTGTAGGCATATCGGCCGGCGTGGAGGATCTGCATGCAGATCTTGCCACCCGCCGCGTGCACCGCCTGGGTCACGATCTTGTGTTTTTGTGCTTCTTCCTCGGTGGTCAGCTTGGCTGCGCCGGCGTACACCCCGCCCTCATCATTCGGGCCAATGCCGCCGGTGACCATCAGGCCCACGCCGCCCTGGGCGCGCTCGGCAAAATAGGCAGCCATGCGTTCGAACCCGCCGGGTTTCTCTTCAAGGCCAGTGTGCATCGAACCCATCAGGGTACGGTTGCGCAAAGTGGTAAAACCCAGGTCCAACGGGGCCAGCAGATGCGGGTAGGCAGCAGCGGTCATGGTCAAGCTCCACAACGGATCATCACGGGGTGTGACGGGCTCGTGCGACCCGCCATCGGTTTATGTCCCACAGACTAAGAGGCGGTGGATGACGGCTCAATGACTGAAACTGACAAGTTATTGATCCAAATGCACAGCGCCCCTTGGCAAGCCCGCCCATGGGCCCTACCCTAGTCGGCGAACCCTGCACACGGTCTGTTGTCTGTTCCCCCATGCGTAAACTTCTTGCTCTTACCGTCTCCCTGGCGCTGGTTGCCGCCATCGCCGCCTATCTGGTCTGGACCCAGGAACGCCCCGTGGCGCATTACCTGTCGGACCTGCGGATCACCCTCGCCGTCAACGAAGGCCTGCCTGCCGACCGTGGCAACCTGCTGGGCATCCAGCCGGAACTGTTCCCCGCCGACTACCAGAGCCTGGAACGCCTGCACCTGAAGCTCGCGGCGTACTTGCAAAAAGCCCGGGACCAGGGGCTGATCAATGACAAGACCATCGTGGTGCTGCCCGAACATATCGGCACCTGGCTGATGCTCACCGGCGAAAAAAACGAGGTGTACCAGGCGCTCCATGTGAAAGATGCGATGAACTGGCTGTCGGTCAGCAACCCGCTGCTGTTCGCCCGCGCCTGGATCAGCGCCACCGGCGACAATCGCACCGACGACGCCTACCTGCGCATGAAAGCCTCGGGCATGGCACGGGACTATCAGCTGTTGTTCGGCGGCCTGGCCAAGGAGTTCGGCGTTACGTTGGTGGCCGGCTCCATCACCCTGCCGAACCCGAGCGTGAGCCAGGGTCAACTGCAGGTCGGCCATGGCGCCTTGTATAACGCCAGCGTGGTGTTTGCCGCCGACGGCTTGCCGATCGGCGATCCGCAGCGCCAGCTCTACCCGATCTACGATGAGCGCGGCTTCATCAAGCCTGGCGATGAAAACATCGTCAGCGTGGTCGACACTCCGGCCGGGCGCCTGGGGGTGCTGGTCGGCAGCGACAGCTGGTACCCGGACAACTACCGCAAGCTCAACGAACAAGGCGCGCAATTGATCGCGGTGCCAGCCTTTGTGCTGGGTCGCGATACCTGGGACCGTCCGTGGCGCGGCTTCAAAAGCGTGTCCACCCCGACCGAAATCAGCCTCAAGCCCGAAGAACTCAGTGAAGGCGAAGCCTGGCGCCGTCTTACGCTGATCAGCCAGCAACCGATCAGCCAGGCCAGCGCCGGCATGAGCGTGTTCCTGCGCGGGCAGTTCTGGGACCTGGGCACCGCCGGGCACAGTTTTCTCAGCAGCAACGGGCAAATCAGCGCCGATGGCGAGGCCCGTGGCGCGCGCTTGTTGAATATCTGGCTGTGAAACCGGTACGGCTGGGGGACCTGTCGGTGGGCTTCGTGCACAGCCTGGCCGATGCCATCAGCAGCCACGGCCTGGACCCGCAGCCGCTGCTACTGCAATACGGACTCGACTCGGCGCGCCTCGCCGAAGCCGGTGCACGCTTGTCGATCCCGCGTTACATGCGCCTGGGCCACGCCGCCATCCAGCTCACCGGCGACCCGGGCCTGGGCCTGCGCATGGGCCAGCTCAGCCGCTTGAGCCAGGCGGGGCTCGCCGGCGTCACCGCCGACCAGGCGCCCAACGTGCGCGAGGCGGCGCGCGCATTAACGCGTTTCGAGGCGCTGTACGGCTCCAACTATCGCGGGCAGTCGAGCTTCGTCGAGGATGCCGAGGGCGCCTGGTTGCGCTTCTACTCCATCAGCCCCTACAACGCCTACAACCGCTTCGTGGTGGACTCGATCATCGCCGGCTGGCTGCATCAGTTGTCGAGCCTGGCCCGGCAACCGGTGCAGGCGCAGCGTATCGACATCGAGTTCGAGGCGCCGGAGTACAGCGAACGCTACGACGCGCTGGGAGACGTTCACTTCGGTGCCGACGCCAATCAACTGCGCCTCAGCCAGCACACCCTGGCCCTGCGCAACCCGCAGCACTGCCCCAGTACCTGGAACCTGTTGTTGCAGCTGTGTGAGCGAGAGTTGGAGCAACTGACCCGCACCCGCAGCCTGCGCGAGCGCATTACCCGTTTGCTCGGGCCGATGCTCAATGGCGGCCGGGAACCCGACCTGGAAGAAGTGGCGGCACGCTTGAAGCTGCCGACCTGGACGCTGCGCCGCAAACTGGCCGATGAAGGCACTCAGTTTCGCGCGATTCTCAACGACACCCGTCGTGACCTGGCCATGACCTACATCCGCGACACGGAACTGGCGTTCGGCGAGATCGCCTACTTGCTCGGCTTTGCCTCGGCCCAGGCATTTCAACGGGCCTTCAGGCGGTGGAACAACCAGACCCCAGGGGAATTTCGCCGCAGTCAGCGGCATTCCGCCTGAAGTCTTTATTACAGCTCTGTTGCATCGTCTGCCGGTTCCAGCGGGTCCAACTCAATCGCGTGGTACTCAAGCAGTTCTTCCTGGTAATCGTCCATGGCGGACTCCTTCTTGCGTTAACAGGGGTCGCAGATAAATGACCTGCATCACCAGCCTAAAGTGCCGTGATGACGAAAAAATGTCGACGTCATGACGTTCCTGCACTCAAGGATTAAACGTAGCAGCGCTGCAGGGATTTAGCACCCGAGGAATGAGGCACTATTGCAATCATTGCAATTGCAATTAAATGCGAATTTCCATTAGGGTATGGGCATTCGTCGCCAGGTGACCCTCTCCATGACCGCCGCTACCGCACACGCCGCGCAGCTCTGTATCGACGCCTTGAGCACTGCCACCCCCGCCAGCCGGTCACCGTTGCACACCGTGATCAGCATGGCCAGCACCCTCGAATCCAGCCGCCAGGCCTGGGTGATCCACGGCCAGTCGCACTCCCGACGCGTGGGTAACTGGCCCGCCTGGTTCGCCCGCAACGCCGTGGAAAAACCCTTGCTGTACCTGCACAGCGCGCACTCGGCGGCACAGTTGAGCGCGCTATCGAACGTTACCCGGCAGCGCGGCATCCTGTGCAACGACATTGAAAACCAGCCCTCCCGGTGGCCCAAAGGTGCGCAGCCGTCCTTGCCGTTGTGGCTGGCCACTCATCCGCGCTGTACCCCGTATGACCCGGCCTCGGGGGAAGAAGCCCGCGCGATTGTGCTCGCGGCGTTGCGAAGCCTGTATGTCGAGGGCGAGCCCGGTTTCTATTACCTCGCGTTGCACGATCAGGACAGTGCAGCGCCGTTGGGCGAGCAGGACCGAGAGGCCGCGCTCAAGGGCATGTACCCACTCCAGCGCAACAGCCCCGTCGATGTGCGATTGCTCGGCGCAGGCCGCGCGCTTGACGAGGTGGTGCACGCCAGGCGCTTGCTCAAACAGCACTGGAACATCAGCGCGCAGCCATGGAGCTGCCCCAGCTACACACGACTGGCCCGCGAGGCAGCGGCCGCTGAACGCTGGAATCGCCTGCACCCAAGACTGACCAAGCGCGGTTGCCATTTGCGTGATTGCCTGGCGGGGAGCGCTGCGCCGGTAATTGCGGTGACCGGGTATCCGCAGGCGATTGTCGATCAGTTGGGGGCGCACGTGGATGCACGCTTTGTGGCGCTGGGCGCGGGGTCGGTACAGGCGGCGGCGCCGAGTCGATATTGGATCGTGGTATCGGCGCTCAGGGCATTGGCGGATGAAGGGCGGATCGACACACGGCAAGTGCAGGACGCGATGAAGCGCTATGCAGTGGAATGCGAGTGACGGCAAGGCAGCGCCGCAGGGTTTCAGATTTTGCGGCGACTGCGGGTCTGCACGCCCGCCTCCATCGCCAGCCCGGCGGTGCGCTCCAACGCGTCGGCGAAGCCCTGGCGCTGCTCGGGCTCAATCTGCGACAGAAACAACTCATCCACCGTGCTTTCGTAGATCTTCCACATCTTTTTACGCAGCACCCGACCGGCCTCGGTGATCGAGGCAAACGCCGCGCGGCCATCACCGTCGGAGCGGGAACGTACCACCAGACCGTCCTTTTCCAGGCGGTCGACCAGCCGCGTGAGGTTGTAGCGTTCGATGGCCAGCACGTCGGCCAATTCGTGCATGCGGCGGGTGCCGTCGGGGCCGCTTTCCAGCCCCCATAGCGCGTCGTACCAGGCGTACGGCGGCAGGTCCGCCTCAGCCAGGCGACGCTCGATTTCACGGATGACCGTCCTGTGGGCCCTGACAAAACGGAACCATACATCCGGCTCTTTCGACGACATGCAACACCATCCGGGGAATTTCAAGAAGGTTGCAATAGTAGCTCATCCCGCGCTAGATTCGGTCATGTAGTTGCAATTGCAATTATATTTACCGGCACTCCCACAAGGAGCCCGCCACTTCAAACCTGCCTACCCTGGAGCCTCACATGACCCCGAACAACGCTGTCAGACGCGACGACGACCCACAGGAAACCCGCGAGTGGCTGGAGTCCATCGAATCGGTGTTGTCCACTGAAGGCCGGCCCCGCGCGCACTACCTGATCGATCAGTTGCTGGATTTCGACGTGGCGCGGCATGGCGACTTCTACGGGCGGGTGACCACGCCGTACGTCAATACCCTCCCGGTGGACCGTCAGTTGCCCTACCCCGGCAACCTGGCCATCGAACGCCGTATCAATGCGTTTATCCGCTGGAATGCCATGGCAATGGTGTTGCGTGCAGGCAAGCACTCAGGGGTGGGTGGGCATATCGCAACCTATGCGTCAGCCGCCGTGCTCTACGACGTAGGCTTCGACCACTTCTTTCGTGGCCGTACCGAGCACTTTGACGGCGACCTGGTGTACATCCAGGGCCACTCCTCCCCCGGCATTTATGGCCGCGCCTACCTGGAGGGCCGCATCAGCGAAGCGCAACTCGACAACTTCCGCCGTGAGGCCGGTGGCGAGGGTATTTCGTCCTACCCGCACCCACGGCTGATGCCGGACTTCTGGCAATTCCCCACCGTGTCCATGGGCCTTGGCCCGATCACTGCCGCTTACCAGGCGCGCTTCATGCGCTACCTGGAACTGCGCGACCTCAAACCCCACCAGGGGCGCAAGGTCTGGGCCTTCCTCGGTGATGGCGAAATGGACCAGCCGGAATCCCTGGCCGCCATCTCCCTGGCCGGGCGCGAGAAACTCGACAACCTGATCTTTGTGGTCAATTGCAACCTGCAACGCCTGGACGGCCCGGTGCGCGGTAATGCCAAGGTGATCCAGGAGTTCGAAAGCCTGTATCGCGCCGCCGGTTGGAACGTGATCAAAGTGATCTGGGGCGGTGGTTGGGACGCCCTGCTGGACAAAGACCACAGCGGCCTGCTGCGCCAACGCATGATGGAATGCGTGGACGGCGACTATCAGAACTACAAGTCGCAGAACGGCGCTTATGTGCGCGAACATTTCTTCGGCAAATACCCGGAGTTGCTGGCATTGGTTGCGGACATGTCCGACGACGAAATCTGGAAGCTCTCACGGGGCGGGCATGACCCGGACAAGGTCTACAACGCCTACGCCGCCGCTGTGCGCCATAGCGGCCAGCCTACGGTGATCCTGGCGAAAACCGTCAAGGGTTTCGGCATGGGTGAAGCCGGCGAAGGCCAGAACATCAACCATCAATTGAAGAAGATGGGCGCAGACGCGGTAAGAGCCTTCCGCGATCGTTTTGGCCTGGAAGTCGCGGACGAGCAACTCGCCGACATTCCCTACCTCAAGCCCGCCGCCGACAGCGAAGAAGCCCGTTACTTCGCGGCGCACCGCCAGGCCCTGGGCGGCTATGTACCGGCACGCCACAGTGCGGTCGAACCCTTGCAGATCCCCGAACTCGCCGCCTTTGCCACCCAGCTCAAGGACACCGGCGAACGGGCGATCTCCACCACCATGGCCTTTGTGCGCATCCTCGGCACCCTGCTCAAGGACCCGCACCTGGGCAAACTGATCGTGCCTATCGTGCCGGACGAGTCGCGCACCTTTGGCATGGAAAGCCTGTTCCGTCAGATTGGCATCCACTCCACCGTAGGCCAGCTCTACACCCCGCAGGACGCAGGGCAACTGAGCTACTACAAGGAAAGCAAGGACGGACAGATCCTGCAGGAAGGCCTGAATGAGTCGGGCGCCATTTCCTCGTGGATCGCGGCCAGTACGTCGTACAGCAACCACGGCTTGATGACGGTGCCGCTCTATATCTTCTATTCGATGTTCGGCTTCCAGCGGGTCGGCGACCTGGCCTGGGCGGCCGGCGATGCACGGGCACGCGGTTTTTTGCTGGGGGCCACGGCCGGCCGCACCACGCTGATGGGCGAAGGCTTGCAGCATGACGATGGACACAGCCATATCCTGTCGTCGGTGATTCCGTGCTGCGTGTCCTACGACCCGACATTTGCCTACGAGCTGGCGGTGATCATTCGCGAAGGCATGCGGCGGATGTACGTGGAACAGGAGGACATCTACTACTACATCACCCTGCTCAACGAGAATTACCCGCACCCGGCGATGCCCGAAGGGGTGGAAGACGGGATTCTGAAGGGCATGTACCCGCTCAAGACCAGCGAGCAGGCCCGGGTGCAACTGATGGGCAGTGGCTCAATCCTGCGCGAAGTGATCGCGGCGGCCGAGCTGCTTGAGCAGGACTTCGGCGTGCACAGCACTGTGTGGAGCGCCACCAGCCTCACCGAATTGCGCCGCGACGGGCATGCAGCCGAACGCTGGAACCTGCTGCACCCGCAGAGCGAGCCACGGGTAAGTTATGTGGAGCAATGCCTGGCCGGGCAGAACGGGCCGGTGGTGGTGGCGACGGACTACATGAAGCTGTTCGCCGATCAGATCCGCCCCTTTGTCCACGGCCGACGCTTTGTGGCACTGGGCACGGACGGCTTCGGGCAATCGGATACCCGTGACACCCTGCGCGCGTTCTTCGAAGTGGACCGTTATTTCATCGCGCTGGCAGCCTTGAAGGCGTTGGCGGATGATGGCGTTATCGGTCGTGAAAAAGTCAGTGAAGCCATCAGCCGCTACGGGATCAACGTCGACAAGGTCAACCCCGTGGCGGTCTGAATTACTGCGCCGGTGTCGGCAGGGGCGGAATCGCTTCTGTCGGTGCCGGCAGGTCCGGGTTACTGGTAGCCGGCGCGGGTTCCGCCTGCGGCGCAATCGGCGCGGCCTCGGCAGGCGGCGTGACGGGCTGGGAAACGGCAGGCTCCTCCTTCGGCGGTTCGGTTTTCTCTGCTGCCGGTACGGTTTTAGGTTCCGGCACACCCAGCTCGGCTTTCGGCTGCTCGGGGATATGCGCGGCCTTTTTTACTTCCTGAGGCAAGAACACGTCCACCAGCGCAAAATAGCGCTCGTAGAATTTCGGTGCCGAAACGGTCTCGCTCGCCACCTTCACCATCGAGTCATCGGTGGAACCGATCGGCATCGACACCGAACCCAGCACGCCCACGCCCAGGCTCGCGGAGTTGTTGACCTTCTTCAGCGCGTAACGGTCCTGCAAGGCGTTGGCGAACATGGTGGAGTGATTGGTACCTTTGCCATCGTCGGCACACACCACGTTGAAGCTGATCTGCAAGTGGGTCTCGCCGGTCTGCTGGAAGCTCTTGTTACCCACCACCAGTTTCGGATCGCTGCTGGTGATGATATAGCCCTGGCTCAGCAAGGCACGTCGCGCCGCTTCGCACGCCGCCACATCGGTGACCGGGTAATCGCGGGAAAACGTACCGGAGTCGTCGAAATTCTCATGTTCATAAATGGCGGTCTTGGGTGACGAGCAGCCCGCGGCGCCCGCCAGCACCAGCGCCAGCCCGAGGCTACGCAAGTGAAATGATGTCGACATTGAAAATCCTGAGGAAAACGGTCCGGGCGGTATTGTGCAACAGAACGAGGCCTTGGCGCGCGCATTCCTGTCGGTAAAACGTCACAGCCTTACCTTACGCCGCCCGTAGGAAAAAGACCTGCACACATATGATCAATAAACACGCGCAATTTGACCGAAGCATGGCGACTTGATGGCCATAACATCCAGAAACTGCCTCGGTGTTCCAGAAAATCATCCAGCACCCTTTGCAGGCGCCCCTCCTGCACGGCCTGTTCGACCATGTAGTCCGGCAGGCAGGCGATCCCCAACCCGTCGAGCACCACATGCTTGAGGGACTCGATGGTGGTACTGACCAACGGAGTGCGCAGGACCGGCTCCGACGCGCCGGGGGCGTGGCGTTCGGCGGGTTGCCCGCATTGCTGCAAACCGCACTGGCCAAATCGGCAGGTGAGTCGGCGGACGCCGCGCAATCGATGCTGGTGACCGTGTGGAACCTGGGCATCGCTGGCGGCGGCCTCGCGGGCGGGGTACTGCTCCAGGGCTGGGGCGTCGCCGCATTTCCCTGGGCGGTGGTGTTGCTGATGCTGTGGGCATTGGCCGGGGCGTCGAGAGGCGCCCGCAGCTGAAGAATCAATAAGACCGTACATGGCTGAGCACCACGGCCGAAAGATACAGACCGGCACCAAACACGCCATGGGACAGCACACTGCGCAGGCGATTTCTCCAAGGTGTTGGTGTGCGAGACGCCGCCACACCCGCGCCCATCGCGGGCTGCATCACAAAGTAAGGGATCACCACCGTCAGCGTGCCCACCATCAACGCAGGCAACCATTGGGGATCATGCAGCCATTGCACGCCGTAGATGCTCACCAACAGCGCCGCAAAGGCGATACCCACGGCATAGTGAATCGCCCAGCCCAGCGCCGATTCGCCGCGTACCGGCGAGGCCTTGCCGATACTGGCATGGGCAAGCGTGCCGTGACGCAGGTGGCCGGCCCAGCGGCCCACCATCGAGTAATCGAGCGTTGTAATGCCCAAGCCTTTGAGGATCATCGACCACACATCCATCACGACAGTTGCCCCGATCCCGATCAATACCAGCCTTACACCTTCTTCCATCGACAACATGACCTGCCCTCCGATTGATGAGCCCCTCGTTCACAGGCAGGATAGAAGTTGAAGTCAACTTCAAGTCAAGGGAGGCATCATGGATATCTCGGAAGTGGCCCGGCGTACGGGGCTGCCCTCCTCCACCGTGCGGTTTTACGAGAAGGCCGGGTTGATCACCGCGACCAGTGCCCCAGGGGAACGGCGCCACTTCAGGCCCGCCGTGCTCGATCAATTGGCGCTGATCGCCCTCGGACAAGCCGGCGGCCTGTCGCTGGATGAAATCCGCAGCATGCTGCCCTTCGAGGGCGTATTGCAGGTGGACAGACAGCTGTTGCTGGACAAGGCCGACAGCATCGACGCGACCATCAAGCGCCTGAAAGCGATGAGTCAGGGCTTGCGGCATGCGGCGGACTGCCCGGCACCTGACCATGGGCAATGCCCGAATTTCCAGCGCTTGCTCAAGGTCGCGGCAGGCACGCTGAAAAGGAGCAGAACGGCGCATACCCCATCGGGCAGTCCACTCCAGCGCCCATAAAAAAGCCCCCGGTCTTTTCAGGCCGGGGGCTTTTGAGTCAAACCGACATCAGAACTTCTTGATGTCAGCCTTGGTTTCCAACTGCTTGCGGTAGGCCGCGAAGTCCTGCTGACCGACACGGGAGGCGAGGAAGCGGCGGTATTGTGCCTTTTCTTCGTCCGTTGGCGCAGCGGCTTCGTTGACGCCGTTCAGGCGCACGATGACCAGGCTACCATCCGCCAGGGTCACGGTGGTGAAGGTCGGCTTGTCCTTGGCCGCAGGCTTGGGCATGCGGAACAGGGCTTGCAGCACGGCAGGGTCGATCGCTTCCTGGCTACGGGTAGCGGCTTCAGTGACCTTCCAGGTCTGGCCGTCGACCGGCTGGTTCAGCGGGGTCTTGCCATCACGCAGGCTGGCGATCAACTCGTCAGCGTGAGTCTTGGCAGCCGCGCTGGCGCGTTCCTTGGCCATCTGGGTGCGGATCGCCGCTGCGACGCGTTCCAGCGGCAGTTGCGAAGGCTTCAGGTGCTCTTTGGCACGCAGCACGATGATGGTTTCCGGGTCCAGCTCGATAGCGCTGCTGTTGGCACCCTCATCCAGCACTTCCGGGCTGAACGCAGCGGTGACCACGGCCCGGTTGGCCGCAACACCTTCGCCTCCTTCACGGCCAAACGGCGCGGAGGTGTGTACAGTCAGTTTCAGGTCGGACGCCGGCTGGGCCAGGTCGGAGGCTTCGAATGCCGCATCTTCCAATTGTTTGGTCGCTTCGACATAACGCTGCTCGACCTGCTGGGTCTTGAGCTCTTTGGTCAGCTTGTCTTTCAGGCTGGCAAAGGTCGGCACTTGCGGTGCTTCAACGCCGAGCAGCTTGATCAGGTGCCAACCGAAGCTGCTGCGAACCGGTGCCGATACCTGGTCCTTGTTCAACGCGTACAAGGCGGTTTCGAAGTCCGGGTCGTAGACGCCAGGGCCGGCAAAGCCCAGGTCACCGCCGTTGCTGGCCGAGCCTGGATCCTGGGAGAACTCCTTGGCCAGGGCTTCGAACTTCTCACCCTTGGCCAGGCGTGCCTGGATTTCTTCGATCTTGGCCTTGGCTTGCGCGTCGGTGGTCTTGTCGTTGACTTCAATCAGAATGTGCGCGGCACGACGCTGCTCAGCGAGGTTGGCGATTTCTTTCTGATAGGCGGCCTGCAACTCATCGTCCTTCACGGTGACCTGGTCGAAGAAGGAAGACTTCTTCAGTTCCAGATAGTCGATGACCACTTGATCAGGGGTCATGAACTCTTTGGCATGCTGGTCGTAGTAAGCCTTGACCTCGTCGTCGGTGAGTTTCACCGCGGCAGGGTTGGCCTTGATGTTGACGGTGGCGAAATCGCGGGTCTGCTTTTCCAGGCGGGCGAATGCCAGGACTTCCGCGTCGGTCACAAAACCGCTGCCGGCGATGCCTGCGCGAACCTGGCCGATCAGCATTTCCTGGGTCAGCATCTGACGGAACTGCATACGGGTGTAGCCCAGTTGGCGAATGACCTGGTCAAAGCGGTCAGGGCTGAACTTGCCGTCCACCTGGAATTCCGGCGTCTGCAGGATCACCTGGTCCAGTGCAGCTTCGGAGAAGCCAAACTTGGAGTCGGCGGCGCCTTGCAGCAGCAGCTTGCGATCGATCAGGCCCTTGAGGGCCGCTTCGCGCAGGAGTTTTTCGTCCAGCAGCGAAGCATCGAAATCCTTGCCCAGCTGTTGCATCAGCTGGCGGCGTTGCATGTCGACGGCCTGGCTCAGTTCGGTCTGGGTGATTTCTTCACCGTTGACCTTGGCCACGTCCTGCTTGTTGTTACCCGAAGCCTGGAAAATGGCCTCGATACCGGTGAACGCCATCAACGCGACGATGATCCCGATAATGGTCTTGGCAATCCAGCCTTGTGAATTGTCCCTGATATTTTGCAGCATGCGTCCCCCAGAAACGGTTGAACTTCAAGAATAGGCAACCGTGGAGCGTGGGTAGAGTACGGATATAAGAAAGGCGCATCCAAGGATGCGCCTTCTCGCAACTGGCGGAGCGGACGGGGGTTTTCGTTCTCCCCCCGGCTTGGCGACCCGATGAATACCTGGGTCTGCTGGCCGCTCCGCTGCCAGGTCGAACCTGCGTCCGACCCGGGTAGGTAAAGGCTTGGTCGAAGCTTAGTTAACGGCTTCTTTCAGGGCTTTACCGGCTTTGAAACCTGGTTTCTTGGCGGCAGCGATTTGCAGTGCTTTGCCAGTCTGTGGGTTACGGCCAGTGCGAGCTGGGCGGTCAGTCACAGAGAAAGTACCGAAGCCTACCAGTACCACGGAGTCGCCGGCCTTCAGAGCGCCAGTGACGGATTCGATTACTGCATCCAGCGCACGGCCAGCAGCAGCTTTCGGGATATCAGCGGATGCAGCGATAGCATCAATCAGTTCCGACTTGTTCACTCTAAGTCCCCTTATATATCTATTGAGTATGATTCTAAGTTTTTTGGTGAAAGCAAAAACCAGTGCTGAATGGCCTACAGACACTTAAGAGCCGCTTTATAACAAGGGCTCTAAAAAGCTGTCAAGGAAGCCCCCAGGCTTTAACACATTAATGCGTGCTAATTCTTTCCTTGGAATCAGACTCGCGTTTTTCGTCCTTGGCAACTATCTCCGGAGCCACATCCGGCAAGGGCTCCGGCGCGTATTGCAGCGCAATTTGCAGGACCTCGTCAATCCATTTAACCGGTTTAATCTGAAGATCCTGCTTGATATTGTCAGGAATTTCCTTCAAGTCGCGAACATTCTCTTCAGGAATGATCACGGTCTTGATACCGCCCCGGTGTGCAGCCAGCAATTTCTCTTTCAGGCCACCGATAGCCAATACCTGGCCACGCAGGGTGATTTCACCGGTCATGGCGACATCGGCGCGTACCGGAATGCCGGTCAACGCCGATACCAGGGCCGTGCACATGCCTACACCAGCGCTAGGGCCGTCCTTGGGGGTCGCCCCTTCCGGCATGTGGATGTGCGTGTCGTGCTTCTCGTGGAAGTCCAGGGGGATCCCCAGGCTCCTGGCGCGGCTGCGCACCACGGTCTGCGCGGCAGTTATGGACTCGACCATCACGTCACCGAGGGATCCGGTCTTGATCAACTGGCCTTTGCCTGGAATCACTGCGGCTTCGATGGTCAGCAACTCGCCGCCCACCTGGGTCCACGCCAGGCCAGTCACCTGGCCGACCTGATCCTGCTGTTCGGCCAGGCCGTAGCGGAATTTGCGCACGCCCAGGAAGTGCTCCAGGGAGTCGGCCGTGACCTTCACCGAGAAGCGTTTTTCCAGTGCGTGCTCTTTGACCGCCTTGCGGCAGATCTTCGCAATCTGGCGCTCAAGGCCCCGTACACCGGCCTCGCGGGTGTAGTAGCGCACGATGTCGCGGATCGCCTCGACCTCGAATTCGATCTCGCCTTTCTTCAGGCCATTGGCCGACGTCTGCTTGGGCGCGAGGTATTTGACGGCGATGTTGATCTTTTCGTCTTCGGTGTAACCCGGCAGACGAATCACCTCCATCCGGTCCAGCAGCGCTGGCGGGATGTTCATGGAGTTGGAGGTGCACAGGAACATCACATCGGAGAGGTCGTAGTCGACTTCCAGGTAATGGTCGTTGAAATTGTGGTTCTGCTCGGGGTCGAGCACTTCCAGCAACGCCGATGCCGGATCGCCTCGCATGTCACTGCCCATTTTGTCGATTTCATCGAGCAGGAACAGCGGGTTGCGCACACCCACCTTTGTCATCTTTTGAATCAATCTTCCTGGCATCGAACCGATGTATGTGCGGCGATGACCACGGATTTCCGCTTCATCCCGTACACCACCAAGGGCCATGCGCACGAACTTACGGTTGGTAGCGTTGGCAATCGACTCGGCCAGGGAGGTTTTACCCACACCCGGCGGACCAACCAGGCACAACACCGGGCCACGAATCTTCTTCACGCGTTTTTGCACAGCGAGGTATTCGAGGATGCGTTCCTTGACTTCTTCCAGGCCATAGTGATCGGCGTCGAGAATGTCTTCGGCACGAGCGAGGTCCAGGCGTACCTTGGTCTGAGCCTTCCACGGCACCTGCACCAGCCAGTCGATGTAGGACCGCACCACGGTGGCTTCGGCCGACATCGGCGACATCTGCTTGAGCTTGTTCAGCTCGGCGGTGGCTTTGGTCAGGGCGTCTTTCGGCAGGCCGGCGGCATCGATGCGCTTTTTCAGCTCTTCGATTTCGTTGTGGCCTTCCTCGCTGTCGCCGAGTTCCTTCTGAATGGCCTTCATCTGCTCATTCAAGTAGTACTCGCGCTGACTGCGCTCCATTTGCTTCTTCACGCGACCACGAATGCGCTTCTCAACCTGCAACAGGTCGATTTCGGCATCCAGCAGTGCCAATACATGTTCTACACGTGCCGGCAAGTCGATGATTTCGAGGATGTCCTGCTTCTGCTCGATCTTCAGCGCCATGTGCGCAGCCATGGTGTCGACCAGGCGGCTCGGCTCATCGATGCTGTTGAGGGAGGACAGGACTTCAGCCGGGACCTTCTTGCCCAACTGCACATACTGCTCGAACTGCGAGAGCAGGCTGCGTACAAACACTTCGGACTCGCGCTCGGGGGCCTCGACTTCGTCGATCAGCGCCACTTCGGCGCGCAGGTGGCCGTCCACTTCCATGAAGCGCTCCACCGCACCACGCTGCTCGCCTTCCACCAGCACCTTGACGGTGCCATCGGGCAGCTTGAGCAGTTGCAGCACGGTGGCAATGGTACCGACGCGATACAGGGCATCTTCGCCTGGATCATCATCGGCAGGATTTCTCTGGGCCAACAGCAGGATTTGCTTGTCGCCCGTCATCGCGGCCTCGAGGGCTTCGATAGACTTCTCGCGCCCCACGAACAGCGGGATAACCATGTGCGGATAGACGACGACATCACGCAACGGCAGGAGAGGCAATTCGATGGTTGTCTTCATGATTTCGCCTCTATGACAATTGAAAAGTAAGCTTGAAACCAAGATGGGGTCTGCATGCAAAAAAAACAAGCTTATTGCCAGCAGTTAACGCAGTAAACGCTCCTGCGTAAAAAACGCCGTAAAAACAAAGGGGCCCCTGGAGGCCCCTTGCTTATACAGACAGTGCGAAACGCTTACGCGTCTGGCGCAGCCTTGGCAGTCGGCTCACTGTTTTCGTAGATATACAGTGGCTTGGACTTGCCTTCTATAACGCTTTCATCGATCACCACTTTACTCACCTCGGACTGCGAGGGGATTTCGTACATGGTGTCGAGCAACACGCCTTCGAGAATCGAACGCAGGCCACGTGCACCGGTCTTGCGCTCCAGTGCCCGCTTGGCCACTGATTTGAGTGCGTCGGTACGGAACTCGAGGTCTACACCTTCCATCTCGAACAACTTGGCGTATTGCTTGGTCAGGGCGTTCTTCGGCTCGGTGAGGATCTGAATCAAAGCCGCCTCATCCAACTCGTCCAACGTGGCCAGGACCGGCAGACGACCAACGAATTCAGGGATCAGACCGAACTTGACCAGATCGTCAGGTTCGACTTCACGCAGGGACTCGCCCACCTTCTTGCCTTCTTCCTTGCTGCGCACTTCTGCACTGAAACCAATGCCACCACGGGTGGAACGCTGCTGGATGACTTTTTCCAGGCCGGAGAACGCACCGCCACAGATGAACAGGATGTTGCGCGTATCAACCTGAAGGAATTCCTGCTGCGGGTGCTTGCGGCCGCCTTGTGGCGGTACGGAAGCGACCGTGCCTTCGATCAGTTTCAACAGTGCCTGCTGCACGCCTTCACCGGAAACGTCCCGGGTGATCGACGGGTTGTCCGACTTGCGCGAGATCTTGTCGATTTCGTCGATGTAGACAATACCCATCTGGGCCTTCTCTACGTCGTAGTCGCACTTCTGCAGCAGTTTCTGAATGATGTTCTCGACATCTTCACCCACGTAGCCAGCCTCGGTAAGGGTGGTGGCGTCGGCGATGGTGAACGGAACGTTCAGCAGGCGAGCGAGGGTTTCTGCAAGCAGGGTTTTACCCGAGCCTGTAGGACCGATCAGCAAGATATTGCTCTTGCCGAGTTCAACTTCGTCGCCTTTCTTGTCACGCTGGTTCAAGCGCTTGTAGTGGTTGTATACCGCTACGGCCAGAACCTTCTTTGCACGCTCTTGACCAATCACATACTGGTCAAGGATGCCGCTGATTTCTTTAGGCGAAGGCAATTTATGCGCGCTGCTCTCGGCCTGGGCTTCCTGCACCTCCTCACGGATGATGTCATTGCACAGGTCGACGCATTCGTCGCAGATAAACACCGAGGGGCCGGCAATCAATTTGCGTACTTCATGCTGGCTTTTGCCACAGAAGGAGCAATAGAGCAGCTTGCCGTTGTCCTCGCCGTTGCGGGTGTCAGTCATTCGTTCGATCCAAATCCGATAGGCTTGCAACACAAGATGAAGGCTTATGCGGGCTTTTTCAAGCCCGCCAGTGGTCGGACATGCCGACCAGCCCTATTTTGAGCGGCGTATATTAAGCGGGACGCTGGGTGATCACTGCGTCGATCAGGCCATATGCCTGCGCCGCTTCGGCACTCATGAAGTTGTCGCGGTTGGTATCGCGCTCGATTTCTTCCAGGGTGCGCCCGCTGTGCTTGGCCATCAGCGTGTTGAGGCGCTCGCGGATAAACAGGATTTCCTTGGCGTGGATTTCGATGTCCGACGCCTGGCCCTGGAAACCGCCCAGTGGCTGGTGAATCATCACGCGCGAGTTGGGCAGGCAGAAGCGCTTGCCCTCGGCACCGGCAGTCAGCAGGAACGCGCCCATGCTGCAGGCCTGGCCGATGCAGGTGGTCGACACGTTCGGCTTGATGAACTGCATGGTGTCGTAGATCGACATGCCCGCCGTTACCGAACCGCCTGGGGAGTTGATGTAGAGATGGATGTCCTTGTCCGGGTTTTCCGCTTCAAGGAACAGCAACTGCGCACAGATCAGGTTGGCCATGTAGTCCTCTACGGGGCCCACCAGAAAGATCACTCGCTCCTTGAGCAGGCGCGAGTAGATGTCGTAGGCGCGTTCGCCACGAGCGGACTGCTCGACAACCATCGGGACCAGGCCGCCAGCGGCCTGGATATCAGAGTTCTGCTGAATATAGGAATTACGGAACATGCTCTGCAGTTACTCCCAAATAGTCATGTCTTGAAAACGCATAAGCCAGCGCGAGGCTGGCTTATGGTTGAATTTCCAACGAGTTGGACAATCAGTCGGCTTGTGCTGCTTCCGCCGGTTTGACTGCTTCTTCGTAAGAGACCGCTTTATCGGTCACCTTAGCCTTCTGCAGAACAGTATCCACAACTTGTTCTTCCAGCACAACCGAACGCACTTCGTTCAGTTGCTGATCGTTCTTGTAGTACCAAGCCACGACCTGCTCAGGCTCCTGGTAGGCCGAAGCCATTTCCTGGATCATTTCGCGAACGCGGTCTTCGTCCGGCTTGAGGTCGAACTGCTTGACCACTTCAGCCACGATCAGGCCCAGCACAACGCGACGCTTGGCTTGCTCTTCGAACAGCTCGGCCGGCAGCTGGTCAGGCTTGATATTGCCACCAAACTGCTGGACAGCTTGAACGCGCAGGCGATCCACTTCGTTGGACAGCAGGGCCTTGGGCACTTCGATCGGGTTGGCAGCCAGCAGGCCGTCCATGACCTGGTTCTTGACCTTGGACTTGATGGCCTGGCGCAGCTCGCGCTCCATGTTCTTGCGAACTTCGGCGCGGAAACCTTCGATACCGGTTTCCTTGATACCGAATTGCGCGAAGAATTCTTCGTTCAGCTCTGGCAGCTTAGGCTCGGAAACGCTGTTGACGGTCACGGTGAACTCGGCGGCTTTGCCAGCCAGGTCCAGGTTCTGGTAGTCAGCAGGGAAGGTCAGGTTCAGAACGCGTTCTTCGCCGGCTTTAGCGCCAACCAGGCCGTCTTCGAAACCCGGGATCATGCGGTTGGAGCCCAGCACCAGCTGAGTGCCCTTGGCGGAGCCGCCAGCGAACACTTCGCCGTCAACCTTGCCAACGAAATCGATGTTCAGCTGGTCTTCGTTCTGGGCAGCACGGTCGGCCACTTCGAAACGGGTGTTCTGCTTGCGCAGGATTTCCAGCATGTTGTCCAGGTCCGAGTCAGCCACTTCGGCGCTCAGGCGCTCGATGGCGATACCGTCGAAACCGGCCACTTCAAACTCAGGGAACACTTCGAATACGGCAACGTATTCCAGGTCCTTGCCTGCTTCCAGGGACTTAGGCTCGATCGACGGCGAACCCGCTGGGTTCAGCTTGTGTTCAACGACCGCTTCGTAGAAAGAAGCCTGGATCACGTCGCCCACAGCTTCCTGGCGCGCATCGGCACCAAAACGGCGCTTGATTTCGCTCATTGGCACTTTGCCTGGACGGAAACCAGCGATCTTGGCCTTCTGGGCAGTCTGCTGCAGACGCTTGTTGACCGCAGTCTCGAGACGCTCAGCCGGCACGGTGATGCTCAGGCGACGCTCGATAGCAGTAGTATTTTCAACAGAAACTTGCATGGATATTCCTCGTTGCACAGACGTTAGCCGGCCATTTCCGACCCCAATCAAGGGCATGCATTCTAGTGGGTCAAACTCAAGAAGTCACCCTACTGCAAATACGCCCGAAAACAGCCGGCAATTTATCGGTACGAAGGCACTGATGCACCTCGCCCCGGTGACAAATACAGCCCATCACGCCAGGGCTCTGCGCCGCCCCTTCTATATATAGAAGAAGTCGTCATCCATCTCCCTGACGGCCAACCCTTCAAACAGGGCTGACAGGCAGCGCAGCATCATCGAGATACATAAATACGACGAAACGCCCTGCCGTTGCGGCCCACTACGTGCTGCCGCCGAATAGTCGAACCACTGAAACCAAAAAAGGCGCCAGACTGTTAAATCTGGCGCCTTTCGAATATGGGGTGGACGAAGGGGATCGAACCCTCGACAACGGGAGTCACAATCCCGTGCTCTACCAACTGAGCTACGCCCACCATATTGCGTTAACAAAGAAACCAAACCACTTCTTTGTCTAGCCCTACCCCGTTTCTCAACAAGGCCAGGCTTTATTTGGTGCGGATGAAGAGACTCGAACTCTTACGCCTCGCGGCGCTGGAACCTAAATCCAGTGTGTCTACCAATTCCACCACATCCGCGCTTGAAGCTCTTAAAGCAAAGGCGCCAGACGATTAATCTGGCGCCTTTCAAAATATGGGGTGGACGAAGGGGATCGAACCCTCGACAACGGGAGTCACAATCCCGTGCTCTACCAACTGAGCTACGCCCACCATCTGACGCTACTTGTGCCAAAGCTGCCTAATGGCGCACCCGGCAGGACTCGAACCTGCGACCATCCGCTTAGAAGGCGGATGCTCTATCCAGCTGAGCTACGGGCGCCTTATTAATCTGTACTCTTGGAGGATTACAAACTAAGTGCTTCCAGCCTTGCAGAACAACACGCTATTCTGCTCGGCCTTCTTAACCAGTGCTAGGCTGTGCCCGACAAGTGCGACGAATAGTATAGACGCCCTCCAAACCCGTCAAATCTTTTTTGAAAAAAATTCATTTTATTTAAGGGGTTAGGGCAATTTGCAGACCAAGCGCCTTTGCCCTAACGCCTTGGCATGCGAGAATGCGCGCACTTTTCTTCCCCCTCTCGATGGTTAATCACGCGTAATGACTGCACAACTTATCGACGGCAAATCAATCGCCGCCAGCCTGCGCCAGCAGATCGCCAAACGAGTCACCGAGCGCAGCCAGCAAGGCCTGCGCACGCCTGGCCTCGCGGTGATCCTGGTCGGCAGCGATCCTGCCTCTCAGGTTTATGTCTCGCACAAGCGTAAAGACTGTGAAGAGGTCGGCTTTATTTCCAAGGCCTACGACTTGCCTTCCGAGACCACCCAGCAGGCCCTTACCGACCTGATCGACGGCCTCAACGACGACCCGAAGATTGATGGCATCCTGCTTCAACTGCCATTGCCCGAGCACCTGGACGCCTCCAAATTGCTGGAGCGAATTCGTCCGGACAAAGACGTCGACGGTTTCCACCCTTATAACGTCGGCCGCCTGGCCCAGCGTATCCCGCTGCTGCGCCCGTGCACGCCGAAGGGCATCATGACCCTGCTGGAAAGCACCGGTGTCGACCTGTACGGCCTCGACGCCGTGGTCGTTGGCGCGTCCAACATCGTCGGTCGCCCGATGGCCATGGAACTGCTGCTGGCCGGCTGCACCGTGACCGTTACCCACCGCTTCACCAAGGACCTCGCCGGCCACGTCGGCCGCGCCGACCTTGTGGTGGTTGCCGCCGGCAAGCCGGGCCTGGTCAAGGGTGAGTGGATCAAGGAAGGCGCCATCGTCATCGACGTGGGCATCAACCGCCAGGAAGACGGCAAGCTGGTCGGCGACGTGGTGTACGAGACCGCCCTGCCCCGCGCCGGCTGGATCACCCCGGTACCCGGCGGTGTCGGCCCGATGACGCGCGCGTGCCTGCTGGAAAACACCCTGTACGCCGCAGAGACCCTGCACGCTTAATAACCGGGTGTACTGAAAAAGCCCTGCTTTATCGCAGGGCTTTTTATTGCGCGTAATAAATCCTGTTTTTTCTTAGTTTTTAAGCACTTTCGTCTGGTTCCAGAAGAACATTCGACAGTTTCTGATCCATACTCCTAAAATGTAACGGCATTTATCCAAAAACCGTTCCCGAACGGTATTTCCTTACTTTTTTAGCGAGTTCATCCGCGTGAAAATTCGTCTCTCTATCGTCAGCCTATTTTTTGCGTTTACAGGCACTTTCGCTCACGCCGCCGAAACCACCCAGGCCCCGCGTGATACCTCCAAACTGCAAATCGCCTCCGGCAGCGCCATGCTGGTGGACCTGCAGACCAACAAGGTCATCTATTCCAGCAACCCCGACGTGGTGGTGCCGATCGCCTCGGTGAGCAAGTTGATGACCGGCCTGGTGGTGCTGGAAGCCAAGCAGAACATGGATGAATACATCGATATCAACATCAAGGACACGCCGGAAATGAAAGGCGTGTTTTCCCGGGTGAAAATCGGCAGCGAGATGCCACGTAAAGAAATGCTGCTGATCGCCCTGATGTCCTCGGAGAACCGCGCCGCCGCCAGCCTGGCGCACCACTATCCAGGCGGTTACCCGGCGTTTATTGCCGCGATGAACGCCAAGGCCAAGGCGCTGGGCATGACCAGCACTCACTATGTGGAACCCACCGGCCTGTCGATCCACAACGTGTCCACCGCCCGTGACCTGAGCAAACTGCTCGCCGCCGCGCGTCACTACCCCTTGCTGAGCCAATTGAGCACCACCAAGGAAAAGACCGTGTCGTTCCGCAAGCCCAACTACACCCTGGGCTTCTCCAACACCGACCACCTGATCAACCGCGCCAATTGGGACATCAAGCTGACCAAGACCGGCTTCACCAACCAGGCCGGCCACTGCCTGGTGCTGGTGACCAGCATGGGCAACCGCCCGGTGTCATTGGTGATCCTGGACGCTTTCGGCAAATTCACCCACTTTGCCGATGCCAGCCGTATCCGCAATTGGGTTGAAACCGGCAAGAGCGGGTCGGTGCCGGATGTGGCGTTGCGCTACAAGGCCGACAAGAACCTGAAAAATCGGCCGAATGCTGCAGAAGCGCGTCGATAACCGACCATAAGAAACGGCGCTTGATAGCGCCGTTTTTTATTTGCTTTCCGCCAACACCTTCAGTGCCTGAGCCGCCGCCCGCTCCTGCCCGGCCTGTGCCGTCGCGCCAGCCGCATCCCGCCAGCGCTGCGCGTCGACGTTGGCTGGCAGTTGGCTCGGGCGCTGGGTGAGGATTGCCCAGTTCCCGGCACTTTTCCATTTTGACTCGAAGTCGCCGAAGCTCATCAACAGGCGCCGATCCATGCCTGAGCGCAGCAGCACCGTGCTTTTCTGCTGATTGAACCCCACCACTACCACGTAGTGCGCGTCGGACCACAACCCGCCACCAATCCGCGCCATCACCGGATAACCCGCCGCCACCTGTGCCAGCACCGCCGTCAGCTTCGCATCCAGCGGATACACCATCAGCCCGTACTCACGCGCCAGTACCTGCATGTTGCGTTCAAGGTCCGCTTCACCGCCCGGCAGATGCAATGGCTTATCCAGCAACCCCGGTGTCATGACAATGCCTTGTTGCGACAGCATGCTGGCTAACGATGTAGGACCGCTCTGATAAGCCTCGCTGCGAAAGGTCGGCACACCATTGAGTTCGACTCGCTCCGGCAGGCCCGCCAGCCTCGACGGTGCGGAGGAACAGGCCGCGAGGCCCAGGGCACAAGCAATTAACAAGGATGTTTTCAGGTTCGACCGTAACCGCAATTTTCTACTCTCTTGATCGACTGCCAGTAAGGGCCCTGATCATAGCCCAATCGCGATTGTGCAGGGGGCGTGGATATAGCAAAGAAGTTGGTCGCACTCGACCATTGGTCAATAGCAGGCAACCGCCGGGTAGCTAGACTGTCCATTGAGAAGACTGTGTGTGCCCCCTGCGGGGCGAAAGGAGGCCCGAATGAGCCTTGCAACGACGATTTTCCTGTTGATCTGCGGTTGGCTGGCGGTAGCCGGCGCCATGCTGTGGGGGGTGTTGCGCATTACCCGCCGGCACCATCACCCCCACGTCAAACCGACGGCACCCGTCAAGCCTCACAAGGCCGCGGTGCATCACGCCTAGCCCGGCATGCAATTGAAGTCCTGAGTGGCCGCAACTTCCTTGCCGTGCCCGTCCATCAAGGACGCACGCACGGTAGTACCCAGGCTGGATTCGACCAGGGTGTAGTGCTCACCCGCCTTGAAATGCTTGTACTCGACACGCCCCTGGCAGTCTTGCTGATTGTCGTCGCCGGGTTCTTCCTCGAACAGCGTCACATCCAGGCGATGATCGCCTGGTGGCACTTCAAAAAAGCGTCCGTCATCCACGCGCTTGCCGTCTACCCGCTCGGCCATCAGGTCATTCGGCGCTTCTTCTTTCAGACCGATCCACGCTTCGCTCGGGTCAGCCTTGGGGATCGGGCCGGCACATGCCGACAACAACAGCACAGCACCAAGGGCAGGAATCAACAATAAAGGTTTGAGTAACATGGCAGGGCTCCAAAGAAAGACAATGTGTCCGATGGGTTGCAAGCTTGAGGAGCTGCCCTTTGTAGAACAAATGAATACATATGAAACGATCTTCAGCCCTAACCTAAATGTTCCTTCACCTGGCTGAAAGGTGCGTGTTAGGTGGGTCGCGTGAGACTGCCGGGGTTTGCAATCCTGCTCCTTCCGGAGGTTTCACGCATGCTCGGGCTGGTAAAGACCGCACTGCAAAAGCCATACACCTTTATTGTGTTGGCCATCTTCATCTGCATCATCGGGCCAATGGCGGCCCTGCGTACCCCTACTGATGTTTTCCCGGATATCGGCATCCCCGTGGTCGCCGTGGTCTGGCAGTACAACGGCCTGTCACCGGACGCCATGGCCGGCCGGGTGATCTACACCTACGAACGCTCCCTGAGCACCACCGTCAACGACATCGAACATATCGAATCGCAATCGCTGCCCGGCATGGGCATCGTCAAGATTTTCTTCCAGCCCGGCGTGGATATCCGCACCGCCAATGCCCAAGTGACGGCGGTTTCACAAACCGTGCTCAAGCAAATGCCACCCGGCATCACGCCGCCGCTGATCCTCAACTACAGCGCCTCCACGGTGCCGATCCTGCAAATGGCGTTCTCCAGCCCCAGCCTCTCGGAAGCCAAGATCCGCGACCTGGTGCAGAACAACATTCGCTTGCCGCTCAGTTCCCTGCCCGGCCTGGCCATGCCGACACCGATGGGTGGCAAGCAACGCCAGATCACCCTCGACCTCGACCCACAGGCGCTGGCTGCCAAAGGCCTGTCGGCGCAGGACGTGGGTAACGCCCTGGCACTGCAGAACCAGATCATCCCGGTGGGCACCGCCAAACTCGGCCCCGACGAATACACGATCCTGCTCAACAACAGCCCCAAGGCCATCGACGAACTCAACGACCTGCCGATCAAGACCGTCGACGGTGCGCTGATCACGATTGGCCAGGTGGCGCACGTGCGTGACGGCTCGCCACCGCAGACCAATATTGTGCGCGTCGACGGCCACCGCGCCGTGCTGATGCCGGCGCTGAAAAACGGCAGCATTTCCACCCTGTCGATCATCGACGGCATCCGCCAGATGTTGCCGCGCATCAACGAAACCCTGCCGCCATCGCTGAAGACCTCGCTGCTCGGCGACGCATCGGTGTTCGTCAAGCAATCGGTGGGCAGCGTGGCCCAGGAAGGCATCATTGCCGCGCTGCTGACCAGTGCGATGATCCTGCTGTTCCTCGGCAGCTGGCGCTCGACGCTGATCATTGCCGCGTCGATTCCCCTCGCCGTGCTCTCGGCCATCGCGTTGCTGGCGGCCAGCGGGCAAACCCTCAACGTGATGACGTTGGGCGGGCTGGCGCTGGCCGTGGGTATCCTGGTGGACGACGCCACGGTGACCATCGAAAACATCAACTGGCATCTGGAGCAAGGCAAGGCGGTGAAGACCGCGATCCTCGACGGTGCCGCGCAAATTGTCGGCCCGGCGTTCGTCTCGCTGCTGTGCATCTGCATCGTGTTCGTGCCGATGTTCCTGCTGCAAGGCATCGCCGGTTACCTGTTCCGGCCGATGGCCCTGGCGGTGATCTTTGCCATGGCCAGTTCGTTCATCCTCTCGCGGACGCTGGTGCCGACCCTGGCGATGTTCCTGCTCAAGCCGCACACCCCGGAGCCAGGCGCCGGGCATCACCCGGAAGATGAATTCATCAACCACCACGAGGGTGAACAGCACCCGAAACCGCGCAATCGCGTGCTGCAATCAGTGCTGAATTTCCAGCAGGGCTTCGAGCGTCACTTCTCGAATATCCGCGACACCTACCACGGCTTGCTGACCTTGGCGCTGGGCAATCGCAAGCGTTTTATCGTCGGCTTCCTGGTCTGTGTGCTGGCGTCGTTCCTGCTGCTGCCGAGCCTGGGCCAGGATTTTTTCCCGGCCACCGACGCCGGCGCCCTGGCCCTGCACGTACGCTTGCCACTGGGCACACGTATCGAAGAAAGCGCTGCGGCCTTCGACCGCATCGAAGCGCGGATCCGCGAAGTCATCCCCGCCGAAGAGTTGGACACCATCGTCGACAACATCGGCATTCCGCTCAGCGGCATCGACATGGCCTACAGCAGCAGCGGCACCATCGGTCCGCAGGATGGCGATATACAGGTCACCCTGAAAAAGGACCATGCGCCCACCGCCGATTACGTGAAAAAACTGCGTGAAGCCCTGCCGCAAAGTTTCCCCGGCAGCCAGTTTGCGTTCCTGCCGGCGGACATCAGCAGCCAGATTCTCAACTTCGGCGCCCCGGCTCCGCTGGACGTGAAGATCTCCGGGCGCAGTGATGAAGAAAACCGCGCCTATGCAGTGGAGCTTGAGCGACGCCTGCGAAACGTACCGGGCATCGCCGACCTGCGTATCCAGCAATCCACCGGCTACCCGTCGCTGCAGGTGAACGTCGACCGCCTGCGCGCCAATGGCCTGGGTATCACCGAGCGCGACGTGACCAACAGCATGGTGGCGTCCCTCGCCGGCAGTTCCCAGGTGGCGCCGACCTTCTGGCTCAACCCGGCCAACGGTGTGTCCTATTCCATCGTCGCGGCCACCCCGCAATACCGCCTCGACAGCCTGCCCTCGCTGGAAGCCCTGCCGGTGACCGGTGCTAACGGCCAGTCGCAGATCCTCGGCGGTGTAGCCACCATCTCCCGCGTGCAGAGCCCGGCGGTGGTGACCCACTACAACATCGAGCCGACCCTGGACCTGTATGCCAACGTGCAAGGCCGCGACCTCGGCGGCGTGGCCCGTGACGTGCAGAAAGTGCTGGATGACACCGCCGCCATGCGCCCCAAAGGCGCGGTGATCAGCCTGCATGGGCAGATCGATGCACTGCATGAAGCGTTCAGCGGCTTGAGTTTTGGCCTGCTCGGTGCGGTGGTGCTGATCTACCTGCTGATCGTGGTCAACTTCCAATCATGGGTCGACCCATTCGTGATCATCACCGCCTTGCCGGCGGCGCTGGCGGGGATCGTGTGGATGCTGTTCCTCAGCGGCACGTCCTTGTCGGTGCCGGCACTGACCGGCGCGATCCTGTGCATGGGCGTCGCCACCGCCAACTCGATCCTGGTGGTGAGTTTCTGCCGCGAACGCCTGGCCGAACATGGCGATGCATTGAAGGCGGCGCTGGAAGCCGGCTACACGCGTTTTCGTCCGGTGTGCATGACCGCCCTGGCGATGATCATCGGCATGTTGCCCCTGGCGATGTCCGAAGAACAGAACGCCCCGCTCGGCCGCGCGGTGATCGGTGGCCTGATCCTCGCCACCACCGCCACCCTGTTGTTTGTACCCGTGGTCTTCAGCCTGGTCCACGGTCGTCACCCTAATCGTGCTACAGCTGGAGAAACGTCTCATGTCGTCTGATCACAAACCCTCGCGCAAGCGTCTGATGCTCATGGGTGTCGGCGGCCTGACCCTGGCCGCCCTGTTGGTCGCCAACGGCCTGCACGCCCGTACCTTGCACGAACAGTCGGTCACGGCCTGGACCGAGACCGCCGCCATCCCGCAGGTGATGGTGTTCCAACCGCAGCAGAATGCGGCCGGCGATACCCTGCGCCTGCCCGCGCACCTGGAAGCCTGGAGCAAGGCACCGATCCATGCGCGGGTCAGCGGCTACCTCAAGGACTGGAAAGCCGACATCGGGACGCGGGTCGAAGCCGGGCAAATCCTTGCCGAGATCGACAGCCCCGACCTCGACCAACAACTGGCGCAGACCCACGCACGCCTGGTGCAGGAACAGGCCAACGCACGCCTGGCCGCCACCACCGCCACGCGCTGGCAGAACTTGCTGGCGAGCCACTCGGTGTCGCGCCAGGAAGCCGATGAGAAAACTTCCAATGCCGCCGCCGCCAAAGCCAACGCCGAGGCCGCCGCTGCCGACTACGCCAGGCTGATCGCACTGGAAAGCTACAAGACTATCCGCGCGCCGTTCGCCGGCACCATCACCGCACGTAATACCGATATCGGCCAGTTGATCAAGGCCGACACCGACAGCGACCCGGAGCTGTTCAACATCGCCGACACACACCAACTGCGCCTGTATGTACCGGTGCCGCAGAACTACGCCGCGGTCATCCACCCCGGCCTTGAAGCCGAGCTGACGGTACCCGAGCATCCTGGCGAGCACTTCAAGGCGCGCCTGATCGGCGACTCCACTGCCATCGACCGGCGCTCCGGCACCCTGCTCGCGCAGTTCGTGGCCGACAACCCCAACGGCGAGCTGCTGCCCGGCGATTACGCCGAAGCGACCCTGCCGATCCCGGCGGACACCCATGGCGTGAGCATCCCGGCCAGCGCGTTGATCTTCCGCGCCCAGGGCACGCAAGTGGCGGTACTGGATGCGCAGAATCATGTGCACTTGCAAGACATCCATATCGGCCTCGACCTCGGTGAACGCCTGGTCATCGACCAGGGCCTGAAACCCGCCGACCGCGTGGTCGACAACCCGCCCGACGCCCTGCGCGAAGGCGACCCGGTGCAACTGGCCGACGCCGCTGGAGGTACGCATGCGCCCAAGGCTTAAGCCCCTCGTTGCACTGATGCTGCTGGCGTTACAGGGTTGCTCGATGGCGCCCACCTACAAGGTGCCGCCGATTGACCTGCCTGCGCACTACCGCGAACAGACCAGCGACGGTCCCTGGCACAGCGCGCAACCGTCCGACCAATTGGCACCCGAATGGTGGAAGCTCTACCACGATCCGCGCCTGAACGACCTGCAACAGCAACTGCTCAAGGCCAACCCGGACCTGGCGGCGGCACTGGCGCACTTCGATGCGTCCCAGGCGTACGCCAGCCAACTGCATGCCGGGCTGTTCCCGCAGATCACCGCCAGCGCACAGCCGTTGCGCCAGCGCCAATCGGATTCACGGCCGCTACGCGGGACCACGCAGCCGTCGGTGTACAACAGCAATAGCGCAGGGTTTTCGTTGAGTTACGACCTGGACCTGTGGGGCAAAATCCGCAACCAGGTGGCGGCGGGTGACGCCCAGGCGCAAGCGTCGGGTGACGACCTGGCGGTGGCGCGCCTGAGCTTGCAACATCAACTGGCGAGCCTGTATGTGCAGCTCAATGGGCTGGATGCACAGGCGCGGATTCTCAAGCGTTCGCTGGATGATTTCAGCCAGGCCCTGCAACTGACCCGCAGCCGGTATGAGGGTCAGATCGCCTCGGAGCTGGACCTGACGCGTGCACAGAATCAACTGGCCGAAGCCAAGGCGCAGTTGGATGAAGTCCGTGGGCAACGCAACCTGACCGAGCATGCCATCGGTGAACTGGTGGGCGTGGCGGCCAGCCAGTTCACCGTGCCGCCGAGCCCGCAATTGATTGCACTGCCGGGCATTCCATCGCAGCTGCCAAGCCATCTCCTGCAACGTCGGCCGGATATTGCAGCGGCGGAACGGCGGGTGTTTGCCGCCAACGCCAACATCGGCGTAGCGAAGGCAGCGTGGTATCCGGATTTCAGCCTGACCGGGTTGATTGGCGGGCAGACGCAGGGCGTCGGCAACCTGCTGTCCGCCGGTAATCGCTACTGGGCGCTGGGGCCGCTGGTGAACCTGCCGATCTTTGACGGGGGCCGCCTGAGCGCCAACGAGCGCCAGGCCAAAGCCGAATTCGAAGAGGCATCGGCGCACTACCGCAGCCAGGTGCTGAAGGCCGTGCGCGAGGTGGAAGACAATCTGGCGCAACTACGGGATTTGCAACAGGAGGCGCAGGACGAGCAAGCAGCGACGGATGCGGCGCAGCATACCCAAGCGCTGGCGATGAACAGCTACCAGGCGGGGGCCGTGAGTTATCTGGATGTGGTGACGGCGCAGACGGCAGCGTTACAGGCGCAGCGCACGTTGCAGGCGGTGCAGACGCGGCAGTTGCAGGCGAGTGTGGGGTTGGTGACGGCGCTTGGCGGTGGCTGGCAGCCGGGTGCTTGATAAGGTGGGTCAGTCACATAACTGTCAACTGACTACCGCAATCGGGGGCAAGCCCCCTTCCACCCTGCTCCTGTGCCAGACACACAATGTATGAACGCCGCAGAACCAATGTGGGAGGGGGCTTGCCCCCGATGGCGTTCTTCCAGACACATCCTGCCAAAGGCCGGCCAATCAGCCTTTTACACACCGATCTAGCCTCTCTGAACACACCTTGAGAGGGCCAGGGAATGGCAGATTTACCCGCTTCACATCGGCTGCGCATCGGACGCTTCAGCGAACCCAACCGCATCTACCTCATCACCACCAACACCCACGAACGCCTACCGATATTCAGCGACTTCCACCTCGGTCGACTGGTGGTCTGGCAGTTTCGCCTGGCTCAGTACCGAGGGCTCGCAAACTCGCTGGCGTGGGTGATCATGCCTGACCACTTTCATTGGCTTATTGAGTTGAAAAAAGGCTCGTTGGCGGACCTGATGCGGCAGGTGAAATCCAAGAGCACGCGGTCCGTCAACGGCCTAAGCGGACGCAAGGGAAGACTCTGGCAGGAAAGCTTCCACGACCGGGCACTGCGCAAGGAAGATGACTTGGTGAAAATGGCCAGGTATGTGGTGGCTAACCCATTGAGGGCAGGGTTGGTAGAGAAGATTGGCGACTACCCGTTGTGGGATGCAATCTGGATATGAAGCCGAACACACACTCATTGTGGGAGGGGGATTGCCCCTCCCACATTTTTACCGCATTTCAGGCGGCCAGCTTGCCGCTGGCGATAGCGGCTGACGCTGCAACCATCGCGCGCAACAACACCGCACATCCCGCCGCCAGGTCATCCGGTGCGGCATTCTCGATTTCGTTGTGGCTGATGCCGCCCTCGCACGGCACGAAAATCATCCCCGCCGGGCCCAGTTCGGCGACGAAAATTGCGTCGTGCCCTGCCCCGCTGACGATATCCATGTTCGACAAGCCCAGGCCATTGGCGGCATTGCGCACCGCGTCTACGCAGCCCTGATCGAAATACAGCGGTGGGAAGTCAGCGGTGGGCTCCATCTCGAAACTGAGCCCATGCTTGGTGCAGGTGTCCTCAATGACCTTGCGCACCTCACTGATCATCGAGTCCAGGCGCGCCGGCTCCAGGTGACGAAAATCCAGGGTCATGCGCACTTCACCGGGAATGACGTTGCGCGATCCCGGATAAGCCTGCAGGCAACCTACCGTCCCACATGCATGAGGTTGGTGCCCCAATGCGGCAGCATTCACCGCCGCCACCACCGCCGCCGCGCCCACCAGGGCATCCTTGCGCAGGTGCATCGGCGTCGGCCCCGCATGCGCCTCGACGCCGCGCAGTTTCAGGTCGAACCACTTCTGCCCCAAGGCGCCGAGCACCACGCCAATCGTCTTCTTCTCGTCCTCAAGGATCGGCCCTTGTTCGATATGCGCCTCGAAATACGCTCCCACCTTGTGCCCGCTGACCGGCCGCGAGCCCGCATAGCCAATCGCATTCAGCGCATCGCCCACACTGACGCCATCCACGTCGACCTTGGCCAAGGTATCGGCCAGGGTGAATTTCTCGGCAAACACCCCCGAGCCCATCATGCAGGGCGGGAAGCGCGAACCTTCTTCGTTGGTCCACACTACCACTTCCAACGGAGCCTCGGTCTCCAACTTGAGGTCATTGAGCGTCCGCAGCACTTCCACCCCTGCCAGCACGCCAAAGCAACCGTCAAACTTGCCGCCGGTGGGCTGGGTGTCGATATGGCTGCCGGTCATCACCGGCGGCAGGTCAGGGTTGCGTCCGGGGCGGCGGGCGAAGATATTGCCGATGCCGTCGACGGTCACGGTGCAGCCGGCGTCTTCGCACCACTGCACGAACAGATCGCGGGCCTTGCGGTCGAGGTCGGTGAGGGCCAGGCGACACACACCCCCCTTGGGCGTGGCGCCGAGCCTGGCCAGGTCCATCAGCGATTGCCACAGGCGGTCGCGGTTGATGTGCTGATGGGTGGATTGCAGAACGTCCAGGGCAGCGTTCATGGGGATCTCCTCAGGCTACATTTCTTCTTATGGATTGACGGTGACCGGCGTGGCCCCGCGCTTGGCATTCAGGCCGTAATACAACAACCCACCCAGCGCCGAACCGGTAAACCAGCCATAGCTGTAGAACCAGCTGAACGCATCGCTGCCCAACGACAGCAAGGTCAGCACCACCGGCACGCCGAAGGCGATGAAACCGCTCCAGTTCCATGCCGGGTACACGTCATCGCGATACAGGCCGGCCAGGTCCAATTGCTGTTTGCGGGTGATGAAATAGTCCACCACCATGATCCCGGCGATCGGCCCCAGCAGGCTGGAATAGCCGAGCAACCAGTTGGAGTAGACGGTCTCCAGGCTCACCTCGGAAACGATCAGGCCGAGTTTCTTCAGCAGCTCATGGGCCATCAACGCCAGCCCGACCAGCCCGGTGAGGATCACCGCCGTGGTGCGGTTGATCAGCTTGGGCGCGATGTTCTGGAAGTCATTGGTGGGCGAGACAATGTTCGCGGCGGTGTTGGTGGACAAGGTGGCGACGATGATCAGCGCCATGGCCACGGCCACCCACACCGGGCTCTGGATATGCCCGATCAGTGTCACCGGATCGGACACGCTCACGCCCACCAGTTTCACCGAAGCGGCGGTCATGATCACGCCGAGGGCGGCGAACAGGAACATGGTCAGCGGCAGGCCGAAAATCTGCCCGAGAATCTGGTCCTTCTGGCTTTTGGCGTAGCGGCTGAAATCGGGAATGTTCAGTGACAAGGTGGCCCAGAACCCTACCATCGCGGTGAGCCCGGCCATGAAGTAACCGGTCAGGCTCGCACCCTCGGGACGCTTGGGCGGGATCGCCATCAATTCGCTGATCGACACGTTGGGCATCGCCCACACCAGCAGGCCGATGCCCACCGCCACCAGCAACGGTGCCGACAAGGTTTCCAGGCGCTTGATCGATTCGGCGCCACGCAGCACCACCCACAGGTTCAGGCACCAGAAAATCATGAAACCGATCACCTCGCCGGTGCCGCCAAGGGACTTCCACCCCTCGAAGATCGAGCCCAGGAACAGGTGGATCGCCAACCCGCCAAACATCGTCTGGATACCGAACCATCCGCACGCCACCAGTGCCCGAATCAGACACGGCACGTTCGAACCAAGGATGCCAAATGACGACCGCAACAACACCGGAAACGGTATGCCGTACTTGGTGCCCGCAAAGGCGTTGAGGGTCAGCGGAATCAGCACCACGATGTTCGCGAGCAGGATCGCCATCAGCGCCTCGCCCACCGACAGCCCGAAGTACGCAGTGAGCACGCCACCCAGCGTATACGTGGGCACGCAGATCGACATACCGACCCACAGCGCGGTGATGTGCCACTTGTTCCAGGTGCGTTCGTGCACCTTGGTCGGTGCCATGTCGTGGTTGTAGCGAGGGCTGTCGAGGACGTCGGGGCCGGCGTCGAGTTCGTACAGGCCGTTGCGTTCAATGACTTGCGATCTGTTCTGTTGCATGGCCGCTCCACGGTTTTTTCGAATTATTGTTGCGCGCCTGCAGTTGGGTGCAGGCGGCCGGAGTACCTCGTAAACAACATGACATCACGGGCCCGGCCAGCCGCCTCTGCACTCAATAACCGTGCCGACAAGCGTTACCGCACCCTCACCGCTTATATAACGTGCTGATGTTTATCAGCTTTCCGATTGCGCCTTCGGTACTTGCCGCCTTACTCAGGCTAAATAGTGCGGAAGTTGCCCGAACCATCAGGACTCAATCTGGTGCAACACAATTATTTTTATTTCCCCTACCCGTCAAGAGGCATGTCTCAAGCGTCTGATTTGCAATAGGAAATGTTGCTCAATTCAAGAACCTGTCAAGTGCGTCAAAATGGTGAGAGGTCGCTACATTTTGGTGATTATTGATTTTTATCCTTAAAAATCAATAGTTTGAAAACGATATATGCTTATAAAAAATCTTCTTGCCCAATCGAAAAACTCGGGCTAGTTTCTATTCCTGTCACCGATGACAGGAATTAACCGACCATCGGCAAGCAGCAATACAACACTTAGAACTGGCACAAGCCGGTCAAGCCTGTGAGGAACTCGACATGTCGCTGTTGATCCGTGGCGCCACCGTTATTACCCATGATGAAAGTTACCGCACCGATGTATTGTGCGCAGGCGGTCTGATCCGGGCTATTGGTACGAACCTGGATATTCCCGCCAGCACTGAAATACTCGATGGCAGCGGCCAATACCTGATGCCCGGCGGCATCGACCCCCACACCCATATGCAATTGCCCTTCATGGGCACCGTGGCCAGTGAAGACTTTTTCAGCGGTACGGCGGCGGGCCTGGCGGGAGGCACCACGTCGATCATCGACTTCGTCATTCCCAACCCACAGCAATCCTTGCTGGAAGCCTTTCACCAATGGCGCGGCTGGGCGGAAAAGTCCGCCTCCGATTACGGCTTCCATGTGGCGATCACCTGGTGGAGCGAGCAGGTGCGCGAGGAAATGGCCGAGCTGGTCAGCCACCACGGCATCAACAGCTTCAAGCACTTCATGGCCTACAAGAACGCGATCATGGCGGCGGACGACACCCTGGTCGCCAGCTTCGAGCGCTGCCTGGAGCTGGGCGCAGTGCCCACCGTGCATGCGGAAAACGGCGAGCTGGTGTATCACCTGCAACGCAAGCTGATGGCCCAGGGCATCACCGGGCCGGAAGCGCACCCGCTGTCGCGTCCGTCGCAGGTGGAAGGCGAAGCGGCCAGCCGGGCGATCCGCATCGCCGAGACCCTCGGCACGCCGTTGTACCTGGTGCATGTGTCCACCAAAGAAGCGCTGGACGAAATCACCTACGCCCGTGCCAAAGGCCAGCCGGTCTACGGTGAAGTCCTCGCCGGGCACCTGTTGCTCGACGACAGCGTCTACCAACACCCCGACTGGCAGACCGCTGCCGGCTACGTGATGAGCCCGCCGTTCCGACCCCGCGGGCACCAGGACGCGCTTTGGCACGGCCTGCAATCGGGCAACCTGCACACCACCGCCACCGACCACTGCTGCTTCTGCGCCGAGCAAAAAGCCGCCGGGCGCGACGACTTCAGCAAGATCCCCAATGGCACCGCCGGTATCGAAGACCGCATGGCGCTGTTGTGGGATGAAGGCGTGAACACCGGGCGCCTGTCGATGCAGGAGTTCGTGGCGCTGACCTCCACCAACACTGCGAAGATCTTCAACCTCTACCCGCGCAAAGGTGCAATTCGCGTGGGTGCGGATGCCGATCTGGTGCTGTGGGACCCACAGGGCACGCGGACCATTTCCGCCAAGACCCATCACCAGCAGGTCGACTTCAACATCTTCGAAGGCAAGACCGTGCGCGGTGTGCCCAGCCATACCATCAGCCAGGGCAAGCTGGTCTGGGCCGATGGCGATCTGCGCGCCGAGCGCGGGGCCGGGCGTTATGTGGAGCGGCCGGCGTATCCGCCGGTGTTCGAGCAGTTGAGCAAGCGGGCTGAGCATTCCAGGCCAGTGGCTGTGAAGCGCTGAGACCGCTATCGGGGGCAAGCCCCCTCCCACATTGACCCCATTCCAACAGGATCAACGCGGTCAAGTGTGGGAGGGGGCTTGCTCCCGATGAGGCCAGTGCAAGCAACAAAAAAACCAATGCCCATCAGAGGCAGCACCTCAATAACCGTGAGGCCAACACCGTGATCCAGTCCCTGACCCATCTCCCCCATCCCGTTGAGGATGGACCGACACTCGCCAGCCATTTCACCGACCTGGCACCGCCCCTCAACTCCCGCCAGGCCCAACTGGAAGCCTCGCGCTGCCTGTATTGCTACGACGCGCCCTGCGTGAACGCGTGCCCCAGCGAAATCGATATCCCGTCGTTCATCCGCAACATCCACACCGAAAACGTGCAAGGCGCGGCGCAGAAGATTCTCTCGGCCAATATCCTCGGCGGCAGTTGCGCGCGGGTGTGCCCCACCGAAATCCTGTGCCAGCAAGCCTGCGTGCGTAACAACGCCGAAGAATGCGCTCCGGTGCTGATCGGCCTGTTGCAACGCTACGCCATCGACAACGCGCACTTCAGCGAACACCCCTTCCACCGCGCCGCGCCTACCGGCAAACGGATTGCCGTGGTCGGTGCCGGGCCTGCCGGTCTGTCTTGCGCCCATCGCAGTGCCATGCACGGTCACGACGTGGTGATTTTCGAAGCCCGGGAAAAAGCCGGCGGCCTGAATGAATACGGGATCGCCAAGTACAAACTGGTGGATGACTTTGCGCAGAAGGAGCTGGATTTCCTCTTGCAGATCGGCGGTATCGAGATTCGCCACGGCCAGCGCCTGGGGGACAACCTGACGTTGAGCGACCTGCACCAGCACTTCGATGCGGTGTTCCTCGGCCTCGGCCTTGCCGCCAGCAAACAGCTCGGCTTGCCGAATGAGGACGCGCCCGGCCTGCTCGCCGCCACCGACTACATCCGCGAACTACGCCAGGCCGACGACCTCACCCAACTGCCCCTGGCCGATCGCTGCATCGTGCTTGGCGCCGGCAACACCGCCGTCGACATGGCCGTGCAAATGGCCCGCCTCGGCGCCCGCGATGTGAACCTGGTGTACCGTCGCGGCCTGGCGGACATGGGCGCCACCCACCACGAACAGGATATCGCCAAGGCCAATCAGGTACGCCTGCTGACGTGGGCCCAGCCGGAGGAAGTGCTGCTGGACGAGCAGGGCCACGTGCGTGGCATGCGCTTCCTGCGCACGCGTATGGAAAACGGCCGTCTGCACCCCACCGGTGAAACCTTCGAACTGGCCGCCGACGCAATCTTCAAAGCTATCGGCCAGGGTTTCGATAACGAGGCCCTGCACGACCCGTTGGCCGAGCAACTGCACCGGGTCGGCGAGCGTATTTTCGTCGACGAACAGCTGCGCACCAGCATTCCCGGGGTGTACGCCGGCGGCGATTGCGTCAGCCTCGGCCAGGACCTCACCGTGCAGGCGGTGCAACACGGCAAGCTGGCCGCCGAAGCCATGCACGCCCAACTCATGCTGACTGTGGAGGCTGCGTAATGGCCGATCTCTCGATAGTGTTCGCCGGTATCAAGGCCCCCAACCCATTCTGGCTGGCCTCCGCGCCGCCCACCGACAAAGCCTACAACGTGGTCCGCGCCTTCGAAGCCGGATGGGGCGGCGTGGTATGGAAAACCCTGGGCGAAGACCCGGCGGCGGTCAACGTGTCGTCACGCTACTCGGCGCACTACGGCGCCAACCGGGAAGTGCTGGGCATCAACAATATCGAGCTGATCACCGACCGCTCGCTGGAGATCAACCTGCGGGAAATCACCCAGGTGAAAAAGGACTGGCCCGACCGTGCACTCATCGTGTCGCTGATGGTGCCGTGCGTCGAAGAGTCCTGGAAAAACATCCTGCCGCTGGTTGAAGCCACGGGTTGCGACGGCATCGAGCTGAACTTCGGCTGCCCCCACGGCATGCCCGAACGCGGCATGGGCGCGGCGGTGGGCCAGGTGCCGGAGTACGTGGAACAGGTGACGCGCTGGTGCAAGACGTACTGCTCGCTGCCAGTGATCGTCAAGCTCACCCCGAACATCACCGATATCCGCGTGGCGGCACGGGCGGCGTACCGCGGCGGTGCGGATGCGGTGTCACTGATCAACACCATCAACTCCATCACCAGTGTGGACCTGGAGCGCATGGTTGCCCTGCCTGTAGTCGGCACCCAAAGCACCCACGGCGGTTACTGCGGTTCAGCGGTGAAGCCGATTGCGCTGAACATGGTCGCCGAAATCGCCCGCGACCCGCAGACCCAAGGCCTGCCGATCTGCGGCATTGGCGGCATCGGCAACTGGCGCGATGCGGCGGAGTTCGTCGCCCTGGGCTGCGGCGCGGTGCAGGTGTGCACGGCGGCAATGCTGCATGGGTTTCGCATTGTGGAGGAAATGAAGGACGGGCTGTCGCGCTGGATGGACAGCCAGGGTTACACCAGCCTGCAGGCGTTCTCCGGGCGAGCGGTGGGCAACACCACGGATTGGAAGTACCTGGATATCAACTACCAGGTGATCGCCAGGATCGATCAGGCCGCCTGCATTGGCTGCGGGCGTTGCCATATCGCCTGCGAAGACACCTCGCACCAGGCCATTGCCAGCCTGAAACAGGCGGATGGCACACATAAATATGAGGTGATCGACGATGAGTGCGTGGGCTGCAACCTATGCCAGATCACCTGTCCGGTGGCCGATTGCATCGAGATGGTACCGATAGACACCGGCAAGCCGTTTTTGAATTGGACGCAGGATCCGAGGAATCCCTACCGGGAGGCTGTGTAGGCCTTTAGACCGGCATCGGGGGCAAGCCCCCTCCCACATTCGACCGCATTCTTTCAGGTGAAATGCAGTCAGGTGTGGGAGGGGGCTTGCCCCCGATGAGGCCCTCAGCCCCAACAAAGATCAAGGCTCCAACCCAATCCCCCGCAAAATCACACTGGTCACCGTCTGGATCGCCTTCTCGAACTGCATATCCGACAACGGCTGGTGATCATTCAAGATTTTCACCTGGTGATCAAAGTCCGCATAGTGCTGGGTCGAGGCCCAGATCATGTACAGCAGGCTCGATGGCTCCACCGGCAAGATGCGTTTGTCCTCCACCCATTGGCGAATTTTCGCTTCCTTCATCTTGGCCCAGTCGTACAGGCTTTCATCCAGCGCCTCACCCAAGGTCGGCGCGCCGTGGATGATTTCGTTGGCCCAGACTTTCGAACCATACGGTCGCGTGCGCGAGCGCTGCATCTTGGCGCGGATGTAGCTGCTGAGCACCACCCGGGGGTCATCGAAGGTCTCGAAGCTCAGGGCGTCCTGCTTCCACACTTCCAGCAGGTCGAACAGCACGGCGCTGTAGAGCTCGCTCTTGGTGGTGAAGTAGTAATGCAGGTTGGAGCGCGGCAGTTGCACTTCTTCAGCGATGTCGGCCATGGCGGTGCTGCCGTAGCCTTTTTCGGCGAAGATTTTCTCCGCGGCCAGCAGGATTTTTTCGACGTTGACCCGACGAATTCCGATCTTGTGATTGCCCATAAGGGCTCCCTGACAACAACTTGGCTTAAAGACTACCATCGGCTCTAGATCGGGGCGACAGGCCATAGCGAAACTTCTGACGCGAACCTTTCCCCCGGAAATCGGATTGGTTAGGATCGCGGTCCCCATGAAGGATCATTGCAATGACTATTCGACCTCGTGTGGCCACCGACGACACCGTGCTGGGAGCACTGTGGGAACGCTCGGTGCGCGCCACCCATGACTTCCTCCCCGAGGATGACATTCAACGTTTGCTGCCCCTGGTACGCGACACCTACCTGCCGATGCCTGCCCTGGAAGTGTGGGTGTATGAAGATCAACAAGGCATCGCCGGTTTTATCGGTACCGGCGGGAACAATGTGGAGATGCTGTTTATCGACCCCGAGCGTCGTGGCCAGGGCATCGGCCGCCAGTTGCTGGACCACGCCCGTGCCCGTCACGACACGCTCACCGTCGATGTAAACGAACAAAACCCACAAGCCGTGGGGTTCTACCTGCACTATGGTTTTATCCAGGTCGCGCGCTCGCCGCTGGATGGCGAAGGCAAGCCCTTTCCCTTGCTGCACATGGCTCTACCGACTCCCTGACCCCGAAGGTATTGAACAATGTTGATCAAGAAAAGCCTCACCACCCTCGCCCTGCTCGCTTCCTTGCTCGGCGCCTCGGCAGCGTTTGCCCATGCCCACCTCAAGGGTGCGGAGCCAGCGGCCGACAGCAGCGTCGCTGCGCCCAAGGACCTGCGCCTGACCTTCAGCGAAGGCGTCGAAGCCACCTTCACCAAGGTGTCCCTGAGCAAGGACGGCACCGAAGTCGCGATCAAGGGCCTGGAAACGCCGGACGCCGACAAGAAAGTGCTGGTGGTCACCCCGGCCGCCCCGTTGGCCGCCGGTACCTACAAAGTGGTGTGGAACGCGGTCTCGGTCGACACCCACAAGAGCAACGGCGAATACAGCTTCAAGGTCGGCCAGTAACCCATGGCTACCCTGCTGGTGCTGTGCCGTTTCCTGCATTTCAGCGTCGTGTTGTTGATGTTCGGGGCCTGCGCATTCAGGCCCTGGCTGCTCGGCGCTGCACCGCAACCGGCGCTGGACCGGCAACTTGAGCGGATCACCCGGGGGTTGGCCTGGCTGGGGCTGGGCTCCGGTCTCGCCTGGCTGTTGCTGATCACCGCGAGCATGGCCGGCCGCTGGGACGCGGCATTGCAGCCGGCCACCGTACAGCTGGTGCTGGGCAAGACCTTCTTTGGCCAGGTGTGGGTGTGGCATCTGTTGCTGAACCTGCTGCTGGTGATCGTGTTGGTCAAACCATGGCCGATGATGCGCCTGCCAGTGATCGCACTGCTGCTGGCGACACTGGCACCGGTCGGCCATGGCGCCATGCTGGACGGACTCAGCGGCAGGTTGCTGATCCTCAATCAGGTGGTGCACCTGGTGTGTGTCGGTGCCTGGCTCGGCGGGTTGCTGCTGCTGGTGTTGATCCTGCGCCAATCCCCGCCTGTTGCGCTGGAGCCGATCCTGCGACGGTTCAGCGGTGTGGGTTATGGCCTGGTCGCCGGCTTGCTGGTGACTGGCTTGATCAACGTGCGTGTACTCACCGGGCAACTGTGGCCTACACCGTTGTTCAACGGGTTCGCCCTGATCCTGTTGATCAAGGTGCTGCTGGTGCTGGGCATGTTGGCCCTGGCGCTGTTGAACCGGCTGCGTATCGAGCGCTGTGAAGAACGCCTGGGCAGCCTGAAGGCCAGCGTGAAGCTGGAGTGGGTGCTGGGGATTGCCGCCGTCGCCGCCGTTTCCCTCCTGGGCACCTTGCCGCCGATGCTCATGGTTGACTGAAACACACCGTCATCGGGGGCAAGCCCCCTCCTACATTGAACCTCCATACCGGGCAGGTCATCGTATAACTTCTACTTGACAGCGCCTGAAAACCTCGCAAATATCGCACCCAATGTTGTACGACAACGTATAACAAATAATAAAAACAACAAAAGAAAGGGAGCTTCACTGTGAGTTCACTCGCCCGCAATTCCTCCGTCCGCCTGGGTTTTATCGGTCTCGGCAGCCTGGCCTTCACCCTTCCCCTCAACGCCCATGCCGAAGGCTTCGTTGACGACGCCAAAGCCACGCTCAACCTGCGTAACGCCTATTTCAACCGCAACTTCACCAACCCGAGCAACCCTCAGGGCAAGGCCGAAGAGTGGACACAGAACTTCATCCTCGATGCCAAGTCCGGCTACACCACAGGCACGGTGGGCTTCGGTATTGATGTGCTGGGCCTGTATTCGCAAAAGCTCGATGGCGGTAAAGGCACCGGCGGTACGCAGTTGCTGCCGATCCACAGCGATGGCCGCCCGGCCGACAATTTCGGCCGCCTGGGCGTAGCACTGAAAAGCAAATTATCGAAGACTGAATTGAAGGTCGGCGAGTGGATGCCAGTGCTGCCGATCCTGCGCTCCGACGATGGCCGTTCCCTGCCCCAGACCTTCCGTGGCGGCCAGGTCACGTCCAATGAGATCGCCGGCCTGACCCTCTACGGCGGCCAGTTTCGCGGCAACAGCCCGCGCAACGACGCGAGCATGGAAGACATGTTCATGAACGGCAAGGCCGCGTTCACCTCCGACCGTTTCAACTTCGGTGGCGGCGAATACAGCTTCAACGACAAACGCACCCAGGTCGGTGTGTGGTACGCCGAACTCACCGACATCTACCAGCAACAGTATTTCAACCTGACCCACAGCCAACCCGTGGGCGACTGGACCCTGGGCGCCAACCTCGGCTTTTTCACCGGCAAGGAAGATGGCAGCGCGCTGGCCGGCGACCTCGACAACAAGACCGCTTTCGCCCTGCTCTCGGCCAGGTACAACGGCAACACCTTCTATGTAGGCCTGCAAAAACTCACCGGCGACAGCGTGTGGATGCGGGTCAATGGCACCAGTGGCGGCACCCTGGCCAACGACAGCTACAACGCCAGCTACGACAACGCCAAGGAGAAATCCTGGCAGGTGCGCCATGACTTCAACTTCGTGGTGCTCGGCATTCCGGGGCTGACCCTGATGAACCGCTACATCAGCGGCAGCAACGTGCACACCGGGGCGATCACCGATGGCAAGGAATGGGGCCGCGAATCAGAGTTGGCCTACACCGTACAGAGCGGTGCACTCAAGGACTTGAACGTGCGCTGGCGCAACTCGACCATGCGTCGGGACTTCAGCAATAACGAGTTCGACGAGAACCGGCTCTTTATCAGCTACCCGATTTCGCTGCTGTAGGTTTCGGGCCGGCCGGGCGCAGACGTCGAGTCAATGCATATCCCGCATTTGAAACCCCATCGCCTGTATTAGCGTTGACAACCCAGGGAATCCCTAACGATACTTCGATATAGTCATACGACAACCTACAACAACAATGGAACCCTCATGACCACTTCCACAACCACGCCTGTTCCATTCAACCGCCTGCTGCTCACCGGTGCCGCCGGCGGCCTCGGCAAAGTCCTGCGCGAACGCCTGCGCCCCTATGCCAACGTGCTGCGCCTGTCGGACATCGCCAACATGGCGCCGGCCGTCGACGCGTCCGAAGAAGTGCAGACCTGCGACCTTTCCGACAAGCAAGCCGTGCACCACCTGGTGGAAGGCGTCGACGCCATCCTGCACTTCGGCGGCGTCTCGGTTGAGCGTTCGTTCGAAGAAGTGCTCGGCGCCAATATCTGCGGGATTTTCCATATCTACGAAGCCGCCCGCCGCCACGGCGTGAAGCGTGTGATCTTCGCCAGTTCCAACCATGTGATCGGCTTCTACAAGCAGGGTGAACAGCTCGACGCCCACTCGCCGCGCCGCCCGGACAGCTACTACGGCTTGTCCAAGTCCTACGGCGAAGACATGGCCAGTTTCTACTTCGACCGCTATGGCATCGAGACCGTGAGCATCCGCATCGGCTCGTCGTTCCCGGAGCCGCAGAACCGCCGGATGATGCACACCTGGCTGAGTTTCGATGACCTCACACAGTTGCTGGAACGTGCGCTGTACACGCCCAACGTCGGCCATACCGTGGTGTACGGCATGTCGGATAACCTCGACACCTGGTGGGACAACCGCTACGCCGCGCACCTGGGCTTTGCGCCCAAGGACAGCTCGGAAGTGTTCCGCGCCCAGGTCGAGACCCAGCCACCGGTGGCCGCCGATGACCCGGCCAAGGTCTACCAGGGTGGCGCGTTCTGCGCGGCCGGGCCATTCGGGGACTGACCATGACCGCTGAATTGATCGTCGACGCCCGCAACGCCGTGGGCGAATGCCCGGTGTGGGTGCCCGAGGAGAACGCACTGTACTGGGTGGATATTCCCAACGGTGGCCTGCAACGCTGGAGTGCTGCCACCGGCCATCTCGCCGCCTGGAAAGCCCCGCAGATGCTCGCCTGTATCGCCCGCACCAATGCCGGCAACTGGGTCGCGGGAATGGAAACCGGCTTCTTCCAACTGACCCCGCACAACGATGGCAGCCTCGACACCACGCCGTTGGCCGGTGTCGAACACCCCCGCGCCGACATGCGCCTGAACGACGGTCGCTGTGATCGCCAGGGCCGCTTCTGGGCCGGCAGCATGGTGCTGAACATGGGCTTGAATGCGGCCGAGGGCATCCTCTACCGCTACGCTTGCGGCGCCGCGCCCCATGCACAACTGGACGGTTTCATCACCCTAAACGGTCTGGCCTTCAGCCCGGATGGCCGTACGATGTACGCCTCGGACTCGCACCCCTTGGTGCAACAGATCTGGGCCTTCGACTACGACACCGACACCGGTACGCCCTCCAACCGCCGCGTCTTCGTGGACATGCACAACTACCTCGGTCGCCCCGACGGCGCGGCGGTAGACGCCGACGGCTGCTACTGGATCTGCGCCAACGACGCCGGCCTGATCCACCGGTTCACCCCCGACGGCCGCCTCGACCGCTCCCTCACCGTACCGGTGAAGAAACCCACCATGTGCGCCTTCGGCGGCAGTCGCCTGGACACCCTGTTCGTCACCTCGATCCGTGACGACCAGAGTCCCCAGTCGCTGTCCGGCGGCGTGTTCGCCCTCAACCCCGGCGTTGTCGGATTGCCGGAGCCCACGTTCACCCTCTAGCTGCATCGCTGTGCCTTGAATACAACAATAACAAGACAGGAGTGACACCCCATGGACTTCAAACGCACCTTGCTCGCCGCTGCATGCTTGACCCTCGCCAGCGCCGCACACGCCCTGGAAATCAAGTTCGCCGACATCCACCCCGCCGGCTACCCCACCGTCGTCGCCGAAGAAAACATGGGCAAGGCCCTGACCAAGGAAAGCAATGGCGAACTGACCTTCAAGTACTTCCCCGGCGGTGTGCTGGGCTCCGAGAAAGAAGTGGTCGAACAGGCCCAGGTCGGCGCGGTCCAGATGACCCGTGTCAGCCTCGGTATCGTCGGCCCGGTGGTGCCGGACGTGAATGTGTTCAACCTGCCGTTCGTGTTCCGTGACCAGGCGCACATGCGCAAGGTCATCGACGGCGAGATCGGCGATGAGATCCTCGCCAAGATCACCGATTCGGAATTCGGCCTGGTGGCCCTGGCCTGGATGGACGGTGGCACGCGCAACCTCTACACCAAGAAACCGGTGCGCAAGATCGAAGACCTCAAGGGCATGAAGATCCGCGTGCAAGGCAACCCGTTGTTCATCGAGGCCTTCAATGAAATGGGGGCCAACGGCATTGCCATGGACACCGGCGAGATCTTCAGCGCCCTGCAGACCGGGGTGATCGACGGCGCGGAAAACAACCCGCCGACCCTGCTCGAACACAACCACTTCCAGAACGCAAAGTACTACACCCTCACCGAACACCTGATCTTGCCCGAGCCCATCGTGATGTCGAAAATCACCTGGAACAAGCTCACTCCCGCCCAGCAGGACATGGTGAAGAAAGCCGCCAAGGCCGCCCAGGCGGACGAGCGCGTGCTGTGGGACGCCAAGTCCGCCAGCAGTGAAACCAAGCTCAAGGCCGCCGGCGTGGAATTCATCACCGTCGACAAAAAGCCCTTCTATGACGCCACCGCGCCGGTGCGCGCCAAATACGGCGCGGCTTACGCCGATATCATCAAGCGTATCGACGCCGTTCAGTAACGCCCTCCTTCTCTAGCAAGGCCCGGCGCGGTCGGCATCGACGCGCCCGGTTACGGTGAACGCCATGAAGAATTTACTGCTGCGCATCAACGACCGCCTGTACATGACCTGTATCTGGGTCGCCGGCCTTTCGGTACTGGGGGTTGCGCTGATCATCCCCTGGGGCATCTTCGCCCGCTACGTCCTCGGCACCGGCGCCAGTTGGCCGGAACCCACCGCCATCCTGCTGATGCTGATCTTCACCTTCGTCGGCGCCGCCGCCAGTTACCGCGCGGGTGCGCATATGTCGGTGGCGGTGGTGACTGACCGCCTGCCGCCACGCCAACGCCAGATCGCCGGTATCGTCGCGCAACTGTTGATGGCGACGATCTGCCTGTTCATGGCCGTGTGGGGCACCAAGTTGTGCCTGTCCACCTGGAACCAGTTCATGAGCGCCATCCCCACACTGCGCGTGGGCATCACCTATATGCCAATCCCCATCGGCGGGCTGCTGACCCTGGTGTTCGTGCTGGAAAAACTCCTGCTCGGCGACCAGAGCCAGCGGCGCGTGGTGCGGTTCGACCTGGTGGAAGAAAACGAAGGGGCTGCCTGAAATGGATGCATTGATTCTGTTGGGCAGTTTTATCGCCTTGATCCTGCTGGGCATGCCAGTGGCCTACGCCCTGGGGATGTCGGCACTGATCGGCGCGTGGTGGATCGACATCCCGTTCCAGGCCCTGATGATTCAGGTGGCCGGGGGCGTGAACAAGTTTTCGCTGATGGCGATTCCGTTCTTTGTGCTAGCCGGAGCGATCATGGCCGAGGGTGGCATGTCACGTCGGCTGGTGGCGTTTGCCGGGGTGCTGGTGGGCTTTGTGCGCGGCGGCCTGTCCCTCGTCAATATCATGGCCTCGACGTTTTTCGGCGCCATCTCCGGCTCCTCGGTGGCCGATACCGCCTCGGTCGGCTCGGTGCTGATCCCGGAAATGGAACGCCGTGGGTACCCACGGGAATTTGCCACCGCCGTGACCGTCAGCGGTTCGGTGCAGGCGTTGCTGACGCCACCCAGCCATAATTCGGTGCTCTACTCCCTGGCCGCCGGCGGCACCGTGTCCATCGCCTCGCTGTTCATGGCCGGCGTGGTGCCGGGCCTGTTGATGAGCGCCTGCCTGATGGTGCTGTGCCTGATCTTTGCGAAAAAGCGCAACTACCCCAAGGGCGAAGTCATTCCCCTGAAGCAGGCGCTGAAGATCGCCGCCGATGCCCTCTGGGGCCTGATGGCCATGGTGATCATCCTCGGCGGCATCCTCTCGGGCATCTTCACCGCCACCGAATCGGCCGCGATTGCCGTGCTGTGGGCATTCTTCGTGACCATGTTCATCTACCGCGACTACAAATGGCGCGAGCTGCCCAAGCTGATGCACCGCACGGTGCGCACCATTTCCATCGTGATGATCCTGATCGCCTTCGCCGCCAGCTTCGGCTACATCATGACCCTGATGCAGATCCCGGCGAAGATCACCACGGCGTTCCTGACCCTATCGGACAACCGCTACGTGATCCTGATGTGCATCAACATCATGCTGCTGTTGCTCGGCACGGTGATGGACATGGCGCCGCTGATCCTGATCCTCACGCCGATCCTGCTGCCGGTGGTGCTCGGACTGGGCGTCGACCCGGTGCATTTCGGCATGATCATGCTGGTCAACCTCGGCATCGGCCTGATCACCCCACCGGTGGGCGCGGTGTTGTTCGTGGGCGCCGCAGTGGGCAAGGTGAGCATCGAGAAGACCGTGAAAGCGCTGCTGCCGTTCTATGGGGTGCTGTTCCTGATCCTGATGGCGGTAACCTACATTCCGGCGCTGTCGTTGTGGCTGCCAAGCGTGGTGCTGTGATGCTGATCGAACTGGAAGACAACCTGACCCACCTCACCCTGGCCCCGGCCGTGGGCGCAAGCATCGTCAACTGGCGCGTGCGGGCCAGCGGCCAGCCGTTGTTGCGCCACAGCGACCAACAGGCCCTGGATACGGGCCTGCCGGGCAAACTTGGCTGTTACCCGCTGGCACCCTGGTCCAACCGGATCGCCCAAGGCGGGTTCGATAACCCCGACGGCTGGCTGGCGCTCACGCCGAACAGCATGACCGACCCGCTGCCCATTCATGGGTCGGCCTGGCAACAGGCGTGGCAGGTGGTCAGCCAGTCGGCGGACGAAGTGGTGCTGGAACTGCTGTGCGACACACCGTTCGCCTATCGCGCCGAGCAGCGGTTCTGCTTGCGCGGCGGTGAACTGAGCATCACGTTGCGGGTGACCCATCTGGCGGATAACCCCGCGTGGCATGGCTTGGGATTGCATCCCTACCTGCCGCGCACAGCGCAAACGCGGTTGCAGGCCAAGGCCTCGCAGGTGTGGATGAGTGATGCGTCGAAACTGCCCACGGGGTTGGCACCGGTACCCGCCGCCTGGGACTTCCAGACGTTGAAAACCTTGCCGGAAGGCCTGGTGGACAACGGCTTTTGCCAGTGGGACGGGCGTTGCCTGATCGAGCAGCCAGAGTTGGGCTACACGCTGGAATGCCAGGCCACCGGCGCCGACTACTTCCTGCTGTATTGCCCACCGGGGCTGGGGTTCTTCTGCATCGAACCGGTGAGCCATCCGGTGAATGCCCATCACCTGGCCGGACGGCCGGGCCTGAAACTGCTGGAACACAATCAGTCGATACAACTCAACTTCAAGCTCAAATACATACAACATGTGGGAGGGGGCTTGCCCCCGATGGCGGTGAATCAGTAACACAGTGGGTAGCTGACACACCGCTATCGGGGGCAAGCCCCCTCCCACAGTTTTGATGTGTGTTGTGTCAGGGTGGAGCGTTTTTCAGGCGCCCGGCAGTGTCGATACTGACGACCACCGACAACCCAGGCCGCAACCGCTCGCTCTCGGCCTGGTTCGGATCTACGGTGATCCGCACCGGCACGCGCTGGGCGATCTTCACGAAGTTGCCGGTGGCGTTGTCCGCCTGCAACAGGCTGAACTCCGAACCGGTGGCCGGGGAAATATGCTGCACCGTGCCGTGGAATTTGCGGTGGTTCAAGGCATCCACCGTGAAGGTCACCGGCTGGCCGACCTGCACGTTGTCCATCTGGGTTTCCTTCATGTTGGCAATCACCCACAGCTGCGGCGGCACCAGCGCCATCAGTTGCGCGCCGGAGTTGACGTAGGCCCCCAGGCGCACGCCAATCTGCCCCAACTGACCGTCACGCGGCGCAGTGATGCGGGTGTTGGACAGGTCGATACGCGCCAGCTCCACCGCGGCCTCGGCACTCGCTACGGCAGCTTCCAGGGAGCCACGGTTGACGATCACTGTTTGCAGGTCCTGTCGTGCGATTTCCAGGCTGGCCTGGGCCTGGGCCACGGCGGCGATGGTCTGTGCATTGGCGGCGCGGGTCACGTCCAGCTCGCGCCTGGACACTGAGCCGTCGCTGATCAGTTCTTCATTGCGGCGCAAATCGGCCGTGCTTTTGCGGGCTTGTGCCTGGCTGTCCACCAAGGCTGCCTGGCGCAGCTTGATGGTGGCTTCGGCGCTGTTGCGCTGCTGCACCACATTCGCCAGCGAGGCCTTCTGCACCGCCAGTTGCGCCAGCGCCTGGTCCAGGCGCTGTTTGTAGATGCGATCGTCGAGGCGCACCAGCAGGTCACCGGCCTTGACGTATTGGAAGTCCTGCACCGGCACTTCGAACACATAGCCGCTCAGTTGCGGGCCGATGATCGTCACCTGCCCACGCACCAGGGCGTTCTCGGTGGTTTCCACGGCGCTGCTGAACGGCGGCAACTGCCAGGCATACAACACGATCAGCACCCCGACAATGGCAATCGCGGCAAACCCCAGCGATGAGACGATGCGCACCCGCAGGGAACGTGGCTCGGTGACCGAGGCGCCGGGCGGCGTGGTGCCTTCCGGGGTGGCGGCGATGGCGTTGGTGGTCGTGGTGGTGGAAGTCGGTTCGGTCATGAAGAAGCGCCGCTGGGTTGAACGGGAGGGGCTGCTGTTTTGGTCGTGCTCATCAGCCACAGGCTGCGGATAAAGATCCAGATCATGGTCAGTATCGCGATGATCGCGATCAGCATGAAGACATCGTTGTAGGCCATCACGTTCGCCTCGCGGGTCGCCGCCGTGGCCAGGCTGCGAATGCCCATGAGGTTGCGCAACTCGGGGTCGGCGACAATGCCGCCATAGGCCGAACCGCCGCTCGATACCCGCGCGGCCACACGCGGATCGAGCAGGGTCAGATGCTCGACGATCATGCTGGAGTGGTACTTCTCGCGCACGATCTGGAACGTGCCCAGCAACGCCGCGCCAATCAGGCCGCCGAGGTTCTGGCAGATACCGAACATCACCGAGAAACTCACCAGGTTGCGCGGGTTGGCCAGCACGTTCCTGGTGCCCAGCACCATGGTCGGCCCCAGGAAGAATGTACCGCCGAAGCCTAGCAGGAACTGGCTGACATACAGGTTCTGCGGCCGGGTCAGGTTGCTGGAAAAACTGTCCATCACCGACCCGGTGGCCATCAGTGCCAGGGAAATCACCAGCGGCATCAGCAAATGGGCCGGGTTGATGGTCAACGCACTGACCACCAACCCGGCAATCGCCCCGGCCAGCATCACTACGTACAGGGTGTGCATCTGCTGGTAGCTCATGTTCAACATCTGCATGAAGCCTACGGCGCCGGTGGACTGCTCGGACAGCACCATGCGGATCAGGATCACTGCCAGCGCCAGGCGGATCATCACGCCGCTGCCCAGCCAGCGGGTCATCAGCATCGGGTTGGCGCGGTTATGCTCGATGGCCAGCCCGGCCATGATCAGCACCAGGGAACAGGCCGAGGCGATGCCGATCCACGGTGCTTCCAGCCACCAGTCGATGCGGCCCAGGGACAGCACGGCGCAGAGCAAGGCGACACCGGTGGCAAGGATGGCGAAGGTGAGGAAGTCGAGTTTCTCGAAGGTCTTGAAGCGGTCGCCGGGCGGGAGTTTAAGCAGGAATACGCAGCCCAGGCAGATCAGCGCCATGCCCAGTTCAAACAGATACAACCCGCGCCATTCAGCAATTTGCAGCAAGTCTTCGGAGAACAGGCGCGCCAGTGGCAACGCCAACTGCGCCGTACCCAACCCCAGCACCAGGGACTTCAAGCGCCACTTGGCCGGGAACGCCTGGATCATGTAGTACAAACCCAGCGAACTCAGCGCCGCCCCCACCATGCCATGGGCCGCGCGCACCGCGATGGCCGAGCTGAGGTCGTTGACGAACAAGTGGCCGAAAGTCACCAAGGCGTACAGCACCAGGAACACCTCGGTAAATGCACGCAGCCCGAACTGCTGGCGGAACTTCACCAGCAGCAGGTTCATGCACACGTTGGTCATCACATAGGCGGCGGGCAGCCAGGCCATTTCAGCGGTGGTCGCGCCGAGTGCGCCTTGCAGGTATTGCAGGTTGGCGATGACCAGTGCGTTTCCCAACCCACCGGTAATCGCCACCAGCACGCCCACCATCGCGAACAGCCAACGCTTGTGCGTCGGGTGCAGCGGCGTAGACGGCGAACCGGGCAGGCTCGGGCGCTCGTGGGGCTCCCAGGTGTGGGGGGTGTATTTGTTCATTCGATGACTCAGGTAAACCCATACTCAGAGACAGTAAACCTGAGCGGAGTTCATCTTGCCATGTCGAGGGCATAATTGATGCGAAGAACCTGAAATGTACGAGGGCAAGTCGACTTGTCGCCCTGCCCCGCTGGGATGTCCTGTGTATTCAGATCCAGCCGAGCCAACTCCAGTAGGTCGCAGCGAATACCAGCATCAACAGGTAGCCAACCAGCGTCACCAGAACCCCCACCTTGGCGAACTGCCGCGCCGTGAACGTCCCGGTCCCCAGGCACACCATGTTCTGCGGTGCATTGATCGGCAGGATAAACCCGTAGCTCATCACAAACCCCAGGAGCATGGTCATGCCCAACCGGCTGAAATCCCCCGGCAAGGTCTGCAACACCGCGATCAGGATCGGCAACAGCGCCGAGGTCAACGCGGTGGCGCTGGCGAAGCCCAGGTGGATCAGGATCAGGAACGCACCAAGAATCGCAAACACACCCAGCGGCCCCACCTGGTCAAGCCCGGTATGCGCCACCACTTGCGCGCCCAGCCATTGCCCGGCCTGGGTGGTCAGCAGCGCCGTTCCCAAGCTGATGCCTACCCCGAACACGATCACCGTTCCCCACGGAATGCGCGACTGCACATCCTTCCAGGTCATCACGCCGATACCCGGCAATAACAGGAACACCAGGCCGGCGTAGGTGGTCGAGGTGGTGTCGAAACTGTGCAGTCGCCCTTCCGTGGCCCAGGCCAGTAGCAGCAACACCGAAACGCTCAACAGGCGCTTCTGCGCGCCGGTCATCGGCCCTATCTCCACCAGCGACTGCGCCACCGCCTCTTTACCGCCGGGGATGCTGTCGGTCTCCGGCGGCAGCAACTTGAGCACGAGGAACAGCAACACCGCCGACATGATCAACGCCCACGGCGCGCCGGCAATCAGCCAGTCGATCCACGACACGCGCTGGCCAAGCATCTTGTCCATGAAACCGACGGTGAGCAGGTTCTGCGCGGCGGCGGTCTGGATGCCGACGTTCCAGATGCTGGTGCCCTGGGCCACCACGATCATGATGCCAGCGGCGATATTCGAGCGTTTGTCCACGCCGAACGCGGCGATCACGCCCATCATGATCGGCACCACGCAGGCACTGCGCGCCGTGGCGCTGGGTACCACGAGGCTGAGCAGCACCGTCACCGCAATCGCCCCCAGCAGGATGCGCCGGGTGCTGGTGCCGACCCGGCTAAGGGTCACCAAGGCGATACGCCGGTCCAGGCCGGTGTGGGTCATGGCTGCTGCGATAAACAGCGCCCCGGCCACCAGCGCCAGCGCCGGGTTGGAAAACCCGGTGAGCGCCATGCTGATCGCCGGGCTGGTGCCGATCACATGCGCGGTGTCCTGCAACGACGGCGCGGTGCCCAGCAGAAAGGCCATCAGCGACGTGATCATGATCGCACTGGCTTCATAGGACACCGCTTCAGTGATCCACACCACCACGGCAAACGCGAGGATCGCCAGCATGCGGTGCCCGGCGACCGGCAAGTCGGCGGGCACCGGCAACAGCAGCACCCCGGCCATCACCAACACGGCGACGACCAGGCCCAGGGGTAATTTGAAAGATGCCGCACTCATGGGCCACTCCAAGGCTCTAGCTCAGGCCTTGAGCATGGGCTAAAAGCACCTGCGACGTGTTGACCTAGGCCAACAACTGGCTCAACACGGCCCGCAACTTGCCGGGCTTGACCGGCTTGTTCAGCAACGGCGCTTCCAACCGGCGCAACGCCCTACGGCACTGGTCGGTGCGGTCGGCGCTAATGATCACGGCCGGGATGTTCAGTTCGAAATGCTCACGCAGGTGCTTGACCACCGCACACCCCACCACCCCATGGTCGAGGTGATAATCGGCCAGGATCAGTTCCGGCGCCCTGCCCTCCAACGCCAGCAACGCTCCGGCCTGGTCGGTGGCGGTGACCACATCACAGCCCCATTGCCCGAGTAGCGCGCGCATGCTGTCGAGGATGCTCACCTCGTTGTCGATCACCAGCAGACGCCGTCCCGGCAGCGGGTTGCCGGTGGTCGGCTGGGCTGGCAATTGGCTGATCGGCAGAGGGATCTCGTTGCTCAACGGCACCTCGATACTGAACATCGAGCCACGTCCCGGCCACGAGCGTACGGCGATGGGGTAACCCAGGATCTCGGCGATCCGCTCGACAATCGCCAGCCCCAGCCCAACGCCTTTACGGTCCGCAGCGCGGCCGACGTCGAGCTGGTTGAACTCGAGGAAGATCGCCTCCAGCCGGTCCTCCGCAATCCCGCGCCCGGTGTCCCAGACCTCCAGGCGCAGGCAATCGCCCCGCTTGCGCGCGCCCAACAGGATGCAACCTTCGTCGGTATAGCGGCAGGCATTGCTGAGGAAGTTACGCAAAATCCGCGTCAGCAATCGCAAGTCGGTGCTGATCGCATAGCAGCCGGTGTGCACCCGCAGGTTCAACCCGGCCGCCTGGGCCACCGACTGGAACTCCGAGACCAGCGGCGCGAACAATTCGTCGAGGCGGTACAGCGCCACATCTGGCTTGACCGCCGCCTGGTCGAGCCGCGAGATGTCCAGCAAGTCGGTGAGCAAGTCCTCGGCGCCCTCCAGCGCCTGGTGCGTGCGCTCCACCAGCACCTGCTCGACGCTGGGCAACGACCGTTCACGCAAGGTGGCGATCAACAAGCGTGCGGCATTCAGCGGTTGCAACAGGTCGTGGCTGGCGGCGGCGAGGTATTTGTCCTTGCTGCGGTTGGCGGCCTGGGCGGCGTCGCGGGCGTCGCGCAGGTCCTGTTCGATCTGCTCGCGCTGGGCGATCTGCTGTTGCAGGTTGTGGTTGGCTTCCAACAGTTCGTCGGTGCGTGCGGCGACCCGCTGCTCCAACTCGTCATTGAGACGGATATAGCGCTTGCGCTCAGCCTCCAGCTCATCCAGCCGCGCCGTGAGTTCCGGGTAATGGCTCTTGCGCGCCGACTGGTCGCCCAGCCCCAGCAACCCGGCGAGTGCGCGTTGCTGGTCGTCAGAGAGCTTCGCCATAGACGACCTCGACGTCACGCTGGCTCGACTCTCTCGGGTTGGTGAGGATGCACGGATCCCCCATCGCATGCTGGGACAGGAACGGAATATCCGCCACGCGCACACCATGCAGGCCCAGGGTTTCGTGGAAGCCGATGGCCCGCTTGAGCGCTATCAAATGCTCCACCAGCCGCCCGCAGATCTGCCGGTGATTGAGGCCGCGACAGTCGATGCCAAACGTCTCGGCAATCACCTTGAAACGCTCCGGCGCCGAGCTGTAGTTGAACGCCACCACATGCTCCACCAGCACTGAGTTGCACAGCCCATGGGGCAGGTCGAGGAAGCCGCCGAGGCTGTGGGACATGGCGTGCACTGCGCCGAGAATCGCGTTGGAAAACGCCAACCCGGCCTGCATGCTGCCGAGCATGATCTTCTCGCGCAGGGCGATATCCGTAGGGTTGGCGATCATCTGCACCAGGTTGCCGTTGATCAGGCGCATTGCCTCCAGCGCATGGGGGTCGGTGAGTGGGCCGTGGCCGGTGGAAACGAACGCCTCGATAGCATGCACCAATGCGTCGATGCCGGTGCAGGCGGACAGGAACGGGTCCATGCTGGCCGTGGTTTCCGGGTCGATCAGCGACACATCCGGCACTACCGCCTTGCTGACGATAGAGAACTTCATGCGTTCCTGCTGGTTGGAAATGATCACGAACTGCGAGACATCCGCCGAGGTGCCGGCGGTGGTGGGGATCAGGATCAGCGGCGGGCTGGGCACGCGAAGGGTGTCGACGCCCTCGAACTCAAGAATGCTGCGCCCGTGGGCCACCACGATGCCGATGGCCTTGCCGCAGTCCATCGGGCTGCCGCCGCCGATGGCTACGATCACGTCGCAGTGGTGTTCGCGGTACACCTCGGCGCCGGTCATCACTTCTTCGACACGCGGATTGGGCGAGACGGCGCTGTACAGGCAGTAGTCGATGCCGAGGGCTTGCAGGCTGGCTTCCACATCGGCCACCCAACCGGCGGCGATCACGCCAGGGTCGCTGACCACCAGCACCTTGCGCGCGCCGAAGGTCTTGGCGTAGTTACCGACGTTGTGCCGGCAACCGGCTCCAAAGATGATTTCAGGCGAGACGAATTTACGCAGGAGGCTCAGATTTGGGCTCATTGGAAAGCCTGTTTTTATTATTTTGGAAGAATGCGCTCCACACTAACCGATCCGGCTGCGAATGCAATCAGACCAAAGAGGCATCCTTCCGACAGCTCCCGCGATCAACGGCTGGCGAAGTACATGGTCACTTCGAAGCCGATACGCAGGTCGGTAAACGCAGGTTTGGTCCACATGGGGGCAGTCCTCTTGTTGTTCCGGAAAATTCCGGTGGGGTCATTAATGCATGGGGGGATGGGGCAGCGAATGCTACTTTCGAAGTATCAAGCGCACTGCATTAGTCGCGAATGTACAGAGGCCAAAATGTGGGAGGGGGCTTGCCCCCGATGGCAGCGGGTCAGTCAACATTTATGTCAATGACACACCGCTATCGGGGGCAAGCCCCCTCCCACAGGGGACCGCGTTGCAATCAGAGGGTCAGAAGAAGCCCAGCGGGTTGATGTCGTAGCTCACCAGCAGGTTCTTGGTCTGCTGGTAGTGATCCAACATCATCTTGTGGTTTTCACGCCCGACGCCCGATTTTTTGTACCCGCCAAACGCCGCATGCGCCGGGTACAGGTGATAACAGTTGGTCCACACCCGACCCGCCTTGATCGCCCGGCCCATGCGGTAGGCGCGGTTGATGTCGCGGGTCCACAGGCCGGCGCCCAGGCCGAACTCGCTGTCATTGGCAATCGCCAGGGCTTCGGCCTCGTCCTTGAAGGTGGTCACGCCCACCACCGGGCCGAAGATTTCCTCCTGGAACACACGCATCTTGTTGTGGCCCTTGAGCAGGGTCGGTTGGATGTAATAGCCGCTGGACAGGTCGCCTTCCAGGCGCTCGGCCGCGCCGCCGGTGAGCAGCACCGCGCCCTCTTCCTGGGCGATCTTGAGGTAGGACAGGATCTTGTCGTATTGCTGCTCCGAGGCCTGGGCGCCGACCATAGTCTCGGTGTCCAGCGGGTTGCCGCGCTTGATCTTGACGATCTTCTTCATCACCTCGGCCATGAACGGCTCGTAGATCGACTCCTGCACCAGCGCCCGCGAGGGGCAGGTGCACACTTCGCCCTGGTTGAAGAACGCCAGCACCAGACCTTCGGCCGCCTTTTCGATAAACGCAGGCTCGGCGCTCATGATGTCTTCGAAGAAGATGTTCGGCGACTTGCCGCCCAGCTCCACGGTGGACGGGATGATGTTCTCGGCCGCCGCGTGCATGATGTGCGCGCCCACCGGGGTGGAGCCGGTAAAGGCGATCTTGGCGATGCGCTTGCTGGTAGCCAGGGCCTCCCCGGCTTCGCGGCCAAAACCTTGCACGATGTTCAGCACGCCGGGCGGCAGCAGGTCGCCGATCAGCTCGGCAAACACCATGATCGACAACGGCGTCTGCTCGGCCGGCTTGAGCACGATGCAGTTACCGGCGGCGAGTGCCGGCGCGAGTTTCCACGCCGCCATCAGCAATGGGAAGTTCCACGGGATGATCTGCCCGACCACGCCCAATGGTTCGTGAAAATGATAAGCCGCTGTGTGCTCGTTGATCTCGGCGGCCCCGCCTTCCTGGGCACGGATGCACCCGGCGAAGTAGCGGAAATGGTCAGCGGCCAGGGGCACGTCGGCGTTGAGGGTTTCGCGCACGGCCTTGCCGTTGTCCCAGGTCTCGGCCACAGCCAGCACTTCCAGGTTCTGCTCGATACGGTCGGCGATTTTCAGCAGCACCAGGGCGCGGTCCTGGGCCGAGGTCTTGCCCCAGGCATCGGCGGCGGCGTGGGCGGCGTCAAGGGCCTTATCGACATCGGCGGCGCTGGAACGCGGGAACTCGGCGATGACTTCACCGGTGACCGGCGAGGTATTGGTGAAGTACTCACCCTTGAGCGGCGCGACGAACTCACCGCCGATGTAGTTGCCGTAGCGCGGCTTGAAGCTGACGATGGCGCCGGGGGTGCCAGGTTGGGCGTAGATCATGGTGAGGCCTCTGCTTATTGTTGGGTGTTGATGGGCTGCATCTGGGTGCGTTCGTAGTGGGGGTACAGGTGGGTCACGCTGCGGGTCAGTTCATAGCGGCTCAGGTTGATGCCCGCGAATCGCTCGGGGATAGGGCTGCGGATCAGCTCGGGCATGTCGCTGCCATGGGCTGCCCCGTCGCGTAGCAATTGATCGAGCCAGGTGAGGTAGTCACGCATCTGTTCGAAGGGTTTGGCGTCGGTCGCAATGGGGCCGTGGCCGGGCACGATCAGGGTCCAGGGCAAGCCTTGCAGGGTGGCGATATCCGCCAGCCAGATCGCCAGCCCCGGTGAGTGGGGCGTGGTGAGTGCGCGCTGGTAGAACACCAGGTCGCCGGCAAACAGCACGCCGGTCCTGCGGTCGAGGATCGCCAGGTCGGCGCCGGTATGGCCGCGCAGGTGCAGCAGTTGCAGGTCGTGGCTGCCGAAGGTTTTCACCCCCGCTTGCAGGGCTTCGGTGGGCAACACCACTTCGGTGCCGCGCATCCAGTCACCCACCATGCGGTACAGGTTCTCAGCCATGCTGTCGCCCTGCTCATGCAGCAAATCCTTGGTGCCGGCCAGGGCGCCAATCGGTACATCCCTGAAGGCTTGGTTGCCCAGGGCGTGGTCGGGATGGTGGTGCGTCAGCAGCACCTGGATCACCGGTTTGTCGGTGACACGGGCGATGGCCTGGCGCAGGGCTTCGCCGTAGCGCCTGGACGGCCCGGTGTCGATCACCACCACGCCGGGCTCGGTGACGATGAACCCGACATTGACGATATTGCCGCCATTGTCCCTGGTGAAGTTGTCGGTGCTGCCTTCCAGCAGCCAGGTGTTATCGGCGATCAACCGAGGTTTGAGGACGTAATCCAGGTCCGCCAGCACCGGCAGGCTGAACAGCAGCAGCCACAGCACAATCCAGCGCAGGCTCATGGGATGGCCGCCTCGAACTGGTTGCCGCTGGTGTCGCGCAGGGTCAGGCGCGTGGGCTCGCGGCCTTCGATGTCGAAGGCCAGGCTGGGGTTTTCGCTGACGGCGGGGAACAGTTCCAGGCGTGCCAGCAGTTGGTTATCTGCGCCGCGCAGCTCGGCCTGGTGGATAAAGAATTCGGGAATACCGCTGATCATGCCGTTATCCATCGGATGGGCAACTTGCAGTTTCACGCGGCTGAACTCGGCACGCGGGTAACGGCCGCCGAGCACTTCGCCCAGGTGCTCTTCCCAGCCGGGTTGGGTGCGCACCACGCTGGGCGCGGTGCAGCCGCCACCGGCGGCATCGATCAGGGCCGAGCCGACATGCCACATGCCATCCCGGGTGAGCACCGCTGCACGCAACGGCGTGGCCTGTTCGATACGAATCCGCAGCGACAGCCACGGCAGTACTGGCCCCAACGGCTGGAAATCGACGATCTGCGGCAGAGGGTTCAGCTCGGCCCAGGCAAGGATCTTCACCACGTCCCCCTTGAAGGCGCGGGCGTCGATCTCCAGCGGCACCTGTCGCGCATCCTCGGCGAACGGCGGCGCCAGGAGCTTCACCCGCTCGTCGAACACAAACGCTGCATTGTCGAGCAAGCGCTGGTGATAGTAGGCCCACATCACCGAGGGCACCGGGTCGACGGGCGCGCCCCAGGCCAGCATCGGCACACAGCACAGCCACCACCCGCGCAGGCCCATGGCTTACTCCTCGACGTGCACGCTGTCGAGGTAGGTGCGCACCGCCCACAGGGCTTCCTGGCTGAGGTAGTCGGCCATTTTCGGCATGTACACCCGGCCATCGCGCACGGCGCCGTGGCGCACACGTTCCACGAACCATTCATCGCCGGCGTCGCCGGCATCGAGCATGCGCAGGTCGGGGGCGATGCCACCGGACTTGGCTTCCAGGCCATGGCACGCCGCGCAGTTCTGGTTATAGGCCGACGCACCGACCTCCACCGCTTTGTCATGTTCGGGCGTGGTGCGATAGGGGTTGGTGGCGGCCCAGCCATCGGCGTCCAGCGGCACGCCGGCGTCCTTGATCGGGGTGAGGCCTTTGGTTTCCACGGCGGTGGGCGTCACGTTGCCGTGAGCCCAGGCGGATCCACTACTGATTGCACTGGCGAGCAGGCAGGCGGTAATCAAGGCGTTGCGTTTTGTTGTCATTATTTTTTCCCTCGGGAGTGCACGCAAAACCTCTTGGCAGAGGCTATGGCAACCATCTTAGGAAGCACCCGGCAGGACCCGTATGCTGCTTTGGTGGGCGGGTTCTCATCCGTTGGTAGCAGGCCTTGTGGGGCACTGCTAAATCAGAGGCGGTTCGGGAAATTGTCCCGGCAACACCGGGACTTTTTCCGTATTCGCCACGGCGTTCACGTCGCACCCTGTGCAGGCCATAACCTCCACTGGGAACTGCAACCATGACAATAAGATCGCTACCCGCCCTCTCGCCGCTGAGCCTTGCCGTGCAGGCCTTCCTGCTGGTCGGCAGCCTGTCCTTGAGTGCGGCCAGCTTCGCCGCCGCCGAGCCTGCCAAACAGACCCGCAACGTCACCTGGGAAGACATCGCCAACGACCACCTGACCACCAAGGACGTGCTGCAATACGGCATGGGCACCAACGCCCAGCGCTGGAGTCCGCTGGCCCAGGTCAACGACAAGAACGTGTTCAAGCTCACACCGGCCTGGTCTTATTCGTTCGGCGACGAGAAGCAGCGTGGCCAGGAATCCCAGGCCATCGTCAGCGACGGCGTGGTCTACGTCACCGGCTCCTATTCCCGGGTGTTCGCCCTCGATGCGAAGACCGGCAAACGCCTGTGGACCTACAACCACCGCCTGCCCGACAACATTCGCCCGTGCTGCGACGTGGTCAACCGGGGCGCGGCGATCTTCGGCGACAAGATCTACTTCGGCACCCTCGATGCACGCCTGATCGCCCTCGACAAGAACACCGGCAAAGTGGTGTGGAACAAGAAGTTCGGCGACCACGCCGCTGGCTACACCATGACCGGCGCCCCGGTGCTGATCAAAGACAAGGTCAGCGGCAAGGTGCTGCTGATCCACGGCAGCTCCGGCGATGAATTCGGCGTGGTCGGCCAGCTGTATGCGCGCGACCCGGACACCGGCGAAGAGGTGTGGATGCGCCCGTTCGTGGAAGGCCACATGGGCCGCCTGAACGGCAAGGACAGCACCCCGACCGGCGACGTCAAGGCTCCGTCCTGGCCGGATGACCCGACCACCGAAACCGGCAAGGTCGAGGCCTGGAGCCACGGCGGCGGCGCGCCCTGGCAGAGTGCGAGCTTCGATGCCGAGACCAATACCATCATCGTCGGCGCCGGCAACCCTGGCCCGTGGAACACCTGGGCGCGCACCTCCAAGGACGGCAACCCCCACGACTTCGACAGCCTCTACACCTCCGGCCAGGTCGGCGTCGACCCGAGCACCGGCGAAGTGAAGTGGTTCTACCAGCACACGCCGAACGATGCCTGGGACTTCTCCGGCAACAACGAGCTGGTGCTGTTCGACTACAAGGACAAGGCCGGCAAAGTCATCAAGGCCACCGGCCACGCCGACCGCAACGGCTTTTTCTACGTGGTCGACCGCAACAACGGCAAGCTGCAGAACGCCTTCCCGTTCGTCGACAACATCACCTGGGCCAGCCACATCGACCTGAAGACCGGCCGCCCCGTGGAAAACGAAGGCCAGCGTCCGGCCAAGCCTTTGCCGGGTGAAACCAAGGGCAAGCCGGTGGAAGTCTCGCCGCCGTTCCTGGGTGGCAAGAACTGGAACCCCATGGCCTACAGCCAGGACACCGGGCTGTTCTACATCCCGGGCAACCAGTGGAAAGAGGAATACTGGACCGAAGAGGTCAACTACAAGAAGGGCTCGGCGTACCTGGGCATGGGCTTTCGCATCAAGCGCATGTATGACGACCACGTCGGTACCCTGCGGGCGATGAACCCGACCACCGGCAAGGTGGTGTGGGAGCACAAGGAACACCTGCCGTTGTGGGCCGGCGTACTGGCGACCAAGGGCAACCTGGTGTTCACCGGCACCGGCGATGGCTTCTTCAAGGCCTTCGACGCGAAGACCGGCAAGGAGCTGTGGAAATTCCAGACCGGCAGCGGCATCGTCTCGCCGCCGATCACCTGGGAACAGGATGGCGAGCAGTACATCGGCGTGACAGTCGGCTACGGCGGCGCGGTGCCGTTGTGGGGCGGCGACATGGCGGAGCTGACCAAGCCGGTGGCACAGGGTGGGTCGTTCTGGGTGTTCAAGATCCCGAGCTGGGACCTGAAAACCGCGCAGAAGTAACCTCACCCTATATGCGGGGGTCATCCTTTGTGGCGAGCGGGCTTGTCCCGCGTTGGGCAGCGAAGCGGCCCCCGGCTTTTCTCCAGCCTCACCGAGTCGTCAGGTTTTGGGCTGCTGCGCAGCCCAACGCGGGGCAAGCCCGCTCGCCACAGCAAGCCCGCTCACCCCAGGATCCCCAGAGGTCTCGCGATGAAATATCTGCCATTTTTAATCCTGCTATCCCTGCCCTTGGCTCACGCCGACGAGGGCGACGACGCGCCGCTGGTCATCAACGGCTGCACCCTGGCCGCACACAGCCAATGCCCCGGTGCCAACCTCAAGGGCGCCGACCTGAGCAACCAGGACTTGAGCAAAATGAACCTGGCCGGTGCCGACCTGCGCGATGCCGATCTGCGCCACGCCAACCTCGACCTGGCCAACCTGGAAAAAGCCCAGCTGCAAGGCGCCAACCTGACCCGCGCCAGCCTGCAACAAGCCAACCTGCGCCTGGCCGACTTCACCGGCGCCACGCTGATGGCCGTGCAAGGCTGGGGGCTGTTCGCCCAGGGTGCGCAGTTTGAAAACGCCAACCTCAGCGCCGCCTACCTGCAATTTGCCCGGCTGTCGGGGGCCAAGCTGCACCAGGCCAACCTGCGGGCGGCCGACCTGGAGATGACCTGGCTGAGCAAGGCCGATCTGCAAGGCGCCGACCTCAGCGACGCCAATCTGCAAGAAGCCAAGTTCGGCGAAAGCAACCTGGAAAAAGCCACGCTCACCGGCAGCCGCCAGCACTATGCGAATTTCCAGGATGCGAATATGGACGGTTGCAAGGATTGCCCCACCACCTGGGATCGTTAACCCGCCACCCGCACCACCCCCATGTCGATACCCAAATGCACCAACTCGGCATGGGAACTCACCTGCAACTTACTCTTGAGCAAGGTCAGGTGATTGGACACGGTCTTGCTGCTGATACTCAACTGAGCGGCAATCGCGCGCGCCGGGGTGCCCTTGGCGAGCATCAGGAAAATCTCCAGCTCACGCTGGGTCATGCTTTGCAGGCGCCGGTCGGTGGGGTGGTAAGCCAGCTGGGTGGCCAGGTCCTGTTCAATATAGGTGTGGCCGTCAAGAATGCGCTCGACCGCATCCAGCATCACCGCCGGCAACGCGCTTTTGGTCAGGTAGCCGGACGCACCGGCCTCCAGCGCCTGGCGCACCAGGGGCAACTCGGCATGCTGGCTGAAAAACAGCACGCGCAATTGCGGCAGGCGCTGGCGCAGGCGGCGGGTGGTTTCCAGGCCGCTGATACCCGGCAGGCCAAAGCCGATGATCACCAGGTTGGGTACCGCTTCGTGCACCCGCGTCAAGGCGTCCTCGCCACTCGCTGCTTCGCGCACCACCACATCCGGCAGCCCGCTGCGCAACAGGCTGGCGTAACCCAGGCGGACCACGGCGTGATCATCGACCAGCAGGATGTTCATAGTGCCTCCCATGGCAGTACCTCTGGCCATGCTAGAACCCCGGGGACCAATGGGACCTACTACTTTGGTACTGGTTTTGCTGTCTATCGTCGCATTCCCAAGGCAGCGGGACTGGCGTGTAATGGGGGCATAACGATAAGGACCGGACCCGCCATGCTGCCCGCTAGACTGCCACTTGCGGCACTGTTGTGCCTGTTCATCACGCACGTACAGGCCGACACGCCACTGTTTTCCGCCGATGGCTACCGCATCAGCCTGTACCGCAGCCCCACGCCCGAACACCTGCCCGGGGCCGTCATTGTCGACACCCCGGCCCTGCAGACGCTGTTGGCCCAGATGCCCGCACCGGTATTGATCGACGTGTACCGCCGCCCGTGGCTACAGGGTCGTTTCATCGAAGACCAGCCCCACGCCAACCTGCCCGGCAGTCACTGGCTGGCCAATACCGGCGACGGCGACCTCACGCCCGAGTGGCAAGGTTACTTTGTGCGTCACCTTTACAAGTACACGGGCGGCAACCTGGCGCGCCCGCTGGTGTTCTACTGCCGCGCCGATTGCTGGCTGAGTTGGAACGCGGTAAAACGGGCCGCCAACCTGGGCTATACCACTGTGTATTGGTACCGCGATGGTTTGGATGCATGGGAAGCGGCAAACCTGCCAGTAATGGCTGCGACACCCGAACCCTTTGAATAAAAAACCACAACAAGAAGGTGAACGGCCATGTACAAAATCCTGATCGCCGATGATCACCCGCTGTTTCGCGAGGCGATCCACAACGTCATCAGCGACGGTTTCCCCGGCAGCGATGTGATGGAAACCGCCGACCTGGACAGCGCCCTCGCCCTGACCCAGGAACATGACGACCTCGACCTGATCCTGCTGGACCTGAACATGCCCGGCATGCACGGCCTCAACGGCCTGATCAACCTGCGCAACGAGTCGCCGACCATCCCGGTGGTGATTGTCTCGGCCGAGCAGGACAAACAGATCGTGCTGCAGGCCATCACCTACGGCGCCGTGGGTTTTATCACCAAATCATCACCGCGCCTGCAAATGACCGAGGCGATCCAGCAGATTCTCAACGGCAATGTGTACCTGCCGCCGGACATCATCCGCACCCAGAAAAACACCGGGCAGCGGCGGATGAATGACAGCCCGGGGTTTGCCCCGGAGCTCTTGCAGGCACTGACCCGTAAACAATTGCTGGTGCTGGAGCGGATGACCAAGGGCGAATCGAACAAGCAGATTGCCTATACGCTGGAGATTGCCGAGACCACGGTGAAGGCCCATGTGTCGGCGATTTTGCGCAAGTTGAATGTGCATAACCGGGTGCAGGCGATACTCAGTGCCGGGGATATCGATTTCGGCTCGTACCTGCGCCGCTGACGGTCTGACACTCCACAAATCAACTGTGGGAGGGGGCTTGCCCCCGATGGCAGAGTGTCAGTCAGCACATCCATTGATTGATGCACCGCTATCGGGGGCAAGCCCCCTCCCACATTTGATCTGCATTTTGTCAGGGCCGGCTGAGCAGGTGGCTCATGGCGGTTTTCAGCTTCATGGGCCTGACGGGTTTGTGCATCAACGTATGCCCTAGCTCACGTATCTGCAGCTTCAATTCTCGGCTCGTACCTGCGTCGCTGACCCTTTGACACATCACAAATCAACTGTGGGAGGGGGCAAGTCCCCTCCCACATTTGATCTGCATTTTGTCAGGGTCGGCTGAGCAGGTGACTCATGGCGATTTTCAGCTTCATGGGCCTGACGGGCTTGTGCATCAAGGTATGCCCCAACTCCCGTATCTGCTGCTTCAATTCTCGGCTCGTACCTGCGTCGCTGACCCTTTGACACATCACAAATCAACTGTGGGAGGGGGCTTGCCCCCGATGGCAGAGTGTCAGTCAGCACATCCATTGATTGATGCACCGCTATCGGGGGCAAGCCCCCTCCCACATTTGATCTGCATTTTTGTCAGGGCTGGCTGAGCAGGTGGCTCATGGCGGTTTTCAGCTTCATGGGCCTGACGGGCTTGTGCATCAAGGTATGCCCCAACTCACGTATCTGCTGCTTCAATTCATTGCTGTAGTTGGCCGTTATCATCAACGCCGGCACCGCGCTCCCGCGCCGGGCGTTGATGCGGGCCACGGCGTCCACGCCGTTCTGGTCGTCGTCCAGATGGTAATCGGCAATCAACAGATCCGCCTCGGCATGGTAGTTGTCCACCTGCCGCGCCAGGTCCTGTTCCGACAGCGCCGTGATCACCCGGCAGCCCCAGCCTTCGAGCAAGGTACGCATACCCGCGCAGATCGCCGCGTCGTTATCCAGCACCCACACCCGGGCACCTTGCAGGCGCTCGAGCAACGGCTCGCTCATGGAAGGCGCAGGCAGCGACTTGGGGGCCGTGGCGCTCAACGGTACCTCCACCGAGAACATCGAGCCTTTGCCCGGCCAGGACCTGACGCTGATGCGATGGCCGAGTATCCCGGCGATCTTTTCCACGATGGCCAGGCCCAGGCCCAGGCCGCGGTCCTGGTCCGGTCGCTGCACGTCGCCACGTTTGAACTCCTGGAAAATCTCCTCCAAGCGCTCTTGGGCAATCCCCATGCCGCTGTCCCACACCTGGATCAACAGGCGCTGCTGCTGACGCCGGCAACCCAGCACCACCCGCCCCTGGTAGGTGTAGCGAATGGCATTGCTGAGCAGGTTGCGCAGGATCCGCGCCAGCAACTGGATGTCGCTGCGCACCAACGCAGAGCAGCCGACAAAGTGCAGCGCCAGGCCTTCGGCGCGGGCCAGCTGGGTGTACTCGGCGGCGAGGTTGTCGAGCAACTCACTCAAGGCGAACGGCGCGATATCGGCCTTGATCACGCCAGCATCCAGCTTGGAAATATCCACCAGGGTCCCCAGCAGGTTTTCCACGTCTTCCAGGGAGTTGCTCACATTGCGCACCAGGGCTTCGCTGGGTCGCTCCAGCAAGGCACTGGTGAACAGCCGCGCCGCATTCAACGGCTGCAACAGGTCATGGCTGACGGCGGCGAGAAACTTGGTTTTCGACAGGTTGGCCTGCTCGGCCTCGAGCTTGGCTTCGCGCAGGCGGGTTTCCATGCGACGGCGCTCGTCGATTTCCTTGAGCAGTTGGTCATTGAGCGACGTAAGCTCCGAGGTGCGCTGGGCCACGCGCTGTTCCAGATGCTGGTAGGCCTGGTGCAAGGCTTCGGCCGTGCGGCGGCGTTCGGTGATATCGCGGATCAACACGAAGATCCCCACCACCTCGCCACTGGCGAGCATGTTCGGTACATAGGAACGCAGCATGTAGCGTTCCTGGTGGTTGATGTTGGTTTCGGCGAACTCGAAGGTCACGCTCTCCCCCGCCAAGGCACGGGCGACGTAGGCATCCAGGCGCTGGCAATGCTGCTCGCTGTGCACTTCGCGCAGGCTCTGGCCGAGCATCATGCCGCGCGGCCAGCAGTACCATTCTTCATAAACCTTGTTGGTGAACTCATAGACCAGGTCGGCATTCAGGTAGCCAATCAGCGCCGGCACGTTGTCGGTGATCAGGCGGATCCAGCGCTCGCTCTCCTGGGCTTTCTGCGCCGCCGCCTGTTCGCCACGCAGCGTTTCGGCGCGCAGGCGGGCGTTGATCAGCAGGTGGTTGCTGGCCTTGAGTTCGGCCATCGCCTGGTTCAGCGCGTCGGTGCGCTCGCGCACTTGCTCGGCCAGCACCACCGAATGCTGGAAGGTGGTGTAGGGGTTGTTGCCCTGGGGCATGCCGGACTCGATGCGCTCGATCAGCGCCACATTGATCCGCGCCAGCTTGAGGTTGTCCTGTTGCAGCCGGGCCAGCTGAGCGGGCAGGTCAGCGCCGGCCTCGGGCAATGGCGACCCCGGTGAAGGTCTGGTTGATGTGCATGCCATTGAACTGTTCTCCGTAGGTGTTGAAACCCATCACCCGCTGGTCCCGCAAGTAACCGCCGAGCTGTTCGAGGGTGCCGTTGTCCTCCAGCTCCAGGCGGCGCAAAAAGCAATCGCAGCCGATGGTCAGCAACAGGTCGCCGAGGCGCGCTTGCAGGCCGTCGAACAGAGCCTGCAGGTTCGGCAGCAGCGGGCCGGGCGTCATCACCGTCAGCACGATGCCGTTTTCCACCGCGCAGTAGAAACTCAGGCTGAGGTCTTCATGCACCTGCTGGATAGCGCGCACGTAGTATTGGTCGTGGATACGCACCGCCAACGGGTGGGCGGCGAACGTGCGGTGGTCGAGGTCGGCCACCGCCACACCGATATGCCGCGCGTACTCTTCGGCGGCGGGCTCGGCGTTGAGTTCGAACACACGGCGTGACGCGCTGTCGGCGCCGGTCACCACCAGTTTTTCCGTGCGCGGCAGGATATGGTGGGTGGTGAACACCTCGAAATCCAGCCAGGTGTTGACCAGCATCACCACCGCCGCGCCGCTGTGGAACACGCCGTTGAAGTACACGTGGGTGTGGGTGAGGAAGTTGTCGTCACCGGCCGAGCCGCCGAAATGCGGGATATCCCCAAGGGCCGCGCTAAGGGCGGCGAGGACCATTTCTTCGCGGCTGGACAGGCCGTCAAGCAGGGTCAGCGCAAACGTGTTGCCCTTGATCGGCGCCAGGGTATTGCTGCGACAGCCGCCGACCAGACGTTCGACCATGTCCTGGGCACCGATCAGGCTGAAGTGCTCGACCTGATCGATCAGCTCGGTGGCGATGGAAAAGTGCGCGTGGTTAAAGCCCATCGCGGTGATGCAATTACGGCCGTAGCCTTGGGGCGTGATTTCGCCGGCGCTGGTGCAGCCGACCACACGCACCTTGCCGAAGCACTGTTGCAGGGCCTGGCCAAGGGCCTGGAGGTCGTAGGACGCGGAACAGAAAAACAGCACAAAACCCAGGTACGGGTGCAGCAGTTGCTGGGCCAATTCCTCGGCGGCCTGCCCGGCATCGGTGGCCTGGGACATGGCGCTGACTACGCCTTCACTGTTGTGCATCGTTGCCTCCCCCTCTGAAGCATCAGTGTACGAAGGGCCTGGGCATGGGCCTATGCTACTTGGGTACTGGGTGGGGGATGCGATGGGATGAGGCTTTCAAGACCACTCTCTCAAAAGCCAATGGAGATCCAATGTGGGAGGGGGCTTGCCCCCGATTGCAGTGTGTCAGTCGATGCATGAGTGATTGATCCACCGCTATCGGGGGCAAGCCCCCTCCCACATTTTGATTGCATTTCAGATGACTACCACGTGAGGACAGCACCTACGGCAAAGGTATCGGTGTCTTCATTTTGGGCATGGGTGTCATGCGCCTCGATCTGGTTGTACTCCGCCACCAGCTTCAGGTTGTCGCCGAGCTTGAGGTCGTCCACCTACTTGGTCATGTTGAAGCCCAGGTAGTTGGGCAAGAAGCCCATCTTCACACGCGACTGGCGGCGGTCGTATTGGTCACCGGCACGGCCGACGTCACTATTGACGTAGAAGGCGTTGATGTAGCCATCGGTGGAGAAGGTGGTTTCGCCCTTGTCGTACAGCATGATTTCGGCGTCGGCGAATGGGCTGAGGCCCAGGCCGAGGATAAAGACAGGTAACAGACGCAGGGGGACGTTCTTATTATTATGCATGGTGCGCTCCGCAACGGGGACTTGATGTCGGAGGCGATTATCAAAAGGCGGTGGGCCATGGCATACGCTGCCTTGGCCCTGATTTGCGGATGCTTTGGAGAGGCAGCGGGTGCCCGGCAAGTTCGGTTTAGTCCAGGCCCGGCACTTAGGATGTAAGACCGGCCTTGACCAACATGCCCACGGCCACCACGACACACAGGCTGGCAAACCCCACTTGCAAGGTACGCGCAGGAATCACCGAACACAGACGCCGACCGGCCAGCATGCCGACGATACTCGCGGCGATAAACACCCAACCCACCGGCTCGATGCGCACACCGGCATGCAACGCGCCGGCCACGCCGATCAACGACAGCAGGCTGATCACCATCAGGGAGGTGGCGACGATGCCGCGCATCTGCACGTCGGTGAGTTGCTTGAATGCCGGCACGATCAGGAAGCCACCGCCGACACCGAGCAAGCCGGACACCGCACCGGTCACTGCGCCGAGAGCGGCCAGGGTCGCGCTGCATTTGGCAGTCCAGGCCAGGCGCCCGGTGTGCTGGTCGAGCATGCAGTTCTTCTGGCCCCAGGAGGCGGTGCCGTGGTCACTCGGCCCTGCCTCGCGTTTTTCCCGCTGCAACATGCGCCAGGCCACCAGCACCATCAATGCGCTGAACAGCCCCATCAACAGGGCTTCAGGCAATTGGTGGGCGAGATACACCCCCACCGGCGAAAACAGCGCGCCAAGCAAGGCGATCAGCAACGCCGCGCGGTAGCGCACCAAGCCATGGCGCAAACCATCGACCGCCCCCACCGCAGCCGCCGCGCCCACGGCGAGCAGTGACACCGGCGCCGCCTGGGTCATGCTCAAACCCAGGCCCAGCACCAGCGCCGGCACCCCGAGAATGCCGCCACCGGCGCCGGTCAGGCCCATGACCAGGCCCATCAACAATCCCAACACACTGGCGAGCAGCATTCAGTCCACCTTGCTCAGGCGGGTCAGCCATTCGCGGCCCTTGAGCATGCCGTTCCAGTAGAACCACGGCAGCAAGGTCGCCTTGAGGAACCACATCGAACGACGCGCCCGGGTCGGGTCCAGGGGAAAGGTCGGCAGCAGCTTGCCGCCATAGCCAAACTCGGCCAGCACCACCTTGCCCTTCTCCACCGTCAAGGGGCAGGAACCGTAGCCGTCATATTTGAGCGGCAACGGCGCCTGTTTGCGCAGGGCCAGCAGGTTTTCGGCAACCACCACGATTTGCTTGCGCACCGCTGCGGCGGTCTTGGCGTTGGTGGTGCCGCACACGTCGCCCAGGCCGAAGATATGCGGATACCGCAGGTGCTGCAGGCTATGGGGGTTTACCTCACACCAACCGGCGGCGTCGGCCAGTGGGCTTTGGCGGATAAAATCCGGGGACACTTGCGGTGGCACCACGTGCAGCAGGTCGAAGGTTTTATCCTCGACGCGGACGTTACCCTCGGGGTCCTTCACCTCGAACCAGGCCTTGCGCGCAGGGCCATCGACTTTCACCAGGTTGGCATTGAACGCCAGGCGGGCGTTGTATTTTTCCACGTACTTCATCAGCGGCGGCACAAAGGTTGCCACCCCGAACAGTGCGGCGCCGGCCAGGTTGAATTCGACGTCGATATTGTTCAGCGTGCCCTGTTTGAGCCAGTGATCGCAGGACAGGTACATGGCTTTCTGCGGCGCACCCGCGCATTTGATCGGCATGGCCGGCTGGGTGAAGATCGCCTTGCCGCCCTTGAGTTGCTGCACCAACTGCCAGGTGTAAGCAGCGTGCTGGTAACTGTAGTTGGATGTGACGCCATGTTTGCCCAGGGTGTCCTGCAGCCCCTCGACCTTTTCCCAGGCCAGGCGCAGGCCGGGGCAGACGATCAGGTTGTTCCAGGTGACGCGCTGACCGCTGTCGAGCACCAGGGTCTGCTCATCGGGCAGCAGTTCGGTGACGGCGGCCTGTACCCAGGTGACGCCATTGGGCAGGACATCGGCCAGTGGGCGGCGGGTTTTCTTCACGTCGTAGGCACCGCCGCCGACCAGGGTCCAGGCGGGCTGGTAGCAGTGGTGGTCGCTCGGTTCGATCAGGGTGATATGCAGGTGGGGATCGCGCTTGAGCAGGCTGGCCAGCAGGCCGATGCCCGCCGAGCCGCCGCCGATGACTACGATATCGCCACTGATGGTAGGGCCCCAGTGTTGGTCGGTCATGGTCTATCGCCTTTGTAATACATGCACACAAGGGTCGCTGCCGGATGGCGTCACGCCCAGCTTTTTATGACCGCGCCGCAGTACAGCCCGGACAGGGTCTTCATCACTTGAATCACTTCATGGCTGGCCAGCCCGTAGAAAATGTATTTGCCTTCCCGACGGGTGGCCACCAACCCTTCGTCACGCAGGATGCCCAACTGTTGTGACAGCGTGGGCTGGCGCACGCCGGTCAGGGCTTCCAGCTCGCCGACATTGCGCTCGCCCTGGGTCAGCTGGCACAGGATGAGCAAGCGATCCTCATTGGCCAGGGCCTTGAGCAAGGAGCAGGCCTTGGACGCCGATGCGCGCAACTGGGCAACTTCGCCTTCACTCAGAGTAGATTCCATTTGCCTCGGGTCCTTTGTGTCACTTAAGCTCGAAACATTATGTGAAAACGTAAACTGATTGTAACTACTTTTTTCTCCATCGGGGACGTTCGCCATGCCAGCGTTGATTCAAGCCTTTCTGGACGAGGCATCGTCGACCTACACCTACGTCGTCTATGAAACCGACGGCGGCCCGTGCGCCATTGTCGACTCAGTGCTCAACTACGATCCGGCCTCGGGGCGCACCGACACCGCCCAGGCCGATAACGTCATCGCCTTCGTGCGCGAGCACGGCTTGCAGGTGCAGTGGCTGCTGGAAACCCACGCCCACGCCGACCACCTGTCGGCGGCGCCCTACCTGCGCCGCACCTTGGGCGGCAAGATCGCGATTGGCCAGGCCATCAGCAAAGTCCAGGGCGTATTCAAGCACCTGTTCAACCTGGAGCCGGAATTTCGTGTAGATGGCTCGCAGTTCGACCACCTGTTTGCGCCGGATGAGGTGTTTCACATCGGCAACCTAAAGGCCCAGGCACTGCATGTGCCAGGGCATACTCCAGCGGACATGGCCTACCTGATCGACGGCCGATTGATCCTGGTGGGCGACACGCTGTTCATGCCGGATGTCGGTACCGCCCGCTGTGATTTCCCCGGCGGGGATGCGCGGCAGTTGTATGCATCGATGCGCAAGTTGCTGGCCTTTCCTTTGGAAACCGAACTGTACGTGTGCCATGACTACCCGCCGGAAGGCCGAGAGGCTAAGTGCCGGACCACAGTGGCCGAGCAGCGCGCAGGCAATATCCATGTGCATGACGGGGTGGATGAAGCGGCGTTTGTCGAGATGCGCACCCGACGCGACGCCGGGCTGGGGATGCCGACGCTGCTGCTGCCGGCGATCCAGGTGAATGTGCGGGCGGGGAATATGCCGCCGGCGGAAGATAACGGCGTGACCTACCTGAAAATCCCCGTCAACCAACTCTGAAAATGGTCTCTGATCTGAAATGGGATCAAATGTGGGAGGGGGCTTGCCCCCGATTGCAGTATGTCAGACACATCATGTGTAGCTGATCCACCGCTATCGGGGGCAAGCACCCTCCCACTTTTATCAGGCACCCAGACTGATGCCATTGGCCGGCAGCGGCAGTGCGGTTTTATAGCGCACCTGCTTGAGCGCAAAGCTTGAGCGGATGTTCGCCACCCCCGGCACCTTGGTCAGAAAGTCCATCATGAAACGCTCCAGCGACTGGATCGTCGGTACCAGCACGCGGATGAGGTAGTCCGGGTCGCCGGCCATCAGGTAGCACTCCATCACTTCCGGACGGTCCGCAATTGCCCCTTCGAACTGCTGCAACGCCAACTCATTCTGCTTTTCCAGGCTCACGTGAATGAACACATTGACGTGCAGCCCCAGCAGGTCGGCGTCCAGCAGCGTGACCTGGTCGCGAATCAGGCCCAGTTCTTCCATCGCCTTCACCCGGTTGAAACACGGCGTGGGCGACAGGTTGACCGAGCGGGCCAGGTCGGCGTTGGTGATCCGTGCATTCTCCTGCAGAGCGTTGAGAATGCCGATATCGGTACGGTCCAGTTTGCGCATGAGACAAATTCACCTGTTTATTATGTTTATGCAGGTTTTTTATCCGCAAATGACCGCGGGCGCAACGAAACAGAGATAAATATTCTTCTACGCCACGCCTATGATTGTTGTAGGACAAGATTTCCCCTACCCGGGGACTGACTGTCAGCTAGCGCGCCCACTACAAGAAATTCACAAGATAGAGCGTAGAAAGCCATGACCCAGCAGTATGAACCACTGCGTCTGCACGTCCCTGAACCCTCGGGCCGTCCAGGCTGCAAGACCGACTTCACGTACCTGCGCCTGACCGACGCAGGCACCGTGCGCAAACCCGCCATCGACGTAGAACCCGCCGACACCGCCGACCTGGCCAAGGGCCTGATCCGCGTGCTCGACGACCAAGGCCAGGCCCTCGGTCCGTGGGCCGAAGGCGTCCCGGTGGAGATTCTGCGCAAAGGCATGCGCGCCATGCTCAAGACGCGGATCTTCGACAACCGCATGGTGGTCGCCCAGCGTCAGAAAAAAATGTCGTTCTACATGCAGAGCCTTGGCGAAGAAGCCATCGGCAGCGCCCAGGCCCTGGCCTTGAACATCGACGACATGTGCTTCCCCACCTACCGCCAGCAAAGCATCCTGATGGCCCGTGAAGTGCCACTGGTGGACCTGATCTGCCAGTTGCTGTCCAACGAACGCGACCCGCTCAAGGGCCGCCAGTTGCCAATCATGTACTCGGTGAAAGACGCCGGCTTCTTCACCATTTCCGGCAACCTCGCTACCCAGTTCGTACAAGGCGTGGGCTGGGGCATGGCCTCGGCGATCAAGGGCGATACCAAGATCGCCTCCGCCTGGATCGGCGACGGCGCCACCGCCGAATCCGACTTCCACACCGCCCTCACCTTCGCCCACGTGTACCGTGCGCCGGTGATCCTCAATGTAGTCAACAACCAGTGGGCCATCTCCACCTTCCAGGCGATTGCCGGCGGCGAAGCCACCACCTTCGCCGGACGCGGCGTGGGTTGCGGCATCGCCTCCCTGCGGGTGGACGGCAACGACTTCATCGCGGTGTACGCCGCTTCGGCCTGGGCTGCCGAGCGCGCGCGCCGCAACCTGGGGCCCACGCTGATCGAGTGGGTGACCTACCGCGCCGGTCCGCACTCCACCTCGGATGATCCTTCCAAATACCGCCCCGCCGACGACTGGAGCCACTTCCCCCTGGGCGACCCGATTGCCCGTCTCAAGCAGCACCTGATCAGGATTGGCCAGTGGTCCGAAGAGGAACACGCGGCGGTCAGTGCCGAACTTGAAGCCGAAGTGATTGCCGCGCAAAAGCAGGCCGAACAGTACGGCACCCTGGCCGGTGGCCAGATTCCAAGCGCCGCGACCATGTTCGAGGACGTCTATAAAGAGATGCCGGAGCACTTGAAGCGCCAGCGTCAAGAGTTGGGGGTCTGACATGAACGATCACAACAACAGCATTGAAGTGGAAACCGCCATGACCACCACCACCATGACCATGATCCAGGCCTTGCGCTCGGCCATGGATGTGATGCTCGAACGAGACGATAACGTGGTGGTGTTTGGCCAGGACGTGGGCTATTTCGGCGGCGTGTTCCGTTGCACCGAAGGCTTGCAGACCAAGTACGGCAGCTCGCGGGTGTTTGACGCGCCGATCTCGGAAAGCGGCATTATCGGCGTGGCCGTGGGCATGGGCGCCTATGGCCTGCGCCCGGTGGCCGAAATCCAGTTCGCCGACTACGTCTACCCCGCCACCGACCAGATCATCTCGGAAGCGGCGCGCCTGCGTTATCGCTCGGCCGGCCAGTTCACCGCGCCGCTGACCATGCGCATGCCCTGCGGCGGCGGTATCTACGGCGGCCAGACCCACAGCCAGAGTATCGAAGCGGTGTTCACCCAGGTCTGCGGCCTGCGCACGGTGATGCCGTCCAACCCGTATGACGCCAAGGGCCTGCTGATCGCCTCCATCGAAAACGATGACCCGGTGATCTTCCTCGAGCCCAAGCGCCTGTACAACGGCCCGTTCGACGGCCACCACGACCGCCCGGTAACGCCGTGGTCGAAACACCCGCAAGCCCAGGTGCCGGACGGTTACTACACCGTGCCGCTGGACGTGGCCGCCATCGTGCGTCCGGGTTCGGCCGTCACCGTGCTGACCTACGGCACCACGGTATATGTGTCGCAAGTGGCCGCCGAAGAAACCGGCATCGACGCCGAAGTCATCGACCTGCGCAGCCTGTGGCCGCTGGACCTGGAAACCATCGTCAAATCGGTGAAGAAGACCGGCCGTTGCGTGGTGGTACACGAAGCCACCCGCACCTGCGGCTTTGGTGCCGAGCTGGTGTCGCTGGTGCAAGAGCATTGCTTCCACCACCTGGAAGCGCCGATCGAACGCGTTACCGGTTGGGACACCCCCTACCCGCACGCGCAGGAGTGGGCGTATTTCCCAGGGCCGTCCCGCGTGGGTGCGGCGTTGAAACGGGTCATGGAGGTCTGAATGGGCACGCACGTTATCAAGATGCCGGACATTGGCGAAGGCATCGCGGAAGTTGAACTGTCGGTGTGGCATGTGAAGGTCGGCGACATGGTGGTCGAAGACCAGGTGCTGGCGGACGTAATGACCGACAAGGCGATGGTGGACATTCCCTCGCCGGTGCACGGCAAGGTGATCTCCCTCGGCGGCGAGCCGGGTGAGGTCATGGCGGTGGGCAGTATTCTGATCAGCATTGAAGTGGAAGGCGTGGGCAACGCCAAGGATGCGCCGGTCGTCAAAGAGGCGCCGAAGGCCGTACCGGTGATGGAAGCCAAGCCTGCACCGGTCGTGGTTGAAAGCAAGCCAGCACCGGTTGTCGCGGCCCAGGCCCCCGTGGCACGTGCCGCCGACGAGCGCCCATTGGCCTCCCCCGCCGTGCGCAAACACGCCCTGGACGCCGGGATTCAACTGCGCCTGGTGCAGGGCACGGGCCCCGCCGGGCGGATTCTGCACGAAGATCTCGACGCCTACCTGCAACAAGGCGCGGCAAAGTCTTCGGCAACGGCCAACCCTTATGCCGAACGCAACACCGAGGAACAGATCCCGGTGATCGGCATGCGCCGCAAGATCGCCCAGCGCATGCAGGACGCCACCCGGCGCGCCGCGCATTTCAGCTATGTTGAAGAAATCGATGTTACCGCCCTCGACGAGTTGCGCGTGCACCTCAATGAGAAACACGGCGCCACACGCGGCAAGCTGACCCTGCTGCCGTTCATCGTGCGCGCCATGGTCGTGGCGTTGCGCGACTTCCCGCAGATCAATGCGCGTTACGACGACGAAGCCCAGGTCATCACCCGCCTCGGCGCGGTGCATGTGGGCGTCGCCACCCAGAGCGATGTCGGCCTGATGGTGCCGGTGGTGCGCCACGCCGAAGCCCGCAGCCTGTGGGGCAATGCCGAGGAAATCGCACGCTTGGCCACGGCGGCGCGCAACGGCAAGGCCAGCCGCGATGAGCTATCGGGTTCGACGATTACCCTGACCAGCCTGGGCGCGCTGGGCGGCATTGTCAGCACGCCGGTGCTGAACCTGCCGGAAGTGGCCATCGTCGGCGTCAATCGCATTGTCGAGCGGCCGATGGTGATCAAGGGCCAGATCGTGGTGCGCAAGATGATGAACCTCTCCAGCTCCTTCGATCACCGCGTGGTCGATGGCATGGACGCGGCGCAATTCATCCAGGCCATTCGCGGCCTGCTCGAACAACCCGCCAGCCTGTTCCTGGAGTAAGGCATGACGCAGACATTGAATACCACCCTGCTGATTATCGGTGGCGGCCCTGGCGGTTATGTGGCGGCGATCCGTGCCGGCCAACTGGGTATCCCGACCATCCTGGTGGAGAGCCAGGCGCTGGGCGGCACGTGCCTGAATATCGGCTGCATCCCATCCAAGGCCCTGATCCATGTGGCCGAGCAATTCCAGCAAACCGTGCACCACAGCCAGGGTTCACAACTGGGCATCGAAGTGGATGTGCCGACCCTGGACATCCGCAAGAGCGTGGAATGGAAAGATGGCATTGTCGATCGCCTGACCACTGGCGTCGCGGCGCTGCTGAAAAAGCACAAGGTGCAAGTGATCCACGGCTGGGCCAAGGTGGTGGACGGCAAGACCGTCGACGTCGGCGACCAGCGCATCCAGTGCGAACACTTGCTGCTGGCCACCGGCTCGAAAAGCGTCAACCTGCCAATGCTGCCGATTGGCGGGCCGATCATCTCCTCGACCGAAGCCCTTGCACCGAAAAGCGTGCCCAAGCGCCTGATCGTGGTGGGCGGCGGTTACATCGGTTTGGAACTGGGCATCGCTTACCGCAAGCTCGGCGCCGACGTGAGTGTGGTCGAAGCACAGGATCGTATCCTGCCGGCCTATGATGCCGAGCTGACGCAGCCGGTGAACGAATCCCTCAGGCAACTGGGCGTGAAGCTTTACCTCAAGCACAGTGTCACCGGTTTTGCCGATGGCAGCCTGCAAGTGCTCGACCCGAACGGCGACACCTTGTCGTTGGCCACTGATCAGGTGCTGGTTGCCGTCGGTCGCAAACCCAACACCCAGGGCTGGAACCTCGAAGCGCTGAACCTGGACATGAACGGCGCGGCGATCAGGATCGACAATCGCTGCCAGACCAGCATGCGCAACGTGTATGCCATTGGCGACCTGAGCGGCGAGCCGATGCTGGCACACCGGGCCATGGCCCAGGGCGAGATGGTCGCCGAACTGATCAGCGGTAAGCATCGCGAATTCAACCCGGCGGCCATTCCGGCGGTGTGCTTTACCGACCCGGAACTGGTGGTGGTCGGCAAGACGCCCGACCAAGCCAAGGCCGCTGGCCTTGACTGCATCGTGTCGAGCTTCCCGTTCGCGGCCAATGGCCGGGCCATGACCCTGGAGTCCAAGACCGGCTTCGTGCGGGTGGTGGCACGCCGTGACAACCACCTGATCGTCGGCTGGCAAGCCGTGGGGGTGGGCGTCTCGGAACTGTCCACCGCCTTTGGCCTGAGCCTGGAAATGGGTTCGCGCCTGGAAGACGTGGCGGGCACCATCCATGCGCATCCGACCCTCGGCGAAGCGGTGCAGGAAGCCGCGCTGCGGGCGTTGGGGCACGCACTGCATCTGTAAAAACGCGGTGAGGCCATCGGGGGCAAGCCCCCTCCCACAAGGGGAATGCATTCCAAATGTGGGAGGGGGCTTGCCCCCGATGGCGGTGGATCGGTCACACCCAGTGGCTCCCACACAAGCCAAGAATGCAGTATTGTTGCGCCCATCCAGAAAAAAACCGACTTGACCAACGATAGAGGGTGTCATGGGTAACGAAAGCATCAATTGGGACAAGCTGGGTTTTGACTACATCAAGACCGACAAGCGGTTTCTCCAGGTCTGGAAAAACGGCGAATGGCAAGAAGGCACCCTGACCGACGACAACGTGCTGCACATCAGCGAGGGCTCGACCGCCCTGCACTACGGCCAGCAATGCTTCGAAGGCCTCAAGGCCTATCGTTGCAAGGACGGTTCGATCAACCTGTTCCGCCCGGACCAGAACGCCGCCCGCATGCAGCGCAGCTGCGCCCGCCTGCTGATGCCGCACGTCTCGACCGAAGACTTCATCGACGCCTGCAAGCAAGTGGTCGCGGCCAACGAGCGCTTCATCCCGCCGTACGGCAGTGGTGGCGCGCTGTACCTGCGCCCGTTCGTAATCGGCACCGGTGACAACATCGGCGTGCGCACTGCGCCGGAGTTCATCTTCTCGGTGTTCTGCATCCCGGTCGGCGCCTACTTCAAGGGCGGCCTGGTGCCGCACAACTTCCAGATATCCACCTTCGACCGCGCCGCACCACAGGGCACCGGTGCCGCCAAGGTCGGTGGCAACTACGCCGCCAGCCTGATGCCGGGTTCGGAAGCGAAGAAATCCGGTTTCGCCGACGCGATCTACCTGGACCCGATGACCCATTCGAAAATCGAAGAAGTCGGCTCGGCCAACTTCTTCGGGATCACCCACGACAATAAGTTCATCACGCCGAAGTCGCCTTCGGTACTGCCAGGCATCACCCGCCTGTCGCTGATCGAACTGGCAAAGACCCGCCTGGGCCTGGACGTGATCGAGGGCGAAGTGTTCATCGACAAACTGGACCAGTTCAAGGAAGCCGGCGCCTGCGGTACGGCGGCGGTGATCTCGCCGATCGGCGGCATCCAGTACAACGGCAAGCTGCACGTGTTCCACAGCGAGACCGAAGTCGGCCCGATCACCCAGAAGCTCTACAAAGAGCTGACCGGTGTGCAGACCGGTGACGTCGAAGCGCCGCAAGGCTGGATCGTCAAGGTCTGAGCCACCTGGAAAAACCCGCCATCTGGCGGGTTTTTTCATTGTTCGGGGATATTCACCACTAGCTTCTTGCCCATGCTGATCCTGGGTTCCACCCCATACCCCAATGCCTCGTAGAACCCGACGACCCCCTCATTACCACTGGTGATCTGCAGGTTGATCTTCATGCAGCCCAGCGCCGTCAATACCTGTTCCGCATGCCGCACCAGCGACGATCCCAAACCCTGCCGCCGATAGTCCCCATGCACCGCCACTGAATACAGCCAGCCACGATGCCCGTCATACCCGGCCAGAATGGTCCCGATCACGGTTTTTTTGTCCGTCGCGACAAAGAACAGCCCATCGTCGACCGCCAGCTTCTTATCAATCGCCAGGGCGGGCAGGTTGTGCGCCGTTTCGTAGCCGAATGCCTCCTGCCATAACGCTACCACCTGCGCCCGGTGCTGACGGTCGCGATACGGCCCGATGGGATGCCGGGACAGCAGGGCCTTTTCCATCACCAACGTACGTTCGCTGCCGTGATAAACGTCGCGCACGGTGTGAAACCCCAATTTGGTGTAGAACGGCTCGGCGGTCAGCGATGACGGCACGCTCAGCACCGTCACCCCGGCTTCGCGGGCGCGTAGCTCAATCTCGATCATCAACAATCGCCCAATGCCCTGCCCTTGCAGCGGCGGGTTGACGAATACCGAGCGCACCACATTCGCATCCAGCGCTGCGGTGGCGACGATCACCTGATCCTGAATCGCTACCAGCACCACGCGTCGCTTGAGCAGTTCCAGCACCGCCTCCGGCGTGAAGTTAGCGGCAACCCGCGCAATCACATGCGCCGGATAGTCCCGCGCATTGCTGCTGTGCAGGGCGGCCAGGATGACCTGGCTGATGCCCTCGGCATCGGTGGCTTGGGCTAAACGAACGACGGTAGACATAATTCCTCCTGGCTGACACAGCTGCAACAAACACCACTCTACCCATGTGGGAGGGGGCTTGCCCCCGATAGCATGCTTTCAGATATAGATTTTCTGGCTGACCCACCGCTGTCGCGGGCAAGCCCCCTCCCACAGGTTGCGTGCATTTCACTCCGGCAGCCGATTCGGCTGCCCTACCCCACTTTTCAGCTTTCCCGGCTGAACCACCCCTCGGTTTCAGCCGGGATTCATCCCGCACAACCCACAAAATAGCCGCACTGCTCACCTCATGGAATTCGTGCCCCCATGCAAACCACCAACACCGTCTTGATGATTCGCCCGGCGCGCTTTGCCTTCAACCCGGACACCGCGATCAACAACCGTTTCCAACGCCCGCCCCTCGACCCGCTCCACGCACAGCAGAAAGCGCTGGAGGAGTTCGACGGCTATGTCACCACCCTGCGCAATCACGGCGTGGAGGTTCTGGTGGTGCAGGACACCCCGGCGCCGCACACCCCCGACTCGATCTTCCCCAACAACTGGTGGAGCAGCCACGCCGACGGCAGCCTGGTGCTGTACCCGATGGAAGGCCAGAACCGACGACTGGAACGCGACAAAGGCGTGCTGCAAGTGTTGGAACAGCGATTTACGGTCAAGGACACCATCGACCTCAGCCACCTCGAACAACAGAACATCTTCCTCGAAGGCACCGGCAGCATGGTGCTCGACCGCCAGCACCGCATCAGCTACGCCTGCCACTCCGGGCGCACTCACCACGACGCCCTGCGCCAGTTCGCCGAACGCCTCGACTACCAGCTCTGCGTGTTCCATGCGGTCGACCGCCACCACGCGCCGATCTACCACAGCAACGTGATGATGAGCGTCGGCCGCGACCTCTCGGTGGTGTGCCTGCAAGCCCTGCCGATTGCCGATGAGCGCCAGGCCCTGGAGCGCTCCCTGCGCGACACTGGCAAGGACATCGTCGCCCTCGACTTCGACCAGTTGGAAGCCTTCGCCGGCAACATGCTCGAAGTCCACGACCGCGACGGCCAGCCGCTGCTGGTGATGTCGGCCAGCGCCTGGGGCGCCCTGCAACCGACCCAGCGCCAACACATAGAACGCCACACCCGGCCGGTGGTGGTGAACATCGACAACATCGAACGCATCGGCGGCGGCAGTGCCCGCTGCATGCTGGCGGAAGTGCACCTGCCTGCCCGTCCCTCATTTCAATAAGGAGTCTTGCCATGACCCGCTATATCGACGTCAACGATCTCTGCTACCTGGTCTCGCAAAAAGGCCTGCCCACCTGCATCACCGAGATGGCCGAGTACATTCGCGCCGACTACCTGCGCTGGCAGGATTTCGAGAAATGCGCGCGCCTGGCCAACCACTCGCCGGACGGCGTGATCGAGCTGATGCCGGTGTCCGACGCGTCGCTGTATGCGTTCAAGTACGTCAACGGCCACCCGAAAAACACCCTGGCCGGCATGCTCACCGTGATGGCCTTCGGTGCGCTGGGCGATGTCGATACCGGCCTGCCGGTGCTGCTGGCGGAAATGACCCTGACCACCGCGATCCGCACCGCCGCCACCTCGGCGCTGGTCGCCCGCTACCTGGCCCGCGAGAACAGCCGCAGCATGGCGCTGATCGGCAACGGCTCGCAGAGCGAGTTCCAGGCCCTGGCCTTCCACGCCATGCTCGGCATCAATGAAATCCGCCTGTTCGATATCGACGCCAAGGCCACCGCCAAGCTGGCGGCCAACCTCAAAGCCTTCCCGGCAATCAAAGTGGTCCTGGCCGGCAGCGTGGCCGAGGCCGTCAAAGGCGCCGACATCGTCACCACCGTCACCGCCGACAAGGCCTACGCCACCATCCTCACCGACGACATGATCGAGCCCGGCATGCACCTCAACGCCGTCGGCGGCGACTGCCCAGGCAAGACCGAACTGGACCGACGTATCGTCGAGCGCGCCCGCGTGATCGTCGAGTACGAACCACAAAGCCGTATCGAAGGTGAAATCCAGCACATGCCGGAAGATTCGCCGGTGACCGAGCTGTGGCAAGTGATCAACGGCCAGCAGCCAGGCCGCGAGAATGCGCGCCAGGTCACGCTGTTCGACTCGGTGGGTTTCGCCATCGAAGACTACTCGGCACTGCGCTACGTAATGGACGTCGCAAAAGCGCTGGATGTGGGCAGCACACTTGAACTGGTGCCGGACCTGGCCGATCCCAAAGACCTGTTCGCACGCCTGGCCCGGCAGCCCGGCGTACAGCAGAAAAGGCGTGCCTGAGACCGCTCTGGCCTGCTGCTTTGCGTCGATGGCAGGCCGATTTTTCAGGGATGAAAAGCCGATTCAGCGGGTGTCACAGCCGATTCCGCTGCATTGCCAGTTTTAACAGCGCAATTCGCGCTTTGTGCACGGGGTAAACGACACAAAAAACGCACCATCATGAAGCATTCTCTGCTCCCAGTTATTCACTGCCCTGACATCAATTACAAAATATAGGGACCTGCACATGACTCCATTGCGATCACTCTTCGCCGCGCTGCTGTTGCCACTCTGCGCAAGCGCCGCCCACGCCCAGGACTGGAAAGAAATCCGCTTCGGCGTATTCCCCGAATACCCACCCTTCGAATCGGTGGCCGCCGACGGCAGCCTGCAAGGCTTCGATATCGAGTTGGGCAACGCGATCTGCGCCAAGCTCGAAGTGAAATGCACCTGGGTCCACAACGAATTCGACGGCATGATCCCGGCCCTGCGTGCGCGCAAGTTCGACGCGATCATGTCGTCCATGGCCGTCACCCCCGCCCGTGAAAAAATCATCGACTTCAGTGACCGGCTGTTCCTCAGCCCGACCTCGGTGATCACCCGCAAGAGCGCTGACTTCGGCGACACCCCGCAATCCCTCAAGGGCAAGCAGGTCGGCGTACTGCAAGGTTCGTTGCAGGAGGCCTATGCCCGTGCGCACCTGGCCAGGCTTGGCGCGCAGATCAAGGCGTACCAGTCCCAGGACCAGAACTACGCCGACCTGCAGAACGGCCGCCTCGACGCGACCCTGACCGACAAGCTCGAAGCCCAGCTCAACTTCCTGTCCAAGCCCGAAGGTGCCGACTTCAAGACCGGCCCGGCCTTCAAGGACCCGACCCTGCCCCTGGACATCGCCATGGGCCTGCGCAAGAACGACCAGGAACTGCGCACGCTGATCAACAAGGGTATCGCTGCCGTGCAGGCGGATGGCACTTACGCGCAGATCCAGAAGAAGTACTTCGGTGATCAGGATATCTACCACGAGTGATGCTCTGACCTCGCTGTGGAAACTTGCTTGTGTGGGAGGGGGCTTGCCCCCGATAGCGGTGGGTCAGTCAACTGATTTGGCACTGATACACCTCTATCGGGGGCAAGCCCCCTCCCACAAAAGGCAGCGTCCACAGTCAATCTCTGTGCTCCATCGAGATCATTTCCATGAATGAATTCCTCAACTTGCAGGGCTACGGCCCGATGCTCGCCCAGGGTGCGTGGATGACGCTCAAGCTGTCCTTCCTCGCCCTGGCCCTGAGCCTCGCCCTTGGCCTGATCGCCGCCGGCGCCAAGCTCTCCAGCGCCAAATGGCTGCGGGTACCGGCCACGCTCTACACCACGCTGATCCGCAGCGTGCCGGACCTGGTGCTGATCCTGCTGATTTTCTACAGCCTGCAACTGTGGCTAAACGACCTGAGCGAAATGTTCGGCTGGGGCTACTTTGAAATCGACCCGTTTACCGCAGGCGTCGTCACCCTGGGCTTCATCTACGGCGCGTATTTCACCGAGAACTTCCGGGGCGCGATCCTCAGCGTGCCGGTCGGCCAACTGGAAGCGGCGACCGCCTATGGGCTGAGCCGCTGGCAGCGTTTTCACCTGGTGCTGTTCCCGCAGTTGATGCGTTTTGCCCTGCCGGGCCTGGGCAATAACTGGCTGGTGCTGCTCAAATCCACGGCCCTGGTGTCGATCATCGGCCTGTCGGATCTGGTCAAGGCCGCGCAGAACGCCGGCAAGACCACCAACGAGCCGCTGTACTTCCTGATCCTCGCCGGCCTGGTGTACCTGGTGATCACCACCCTCTCCAACCGCATCTTCAAGCGCCTCGAACGGCGCTACAACCTCGGCATCAAGGGGATGGCGCGATGATCGAACTGTTCCAGCAATACGGCCTGGCCTACCTGTTCAGCGATGGCGCGGGGCTGTCCGGCGTGGCCATGACCCTGTGGCTGTTCATCATCTCGGTGGTGTTCGGCTTCGTGCTGTCGATTCCACTGGCACTGGCAAGGGTTTCCGAGCACTTCTGGCTGCGCTGGCCGGTAGAGGTCTACACCTACCTGTTCCGCGGGACGCCGCTGTATATCCAACTGCTGATTTGCTACACCGGGCTGTACAGCCTGGAAGTGGTGCAGGACAACGCCCTGCTCAACCAGTTTTTTCGCAACGCGCTGAACTGCACCCTGCTGGCCTTCGTGCTCAACACCTGCGCCTACACCGTGGAAATCTTCGCCGGGGCGATCCGCAATATTCCCCACGGCGAAATCGAAGCGGCCCGCGCCTATGGTTTGCATGGCTGGCGGCTGAACCTGTTTGTGGTGGTGCCTGCGGCCTTGCGCCGCGCATTGCCGGCCTACAGCAATGAAATGATCCTGATGCTGCACGCAACCTCCCTGGCGTTTACCGCCACCGTCGCCGACATCCTCAAGGTGGCCCGCGACGCCAATGCCGAGACGTTCCTGACGTTCCAGGCCTTCGGCATCGCCGCCCTGCTCTACATGCTGCTGTCCTTTGCACTGGTGGGCCTGTTCCGACTGGCCGAACGTCGCTGGATGCGTTTTCTTGTTCCTACCCGAGGCTAACCCATGAATCAGTCCGCGCAGGCCCTGGCCACTTATCCCGTTGACGAACCCGTTGCCACACCCGCCACCACCGCTATCAAGCTGCAAGTCGAAGGCATCCACAAACGCTACGGCGAACACGAAGTGCTCAAGGGCGTATCGCTGAATGCGCGCAATGGCGATGTGATCAGCCTGATCGGCGCCAGCGGCTCCGGCAAAAGCACGATGCTGCGCTGCATCAACTTCCTCGAACAGCCGGACGCCGGGGTGATCACCCTGGACGGCATCAGCATCGAAATGCAGCAAGGCCGCGCCGGCACACGCGCGCCGCACCAGGCCCAACTGCAGAACCTGCGTACACGCCTGGCCATGGTGTTCCAGCACTTCAACCTGTGGAGCCACATGACCGTGCTGGAAAATATCACCATGGCCCCGCGCCGGGTGCTGGGCGTGAGCGCCGCCGAGGCGGAAAAACGCGCACGCCTGTACCTGGACAAGGTCGGCCTGCCGGGCCGCGTGGCGGATCAGTACCCGGCGTTCCTGTCCGGCGGCCAGCAGCAGCGCGTGGCGATTGCCCGGGCCTTGGCGATGGAGCCGGAGATCATCCTGTTCGATGAGCCGACTTCCGCGCTCGACCCAGAACTTGTAGGAGAAGTCCTCAAAGTCATACAGACGTTGGCTGAGGAAGGTCGTACCATGCTGATGGTCACCCACGAAATGGGCTTTGCCCGCCAGGTGTCCAGCCAAGTGCTGTTCTTGCACCAGGGCAAGGTTGAGGAACAAGGCGACGCCAGGATCCTCGACCACCCCCGCAGTGAGCGCCTGCAGCAATTTCTTTCCAACCGTTTGAAGTGAAACCCATGGATACCAAGGCCAACGGACCCCATTCCTCCCCTGCGCTGGACCGCATCGATGAAGCCATTATCGAAGTGCTGCGCCATCAGGGGCGCATCACCTACGAAAAGCTCTCGTCGCTGGTACACCTCACGCCCCGGCCCTGCCTGGAACGGGTGCGCAAGCTGGAGCGGCGCGGGGTGATCCGTGGGTATGGGGCGATCATCGATGTGCAGATGGTCTCGCCAGGCTTGTCATTGCTGGTGCTGGTGGCCTTGTCCAACCAAAGCGGGCGCTCAGCGCAAAAGGCCTTCGAAGCCTGTGTGAAGGCCTGCCCGCAGGTGTTCGAATGCCAGCTGATCAGCGGGCCGTTCGACTACAGCCTGCGCATGCGTTGCCGGGACATGGAGCATTACCGGGTGTTGACAGAGACCTGGCTGAACAATGATGAGTTGCACATCGATAAGTTGGTGGCGCATCCGGAATTGGCAGTGGTCAAGAACACCGCCACCGAGTTGGCCTGAACTTATCTCTCCAAAACACTGCCGATCGAATGTGGGAGGGGGCTTGCCCCCGATAGCAGTGTGTCAGTCTATGCATCTGTGACTGACACTCCCTCATCGGGGGCAAGCCCCCTCCCACATATTCAACCCTGCCCGCTTAAGATTCTCTTGCCAGGCTTGGTGCCAATCAGCCTGGCCTGCCCATCCTTCTGCTTTCCCGTCCGCGCCTCGCTGATCAACCCCGGTATCAACTTGCCCTCCGGCAGGTTCTTCCAGAACCGGCTGGGCAAATGCCCTTCCATCACCTTGGGGTTCAACCGTGCCGGGTTGAAGATATGGCTGTAATAGGTCAGCCACATCGCGCTATGGGGGTCCTCGACATTCTGCGCCAACTGCCGCCACGCCTCGGGGCACTCGCGCTGGTGGATCAACTGCTCGCCATCGTAGTAAACCCCATCCAACGGCGTGGCGATCATCCAGCGATGACGGCCCATGCGCCCGATAAAATGTTGGCTGGCGGATTTCAGGATGTCATGGGCCGGTTCATGCCAGGCCACGTATTCCGGCAGTTCCGGCCCCGCTCCCGCCGGCAGCGCGATAAACCGCACAAATGCATGCAGGTGGTGCGCCTCGCGGCTGACCTGCTTGATCCGCCGCTGCAACTCGCTGCCCAGCTTGTCCCCGGCCAGCATCGCGGTGCGGTCGCCATGGCTGACGCGCCACAGCACCTCATACAGCAGGCTCCAGCGTTGGTCGCCGTGGTAGCAGGCAGCCGATTCCAGCAGTTCCAGCAGGGCCTTGGGCACTCGCGTCTGGAAAGGCCCGGGCGCCTCGGGAATCGACTGGTCAGTGGCAAACAGGTCCGCCACCTCCGCCTCGCCCCAGCTCACCTGACTGGGGTCGACCTGATGGCTGAGCAGCCAGCGTGCCTGGTCGCGCCAGGTGGCGAACAGGTTGTCGCATTCCAGGCTGATCACCCCCACAACCCCATCTGCTCGGGTTGCGGGCGGTCGCGCAGTTGCTCGCGCAACAGCACGCTGGTGCTGTCGGCCTGTTGCGGATGGTAGTCGCTGGTGATGAAAAACGGCTTGGCCTTGGCCAGCACGCAGCGCATGCGCGCCAGGTCTTCGAAGCGGATCTTGCGTTCGCGGCGCAGGTCCACCAGGCGCTGGGTGGTGCGCAGGCCAATGCCTGGAATGCGTGCGATCAAGGTCGGTTCGGCGCGATTCAGGTCCAGGGGGAACACATCGCGGTTGTCCAGGGCCCAGGCCAGCTTGGGGTCGATGTCCAGGGCCAGGTGGCCGGGACCTTTGAACAGCTCATTGGCGTTGAACCCATAGCTGCGCAACAGGAAATCGGCCTGGTACAAGCGGTGCTCGCGCATCAGCGGCGGCGCGGCCAAGGGCACGCTTTTCGGGCTGTTGGGGATGGGGCTGAACGCCGAGTAATACACGCGACGCAGCTTGAAGTTGCCGTACAACGCCTCGGCACCGTGGAGGATGGTGCTGTCATCGGTGTCGTCGGCGCCGACGATCAGTTGCGTGCTCTGCCCGGCCGGGGCAAAACGCGGTGCACGCGGTTCGTTACGGACCGTCTGCTCGCCAGTGTAGATGGTCTGCATGGCCTGCTTGATCGAGACGATCTTTTTTTCCGGCGCCAGGGTCTGCAGGCTGGCCTCGGTGGGCAGCTCGATGTTCACGCTCAGCCGGTCGGCATAGCGCCCGGCCTCGGCGATCAGCGCCGGGTCCGCGTCGGGAATGGTCTTGAGGTGGATATAGCCGCGAAAGTCGTGCTCTTCGCGCAGCAGCTTGGCCACGCGAACCAACTGCTCCATGGTGTAGTCGGACGAACGGATGATGCCGGAGCTGAGAAACAGCCCGCTGACGCAATTGCGCCGATAGAAATCCAGGGTCAGGGTCACCACCTCCTCCGGGCTGAACCGTGCGCGTGGCACGTCGCTGGAGCGGCGGTTGACGCAGTACTGGCAGTCGTAGAGACAGAAGTTGGTGAGCAGCACCTTGAGCAACGACACGCAACGCCCGTCCGGCGTATAGCTGTGGCAGATGCCCATGCCATCGGTGGAACCCAGCCCCGTCTTGCCCTCGGAACTGCGCTTGGGCGCGCCACTGCTGGCGCAGGACGCGTCGTACTTGGCGGCGTCGGCGAGAATGCTGAGTTTTTCGATCAACTGCATGGAGGGCTACCGATACTGGTTTTTTGTACAGTATCAGGCAGCCCTCCCGGTCACAAGCGCAGTTGGTCAGCTGGCGGTGGCAAGCAACAGGTCCTGCACCGAGCGCCCCTTGCCGCGCCCACGGTCCAGGGCATACAACGACGCCGCAATTTCATCGGCGCGGATCGGCAGCACCGACAGCAAGGTGTCGCTCAAACCGTGGCTGGCCTGGCTGAAACCCTGGATGTAGATGCCGGCGTTGCATCGCTCGTCGGTGACGATGCGGTAGTCGCGCGCTACATCGAAGTCGCCCAGGTAGTCTTCCAGCGGCGCGAGCAAGGCGCGGTGCGTCTGGCGCTCGTAGCCGGTGGCCAGGATCACCGCGTCGTAATGGTTGAGGCAGGTTTCGCCGTTGGCGTTGTTGCGTAGAGCCAACTCGATGCCCAGCGGGCCCGGCGTGGCCTTCTCGACCACGGTCATGGTGCGGAACGCCTGGCGGGCGATGCCGGAAACTTTCTGGCGGTAGAAAATGCCGTAGATGCGCTCGATCAGGTCCAGGTCCACCACCGAATAGTTGGTGTTCTGGTACTCGGCCACCAGGCGCTCGCGCTCGGCGCCCTCCTGCTGGAACACCAGGTCGGTAAAGGCCGGCGAGAACACTTCGTTGACGAACGGGCTGTCATCGGCCGGCTTGAGCGCCGAGCCGCGCAGGATCATGTCGACCTGCACCGACGGGAAGCTGTCGTTCAGGTCGATAAAGGCTTCGGCCGCACTCTGGCCGCCGCCGATGATGGCGATGCGCATGGCCTTGCCGTCGACACACGGCTGGCTGGCCATGCGCTCCAGGTATTGGGAATGGTGGAACACCCGGCTGTCGCCTTTGAGCGCGTTGAACGCCTCGGGAATACGTGGCGTGCCACCGGCGCTGACCACCACCGAACGAGTGGTGCGCACATGCTGCTCGCCCAGTGCATCGCGGGAGATCACGCGCAGGGCTTCGACCTGCTGCTGGTGCAGGATCGGCTCGATGGCCAGCACCTCCTCGCCGTAGCGCGCCTGGGCCTGGAACTGGCCGGCGACCCAGCGCAGGTAATCGTTGTACTCCATGCGGCACGGGTAGAAGGTGCCCAGGTTGATGAACTCCACCAGGCGGTCGTGGGCTTTCAGGTAATTGACGAAAGAGTACGGGCTGGTGGGGTTGCGCAGGGTCACCAGATCCTTGAGGAACGAAATCTGCAGCTCGCTCTGGGTGACCAGGGTATTGCCGTGCCAGCGGTAGTCGGCCTGCTTGTCCAGGAACAGCACGTCCAGTTTGCCCTGGGCCTTTTCGCGCTCCTGCAGGGCGATGGCCAGCGCCAGGTTCGAAGGGCCGAAACCGATACCGATCAGGTCGTGAACCGCGGGCGAAGCAATTGCCTGTGTCATTCCAGTGTCCTCTGGATAAGCCCCTTGGCGGTGGGGCGGGAATACCTTTCAAGGCCTGCACATCAGGCCGTGTGTTGATAGGAAACGAGGACAGTGAAATAAAATTTAACCAATCATTGATCAGTTCGCTTCCCACTCGCGCATGCGCACCCGGCAGTGCTTCATGGCGTTGACGATGTGTTTTTCCACAAGGGCGCGGGAAATGCACAGGCGTTCGGCGATCTGCAGGTGAGTGAGGCCGTCGAGTTTGCGCAGCAGGAAGCTGTCGCGACAGGCCGGCGGCAGCTCGGCCAGGGCGCGTTCGAGCAGTTCCAGGCGCTGGCCGTGGTCGTGGGTGGTGTGCGGCGAACTGCTGGCAAAGCGTTCTTCGGCATCGAGTACGTCCAGCGGTTCGACCTGCCGCAGGGCGTTGCGCCGGTGGCCGTCAATCACCAGGTTAAGCGCGGTGCGGTATAAAAAGGCACGGGGTTGTTCGATGGGAGTGTCGCTGGAACGTTCCAGCACCCGGACATACGCGTCATGCACCACATCCTCGGCCACCTGACGGTTGCCCAGCTTGGCGTTGAGGAAACACACCAGCTCGCGATAGTAGTTTTCCAACATGACTCCCGGCCGCGGGGTGGCGGCATTAGGTCCCCGGGTGCAAAAAAGACAGCGTTCAGGTGATGGCAGTTTGAGTGTGTGCAATTTATAGTAATTCTCATCTACTTTTAAAGCAGACTCGCATCAACGGACGATTTTTTTCTTCAAGGGAGCTGTAACTGCTTATGTAACCGCCTAAATCCCCGCGCAATTCTCTCGTTTACTTGTCAGCTCCCCGCAACTGCGGTCCGAACTTTCCTGGCTGGAAACCCACGCATGAAACGCCCTCGACCCGCCCGACGCGCCTTGCTCGTTATCGCGTGCCTGATCCCCATTATCGCCGTCGCGGCCTGGCAGGTGCTGCCGCCGGGGCGTGACACCCTCACCACCGTCAGCGTCACCCGCGGCAATATCGAAAACAGCGTGACCGCCCTGGGCACCCTGCAACCGCGTCGTTATGTGGACGTGGGCGCCCAGGCATCGGGGCAGATCCGCAAGATCCACGTCGAGGCCGGCGACCAGGTGCAGGAAGGCCAACTGCTGGTGGAGATCGACCCGTCCACGCAGAAGGCCAAGCTCGACGCCAGCCGCTACGCCATCGAAAACCTCAAGGCCCAGTTGCAGGAGCAAAAGGCCCAGCACGAACTGGCGCGCCAGAAATACCAGCGCCAGCAGCGCCTGGTCGCCGGCAACGCCACCCGCGAGGAAGACGTACAAACCGCCAAGGCGGAACTGAGCGCCACCCAGGCCCGGGTCGATATGTTCCAGGCGCAGATCCTGCAAGCCCAGGCCAGCCTGCGCAGTGATGAAGCCGAGTTGGGCTACACGCGGATTTATGCGCCGATGACCGGCACCGTGGTCGCGGTGGACGCACGGGTCGGCCAGACCCTCAACGCGCAGCAGCAGACACCGTTGATCCTGCGGATCGCCAAGCTGTCGCCGATGACCGTCTGGGCGCAAGTCTCGGAAGCTGATATCGGCCACGTCAAACCGGGCATGACCGCCTATTTCACCACCCTGAGCGGCGGCAACCGGCGCTGGACCAGCACCGTGCGGCAGATCCTGCCGATCCCGCCCAAGCCGTTGAACGAAACCCAGGGCAGCGGCAGCCCCAACAGTTCGAATAAAAGCGGCAGCGGCCGCGTGGTGCTGTACACCGTGTTGCTGGATGTGGACAACAGCGACAACGCGTTGATGGCGGAAATGACCGCCCAGGTATTTTTCGTCGCCAGCCAGGCCCAGGATACGCTGACGGCGCCGATCGCTGCGCTACAGGGCACGGCCAACGCCAACCAGCAGATCGCCCGGGTGGTGGGCAAGAATGGCCGTATCGAGCAGCGCCAGGTGCAGGTCGGCATCAGCGACCGCTTGCGCGTGCAGGTACTCGACGGCCTGAACGAAGGTGATCAACTGCTGGTCGGCCCGGCCGATGGCAACGGGGGTTGAGGTGAACACGCCCCTGATCGAACTCAAGGACATCCGCAAGTCCTACGGCGGCGGCGACAGCCCGCAGGTCGACGTGTTGCGCGGCATCGACCTGGCGATCCATGCCGGGGAATTCGTCGCCATCGTCGGTGCCTCCGGCTCCGGCAAGTCCACGTTGATGAACATCCTCGGTTGCCTTGACCGCCCCAGCACCGGCGACTACCTGTTCGCCGGGGAAAACGTCGCGCACCTGGACAGCGACGAACTGGCCTGGCTGCGCCGCGAAGCCTTTGGTTTTGTGTTCCAGGGCTACCACCTGATCCCCTCGGGCTCGGCCCAGGAAAACGTCGAGATGCCGGCGATCTACGCCGGCATCAGCGCCGCCGAACGCCATGCCCGCGCCAACGCCCTGCTCACCCGCCTGGGCCTGGCCGAGCGCACCGGCAACCGTCCGCACCAGCTGTCCGGCGGCCAGCAGCAGCGAGTGTCCATCGCCCGTGCGTTGATGAACGGCGGCCATATCATCCTCGCCGACGAACCCACCGGCGCCCTCGACAGCCACAGCGGCGCCGAGGTCATGACCCTGTTGGACGAACTGGCCAGCCAGGGCCACGTAGTGATCCTGATTACCCACGACCGCGAAGTGGCTGCGCGGGCCAACCGTATCATCGAAATTCGCGATGGCTTGATCATCAGTGACTCGGCCAACGACAGCGACACCAGGCCCGTAGCCACCACCGGGGCCCTGCAAGCCGTGGACCTGCGCCAGCGCCTGGCCGACGGCGCCGAGCACAATGGCGCCTGGAAAGCCGAACTGGTGGACGCGGTGCAAGCTGCCTGGCGTGTGATGTGGATCAACCGCTTCCGCACCGCGCTGACCCTGCTGGGCATCATCATCGGCGTGGCGTCAGTGGTGGTGATGCTGGCGGTAGGCGAAGGCAGCAAGCGCCAGGTCATGGCGCAGATGGGGGCGTTCGGCTCCAACATCATCTACCTCAGCGGTTCATCGCCGAATCCGCGCACGCCGCTGGGGATCGTGACGCTCGATGACGTGCATGCGCTGGCGGCCCTGCCGCAGGTGCAGCGCATCATGCCGGTCAACGGCAACGAAGCCGGGGTGCGTTTCGGCAATGTCGACTACATGGCTTACGTGGGCGGCAACGACACCAACTTCCCGGAGATTTTCAATTGGCCGGTGGTCGAGGGCAATTATTTCACTGCCGCCGACGAGCGTGCCGCTGCCACCGTGGCGGTAATTGGTCATCGTGTGCGCGAGAAGCTGTTCAAGGGCGAGGTCGACCCCATCGGCCAGTACATCCTGATTGAAAACGTGCCATTCCAGGTGATCGGCGTGCTGGCGGAAAAAGGCGCCAGCTCCGGCAACAAGGACAGCGACGATCGCGTTGCCATCCCTTACACCGCCGCCAGCGTGCGCCTGTTCGGCAGCTACAACCCCGAGTATGTGGTGATCGCCGCGGCGGACGCGCGCAAGGTCCGCGAGGCCGAGGTGGCCATCGACCAGTTGATGCAAAAGCTGCACAACGGCAAGCGCGACTATGAGCTGACCAACAACGCCGCGATGATCCAGGCCGAGGCGCGCACGCAGAACACACTGTCGCTGATGCTCGGTTCGATTGCCGCGATTTCCCTGTTGGTGGGCGGCATTGGCGTGATGAACATCATGTTGATGACTGTACGCGAGCGTACCCGTGAAATCGGTATCCGCATGGCCACCGGCGCACGCCAGCGCGACATCCTGCGTCAGTTCCTCACCGAAGCAGTGATGCTTTCGGTGGTCGGCGGCCTGTGCGGCATCGCCCTCGCGCTGTTGGTGGGCGGCGTGCTGGTGCTGGCCAAGGTGGCGGTGCAGTTTTCCCTGGTGGCGGTGTTCGGTGCATTCGGTTGCGCCCTTGTCACCGGCGTCGTATTCGGCTTTATGCCGGCCCGTAAAGCTGCCCGGCTCGATCCGGTCAAGGCGTTGACCAGTGAATAAACGATCCCTTTACCTGCCCGGCCTCTGCGTATTGCTCAGCGCCTGCACCGGCAACCCGCCTGCCATCGACAGCGGCATTGCACCGCCGGCTGCCTGGCAATATACCGAGCGCAGCGCCGCCCAGGCCACCCAGCAGCAATGGTGGACCCAGTTCGGCAGCCCGCAGCTCAATCGCCTGGTCGACCAGGCCCGCCGGGACAGCTTCGACGTGGCCGCCGCCACGGCCCGCGTGCGCCAGGCCCAGGCCAGCGCAGTGATCGCCGGCGCGCCGCTGCTGCCGGAGGTGAAATTCAACCTCGCCACCAGCCGCCAGAAATTGCTGCGCGGCCCGGGTGGCCCGGACCTGGACGCAACACGCAGCGATGATACCGTCGATAACTACAGCGCCAACCTCACCGCCAGTTACGAGGTGGACTTCTGGGGTGGCCGCGCCGCCGCCCGCGACAGCGCCTTACAGAGTCTGCGCGCCAGCGCGTTCGACCGGGCCACGGTGGAACTGACCCTGCTCAGCAGCGTCGCCGACCGCTACGCGCAAACCCTGGCCGCCCGGCAGCGCGAGCAGATTGCCGAGCTGAACCTGGCCAATGCGCGCAACGTGCTCGCGCTGGTGCAGACCCGCTATGACGCCGGCTCCGCCACCGCGTTGGAACTGGCCCAGCAAAAAAGCCTGGTGGCCAGCCAGCAACGCCAATTGCCGCTGATCCAGCAACTGAGCGAAGAATCGCGGATCACCCTGGCCGCCCTGCTCGGCCAGCCGGTACAAGGCCTGGACCTGGGCTCCGAGAGCTTCCAGGCGCTGACCTGGCCAACCATCGGCGCGGGCATGCCCAGCCAACTGCTCAGCCGCCGCCCCGACCTCGCCAAGGCCGAAGCACAACTGGCGGCGGCACAGGCCGACGTCACCGTGGCCCGCGCCGCCATGCTGCCTGCCATCACCCTGGGCGCAACCCTGGGCTCGGATGCCTACAAGGCCCTGGATATCCTGCGCAGCCCCTACTACACGCTGACCGCCGGCCTGGTCGGCCCGATCTTCAACAACGGCCGTTTAAGCGCTGAACGCGACAAGGCCCGCGCCCGCCAGGATGAACTGCTGCAAACCTATCGCGGCGCGATCATCAACGGTTTTGCCGATGTGGAAAAAGCCCTCAGCAGCATCACCCGCCTCGACCAGCAACGCGAATGGCAGCGTGAAGAACTGCAACAGGCGCAGACGGCGTTCCAGATTGCCGAAAGCCGCTACCAGGCCGGCGCCGAAGACCTGCTCACCGTGCTGGAAACCCAGCGCACCCTGTACGCGGCCCAGGACCAGAACGTGCAACTGCGCTTGTCACGCCTACAGGCCAGTATCGCCCTGTACAAAGCACTGGGTGGTGGCTGGCAGACGGAGATCCGATAAACAAAACTCCAATTTCATACAACAGACGTTCTTTCAGCCTACATTCTTCGACCCAAGGTCCTTGGTAAAAAAGCCGCTATCACACGGTTGCCCGGGACCTCTCGATGACTTCTGCAAAACACCTGACGGGCGCCTGCCTCTGGCTGATGGCAAACCTTGCTACAGCCCAGCCGTTGATCCCACCCACTGCCATCGACTGGTTGCTGGACTGTCCCCTGCCCTCCATTGAACGCCTGGACCCTGCGGTACTGGAACGGACCCAATGCGGCACCGTGAGCGTACCGCGCAATTATGCCGCACCCCGCCAGGGCAGGTTGCGCTTGTACGTAACCCGCGTCGGGGCCCGCGACCCGTTGAACCGTGAAGGGGTGATCATTGCCCAGGCCGGCGACGCGGCCAAGAAGACTCAGGTCGGCACCTTCGTCATCCACCTGGCCAGCCTGTGGGGCTCCCACTCCCACCCAGCCTATCGCCGGCTGGTCGACCGTTATGACGTCATCGAGCTCAGCACCCGCGACCTCAGTACCGACAATGGCATCGAGCAGGCAGCCCAGGACCTGGAGTTCGTACGTACCCAACTCGGGGAAGCTCAATTGCGTTACCTGGGCAATGCCGACAGCGCACGCCTGGGCAACCGCTACGCCACGCTGTTCCCCGAGCGGGTCACGCGCATGGTACTGGTCAACGCGCACGCGAGCGAAATGGCGGCGCCCTTCGTTGAACAACTGCGCCTGAAAGACTCGTCCACACAAGACTCCAGCAGTTGCATCAACCGCTGGGTGGGCGACTTCCTGATCTACGGCAAGCAACCTCCACGCTCCACGCGCTGCCTGGATTCCGCCGAAGGACAGTAACCCCCTGTTTGCGACCTGTTGTCCTCAAAAACGACACCCGGCGTTGACGTTGGGGGTCGATCGTTATTAAGTGCTATTTATCCGCATTAATACGATAAATCGAACCCATGCTAAGCCGCCCGCTACGACGCAAACGCCAGAAGCTGTCCGATGTGATTGTCGAGTCGGTCAAGCGCTCCATCGTCACCGACGCCTTGAAGCCCGGCGACCGCCTGCCCACCGAACGTGAGTTGATGGAAAGCTTCCAGTGCTCCAAGGGCTCTGCCCGCGAAGCACTCAAGGCCCTGGAAGTGGAAGGCCTGGTGAGCACCCGCACCGGCCCCAGCGGTGGCGCCTACCTGAACCAGGCCGGCACCGAACCGGCCAGCCGCGCATTGCGCAACTACCTGCACTTCCAGCACCTGGACGGCGAACAGGTGTACCAACTGCGCAAAGTCATCGAAGTGGAACTGGCGGTGTCGGTGCTCGGGCGCCTCAGCGAAGACGACTACCAGGCCCTGCAAGACAACGTGGACTTCTGCAGCGCCCCGGAAGACAGCGAGGCCGGCCAGCGCGAACAACGCCTGGCGGAGCTGGAGTTCCACAACCTGCTGGCCAAGGCCTGCCCCAACCCGCTGCTGAGTTTCATGGCGCAGTTTCTCAACGACCTGCTGCGCGACCTGGTGGTGCTGAAAAAAGCCTACAAGCCCAAGCGCAAGCAGTTCGACGCGGCCAACCTGGATTATCACAAGCAGTTGCTGATCGCCTTTCGTGCCGGGGATGAAAGCGCGGTACGCAGCTTGATGCATGAACACATGTGCGATGCCGAACACCACATGACCGCCCTTGAAGGCCAGGTCAGCCCGCATTTTCTACTGGAGTTCGATCACTCTTAAAGAACACCACAGACCCCATGTGGGAGGGGGCTTGCCCCCGATGACGCCAGCACATTCAACATTAATGTCGACTGACACACCGCTATCGGAGGCAAGCCACCTCCCACATGTGGGCTGCATTTCAACCACACATCGTTTCATCCAATAACAGGCCTGCCCACAGGCCCTTGCTCCACCGTATCGCCATTGCCACTCCTGCCAATAACTAAACCAGGGAGTCACCCCATGCAGCGTCGTACGTTGTTGAAAGCCAGTCTCACCGCCGCAGCCGCCCTCAGCCTCCCGCTGAGCGTGCGCTCGGCATTCGCCGCCGAGCCCTTTACCTTTTACGGCCTCAAGTCCATGTCTGGCGCGTTTGCCAGCTATGGCAAGTTTGCCGACATGGGTTCGCGCCTGGCGGTGGAGCAGTACCCGCAGGTGCTGGGTCGCCCGTTGAACTACAAGGTCATCGACACCGAAGGCAACGCCGGCAAGGCGGTGCGCAAGGTCCAGGAAGCCATCCAGCAGGACGGCGCGCGGTTCTTCCAGGGGTGCACCTTGTCCTCGTCGGCACTGGCGGTGGCCAAGGAAGTCGACAAGGTCGGCGGCGTGTTCATGACCCCGGTGGGCGCCGATGAAGTCACCGGCAAGGACTGCAACAAGGCGACGTTCCGCTGGTCCGTGCCCACCTACGGCGCAATCCGCGAAACCATGGTGCCGCTGATCAAACTGCTGCCCGACGCCAAGCGCTGGTACACCATCACCCCGCAATACGTGTTCGGCGAAGCCCTGCTCGAAGGCGCCAAAAACGTGCTCAAGGAACACGGCCTGGAACACGTCGGCAACAGCTACCACTCGTTGCAGGAACAGGAATTTTCCGGCTACCTGACCAACGCCATCTCGACCAGACCCGACGTGCTGGTGCTGCTCAACTTCGGCAGCCAGTCGTCCAACACCCTGCGCCAGGCGGTCAACTTCGGCATCAAGGAGCGCATGAAAGTGCTGCTGGTGTGGTCCGCCGGACTCGACCAATTCCAGGAACTGGGCAGCGATGTACTCGAGGGCGTGTACCTTGGCGCACAGTACTGGCACCAGGTCGACACCCCGCTCAACCGTGAACTGGTCAAGCTGACCCAGGCCAAGTACGGCATCAACCCCACCTACCCGCTGGCCGCCGACTACATCAGCACCAGGGTCATGCTCGAAACCATCATCGCCACCGGCAGCTTCGACGGGCCGACCGTGGCCAAGGCCATGCAGGGCCTGAGTTTCGAAGGGCCCACCGGCAAGGAATCGATCCGCGCCGGCGACCACCAGGTGATCAAGGACTACTACCTGCTGATCGGCAAGGCCAGCAGCGAGATGGCCGACAAGGACGACCTGGCCAAGGTGCTCAGCGCCGGCCAATCGTTCCCGCCGGTGGACGCCACGGGCTGCACGCTCGGCTGATCCCCTGAATTTTGTAGCGCAGGGCCGCGCAAGCGGCGTCCTGCCGAGGGTTCCTGCATGCTTAATCTTTACCTGTTCCAGATCCTCAACGGCCTTGGGCTGGGGATGATCTACTTCCTCATTGCGGTCGGGCTGACGATCATTTTCGGCCTGCTCAACTTCGTCAACTTCGCCCACGGCGCGTTCTTTCTGCTGGGTGCCTACATCTGCTACACCGCCGTGAGCCTCACCGGCAACTTCTGGCTGGCGTTGCTGATCGCGCCACTGGTGGTGGCTGCACTGGCCTGGGTGATCGAGCGCCTGTTGATCCAGCGGATCTACCACTTGCCGCACATGTTCCAGATCCTGGTGACCCTGGGGATTGCACTGATCATCCAGGAGGCCAGCGTGATGATCTGGGGCCCGGTGGGCAAGAGCGTCGCGGTACCGGAACTGCTGCGCGGCGTGCTGGTGGTGGGTGACTTCGTGTACCCCTACTACCGCCTGTTCCTCATTGTGTTTTCCGGGCTGGTCGGCCTGGGCCTGTGGTTGCTGCTGGAACGCACGCGCTTCGGTGCCCTGGTGCGCGCCGGCAGTGAAAGCACCGAAACCGTGTCGCTGCTGGGCACCAATATTTTCCGCCTGTTCTCCATGACCTTCGCCCTCGGCGTGGCCCTGGCCGGCGTCGCCGGTGTGCTGTTCGCACCGTTGCGCGGCGCGCAGCCCTTTGTCGGCCCGGAGATCCTCGGCGTCGCCTTCGTGGTGGTGGTGATCGGCGGCATGGGCTCGTTCAGCGGTGCGCTGGTTGGCGGTTTGCTGGTGGGCGTGGTGCAAAGCCTGATGACCACACTCTGGCCCCAGGGTGCGAGCCTGATGATCTACGGCGCGATGGCCGTGGTGATTCTGGTCCGTCCCTACGGCCTGTTCGGGAGAGCCTGACATGAGCGAGAAAAATCCCCTGCCGTTTGCCAAGACGCAATCGCGCGCAATGCTGCTGTGGGTGTTGGCGGTATTGATCGGCCTGCCGCTGATCTTGCCGTCGGCGACCCTGGCCACCGAGATCCTGATCTTTGCCATGGCCGCCCTGGCCTGCAACCTGTTGCTGGGCTACACCGGGCTGCTGTCGTTCGGCCAAGGCATCTTCTTCGGGGCCGGCGCGTACTGTGCGGCGCTGCTGATGATCCACCTGCAACTGGGCCTGTTCACCGCGTTGCTCGGCGCCGCCATTGCGGGTGGGTTCCTGGCCTTGCTGGTGGGTGCCCTGGCGATCCGGCGTACCGGTATCTATTTCGTGATGCTGACCCTGGCGTTCAGCCAGATGGCGTATTTTGTCGCCTACACCCTCAGCGACTGGACCGGCGGCGACAACGGCCTGCTCAGCGTGCCGCGCCCGGAAATCCGCCTCGGCGACACCGTGCTGCTGTCCCTGGCCGACGCCCGCGCGTTCTACGGTTTTGTCGCGGTGCTGTTCCTGCTGATCTTCATCGGTGCGCGCCGGGTGATCGCCTCGCCGTTCGGCAGCACGCTGATGGCGATCCGTGAAAACGAAACCCGCGCCTCGGCCATCGGCTACGACACGCGGCACTTCAAGATCCTGGTGTTCGTGCTGTCCGGCGCCGTCACCGGGATTGCCGGGGCGCTGTACGCCATGCTGCTGCACTTTGTGCCGCTGTCGAACATCGACCTGGCGATGTCCGAGAACATCCTGATCATGACCATCGTCGGCGGCACCGGTTCGCTGTTTGGCTCGTTGCTGGGCGCCGGTTCCATCGTGCTGCTCGGGGATTTCCTCTCCGACCTGTGGCCGCGCTGGCTGATGCTGCTGGGGGTGATCCTGATCCTGGTGGTGATCTTCATGCGCGGTGGTTTGTGGGGCGGCCTGGCGTCGCTGTTCGAGAAGGTACGCGGCAGCCGCAAGAACGTGGTTATCGCCAAGGAGGAAGGGCTATGAGCATCCTGCTGGAAACCCAGGACCTGGAACTGGCCTACGGCGCGTTCCACGCAGTGAATGGCGTCAACCTCAAGGTCGAGGCCGGCACCATCCACACCATCATCGGCCCCAACGGTGCCGGCAAGACCAGCCTGTTCCACTGCCTCACCGGCGAGCGCCAGGCCACCGCTGGAGCAATTCATTTCGACGGTAAAAACCTGATGCGCAAGCCCGCCCACGGCCGTGTGGGCCTGGGCATGGCGCGTTCGTTCCAGCTGACCAGCCTGTTCCAGAACCTCAGCGTGCGCGAGAACCTGCGCCTGGCCGCTCAGGGCCGTGACGGCGCACGTGCCCTCAACTTCTGGCGTCGCGTGGACAGCCAGCGCGAACACCTGGAGATGGCCGACCAGGTGCTCGAACGCCTGCAACTCACCGCCCGCGCCGACACCCTGGCCGGCGAGTTGTCCCACGGCCAGCAACGGGTACTGGAGGTGGGCATGTCGATCTGCTCCAAGCCGAAACTGTTGATGCTGGATGAACCCACCTCGGGCATGGGCATCGACGATATCCCGATCATGACCCAGTTGATCAGCGACCTCGGCCGCGATCACACCGTACTGCTGATCGAACACAACATGAGCATTGTCATGTCCATCAGCCAACGCATCACGGTGATGAGCCACGGCCAGATCCTGGTGGAAGGCACGCCGGAATTCGTGCGCGCCGATGAACGTGTGCGCACCGCATACCTTGGGGAGGCTGCCTGATGCTGATCGTCGAGAATATCCATTCCTACTACGACAAGAGCCACGTGCTGGAAGGCGTGTCGCTGACCGTCAACCCCGGCGAACTGGTAACGCTGCTGGGGCGCAATGGCGCCGGCAAGACCACCACCCTGCGCAGCATCCTCGGCATCATCTGCCCGCGCCAGGGCCAGATCCACTTCAACGGCCAGGCGCTGGTCGGGCAGAAGATCTTCGAAATCGCCCGTCAGGGTTTGGCATTGGTCCCGGAGAACCGTGGGATTTTCCGCTTGCTCACCGTCGAGGAAAACCTGCGCATCGCCGCACGCAAGACCAGCCGCTGGCAACTCGAAGACGTGTACGCCATGTTCCCGCGCCTCAAGGAGCGCCGCAAAAACGCCGGCCATGCGCTGTCCGGCGGCGAGCAACAGATGCTCGCCATCGCCCGTGCGCTGCTCAACGACCCCAAGCTGCTGATCCTCGATGAACCCACCGAAGGCCTGGCCCCGGTGATCGTCGACGAACTGGTGAAAATCCTGCGCAAGGTCAAGGACGATGGCCTGCCGGTGCTGCTGGTGGAACAGAACCTGATGGTCTGCGACAAGCTCGCCGACCGCCATTACGTGCTTGAACAGGGCCGTGTCGTCTACGAAGGCAGCGCCGAAGCCTTCCGCGCCGACCCTACGATCAAAAACCGTTATTTGGCCCTGAGTGCCTGACCGGAGATTGCAGATGAACAGTTTTGCGCAACCGCTCCAGAGCAACGCCCTATTGATCAACCGCGACCGCCTGTGGCAATCGCTGATGGACCTGGCCCGACTCGGCGCCACCGCCAAGGGCGGCGTGTGCCGCCTGGCCCTCACCGACCTCGACCGCCAGGCCCGCGACCTGTTCGTGCAGTGGTGCGAGGCCGCCGGGTGCAGCGTCAGTGTCGACGCCATCGGCAATATCTTTGCCCGCCGCGCCGGGCGCAACCCCGCCCTGCCCCCGGTGATGACCGGCAGCCATATCGACACCCAACCCACTGGCGGCAAGTTCGACGGATGCTACGGGGTGATGGCCGGGCTGGAAGTGATCCGCACCCTGAATGACCTGGACATCGAAACCCAAGCGCCGATTGAAGTGGTGGTGTGGACCAACGAAGAAGGCTCGCGTTTTCCGCCGTGCATGATGGGCTCCGGGGTATTTGCCGGTAAGTTCGACTTGCAGGACACCCTCGACAAAGTCGATGACCGGGGCCTGTCGGTGGGCGCCGAATTGCAGCGCATCGGTTACGCCGGTTCCCGCGCCGTGCTCGGCCACCCGGTCGGTGCCTACTTCGAAGCACATATCGAACAAGGCCCGGTACTGGAAGACCAGGCCACTACCATTGGCGTGGTCATGGGGTGCCTGGGGCAGAAGTGGTTCGATCTGACCCTTACCGGCGTAGAGGCCCACGCCGGCCCGACGCCGATGCACCTGCGCAAGGACGCCCTGGTCGGCGCCGCCGAGGTGGTCAGCGCAGTCAACCGCATCGCCCATCAACAGCAGCCCCACGCCTGCGGCACGGTGGGTTGCCTGAGCCTGCACCCTGGCTCGCGTAACGTGATTCCCGGCCAGGTGCACATGACCATCGACCTGCGCCACCTGCACGCGGACAAGCTGCAAGCCATGGTCGACGAAGTGCGCGGCGTGATCGAAGCCACTGCCCAGCGACACGGCCTGACCTTTGAGCTGACGCCTACCGCCGACTTTCCACCGCTGGACTTCGCCCCGGCCTGCGTCAATGCGGTGCGTGACGGCGCCGAAGCCTTGGGCCTGAGCCATATGGACATCGTCAGCGGGGCCGGGCACGACGCGATTTTTGTCGCCGAACTCGGCCCGGCCGGCATGATCTTTGTGCCGTGCGAAGGCGGCATCAGTCATAACGAAATCGAAAACGCCGCGCCGGATGACCTGGCAGCCGGCTGCGCGGTATTGCTGCGCGCCATGGTCAATGCGGCACAGGGGGACGTGGCATGAGCGAGATCGGCCAACTGACAGCGGTGCAACTGCTGCAGCATTTTCGCGACCAGACCTTGTCGCCGGTGGAAGTCACCGAGGACGCTTTACTGCGCATCGAGCGCTACAACCCGGTGGTGAACGCCTATTGCCACGTCGACCCGGAAGGTGCGCTGAACGCCGCACGCGCCTCGGAACAACGCTGGCTTAAGGGCCAACCCTGCGGGCCGTTGGACGGCGTGCCGGCGTCGATCAAGGACCTGACGCTGACCATCGGCATGCCGACCCGCAAGGGCTCGCGCACGTCATCCGCCGAAGGGCCCTGGGACGTCGACGCGCCTTTCACGGCCTTCATGCGCAAGGCCGGCGCGGTGCTGCTGGGCAAGACCACCACCCCGGAATTCGGCTGGAAAGGCGTCACCGACAACCCGCTGTACGGCATCACCCGCAACCCCTGGGACACCCGCACCACGGCGGGCGGCTCGTCCGGCGGCGCGGGCGCAGCGGCGGCGTTGAACCTCGGTGTGTTGCACCAGGGCAGCGACGCCGGCGGCTCGATCCGCATTCCCTGCGCGTTTACCGGCACCTTCGGGATCAAGCCGACCTTCGGTTATGTGCCGCAGTGGCCGGCCAGCTCCATGACCATTCTGTCGCACCTGGGGCCGATGACCCGCACGGTGGAAGACAGTGTGCTGATGCTGCAAACCATCGCCCAGCCGGATACGCGCGATGGCTTGATCGGTGCTCCACGCACCACACCATGGCTGACGCCGAGTACGGATTTGAAAGGGTTGCGTGTGGCCTACAGTCCGAACTTCGGTTACGTGAAGGTCGACCCACAAGTGGCCAAGGTGGTCGCGGAGGCGGTGCGAGGCCTGGAACAACTGGGCGCCCATGTCGAGCAGATCGACCCCGGTTTCAGCGACCCGCTGGACGTCTTCAGCACCTTGTGGGCAGCCGGCGCGGCACGCCTGACCGGCGCCATGAGCGAGACACAAAAACAACTGCTGGACCCCGGACTGTCAAGGATTGCACAACGCGGCGAACAGTTGAGCCTGGACGACTTCAGCGCCGCCCTTGAAGCCCGCGCCGCATTGGTGGCGCGCATGGCCGCGTTCCATGAGCATTACGATGTGCTGGTGTCGCCGATGATGCCGATCACCGCATTCGAAGCCGGGCACGACGTACCGCCCGGCTCCGGCTTGCAGGCATGGACGCAGTGGACGCCCTTCACCTACCCCTTCAACCTGACCCAGCAACCGGCGGCATCGGTGCCGTGCGGGCTGGCGGCGAATGGCTTGCCGGTGGGCTTGCATGTGGTGGGCGCGCGGTTTGCCGATGAGCAGGTGTTGAGGGTGTGCCAGGCGTATGCAAAGGCATTTCCGACCAAGCACCTGCAAGCGCCAATCATCAGAACACCGTAGGACCCAATGTGGGAGGGGCTTCACGCCGATGGTCCTGGCCTTATCTGGCTAAGGACGAACACTGCAACTGTGGGTACTTTTCGCCAGTTCTACCTAAAGACCTTGGAAGCAAGCCTTCTCCCACCGTTTCGAGCGCATTCCATTACACTGTCCCCCATTCATCCCCGGGGGGTTTCATGGACATCGAACTGGCACGCACCTTCCTCGAAATCACCCGCTGCGGCAGCCTCGCCGCAGCGGCCGAGAAACTGCACGTCACCCAGACCGCCATCACCGCACGGGTCAAGAGCCTGGAAAGCCAATTGGGTAGCACGCTGTTCATCCGCAACCGCGCCGGCGCCAGGCTGACCGCCGACGGCGAGGCCTTCGTGGTGTACGCCAACCAGTTGCTGCAAACCTGGGAAGCGGCCAAACGCGACCTGCCATTGCCCGATGGCTATCGCAACGTGCTGCACATCGGCGGCGAGGTCAGCCTGTGCAACCCGTTGATGCTCGGCTGGGCCCAGGCCCTGCGCCAGAACATCCCCGGCCATGCCCTGCGCACCGAAATCCGCGAAGGCGAATACCTGTTGCGCCAACTGGAACTGGGTGTGCTGGACGCCGCGCTGGTGTTCCAGCCGCAGTACTGGCCTGGGTTGCAAGTGGAACAGGTGCTGGAGGAAAAACTGATCCTGGTGCAACTGGCGAGCAACCCGGCGCCCTACGTGTACATCGATTGGGGACCCGGCTTTCGTCAACAACACGACGCCGCCCTGCCCGACAAGGCCCGCGCCGCACTGAGTTTCAACCTGGGGCCGCTGGCGTTGCAGTACATCCTGGAAAATGGCGGCGCCGGTTATTTCCGTACCCGCGTGGTGCAGAGCTACCTGGACAGCGGCGTGATGCAACGCGTGCCCAAGGCGCCGGAGTTCAGCTTCCCCACGTACCTGGTGTATTCACGGGCGCGGGATTCGGCGGTGTTGCAACAGGCACTGGCGTTGCTGCGCGAGGTGGTCAAGGCCGAAAGCGACTGGTCGCAGCGCTGGGACCCGCTGATTTGAAGCAACAATATCCGCCGCGCATGCTAGCCTGCGGGTGTTTCCTTTTGCAGCCTTACCGATGAACAAGAAAAAGTCCGTCACCATCAGCGACATCGCCAAACAGGTCGGCATGACCACCATCACGGTGTCCCGGGCGCTGAGCAAACCTGACCTGGTCAAGCCGGCCACCCTGGCGCGCATCCTCGAAGTGGCGCGGGAGCTGGACTATGTGCCCAACGCATTCGCCCGCGGCCTCAAGCGCAGCGAAAGCCTGATCATCGGCGTGATCACCGCCTCGGTAGACAATCCGTTCTACAGCGAAATGATCAAGGCAATTTCCCGCGAGGCCAAGCAGCACGGCTACACCATCATGCTGGTGGACACCGATGAGCTGGAAGAACTGGAAAGCAAGGCCGTGGACACCCTGTTGGGCTACCGCGTGGCGGGGATCATCCTGTCGCCGGTCTCGGATGAGCCGGGCTACCAGCCCGACTACCTGGAACGCCTGGCCAACGGCAAGACCCCGGTGGTGCTGCTCGACCGCACGATCCACGACAGTCCGTTCAGCCGCGTGGTGCTCGACAACTACCACAGCGGCATCCAGGCCGCGCACTACCTGCTGCGCCAGACGCCCGACCTCAGGCGCCTGCTGGTGCTGACCGGCCCCGAACATTCACGCATCACTGTGGAGCGCCTCAAAGGCCTGCGTGAAGTGCTGGCCGAACACCCGCAGGTGCAGGTCGAAGTGCAGGCCGGCGACTACACGCTGATGCCGTCCTACCTGCACACCCTCGACTACCTGGCCGAACACTCGGCGCCGGACGCAATCATGGGGTTCAACCAGTTGATCACCCTCGGCGCCCTGCGTGCGCTGCGCATGCACAATATCCCCCACGACAGCCTGACCATCTGCGGCATCGACCGCCTGCCCTTCGCCGATATCTTCGGCGTGCCCATCGCCTGCGTGGCCCATGATGCGTCGCTGGCCGGCAGCAGCGCGGTACGCCTGCTGCTTGACCGTCTCGAAGACCCGGGCAAGCCCCGGGACAAGGTGGTCATCGCCGGCCAGTTGGAAAACGGCTAGCGGCTGGTATAGCCGCCGTCGATGGGCAGGCTGACGCCGCTGATCATGCTGGCCGCGCGGCTCAGCAGGAACAGCACCGGCAGGGCCACTTCCGCAGTTTCAGCAAACCGCCCCAAGGGAATTGCCGCCAGCGCCGGGTCACGCTTGGCCGGCGCGGACCACGCCATGGCTGCCATCGGCGTGAGTGTGACCGTGGGATTGACGCTGTTGACGCGAATGCCGAAGCGGCCCCACTCGGCGCATTGCACACGGGTGATCGCATCCAGCGCCGCCTTGGAGGCGCAGTAGCCAAGGTGATCGTCCAGCGCCACCAATGACGCCTGGCTGGAGACGTTGACGATGCTGCCGGCGATCTGCGCTTCGATCATTTTTGCCGCCACGCGGCTGGCGACCTGCGCGGCGGCGCGGGCGTTGACCTGCATCACCTGGTCGAACGCCTCGGCGCTGATGGCAGCGGCGGGCTCCAGGCGCGAGATACCCGCGCAGTTGACCAGGCCGTGCAGCGGCGGCAGGTCTTGCAGGGCATTGTCGAGGGCGGCGCTGTCGGCGATGTCCAGGCAGAGGCTATGGCAGCCGAGTTCGGCCAAGGCTTGGGCGTCGCGGCCGAGGGCAAACACATCGGCGCCGCTGGCAATCAGTTGCAAGGCGATTTCACGGCCGATGCCACTGCTGGCGCCGGTGACGAGGATGCGGTGATGGGTGAAGTCGAAGGCTGCGTTCATTCAATTCTCCTGCAGGCTGTGCATGATCGGTTTCAGGGCCGGATACAGCTTCAGGTATTCGCCGAACGCACGGTCGTACGCCTCGACATCTTCCGCCTTGGGCTCGGCTCGCAACTCCAGCTGTACCCAGCCCTTGTCCATCTCCCCATCGCTCACCAACCCCACCGTATGTGCCGCCAGCAACGCCGCGCCCAACGCCGCCTCAACCTCCTGCACGATGGTGTACACCGGATACCGCGTAACGTCCGCGATGATCTGCATCCACAGGTCCGAATGGCTCGCCCCGCCCACCACGATCAAGCGCGGGTCCAGGGAATGCGCGCCGCGCGTGCCCGCTTCGATGTTGTGCCGCAGGGCAAGACTCACCCCTTCCAGCACTGCGCGGTACAGGTGGATTCTGCTGTGATACAGGTTCAAGCCGACAAAACTGCCACTGGCGCGGTCGTCCCACACCGGGCTGCGCTCACCCATCAGGTAGGGCAGGAACAACAACCCTTCGCTGCCCGCCGGGATATGCGTCGCACGCTGTTCCAGCAACGCCAGGCTGTCCTGGCCGCTGGCCTTGGCCTGCTGCTCTTCGGCCTGGCAGAACTGCTCGCGAAACCAGCTCACCGAAGCCCCGGCGGTGATCGCACCGCCAAAGATATACAGGTCGCGGTGGCCGTTGTAGACGTGGGGCATGCTCACCAGGCCATGGTGTGCATCCACCTGCTGGTTGAGGTACCCCCAGCACATGCTGGTGCCGATCATTGCCACATGATTGCCTGGTTGAGTCACTCCCGCCGCCAAGGTTGCCATGGCCGCATCGACGCCACCGGCCAGGATCGGTGTCCCCGCCTGCAGGCCCAGACGCGCAGCCCACCCCTCCAGCAACCCACCGACGACCTCCCCGGAATACACCAGGCGCTCCGGCATCATCGCCGGCGGTATGCCCAATGCATCGAGCATTTCGCCAGACCAGCCACGCGTCTTCACGTCGTAGACGCCACCGATGTTGCCGGCACTGCTGTGGTCCACCGCCAACTCACCGGTGAAGCACCAGTTGATGTAGCTGTTCGGTGGCAGCAGGTAGCGGGTTTTCGCCCACACCTCGGGCTGGTGCTGCTTGAGCCAGAGCATCTTGGTGAAACCGTAGTAGCTGTCCACCGAGTTGCCGCTCACCTCGAACAGGCGCTCCAGGTCCACATGCTCACGCACCCAGGCCACCTGCTCGCCGGCGCGGCGGTCCATCCAGATCAGGCACGGGTGCAGCGGTGTGAGCTGCGCATCCACCGCAATCCCCGAGCCGCCGTACAGGCTGCTGATGCACAGCGCCTTGACCTGGTCTTTCGCCACGCCGGCCTTGGCCATGCACTGCGCCACACAGATCTCGACCGCGTCCAGCCAGACCTGCGGCCATTGTTCGGCCCAGCGCACTTTCGGGGTATCCACGCGATACCCCTGGCTGTGCTGGGCGATGATCGTGCCGTGACCATCCACCAGCAGCGCCTTGGTGCTCTGGGTTCCTATGTCGACCCCCATCACGTAATTCATGCTCAAACCACCGGCTTCAGCAGCACCTTGATCGATTTGGTCGAGTTGGCCAGCTCGAAGGCTTCGGCCCAATCGTCCAGCGGGAAGTCATGGGTGACGATACCTTTGGAGGTGACCAGGCCGCGCTCGAACAGGTCGATGGCAATGGGGTAGCAATAGGGGCCGAGGTGCGCGCCACGTACGTCCAACTCCTTGCGGTCACCGATGATCGACCAGTCGACGCTGGTCTCGGCGCCAAATACGCTGAACTCGACAAAACGCCCGAGCTTGCGGATCAAATCCAGGCCCTGGGTCACGCCGGCCGGCACGCCGGTGGTTTCGATGTAGACGTCGCAGCCATAGTTGTCGGTGAGGCCGTTGATGATCTCGCGGGCGTTGTCGCGCGACGGGTTGATCACCACATCGGCGCCGAATGTCTTCGCCAGCTCCAGGCGCTCATCGACCATGTCGATCACCACCAGTTTCTTCGGGGTTTTCAGCGCGGCGACTTGGACCATGCACAGGCCGAGGGTGCCGGCGCCGGCGATCACCACCACGTCGTCGAGCTGGATATCGCCACGGTTGACGGTGTGGATCGAACACGCCATCGGTTCCACCAGTGCCGAGTCTTCCAGCGACACCGACTCGGGAATTTTGTGCACGATGGCGGTCTTGGGAATGCGCATGTACTGGGCCATGCCGCCTTCGGCCACTTCACGCTGGAAGCCGAAGATGTTATGCACTTCGCACATCCAGTACTTGCCGGATTTGCAGAAGCGGCACTTGCCGCAGGGCACGATCTGCTCGGCGATCACCTTGTCGCCTACCGCGACTTCAAAGTGCTCTTCGGCGCCCTCGCCCGCCTCCACCACATAGCCGAAAAACTCGTGCCCCGGCACCACCGGCGCCTTGACCCACGGGTTGTCGCCACCCCAGAACATCGCCGCGCCAGAGTGGCACTTGCAGTCACTGGCGCAAATGCCACAGGCGGCGATGCGGATCACCAGTTCATTGGCGCGCGCCTGGGGTTTGCCGATGCGCTCCAGGCGATAGTCTTTGGGGCCGTGGCAAACGACGGCTTGCATTTGGGTGTGCTTGTCCATGGTGTTAGGTCCTGTCTTGAGTTTATTTATGGCGCTGACGGCTGATGAAAATCGCCAGCAAAATGATCCCGCCCTTGATCACGCTCTGGACGTAGGGTGAAACGCCAAGCATGTTCAGGCCGTTGTTCAGCACGCCGAGCAGCATGGCGCCGAGCAAAGTGCCCACGATCACCCCGCGCCCGCCGGCAATCGACGCGCCGCCGAGTACCACGGCGGCAATCGCATCCAGCTCGAACGACACGCCGGCATTCGGCTGGCCGCTCATCAGGCGTGAGGTGAGTACCAGCCCGGCAATCGCCGCCGTCAGGCCGCTGATGCCATACACCAGCAACTTGAAGCGCGCGGCGCGCACGCCGGACAAGCGCACCGCTTCTTCATTGCCGCCGATGGCGTAGATGTAGCGGCCGATGCGCGTGTGTTGCAGCAGCACATAGGCGGCGGCGTAGGTGACCAGCATGATCAGGATCGGCACTTCGATGCCGAACAGGCTCTGGCGACCAAAGAAGCCAAACCACTCCGGCAGCCCGGAAATCGGGTAGCCGTCGGTGTACATCAGGCCCAGGCCCCGGGCGATGCCCATGGTCGCCAGGGTCACGATGATCGGCGGCATGTGCAGGTAGGCGACGAACAGGCCGTTGCCGATGCCGAAGGCCACGCCGATCAACATCCCCGCGCCAATCGCCAGGCCCGGCGGCAAGCCCGCGACCATCAGGCCAGCGGTGAGCGTGCCGGACAACGCCATCACCGGCCCCACCGACAGATCGATGCCGCCGGTGAGGATCACGCAGGTCATGCCCACCGCGATGATCGCGTTGATCGACACCTGGCGGGCGATGTTCGACAGGTTGCTGGCGGAGAGGAAGGTGTCGCTGGCCAGGATCATCACCAGGGTCACCACCACCAGCCCCACGAACGGGTAGAACGCCGGCGAGCGCACCAGCCGCGCCAGGTTCAGGCGCAGCCGACTGCTGTCGACGGTGTTAATGGACGTATTCACTTGAGCCCCCTGTTGCATGGCGCATGACCTCTTGAGGATTGACGGCGGACGCTTCGAGTACCTTGACGATGGCGCCCTTGTGAAACACGGCGACGCGGTCGCACATGCCGATGACTTCCGGCAACTCGGAGGAAATCATGATGATTGCGTAGCCCTGTGCGGTGAGGCTGCGCATCAGCGCGTAGATCTGCGCCTTGGCCCCCACGTCGATGCCACGGGTGGGTTCGTCGAACACCAGCACGTCGCAGTGGTGGTTGATCCAGCGGGCGATCACCACCTTCTGCTGGTTGCCGCCACTGAGGTTGAACACCCGGCTTTCGCCGCTGGGCGCCTTGATCGACAGCTGACGCATCAGGTCTTCGACGCTGGCGCTTTCCCTGGCCTTGTCGATCAGGCCCGAAGCGTTCTGGTATTTGGGCAGGTTGTTCAGCGAGATGTTTTCACGAATGCTGAAATCGGTGATCAGCCCTTCGCTCTTGCGGCTTTCCGGCAGCAGGCCGATGCCGTGGGCGAGCGCTTGCGCCGGGTCATCGAGGGTGATTTTCTCACCGCGCAGCCACACGTCTTTGCTCACTGACGGCAGCGCGCCCATCATGCCCAGCGCCAGTTCGGTGCGACCGGAGCCGACCAGACCGGCAAAACCGAGGATCTCGCCCTTGTGCAGTTGGAAGCTGTTGCGGGGCCCGTTGCGCACCAGCTGGATGTCCCTGACCTCCAGCAACAGCGGGCCGCGTGCGCCGCTCGGTTTGGGCGGAAAACTGCATTCCAGGCGCCGCCCGACCATCATCTCGACCAGGCGGTCGATATCACTGTCGGCCACCTCGGTGACGCCGACATTGCCGCCGTCGCGCAACACGCTGATGCGGTCGCACACCTGGAAAATCTCCTCCAAGTGATGGGAGATGAATATCACTGCCACGTCCTGGCGCTTGAGCTCGCGCATGATCTCGAACAGCAGCTCGGCTTCGCTGGGCGTGAGGGTGGCGGTGGGTTCGTCGAGCACCAGCAGGCGCGCATCCAGGGCCAGGGCCTTGGCGATTTCGACAAACTGCTGCTCGGCCACGCTCAGGTGCTTGACTGCGCATTGCAGGTCAATGGTCACGCCCAGGCGCTTAAACAAGGCCTCGCTGGCCTCGACCATTTCGCGCTTGCGCAGCAGGCCGAAACGGTTGCTGAGCTCATGGCCGAGGAAGATGTTTTCCACCGCCGTGAGGTAGGGAATCAGGCTGAATTCCTGGAACACGATGCCGATGCCAGCGGCGATTGCATCGCGGTAGGTGGCGAACTGCCGTGCCTGGCCATCGATCAGGATCTGGCCTTCGTCCTGATGCTCGACGCCGCCGAGGATCTTCATCAGGGTCGATTTGCCCGCGCCATTTTCGCCGAGCAAGGCATGGATCTCGCCGCGCTCGACCTGCAGGTTGATGGACTTTAGGGCCTGTACGCCCGGGTAACGCTTACAGATGTTTTCCAGCTTCAGAAGACTGCTCATACCGCCGACCTCGTATTCAGAAGGAGACCGCAAGCCCCACGGATGGCGTGGGGCCCGGGTGATTTACCAGCTGAAATCCTTGGCCTTGTCCCGGTCGATCAAGGTGATGTCCACCGGGATGGTGGCCGGCACTTGCGAGCCCCACTTCTTGGCCAGGGCAATGCCCAGGGCAAGGCGGATCTGGTCGCGAGGGTATTGCGCCGAGGTGGCGATGAACTTGCTGCCCGGCTTCTGGATCGCCTTGATCGCTTCCGGCGCGCCGTCGACGCTGACCAGTTTCACGTCCAGGCCGCTGGCTTCGATGGCCGAGAGTGCGCCGAGGGAGCCGTTGTCATTCACGCTGAAAATACCTTTGAGCGTCGGTTGCGCCTGCAGCATGTTTTCGGTGACGGTCAGCGCCTGGTCGCGCTCCTGCTTGCCGTTCTGGATGCTGACAATCTTGATGTCCGGGTGCTTGGCCACGGCTTCCTTGCAACCGCGCACACGCTCCAGGATCGGCACCACGGCGATGCCGTCGAGGATGGCGATGTTGCCTTTGTCGCCGATGCTCTTGGCCAGGTATTCACAGGCCTGGAAGCCGGCATCGAAGTTTTTCGAACCGACAAAGGAATCCAGCGGGCCATCCGCCTGGGCATCGACCGCGACAACCACCACACCGGCGGCATGGGCGGATTTGACGGCCGATTGCACGCCGACCGAATCGGTGGGGTTGATCAGCAGGATATCGATGCCTTTTTGCAGCATGTCTTCGACGTCGCTGACCTGCTTGGACACGTCGTGGCGGGCGTCGGTGATGATCAGTTTCGCACCGATGCTCGCCCCGGCTTCTTCCAGGGCATTTTTCATGGTGACGAAATAGGGGTTGTTGATTTCCTGGAAGGACGCGCCGATGCGGATCGGCGTGGCGGCGTCGGCAAAAGCAGGGGCGGCGGTGCCGAGGGTGATGCTTACAGCCAATAAACACAGGGTTTTCGGGAGCATTTTCATGGCGTGGTTCTCTGTTTTGTTTTTATTGTTAGAGCAAATGTTATCGTTAACATTTTGCGAGAAGCTAACAAGGAAATTCGGGTGACGCAAGGGGCCACTGGTCGGCTTCGGTCGGAATGTGGGAGGGGGCTTGCCCCCGATGGCGGAGTGTCAGTTGGCGATGTAAGTGACTGACCCGCCACCATCGGGGGCAAGCCCCCTCCCACACGTGTTCATGTGTGCACCACAAAACCTCGCACAATCTTGAGTACCAACTAAGCTCAGCCTCCAATAAAAAATACCGAGCTGCCTGCCATGGCCCATCCCACCGAGACCTTTCGCGCCCGTTACCGCGCCCAAGTCGCGCGCCACTACAACCCCTGGCTCCACGCCAGTTTCGTGTTCGGCTACGGCATTGTGTGCATCAGCCTGGCCTGGTCATCGACGCACCAGATCACCGCACTGCAATGGCTGACCGTGCCCGCGACGCTGGTGTTCTTCAACCTGTGTATCTACCTGGTGCACCGCCACCTTGGCCATCACAAACACGCCTTGGCCCGTCTGTTTTATGCGCGCCATACTGGCGATCACCACAGCTTTTTCACCCCTGGCCACATGACCTACGACAGCCCCCGGGACTGGCGCGTCATCCTGTTCCCGGCCTGGCTGATCGTGTTGCACAGCCTGGCGATCACACTGCCCGCGTGGTGGTTGATCAAGCAACTGAGTCCCAACGTCGCCGGCCTGTTCGCCGGGTGCATGATCCTCGGGTATTTGCTTTACGAATTGTTTCACGCCTGTGAGCACCTGCCCGCCGACCACCCGGTGGCGCGCCTGCCGTGGATCCGCCAGATGCACCAGTTGCACGCCCTGCATCACCGCCGTGAGCTGATGCAGGGGCGCAATTTCAATATCGTCCTCCCGCTGATGGATTACCTGTTCGGCACCCTGTACTGGGAGCCGGGCCCCCACGACAACCAGGAATCGTCATGAGTACCCGTCCCAAAAAACTGCGTCATCTGTTGTTTGTGCTGTTTCTGCTGGTGGTTGCCTTCTTGCTGCTGATGCCCACCAAAGTGCAACCGGTGAACTGGACACCGCCCAAGCCACCTTCGATGAAGGACGGCCCCTACGCCGAAAACCAGCGTCTCAAGGGCGTGCAGAAGATCGGCGCCCAGGACATCGCCGGGCCAGAGGCGTTGCTGCTGGATACACAGGGTTATCTGATCAGCGGCCTGCATGACGGGCGCATCATCCGCACCGCGCCCGACAGCCGCAGCCTGGAGGTGCTGGCCGACACCGGCGGGCGGCCCCTGGGTCTGGCGCTGCACCCGGATGGGCGCTTGATCATTGCCGATGGCATCAAGGGCCTGCTCGCCCTGGATGCAAACCGCCAACTCACTACCTTGAGCACGGGTGCCAATAACGTCCCCTTCGGTTTCACCAATGACGTCACCGTGGACGCCAGCGGGCGTTATGCCTACTTCAGTGATGCATCGAGCCGCTGGGGTTACGGCCAGGACGGCGAAGCGGTGATCGAGCATGGTGGCGATGGCCGGTTGCTGCGCTATGACTTCAGCAACAGCACCACCGAGGTGCTGCTCGACCAGCTGCAATTCGCCAATGGCGTGGCCCTGGGCCCGGATGAACATTACGTACTGGTCAATGAGACCGGCGCCTATCGCATCAGCCGGTATTGGCTCAAGGGCGAACGTGCCGGCAGCCATGACCTGTTTATCGACAACCTGCCCGGCCTGCCGGACAACCTCAGTTTCAACGGCCAGGACCGTTTCTGGGTGGCGCTGTATTCACCGCGCAACCCTTTGCTGGACAGCTTCGCCGGCTACCCCTTGCTGCGCAAAGTGATGGTGCGGGCGTTGATGGTGGTGCCCAAGCCGATCGAGCGCAAAGCCTTTGTGCTGGGGTTGGATACGCAAGGCAAGGTGATTGCCAATTTGCAGGATGGCAGCGCGGGGAATTACTCGCCCATTACCACCGCTCGGGAATACGGCGAGTGGTTGTACCTGGGCTCGTTGAAGGGCACGAGCATGGCGCGGTTGCCGTTGGCACAGGCGTTGGCGCCCTGACGCAAAAAGGGCATACAGGCGCGCGGCCTGTATGCCCTGGTGGTTACTGGTTAAACACGCTTAGCTCTTGGTGCTGCTGAGCAGGGTCTGCTTGCACAGATGGCCAAAGCTGACGAACTCAGTGTTATCACCACCCACGCCGATACCTGGGTATTCCAGCACTTCCATGCGCCATACCCCGTAGTTGAAGTCGGTACGCCAAGTGTTTTTGTAGCCCTGGGCGTAGTCGACAAAGGTGGTCTGGAAGTCACCGAAGCAGGTGCCCACGTTGATCGTGCCACTCGCCTGACCGGCACTGTTGGTAGCCGCCGAATACCCTTTGTAGACGATAGCACCGGTGTCGGGGTTGATGTGCTGGTCGAGGTAGACGATCGGGTGCAGCCCCACCAGCGGTGCGCCGGTGCTGTCCGACAGCCCCATGGTCCAGGTCAGGTCGCGATAGGCCTGGGTGGTCATGTAGCCATACCCCACGTCGGACGCGGAGTAAGGGATGCGCAACACGTTGCCTTCGCCTTTTACATCAGGGCTGTTGACCCGAGGGTTGGAACCGAAGGACAGGTTGTATTTGCCCGTTGCGCTCCAAGGCTCATTCGGGTGTTGGTTCGGACGAACACGCACCTTGACTACCCCACCGACACCCGGGTTCGGGATCGACGTCGACACGACATTCGCACCCACGGTGACCCACTGGCTGCCATCGAAACGCTCAAGGATCCACTTGTTACGGGTGCTGCCACTGGCCGCGTCGGCCGTCAGGGCTATGCCTACGCTCTGGCCACGGACCGCCGTGAAATCAAAGTAGTCGACATCGTCTAGGCTGTCGGCGTTGCCTTTGATGTAGTTCAGGGTATCCGGCAGTTGAAACGCCGTGTCGGGCGTGTCATTGGGTTCATAGGCATCGATGTTGGCATCCACCGCCACACCGAACTGGAAGCTGGAGCCCTGCACCGCTGCGTTGGCTTCCATGAACCAGTAGTAGTCACCGGCAGGCACCACCCCGCTCAGGCTTTCATCGCCCGTGCCTGGATTATTGGAGGTGCCCAGCGGGAGCGGATTGCCTTGACCATCGTCCTGGAACAGGGTCAAAGACATGTCGGTGCCTGCGGTCTGACCCACCAGCAACGCGTTGATGCGCGCCTTCTGTGGCAGGTTGAAGTGGTAGCACAGCAGGTCACCGGTCTGTACGCCATTGATGGTGTACAACTGGTTCACATCCAGCGTGGTTTCACAGCCCTGGACCAGTGCCGCCTGCACGGCGGCCGCTGCCTGGGCATCGGCTTTCTTGACCTGGGTTACCGGCGCCGGAGCGGCATGATCTTCCACCACCGAATCGGCCTGGGCCTTGGCGGCGAACGCCGGTTTTTTCAGTTGAGCACCCGCTTTGAGTTGCTGCTTGAGCGTCGCTGGGGCCTTGGTGGCCGGCACTATACCGGCGGCTTTGAGGCTTTGCTTGATGTCAGTTTGAACGGCTTGTGCAGCCAGGTGAGGGTATTGCTCGGCCAGGGCGAAGGCCGAAACGAAGCAGGAGGCCGCCATGGCCGCGCCCAGCATAAAGGCTTTTTTCGATTTCATTTTTTATCCATCCATAGTTAAAAAGTGAAGCTCAGGTGACGTCCGGTCACCTGGGATGGAATGTAGGATATAACTGGATGGATGTACAGTATTTTTTGAAGAAATTTCAATTTCTATGGAGTGGGGATGTCGCACCACCAGCGCCAGAAGCCCCAGACTGCTGTTGCGACGGCCAAAATTTGCAAAAGGTAGTAGGGCCACACCATCCAACGCTTGAGCGCTACAGGAACAGATGCCAGTTCGGCCTCTGTCACCAAACCGGCCTCCACATGGCGTTTTGAGTTTGAAAAGAAGTCAGAAATCAGCATCATGCGATGCTGCCTGTCGATCCACTGGTTTCGGCTCCAGAAGCGCTTGTTCTCGCGAACCTTTTCGTTTTCAAGGAAGTAACTTTCGACCTCGTCGAGCTTTATGTATTTTGCAAAAATCAGCACCCCTAAGGAAAAAAACAACCAAACAAACAGCACGACTGAGTAAACGAGAAAAAAGTCCACTGTCAGGCCCCTTCAGGTTGAAATATCAAATCCCCATCGATCTCTATAACCGCCCCCCCCAGAAATGAACCGAAATCACCTAACGCATCACCTCCCGTCGTCCCCCCCGCTACACCTCCAACAACTCCACATGCGAGTTCACCATTCCCTTTCAGACGAACACCTAAAAACAACTTGCATGCCCGACCAGCAACTTTTGCGCCCCAAGCTCCCAGAGTCGCGGCCCCCGCCACTGACCCCACCAACCTCCCCGCCTCCACATACTTCGCCCGTCTACACTGCGCCTCCCGCCCCTCCACACACGCCTCCTTGATCTCCAACCCCGCCACCCCCACGTCCAGCGCCAACCCCACATAAGTCCCTTTGCCCAACCACTTCGACATCTGCGCAATCTCCCGCATCCGCTTCGCATACCCCGCAATTTCACCTTTATGCAGATAGCTCCTGGTCGACAGGCCCAACACCTTTTTCAACGACTCATTACCCTGCAACCCCGTCCCCAACCGCGCCGCGCCTTGCAGTTGCACCTCCAACCGCCGGAACAACGCCTGGCGCCGCTGGATAAACGCCGTCCTGTCCAACGCACCGTCCTTCAAGCGCTGATGCAACCGCTCGATCTCCTCCAGCGTCTGCGCCACGTCATCCAGATGTCGCGCCCAGGCCGACGTCGCACTGCCGATGCCTATCGAGCCCGTCGCCATGAAACTCTGCAGCAAGTCATAGTTGTCGATCACCGCCGTACCGACCGCTGCACGCCTCTGCAAGTGACGACTTACCTCCTCGGCATGCCGCATCAACCAGGCCTCCTCGACCGAGCAATTCACGCTGTGGCTGTCGGGAATAATCACCAGTTGTCCCGGCGCCACCAAACCGGGGCGCAGGTGTCTATTCAGCACGTCAAAATGAGCGGAACGCTGGCGGCCCGGGGCACCGCCCATCAGTCGGTTTTTCAAGCTCTGATAGTCCGTCGCGCGGTCGTTGATAAAGCTTTGCGCCATGCCTCACATCCGGTGAGCAATGAAGATGGCGTCGAAATATAAGCAAGCGCCTAGGCCCCGGACACACGTCCAGGGGGGGCGATTTACATTTGGGAAGCTGCCTACGCAGCAAAGAAATACAGCCTACGGAAACAACCCTAATACCCGGTCATTTCCAGGTAACCCACCCCACCCTCGAACTGCACCGGGCCTTCCCAGTACGGGATACTCAGGTTCATCCAGGCATTCGGGTTGACTGCTTGCGTGGTGATATCCAGCTGCTTGCCGGGGATTTTCAGCGACCAGCGGGTGGGGATCTTGCGCCCTTCTATGGCCGTCGTTTCCAGCGGCATCAGTTGGATATCCGCGTTGTGCAGGGTTTGTGTATGGCCCTCTCGATCAATCCAGGTGCCGGTCAGGTAGGACGCGCCATCGGTTTGCCGTACTCGGAACAACATCAATTGCTCGCCCCGGTCCAGGTGCAGGGAAAACCAGTCCCAGCCGGTCTGGCTGGCGGTCAGCGGTTGGCTGCTCCATTCGCGGTCGAGCCAGGCCGGGCCGCTGACTTGATACACCCGGCCATCAAGGCTGACGCTGCCGCTGGCGTTGAAAAACGGTTGGCTGTAGTAGTACGAGGCCTGGCCCTGGTCGGATTTGCGGCTGTAACCGCTGTCGCCCTGCAGCACCAATGGACGGCTGGATGTCAGGTGCAGGTCGTAGGCGAATTGCGCACCGCTGGCCTTGAGTTGCATGTCCGACAAGGCGCCCATTGCACCCGGACGGGTGGCGAAATTCCAATCATCGATCCAGGCGTTGAACGGCACTGCCTGGGCTCCGGCCTGGCCGACGCCACCGCGTGCGTAACGCTCGGCGGCGTAATGGTGGGTGGCGGACGTGACGGCCGCGTGGCCGAGCCACACGGTGGAGTCATGCCAGCCTGCTTGCACCGGCCCGGCCTTGAGTGCATTGCGAAACAACGTCCATTGCACGCCAAATACATTGCCCTGCGCGTCCTTGAGATTGGCCGTGACGTACCACCATTCGATACGGAAGTCCGCATGGGAGCCATGATCCTCGGGGAAGCTGAACACCTTGCCCGGTACCACCTGGGCAAAGTCCGCCGCGTCGCTGCCCAGGCCGGCAAAGCTTTCCTGTGGCGCGGGCACTTTGTCGCAAGCGGCCAGTAACAGACACACCACCAACAGGGGCTTAATCTTCATGGGCAAACGTCCTCAACAAATCCGCAGGACGGCTGCGGTACAACTGCCACAACGGCCAGGCCGACGCCAGCAAGGTCGCCAGCATCGCCAGCCCTAGCAATTGCGCCAGCTGCCACGGGAACACCTGCAATGGCAGGCGCCAGCCAAACGCCTGCACGTTGATCACTGCATCCAGGCACCACGCCAACAGCAGGCCGAGCGGTACGGCCAGCACCAACGTGAGCACCGCCAGCAGCCAGGTCTGGCCGAGGTTGAGCAGCATCAATTGCCGACGCGTGACGCCCAATGCCCACAGCGGTGCGAGCTGGCCCAGGCGGCTCTGGCTCTGGGTCAACAGGCTGATGAACAACGCCACGCCGGCCACGCCCAAGGTCAGGCTGTTCAGGGCAGCGGTGGCGGCGAAGGTGCGCTCGAACACCTGGCTCGACCAGCCCTTGAGTTGTTGCTGATCGACGATACGGTTGTCGTCCAGGGCAAAGGCGCGCTGCACCTCACGTACCAGCGGCGCCACGTCCGACGGTGACACCCGCAGGTTGAAACGCGCCGGTGACAGCGTCGGCCAGTGCGCCAGCAGATGTTGTGAGCTGACCAGCACATGCCCCTTGGGATTGCCGTAGTCGGCGTAAATCCCCACCACCTTCGGTGACCACACACCCTGGGGCGTGGGGATGTTCACGGCATCGCCCAGTTTCACCCCGAGCCGGCGCGCCAGTTGCTCGCTGAGCATCAAGGTGTCGCCCTTCTGCAACTGGTCCCAGGGTTCGCTCGTGGCCTCCAGCAGCGGCCAATGCTGACGGTAGGTGGGATCGTCGACCACGCCAAACAGGTCCGCCGGCCAGCCCTGCACTTGCACGGCGACCTGCCAGGTGGGCAGCACGGCCTGCACTAACGGCTGTTGCGTCAGCCAGGTGCCGAGTTGTTCGGCCTGGGCAGGGCTTTGTGGGTTGAGATACAACTCGGCAGTCAGGCGCTGCTCCAGCCAGTTGTTGAAGGTATGACGAAAACCCGAGGTCATGGAGCCTGCGCCGATGTTCGCGGCCAGGGCCAAGAGCAGCGCCATCAGGGCCAGGCTCAAGGCCGGCAACTGCTGGCGGCAGTCGGCGAGAAACCACTGGCCGAGCACCGAACGGCTACGCCCCAACACGGCCTTGAGCAGGCCGTTGAGCAGCACCGGCAACCCCAGGGCGGCGCCAAGCAGCAATGCCGCCATCAGTACAAAGCCGGCAGCCAGGCTGTTACCCAGCCACAGCGCCAGCACGGCGATCAGCAACGCAGCGGCGGCCACCCACGCTTGACGACGCAACCAGCGACCGTGAGCTTCATGCCAGGCCTGGGCGTTGGCCAGCGCCAGCAAGGGCAGGCGCGCCGCCCGCCACAGGCTGCCGGCACCGGCGAGCACCGCACCGAGCAGGCTCAAGCCCAGCCCCGCGCCCCACCACCACGGGCTGAGGCTCAACTGTCCCGGTACTTCAGCGCCATACAAGCCACGCAGGCTGGCGGCCACATCGGGCAATAGCAGACTGGCCAACAGGTAGCCGCTGGCGACGCCCAGCACACCACCGAGCAGCGAGAGCACGCCCAATTCCACGCTCAAGCTCACAATCAGCAGGCGCACGCTGACCCCACACGCGCGCAACGTGCGCAGCAGCCCGCGCCGTTGCTCCAGAGCCAGGCCGATGGCGGCATGCACGATGAACAGCCCCACCACGAAGGACAGGAAGCCCAGCGCGTCGAGGTTCAGGTGAAAGCTCTCGGTGAGGCGAGCGAGGTTATTGTCCTCGCCTTGCTTGAGTTGCAACCCGGCGGGCGGCGTGGGTTGGCTGGCCGCGAACGCCTTTTCCACCAGCAGCCGCGACAGGCGCTCAGGCATCTGCAGCACGGGCTGGGCGAAACCGATGTCGGTGAGCAACAGGCCGGGCGCCATGTCTGCTTGGGCTTGCAGCGGCGGCAGGGGGTGACCGCTCAGGGTGGTTGGTTGCTGGCCTTCGCGCAGCCCCAAGGCCTGCAAGGTCTGCGGCGCGATCCAGGTACGCCCCGGCGGATCAAAAAACGCGAGCATCTGCGCCTGGCTCAAGCGCTGCCCTGCCACGGCGCCGCTGCCGGGCAACGACAACGGATCGATGCCCATCAACTGCAGGCGTACATCCTCCTGCCCCTTGAGCTGTACCCGCCCCTGTACCACCGGAGACACCGGCCAACCAGCGCGGCGCAATTGAGCGAAGACCGCCTGGGGGAAACTCGCCCCGTCCGGCGCACCGAGGCTGGCCTGGGGTTCGCCGCCGATCAATTGGCTGGCGCGGGCATAGCTGTCACGCGCCTGGCTGTTGAGGGCTTGCACGCCGATCAACAGTGCGGTCGCCAGCCAGAGGCCGGTGAGCACGCTGAAAAACTGCACGGGATGCCGTCGCCAGTGGCTGAGCAACGCGCGCAAGGTCCACTGAAATACCGCCATCTCAGGCGGCGCCTGCGGCTAGGACGCGCCCACGCTGCAACACCACCTGGCGGTCCAGTCGTGCAGCGATGCGCGGGCTGTGGGTGACCATCAACAGGCTGGTGGGGCTGTCGCGCAAGAGGTCCAGCAACAGTTGCAGCACTTCGTCGCTGGTCGCCTCGTCCAGGTTGCCGGTGGGCTCGTCGGCCAACAACAGGCCCGGGCGTGACGCCAATGCGCGCCCCACCGCCACCCGTTGCTGCTGGCCGCCGGAGAGTTGTTCCGGGTAGCGCTTGAGCAAATCCCCCAGGCCCAGGCGCTCGACCAATTGCGCCTGCCACTGCGGGTCAAAGCGCCCCGCCAGCCGCGCCTGGAACGCCAGGTTATCCTCGACCCGCAAGCTGCCGATCAGGTTGAACTGCTGGAACACCAGACCGATTTCGGTACGTCGCCAATGGGCCAGTTGCGCTTCGCTCAGTTGGTCAAGGCGCTGCTCGCCCACCTGGATGCTGCCGCCATCCACACGGTCGAGCCCGGCCACCAGGTGCAGCAAAGTGCTCTTGCCGCTGCCCGACTCGCCCATCAGCGCCAGACTGCTGCGCCGGCCCAGGTGCAGATCGACACCGGCCAACACTGCCAAAGGCCCCTGGGGGGTGGCATAGCTTTTGGTCACACCTTGCACCTGCAACATGACAACACTCGTTTGATGGGCGGCCATCGAGAATAACGGCTACCGCCCAAGGCCACGCAAATTTTTCACATGGATTTCACCGGCTGCCCACCCGCGCCTCTTTAAATTACCCACCAAGCATCACTTGTCGGCAACTTGTTAGTTGCCCTTTTTCACAACTTTTTACATGCAAGGTGTTCAGCGAAAAGACAGCCGTCGTGTGACAGCCTCTGGTCCCACTAAGGACATTCGCTAAAACGTTGCGCCTAACTAATACAACACTGCCAACAATGCCCATGGTGAATGAAGTGGTTGACCTTACCCTGACCAAACCGCGCTCGCCCCGGGACTTTTTCAAGCGTTTGCAACGACTCTGGCTGGGACTTGCGGTGGTTGGCCTGCTGCTGGTTTGCAGCCTGTTCTGGCCGGCATCGCCACGGGACCTGGGCATCGGCGACCGCCTGCTGACCTCGCAAGTGATGCCGCTGTGGCGCGACGGCGACCTGATCGTACTGGTGCGCCATGAAGAGCGCTGCGACCGCTCCACCAACCCGTGCCTGGGCCCGGTGGAAGGCCTCACAGTGCACGGCAGCCAACAGGCCGAAAAGCTCGGCAACGCCTTTAAATCCATGGGGATGGACACCAGCGATGTGCTTGCCAGCCCGGCTATCCGCACGGCGCAGACCCTGCGTTTCATGTTCGACAAAAACGAGCTGACCTCGGGCCAACAGGCCATCTGCGGCACGGCCATGGGCGAGGAATTGCTCAGTCAAAAGACCCCCGGCCGCAACCTGGTGTTCGTCACCCACAGTGGTTGCATCGCCGACTTCGAAAAAACCCAGGGCTTCCCCCATGCCGCGTTCCCCGAATACGGCAGCGCATTGTTCGTGCAGGCATTGCCCAACGGTAAATTGAAGATCCTGGGCATCGTCAACAACCCGGATTGGCCTGCCGCGCTAAAACAGACTCACTAACTTACCCGCCGCCCTGTTCAGCAAAAAGACAGCCCTGTTCTGGCATGTTTAGTTGCGCCTTTTAAATAAGGACATCATGAATATTTTCTGCAATTGCGTGAACGCTGTGACTTTTCCAACTATTAATTCATTACTTGAAACCTACATCACTGAGCGTCAGGGAGCGACGTTTGCATGACCCGACTAAAATCCCTGACGGTATTACTGCTGGCCTTCGTTGCGTTTTACCTGCTGCCCCTGGGCCTGCACGGCCTGTGGACCCCGGACGAAACCCGCTACGCCCAGATCAGCCAGGAAATGCTCCAGAGCGGTAACTGGGTGGTGCCGCACTTCATGGGCATCCGCTACTTCGAAAAACCCGCCGGCGGCTACTGGTTGATTGCCCTGGGCCAGGCGGTGTTTGGTCAAAACCTGTTCGGCGTGCGCATCGCCTCGGCGCTGACCACCGGCTTGAGCGTGCTGCTGGCCTACCTGATCGCCCGTCGCCTGTGGAACGACCCGCGCAAGAGCTTCGCCTGTGCCCTGCTCTACCTGAGCTTCGGCCTGGTGGCCGGGCAGGCGGGGTACTCCAACCTCGATCCGCAATTCACGCTTTGGGTCAACCTGAGTCTGGTAGCCCTGTGGTTTGCGCTCGACAGCACCACACTGCGCGGCCGCCTCGGGGCCTGGGTCATCGTGGGCCTCGCCTGCGCCATGGGTTTCATGACCAAGGGTTTCCTGGCCCTGGTGTTGCCGGTGCTGATTGCCGTGCCATACATGCTCTGGCAACGCCGCCTGGGAGAGCTACTGCGTTATGGCCCGCTGGCGATGGCGGTCGCGGTATTGGTGGGCCTGCCGTGGGTGCTGGCCATCCATCTTCAGGAACCCGACTTCTGGCGCTTCTTTTTCTGGAATGAACACATTCGCCGTTTCAGCGCCGACAACGCGCAGCATGTGCGGCCCTGGTGGTTCTTCCTGCCGATTATCGCCGTGTCCAGCCTGCCGTGGGCGGGACTGCTGCCGACGACTCTGCGCAAGACCTGGCAGGAAAAGCGCCAGCCGGCGATCACGTTCCTGGCGTTGTGGCTGCTGCTGCCCCTGGGCCTGTTCAGCTTGAGCAGAGGCAAGCTGCCGACCTACATCATGCCGTGCCTGCTGCCCCTGGCCTTGCTGATGGGCCATACGCTGATCGACCTGGTCAAGCAGGGTAAAGCCCGCACGATCTGCCTCAATGGCCTGTTCAACTTCATGATCGGCATGGCGGCCATGATCGGCCTGATCTACCTGCAAATCGCCCGGCCGCTGTACAGCAACAGCCACGCCGAGATGTTCAGCTTGTCCCTGGCCTTCATTGTGCTGCTGGTGTGGATTCTCGCCAACCTGCTGCAAGTGATTCGCCCGCTGACGCTGTGGGCGATGCCTGCACTGGGCATCGGCCTGCTGGTGATCCTGTTGCCGGCGAGCATGCCGTCATGGATCGCGGACAACGAAATGCCCGACCAGTTTGTGCTTGAACACCTGGAAGAACTGCAACAGACCCACGCCCTGCTCAGCAACGAACTGGGCGGTGCCAGCGCCCTGGCCTGGCGCTTGAAACGACCGGAAGTCGCGTTGTATGACACCGAGGGCGAGCTGCGCTACGGCTTGCAGTACGCAGGCTCGGTGCAGCGCAAAGTGGAACTGGACGGGGTCCAGGCCTGGCTCAAGGACGCGCGCCAGCACGGCTCGGTGGGCGTGCTGCTGCGGGTCAACAGCACCAGTGAAATGCGTGAAGCCGGGCAACTGCCGCCAGGCGGTAAACGTTACTACAAGGGTTATCTCGAGCTGATCATCTATCCGAGCCTGCCCTGATGACGACTGTGTGGAAGAGCGAACGCGGCGCCCTGCTGCTATTGCTGGGCGTCACCGCGCTGCTGCTGCTCACCGGCCTCGGCGCACGCGACCTGTGGGGCCCGGAGACCCGCTGGGCGAACATCGCCTTGCAGATGCTGCAAAGCGGTGACTACTTCGACCCCTATCTCAAGGGCACCCCCTATTACGACAAGCCCCTGCCCTCCTACTGGCTGATCACCGCCACGGCCCACCTGATGGGTGGCCTCGGGCCGTGGTCACTGCGCTTGCCCTCGGTGATCGGCGCCTGGCTGAGCGTGTGGCTGGTCTACCTGCTCGGTGAGCAACTGATGCGCAAAGGCACCGGGCTGATCGCCGGCTGGATGCTCGCCACCACCTTCTACTTTCTGTTCTGGGCGCGGGTGGCCACGGCGGATGTGCTGACGGTGTGTGGCGTGCTGGCCGCGGTCTGGTGGTACTGGCGTGGACCAGAGGACACCCGGCTGGGTCGCTATACCGTGTTTTTCCTGTTGCTGGCCGTGACCTCGCTGTTCAAGGGCTTGATCGGCTTTGTGCTGCCAGGCCTGGTCCTGCTGCCGCACCTGCTCGGCGAGCAGCGCTACAAGCAGCATCTCAACCTGCGCCTGGTGCTCGCCCTGCTGATCGCCGCCGCGGTGTATGCCGTGCCGTTCGTGCTGTCGCATGTCTACGGTGCGCCGACCTATGGGCAAAGCGGCCTGGCCCTGGTATTCCGCGAAAACGTGGTGCGATTCTTCGACCCCTTCGACCACATGGGGCCGATCTACACCTACCTGATCTACCTGCCCGCCTACACCCTGCCGTGGCTGCCGTGCTGGCTGCTCGGCCTGTGGCTGGCGCTGCGGCACTGGCGCCAGACCCCGCCCAACGTGCGATGGCTGGTGTGGGGCCTGGGCCTGTTGTTTGTGTTCTTCACCGCCAGTGGCAGCCGGCGCAGCTACTACGTGTTGCCACTGGTGCCCTTCGCTCAGTTGCTCGGCGCCTGGTGGCTCAGCGAACGCCTGCAAGCCAGGCCCGCCAGCCGGCCGCGCTGGTACAAAGGGTTCGCCTGCGCCGCCGTGTTGATGCTGCTGGTCATTGGCGTGGCCTATCCATGGAGCAACGGCAATGGCGGCGTCACCCGCCTGGCCGAGGATGTGCGCACCGAAGCAATCAAAAGCGCGCCTTGGGATAAGTGGCAAATGGTGCTGGTGGAAGTGGACAACAAGGTGCCGATGTACCTGCAAAACAGTGGCGAGCCGTTCTACTACGTGGCCGAGACCCAGGACTTCCCGCGCCAGGGCGACAGCGCGGCGTTCATGGCCTGGCTGCAGAAAACCAGCGGCAAGGCCTTCGACCCGCAGCGCACGATCATCGTCACGCAGTATTCCAAGGATGATCCGACGCCGTTGGCGTACCTGGGCACGGATCACCAGGTCATCACCACCCAGCCGGACAATGGCGAGCGTTTGTTTCAAAAACGGCAGGACGGCAACGTGGCGTTCGTTCCCTTGCCTGAATAGAAGCGGTCTTATCCTTTTGGCAGGCTGGCGGCATGGATAAATGCCTCATCCAGGCTTTGGGCGTCGTAGGCGCCCATGAAGCCTTGCGCATCAGTGAAACGGTTGAAGCGCCTTTGGCTCAGCATGTAAAAGTCATCGCAATGCGCGACGATTTCATCGACGTTGTGTGATGAAACCAACACCGCGACACCCTCTGCCGCCGCCCCCTCCAGACAACGCCAGATGTGATAACGAAACTCTGGATCCACACCCGCCGTGGGTTCATCCAGTATCACCAGGTCCGCGTTGGCGCAGAGCAGGGACAACGTAAAAAACCAGCGCTTTTCCCCATAGCTGCAGAGTGCGGATTTTTTGTTCCAGATCTCGCAGTAACGCTCTGCGATGCCGGGGCTCCATTTTTCGATTTTGTCGAGTGCATGTTGTTGGGTGACCCTGGTGTCGGAGCAAAACAGCATGGTCATTTTGAAGATGTCGAACATGCGAAATACAGGGGGCGTGCTGATGATCTGTGACAGGTACAGCAGCTTGGAAAAGGCGCTGTTTATTTCACCACCCTCTCTTTTCTTCAGGCCGCACAGCACATCAAAAAAGGTGGTTTTGCCGGAGCCGTTTGGGCCAAGAAGGCCTGATATGGAGCTGGCAGTGACTGTCAGAGAAGCCTTATGAAACACGATATGAGTTCCATATCTGACGTCAAGAGAGTCTACGAGAAGCCTTGCCATCAATAACGACTCCAAACAGGATTAATTAATAAATAACGACACATCACTAAAAACAAAAACACAAGTGAAATGGCAACAACCCAGAAAACCAAACCGCATTCAACCACGCCGTCCAACATAATCTTATTCGCCCACCACATCGGGTTAAAAAAACCGACTATAGCTAAGGCGGGACTGACTGGACCCATACTGATGATCCCAAGAGCCAACATCGTAAGGGACAAAATTGAAAAGAGGGTGCTCGTATTTTGAAAGCCTAATGGGACAAGCGTCAGCAACAGCGCGGGTATAGAAAAAAGAAGAAAGCAAACATAAAACCGCCCTACGATCACAAGATACTCCGCGACATCAAACCCCCCTGAAAAAATTCGGGTGAGCATATAAAATACGGAGCAATACAATATTGAAACAACTGAATATGCAGAAAACTGCCCAATCAAAAAAACAACCTTCGTACGATCCGTGTAAACAAAAGACCGAAGAAAACCACTTTCCCTTCGACCAACTATGTAAAAGGCAAGCCCGAACAGTGCAACATTCGAGGATACAAAGGCGTAAAACCATGAAGTCTTCGACAGGTAATCCACAGCCTCACTACTCAGTGGCGCACGCGCGTAGGTAAGCAAATAATAGGTAACCACTGGAGATACCACTGTCCAAAATAATGCAACAGGTTCTCTGAGTTGTTCCTTTATGAATAACGCCGCTAGCAAAGCCGGCCTCGATACGAAATAAAAGTCCATGATTGACCTCACGAAAACGGGACCATCATGCCTAGTCTAGAGCTGAGCATCGACGACTCAAGCTTCTGCGAATACTGAATTTACTTTTCTGTCGATGGAGGCTCTATTATGGAGTTATGGCAGGCCCCGCCTCCCCCATTACACCTGCCGCCCCACCACATCCTCCATTACCACCGCACCCGCCTTGAATGCCTGACGCACCTGCATTACCGGAGTACGGGTTGAACCTTTCTTCACTTTCGAAACTATAAACAAGCGCTCCGAACACTTCACTGTTCATCTCAAATCTCCAGCTTTGTGCATACATTGACTTTAAGCTGCCCTTCATCAAGCAATAAAACCAAATCTAGTCCAGCGTGAGAATATCGCAACAACAATAAAAATCTTATGTGGGAAACATAACTACTAGATTTAGGAAATTTCACTCACGAACTTCGGAAGATCAACCATTGCCAAAAACATCAGGACCCTCACCAGCCGCGCTTCAAAAAATCATTCCATGTAAATTTAACACCTTAGAAATTATCCAACTAATCGAAAAATCCAACACCATCGCAGGTATATTTTGCAAAACGGAACTTATTCCTACAGACGTGAAAAAAATAACCCGACAAACGGCACTGCATAATGCTAAAGACCTGCTCTCTGCGCGACGCTAACGCCGAATTCGCTCATCCATGTAATGACGACAAAAGCAGCGTATCTACGATGCGAAGCGAGTCGCTCTTGATCTTGCTTTTGATCTGAGGCGCCCCGTCAAATCCGCCGCCGCCGCCCCAACTGCGGAATAGCCGCCTGAGGCACCTCCACCCGCTGCACCTGCGTCAACACACACCCAGCCAGTTGCGCCACCGTCGGATGACTGAACAACGCTCGCGCATCCACCTCCACCCCCGCCTTGCGCATCCGCGCCACCAGGTTCACCGCCAACAACGAATGCCCCCCCAGCTCAAAGAAATGATCGTGTCGCCCCACCCGCTCCAACTTCAGCACCTCAGCCCAGATCCCGGCCATCAAGCTCTCCACGGCTCCGACCGGCGCGGCATAGGCTCGGCTCACCACCGCCCCCAACCCCGGCTCCGGCAAGGCCTTGCGGTCGAGTTTGCCCGCTGGGTTGAGCGGTAATTCGTCGAGCTGCACAAACGCCGCCGGCACCATGTATTCCGGCAATTGCTCCAGCACATGGGCGCGCAACGCATCCGGGCTCGGCGCCTCGGCACGCACGGTGAAGTACGCCACCAGGCGTTCATCGCGAATCAACACCGCCACTTCACGCAACGCCGGATGCACCAGCAGCCGTGACTCGATCTCTCCCAGCTCCAGGCGTACGCCGCGCAGTTTGACCTGGAAGTCGTTACGCCCGAGGAACTCCAGATTGCCGTCAGGCAGGTAGCGCACCAGGTCGCCAGTGCGATACAGGCGATCACCGACCACGAACGGGCTGTCGATAAAACGCTCGGCGGTCATCTGCTGCAGCCCCAGGTAACCCCGCGCCACGCCGACCCCACCGATGTGCAACTGACCGCTCACGCCCATGGGCGCCGGCGCATCGTGCTCATCCAGCACATACAGGCGTGTGTTGTTGATCGCCCGCCCGATCGGCAACTGCAATGCCGGCACCGGCGCGCCGGGTTCCAGGGTCCAGGCGCTGCTGTCCACCGTGGCTTCGGTGGGGCCGTAGACATTATGCAGGCGCACCTTGGGCAAGCGCGCCTGCACGCCACGAGCCAGGGCTTCGGTGAGTTCGCCACCGCCGCACAGCACATCAGTGAGGCTGGTACACAGCGCGGACTCTTCCAGCTCAAGGAACTGCTGCAACATCGCCGGCACGAACTTGATCACCGTGATCTTCTGCTCGCGAATCACCTGCGCCAGATAGGCCGGTTCGCGATGGCCATCGGGCCGTGCCAACACCAGGCGCATGCCGTTGGTGAGCGGCCAGAACAGCTCCCACACGGAACCGTCGAAGCTGAACGGCGCCCGCTGCAACAGCGCGCCGCCCTCGGCATTGGGGCACAGCTGCGAGCCCCAGTGCATCAGGTTGCCGAGGCCACGGTGTTCGATCATCACGCCCTTGGGCGTACCGGTGGAGCCCGAGGTGTACATCACGTAGGCCAGGTTGGCCCCGCTCAACCCTGGCACCAGCGGGTTGCCGACAGGTGCCTGGCTCCACGCGCAGTGGTCGAAGTCGATCACCGGGATCGACACGTCACCCGGCACGTCACGGGTGGCGGCGTGTACCAGCAGCGCCACCGGTTGGCTGTCGTGGAGCATGTAGGCCAGGCGCTCGCGCGGATAACCCGGGTCCAGCGGCACATAGGCGCCACCGGCCTTGAGGATGGCCAACAGGCCCACCACCAGCTCCAATCCACGCTCGACGCACAGCGCCACGCGGGCGTCCTGTTGCACACCGCGCTCACGTAAGTGGAAGGCCAGTTGGTTGGCGCGTTCGTTGAGTTCGCGGTAGGTCAGTTGCAACTCGCCGGCCTGCACGGCGATGGCATGGGGGATATGCCGCGCATGGGCTTCGAACAGCGCCTGCACCGTGAGGGTGTCGGGGTAGTCGGTGTCGGTCGCGTTGAAGTCCACCAGCAGGGTTTTCAGCTCGCGGGCGGGCAGTACCTGAACGTCGCGCAAAGGTGTCTGTGGCGCCTGGTCCAGCGTGTCCGCCAAGTTGATCAGTGTGGTTTCGAGGTAGTCGAGCAGCCGACCGGCGCCAATTTGCTGCGGCGCCTTGGCCTTGATCCGGAAACCGTTGACCGTGTCGTCCACGGTCAGCATCAGCGGGTAGCTGAGGATGTCCTCACTGCTGAGCAAGGCAATGCCCGGCACCAGGGTCAGGTCACGCTCGGCGTCGGTGTGGCGGTAGTTGAGCAGGCTGTTGAACAATGGCGACACACCGCTGCAACGCTGGGCCAGCGCCAGGGAGGCTTGTTCATGGGCAAGCAAGGCACTGAGGCGTGCGTGGGTATGCGTGAGGGCTTCGGTCACCGTGCGCCCGGCCAGGCGCACCCGCAGCGGCAGGGTGTTGATGAACATGCCCAGGGCGCGATCGGCACCCTCGCCCGCCTGCAAACGGCCGAGCAGCACGGTGCCGAAGACCACGTCATCGCGGCCGGCGATACGGCTGAGCACCTGGGCCCAGGCCAGGTGGAACAGACTGGCGGTGCTCACTCCCATACCACGCGCCTGGGCACGCAAACGTTGATTGAGGCTGTCACTCAAGCCACGCTCGGCTTCTTCGGTGTGCGCCCGATCCGCCTGGCGCTCCTGGAGACCGAAGGCCAGGGTCGGCTCGTCGACATCGCCCAACTGCTCGCGAAAGAACGCCTCGTGCGCCGCTTGACGTGCCGGCGAACGAGCTTGCACCACCACATTGCGATACGGCACCGACGCCGGTAGTTGCGCCTGTTGGCCGAGCAAGTGAGCGCGGATTTCCTGCATCAGGAGGGTGGTCGAGGTGGCGTCATTGACCAGGTGATGGAAACGCAGCCGCGCAACCCAACGCGAGTGCTGCGGCTCTTCGGCATAGTCCAGGGCCATCAGCGGCGCCTGGCGCAAATCCAGCGGCGCGGGGTCCTCGCGCAGCGGTTCAACGCGCAATTGCGCCTGGCACCACACCACTTGCATCGGTTGCTCCAGGGCCTCCCACACCAGGCTGGTGCGCAGGATATCGTGGCGGTTGATCACTTGTTGCAGGGCCTGGGCAAACGCGTCCAACTGCTCGCGCTGCGCAAAGCTGAACAGCGCCTGCTGCTGATACGGATCGCGCTCATCGGTGATGTGGTGGTAGAGCAAACCTTCCTGCAGCGGCGCCAGCGGGTAGATGTCCTGCACGTTGGCCACGCCGCCGGGAATGCTCGCGACGATCAGATCAAAGCTGGCAGGGTCGAGTTCGGCCAGGTCGGGGGCGTCCACGTCGCTGAGCTCACTTGCCGCCGCCAGGGCCGCCAGGGTCGGCTGGCCGAACAGCACCTGCACATCGGCATGCAACCCGACCTGGCGCATGCGTTGCACCAATTGCACGGCCAGCAACGAATGCCCGCCCAGTTCGAAGAAGTGGTCGTGGCGCCCAACCTGCTGCACCTGCAACAGCTCGGCCCAGATCTGCGCCAGTACGCTTTCCACGCCGAGGTGCGGCGCCTCATACAAACGGGTGACGAACGCCTCTTGGGTCGGTGCGGGCAACGCCTTGCGATCAAGCTTGCCGTTGGCGGTCAGGGGCAACGCGTCCAACTGCATGTAGGCGGCCGGCAGCATGTAGTCGGGCAGCGATGCTTGCAGGTGGGCGCGCAAGGCTTCTATCGGCACCGCTTCACGGGGGACGAACCAGGCCAGCAACTGCCCTTCGCGGGCTTGCACCACGGCGTCCTGAATATGCGGATGCGTGGCCAGGGCCGTTTCGATTTCGCCCAACTCAATGCGCACGCCACGGATTTTCACCTGGTCGTCATTGCGCCCCAGGTACTCAAGGTTGCCGTCCGGCAGCCAGCGTACCAGGTCGCCGGTGCGGTACATACGCCCCTGGGTAAAGGGGTCGTCGAGGAATCGCTCGGCACTGAGCTCGGGACGCTTGAGGTAACCCCGCGCGATGCCCTGGCCGCCCACGTACAGCTCCCCTGCCACCCCGATGGGCAGCGGCCGTTGCTGCGCGTCCAGCACATACACCCTGGCATTGGCGACAGGCGCGCCGATATGCAATGGCCGGCCGACGGCCATGGGGCCGGAGGTGGCGACCACCGTGGCTTCGGTAGGGCCGTAGTTGTTGATCACGGCGAAGGACTGCGCCTGGGAGAAAGAACGCAGTCGGTCGCCGCCGATCAGCAGAGTGCGCAGGGTCGGGTGGTGCAGGCCCTGGCTGAAGACGTATTCGGCCACGGGCGTCGGCAGGAAGCAGACGTCCAGCGGCTGTGCCCGCCACCAACCGAGCAGCGCGTCGATGTCTTCGGCGCCATCATGGGCCGGCGGCAGGTGCAGCGTGGCGCCCACGCACAACGCCGGCCAGACCTCCCAGGCCATCGCATCAAAACCGAAACCGGCGACGCTGGCGGTGTGGCTGCCGGCATGCAGGTCGAAGGCCCGGCAGTGCCAGTCCACCAGGTTCGAGACGCTGTGGTGCTCGACCATCACGCCCTTGGGCAAACCGGTGGAGCCGGAGGTGTAGATCACGTAGGCCAGGTGAGAGGGGCTGACCGCGACGCGGGGGTTGGTGCCCAGGTGGAAGGTCGGGCGGTCGAGCTGGATCACCGGCACCGTCAACTGAGGCAAACGATGCAGCAAATCGTGTTGGGTCAGCACCACCACCGGGTCGCTGTCTTGCAGCAGGTAATTCAGGCGCTCGGCGGGATGGGCCGGGTCCACTGGCACGTAGCAGGCGCCGGACTTGAGGATCGCCAGCAAACCCACCAGCGTATCCAGACCACGCCGCGCCAGGATCACCACCCGGTCGTCAGGCTGCACGCCGCGCTCCAGCAGTTGATGGGCCAGCGCGTTGGCCTGCTGGTTGAGTTGGGCGTAGCTCAGGTGCCGCCCCTGGTACACCGCCGCCACGGCGTCCGGTGCGCGCGCGGCCTGGGCTTCGATACGCGCGTGCAGGGTGTGTGGCTGGGTGACAGGCTGGGCGGTGGCATTCCATTGCTGCAACCGCGCCTGCTCGGCGGGTGTCACCAGGGAAAAATCGCTGATCGTCAGCGCGGTGTCTTCCAGCCCCTGTTCCAGCAGCCAGGTCAGGCGCTGCGCCAGGGCCGCCACTTCATCGTGCTGGAAGTACGCCTCGTTGTAGACGCAATGCAGGCAAGCGGTGTCCTGGTAACGGTTGCTGCGCAGGTGGAGGGCCAGGGGCAGCGGCTCGTGATGGTTGGACACCTTGACCGCACGGGCCACTGTCGTGCCGTAGCGCAGTTCATGGTCGTCCTGCTCGAAGGACACCGACAGGTCGAACAACTGGCCGCGGTCGCTGCGACGCAGGCCCAACTCACGGTTCATCTCGCTGAGGGGGAAACGCTGGTGGCGGAAGTCCTGCTTGAGCTGGTCGCGCACCCCACGCACCACCGCGCTGAACGGCGACTGCTCATCAAACTGCAAGCGCACGGCGCTGACCTGGGTGAACAACCCGACGGTGGAGCGGAACCGTGCATTGGAACGGTTGAGAATCGGCACCCCCACCACCCATTCCTCGCGTTGGGCGGTGCGGGTGAAATACACATACAGGGCCGCCAGCAGTACATGAAACGCCGACGCCTGGTAACGGTTGGCCACCTGTTCCATTCGGTTGAGCAGTGCCACCGGAAACGCCTGCGCCAAGGTATTGCTCGCGGCCTTGGCCGTGTGCCGTGGGGTCAGCAGCGGCTCCGGAATCAAGCGGTATTTGTCCAGCCAATAGGCGCGGTCGCGGGCATAACGGGCTGACGCGTGGTAGTGCTGGTCTGCGTCGATAAAATCGATGTAGGAAGGCGCCGGCGAGTCCGGTTGTAGGCCTTGCGCCAGGGCCGTGTACAGCTGCGCGAGGGATTGCAGCATCTGACCGAAGCCCCAGCCATCGAGGATCAGGTGATGCGCCTGGGTGCCGAGGCGGTAGTGATCGTCGTCGAGCTTGACCAGGAAAAAGCGGAACAACGGCGCACCCTGCATCGCATAAGGCAGGGCCATTTGCGCCTGCATCAGGGCGTGGCTCGCGGCCTGCGGGTCGCAAGCCTTGGAAACGTCATGCAGCGCCAGGTCCACAGCCAGGGTGGCAGCGAAGGTCTGGCGAGGCAGGCCGTCGGCGTCGCTGTGCAGTTGCGTGCGCAACGCGTCGTGCCTGGCCACCAGGCATTCAACGGCGCGCTGCATCAGGCCGGGGTCAATGGCGCCGGCAAAGTCCACATAACCACCGATGTTGTACAGCGGCGAGTCGCCTGCGCGCAGTTGGTCGAGCCAGATGTCCTGCTGGGCGGCGGTAAGGGGGAAGCTGGGTGAATGCTTCATAAGATCCTTCTCATGGAGGTCAGGCACTGGCCGCGCAGGGGTGCCCATTACGACGAATGGGCCGGATTGGAGCATGGGGGCCAGGGGCTGTCTGTCACCCTAAACCCGGACATCCGAATGGATAGACCGGGCTTGGCTGATGGTTCATTGCTGAAACGATTAAAGAGCTGTAGGACATTGGCTATATCTGGCCGATGCTTTTTTGTGCGAACGCTTTCTAAAGATAATATTTTACTTATCTATCAAAGAGTTACTTAAACCTAAAAATCTCCATTGGCTATTCGTAGTGGGAATTACCTCTCAGAAACGTCGAATTAATGACGTGGTTTTTATGGCAGGTTATGTCCCTCGTTTCCGCTACATACGTAGGACAAATCCACTGGCTAAATACACTTTCGAATACCGACTCTGGTGTGTGAGCAACGGATCGCCCCGCAGAGGCCCAGAGGGTCTGTACACGGTTTTCGATATCAAGGATGAGAAGGCTATGAGTTTGACCAGCAGTATTGCCAACACCCAAAGCCCCCATTTCTACGCCGAAATGGGCGAGTTGATTGCCAGCAGTGGCCACCCGGGCTTTGCCGCCCACATGCTGCACCTGGTGGACAAGTGGGTGCCGATCCACCTGGTGGATCTGAGCGAATGGACCCTCGACGAGCTACGCGACCGTGTGCTCGATATCAAGCTGCTGGGCAGCGCCGGCCAGACGCAGGACCTGCCGCCCCTGGCCCTGAACTCCATGGACGACCATCCGCTGTTGCGCGAAATGCTCGGCATGCAGGACCCGCTGCTGATCCAGTTGAAAGCCAAGGCCAACAGCACAGACCCGCGTGACACCTCACACCAGTGCAATCTGGTGTCGCGCCAGGGCAACCGGCGCTGTGTGATTTCGTTTTATCGCCCGCCGACCCAGCGCGGGTTTTCCCTGGCCGAGTTGTCGTTTCTCAAGTGCCTGTCGGACACCCTGCTGCCGTTGATCGAGTGCCACGCCCAGAGCCTGCGCCAGGCACCGCACACCGAGGTCGAACCGGCCCACACGTTGCTGGAGCAATCGCAATTGCAACGTGAGTTCTACAAGCGCCTGTCCCTGGGCGACATCACCTTGTCGGCGCGCGAGCAAGAGGTGTGCCTCGGCTTGCTGACCGGCGGCACCGTGCCGCAGATCGCGGAGAAACTCAGCGTGAAGAACAGCTCCATCGAAACCTACCTCAAGCGCGCCGCCGCCAAGTTGGGCGTGAGTGGAAGGCACGGTCTGGCCAAGTGGATGGTGGGCGCCTGATGCATAAATTGAGTACCTTTGCGATGGCCTGGATGCTTGGCGGCTGTTCGCTGATCCCGGACTACCACCGGCCTGCGGCGCCCGTGCCTGCGCAGTATCCCCAGGCTGGCGTGTATGCGCTGGCGCAGTCCGGCACATCGGACTGGCAGCAGCTGTTCCACGACCCGGCGCTGCAAGGGTTGATTGGCGATGCGCTGGTCAATAACCGCGACTTGCGCGTGGCTGCGTTGAACGTCGAGGCGTTCCAGGCGCAGTACCGTATCCAGCGTGCCGATCTGTTCCCGGCGGTGTCCGCTACCGGCGCCGGCCAGCGTCGGCGTGTGCCCGGGGACGTGACCGGCACCGGCAAGGCCGCCATCACCTCCAGCTATTCCGCGACCCTGGGCATCAGCGCCTATGAGCTGGACCTGTTCGGCCGCATCCGCAGCCTCAGCGAACAGGCCATGCTCTCCTATCTGGGCACCGAAGAGGCGCGGCGCAGTGCTCAATTGAGCCTGGTCGCCAACGTCGCCAATGCCTACCTGACCTGGCGTGCCGACCAGGAATTGCTGGCCCTGGCGCGGCAAACCCTGGTGGCCAACGAGCATAGCCTGCGCCTCACCAGCCGCAGCAAAACCGCCGGCAAAGCCTCGGCGCTGGACGTGGTGCAAGCCACCACCAGCGTCGAAAGCACCCGCGCCAGCGTGGCCCGTTATGAGCGCCAGGTCGCCCAGGACCTCAACAACCTCGCCCTGCTGGTGGGCGGCCCGGTGGACGAACAATTGCCGTCGCGTCCACTCGCCGCCGACCTGGTGGCCCGCGTGCCGGCCGGCCTGCCCTCGGACTTGCTGCAACGCCGCCCGGATATCCTCCAGGCCGAATACCAGTTGCGCGCCGCCAACGCCAATATCGGCGCGGCACGTGCAGCGTTTTTCCCGTCGGTGAGCCTGACTGCCAACGCCGGCAGCGCCAGCACCGAACTGTCGGGGCTGTTCAAGGGCGGCTCGGGCAGCTGGACGTTCCAGCCGCAGATCAACCTGCCGATCTTCAACGCCGGCAGCCTGCGCGCCAGCCTCGACTACGCCAAACTGCAAAAAGACATCGGCGTGGCGCAGTACGAAAAATCGATCCAGACCGCCTTCCAGGAAGTCGCCGATGGCCTGGCGGCGCGGCAGACCTATACCGACCAGTTGGAGGCGCAACGGGATTTCGTCGCGGCCAACCAGCAGTATTACAACCTGGCCGAGCATCGCTACCGCAGTGGCGTCGACAGCAACCTCACCTTCCTGGATGCGCAACGTACGTTGTTCAGCTCGCAACAGGCGTTGATCGTCGACCGCCTGGCGCAACTGGTGGCGGAAGTGAAGTTGTATACAGCGCTGGGCGGCGCGTGGGACGTCAGCGCAAGCCCGACTGCCGCAGCCGATACTCCCCCGGCGTCACCCGCGCATACCGAAGGAAAAACCGGCTGAAATACGCCGGGTCCTTGAAGCCCAGCTGGTAGCAGATCTCGTTGGCGGAACTGCCGGTGAACAGCAACAGGCGCTTGGCTTCCTGCATCACACGTTCCAGGATCAGGCGCTTGGACGGCAGGTCGGCCAGGCGCCGGCACACCTCATTGAGGCGCGCCTCGGTCACGCCAATCCCCTCGGCGTAACGCGCCAGCGGCCAGTGCTCCAGATAGTGGGCCTCGATCAGTTCATTGAAGCGATGGAAGATGCGCAGGTCTTCGTGCCGGGTCGGGCGCGCGGGCAGTGAGTGGACGCATAGGCGCAGCAGGCGAATCATGATCAGGCGCGTGAGGCTGTCCAATGCGGCGGCGCGCCCTGCCCGCTCGGCGTTGATCTCATCGTTGAGTTCTTCGAACAGCTGATCCAGGCCTTGGTCACCTGCGTTCAGCGCCACGCAGGCTGCGCCGGAGGCCAGGCTGGGATCGGCGTCGATCAATCCCCACACCAACTGCTGGCGCACGGTCAGCACATGCCCATCGGCATCCGCCTCGGTGACAAAGGCGTGGGGCACCGTGGGCGGCGTGAGGAAGAACATCGGCCCGGACTCCACGAACTGGCGGTCATCCAGGTACACCCGTACCGCGCCGCTTTTCACATAATGCACCTGGAAAAACCGGTCATGCCGATGCACGGGCATGTTGCGCCCGAAAAAACCCGCCAGGTTGCCGAGCTTGTCGTAATGCACCTCGGCATCGCTGTAACGCTGGTCGTAGACCTGCCCGATGTTGATGTTGGGGATCGGCTGCACGGTGCCCTCTTCTTGTTGTTTTGATGCTGCCTGATTTTGCCACGCTTGACGGTAGTTAACATATTAATTATAACGTTAACACATTAACGAACTGCCTATGCAGCAGTCGCCACCGCCAGGAGAAACGCATGAGCCGTACCCTGCATGATGTTGCCAGCGGCACCCTGTTCGGCGTTGCGCTGAACTACCAGGGCCTGCTGGACCAGCATCTCGCCGCCTTCCAGCAGGCGCCCTACCAGAAGCCGCCGAGCAAGCCGGTGCTGTTTATCAAGACCCCGAATACGCGCAACGAGCAGGGTGGCGTGGTGCTGCACCCCCAGGGTGAGCGCCTGCAACCCGGCCCCGCTCTAGGCGTGGTGATCGGCCAGCTCGCCAGTCGTGTCAGCCTGGAAAATGCCATGGCCCATGTGGCCGGCTATGTGGTGGTGAATGAATTCAGCCTGCCGGAAGACAGCTACTACCGCCCCGCCGTGAAAGCCAAGTGCCGCGATGGTTTTTGTGTCCTCGGACCGCAGTTGATCCCTCGGGACCAAGTCGCCAACCCCGGTCAACTGAGCCTTAAGCTGTGGGTAAACGGCGAACTGCGCCAGGAAAACACCACGGCGAATTGGGTGCGCGATATTGCGCAACTGCTCGCCGAAATCAGCGAATTCATGACCCTGCTCCCCGGCGATGTGCTGATCACCGGCACCCCCGAAGGCCGCGTGGATGTGCTGCCGGGCGACAGGGTAGAAGTCGAGATCGACGGCGTGGGCCGTCTGCTCAATCACATTCAAGCGGAGACTCAAGCATGAAACACGCCCGTATCCGCTTTGAAGGTGACGTGCACGCCGTACAGGTGCAAGCCGACAACGCCGTGCGCCTGAGCGATGGTCGCCTGCTCGCCGAAGACCAGGTGCAATGGCTGCCACCGGCCACCGGCAGCATGTTCGCCCTGGGCTTGAACTACGCCGACCACGCGGCTGAACTGGCCTTCACCCCACCCACCGAACCCCTGGCCTTCATCAAGTCCGTCGGCACCTACACCGGCCACCGCCAGGTCACTTGGCGCCCGGACGACGTCGCCTACATGCACTACGAGTGCGAACTGGTGGCGGTGATCGGCAAGACCGCGCGCAACGTCAAGCGCGCCGACGCCCTGGACTACCTGGCCGGCTACACCGTGTGCAACGACTATGCGATCCGCGACTACCTGGAAAACTACTACCGCCCCAACCTGCGCGTGAAAAACCGCGATGCCACCACCCCGGTCGGCCCGTGGATCGTCGATGTGGCCGATGTGCCCGACCCGGGCAACCTGACCCTGCGCACCTGGATCAACGGTGAACTGCGCCAGGAAGGCAGCACCCGCGACATGATTTTCGACATCCCGTACCTCATCGAATACCTGTCCAGTTTCATGACCCTGCAACCCGGCGACATGATCGCCACCGGCACGCCCGAAGGCCTGGCCGACGTGGTGCCCGGCGATGAAGTGGTGGTGGAAGTCGAAGGCGTGGGCCGCCTGGTCAACCGGATTGTCAGCGAGGCGGAGTTTTTCTCCGCCCGGAAAGAGGCGTGAGCAGCATGATCAAACACTGGATCAATGGCCGTGAGGTCGAAAGCAAAGACACCTTCATCAACTACAACCCGGCCACCGGCGAGGCGATTGGCGAAGTCGCCAGCGGCGGTGCCGAGGAAGTGGCCCAGGCCGTAGCGGCCGCCAAAGCGGCATTCCCGAAGTGGGCCAACACCCCGGCCAGGGAACGCGCACGCCTGATGCGCAAGCTCGGCGAACTGATCGAACAGAACGTGCCGCACCTGGCCGAACTGGAAACCCTCGACACCGGCCTGCCGATCCACCAGACCAGGAACGTGTTGATCCCCCGCGCCTCGCACAACTTCGATTTCTTCGCCGAAGTCTGCACGCGCATGGATGGCCACAGCTACCCGGTGGACGATCAGATGCTCAACTACACCCTGTACCAGCCGGTGGGCGTGTGCGGGTTGGTGTCGCCGTGGAACGTGCCGTTCATGACCGCCACCTGGAAGACCGCGCCGTGCCTGGCGTTGGGTAATACGGCGGTGTTGAAGATGTCGGAGCTGTCGCCGCTGACCGCCAATGAACTGGGGCGCCTGGCGGTGGAAGCCGGGATTCCCAACGGCGTGCTCAACGTGATCCAGGGCTACGGCGCCACCGCCGGTGACGCGCTGGTGCGGCACCCGGATGTGCGTGCCATTTCGTTCACCGGTGGCACCGCTACCGGCAAGAAGATCATGCAGACCGCCGGCCTGAAAAAATACTCCATGGAACTGGGTGGCAAGTCGCCGGTGCTGATCTTCGAGGATGCCGAGCTTGAGCGCGCCCTTGATGCGGCGCTGTTCACCATCTTCTCCCTGAATGGCGAACGTTGCACCGCCGGCAGCCGCATCTTTATCCAGGAAAGCGTCTACCCGCAGTTTGTCGCCGAATTCGCCGCCCGCGCCAAACGCTTGATCGTCGGTGACCCGCAGGATCCGAAGACCCAGGTCGGCTCGATGATCACCCAGGCCCACTACGACAAGGTCACCGGCTATATCAGGATCGGTATCGAGGAAGGCGCCACCCTGCTCGCCGGCGGCCTGGAACGCCCGGCCAACCTGCCGGCGCACCTGAGCAAAGGCCAGTTCATCCAGCCGACCGTGTTTGCCGATGTGAACAACCGGATGCGCATTGCCCAGGAAGAAATCTTCGGCCCGGTGGTGTGCCTGATCCCCTTCAAGGACGAAGCCGAGGCCCTGCAACTGGCCAACGACACCGAGTACGGCCTGGCCTCCTACATCTGGACCCAGGACATCGGCAAGGCCCATCGCCTGGCGCGCGGGATCGAAGCCGGCATGGTATTTATCAACAGCCAGAACGTGCGCGACCTGCGCCAGCCATTTGGCGGGGTGAAAGGTTCCGGCACCGGGCGTGAAGGCGGCCAGTACAGCTTCGAAGTGTTTGCCGAGATCAAGAACGTGTGCATTTCCATGGGCAGCCATCACATTCCGCGTTGGGGTGTTTAACCCCCGCCAAGGCGCTCCAACAACAATAATGAACCTGGAGAATCATCATGGGCGAAGTGGTCCTGGCAGCGAAGATCTGCCACGTGCCGTCGATGTACCTGTCGGAACTGCCCGGCAAGCATCACGGCTGTCGCGAAGCGGCGATTGCCGGTCACAAGGAGATCGGCCGGCGCGCCCGCGAATTGGGCGCCGACACGGCGGTGGTGTTCGACGTGCACTGGCTGGTCAACAGCGGTTACCACGTCAATTGCGGCGAGCGGTTCCAGGGCACCTACACCAGCAACGAGCTGCCGCACTTCATCAAGAACATGGAATACGCCTACCCCGGCTGCCCCGAGCTGGGCGCGTTGATCGCCGCCGAGGCCAACCTGGCCGGCGTGCGCAGCATGGCCCATGACATCCCGAGCCTGGAGCTGGAATACGGCACGCTGGTGCCCATGCGCTACATGCACATGGACGTGCCGGAGGATGAGAAATTCAAGGTCATTTCCATCGCCGCCTGGTGCGCCTGGCACCGCCTCGAAGACAGCTTCGCATTCGGTGCCGCCGTACGCCGGGCAATTGAAAAGAGTGACCGCAAGGTGCTGGTGCTGGCCTCAGGCTCCTTGTCGCACCGTTTCTCGGACGACCGCCAGGCGGAGGCGAATATCCACACCTGGACCCGCGAGTTCGACAAGCAAGTGGACCTGCACGTAGTGGAGATGTGGAAGCAGGGCCGCTTCAAGGAGTTCTGCGCGATGCTGCCGGACTACGCCGAGCACTGCTTCGGCGAAGGCAAGATGCACGACACCGCGATGCTCCTGGGGCTGCTCGGTGGGCCGGATTACGCCAGGCCCGCCGAGATCATCACGCCGCCGTTCGGCAGTTCGGGCACCGGCCAGGTCAATGCGATTTTCCCCCTGTAGAACCGGGAGCACCCCATGCCGCACTTTATCGCCGAGTACACCGACAACCTCGAACCACAGGCCGACCTGCCCGGTCTGTTTGAAAAAATCCACCGCGTGCTGGGCGACAGTGGCGTGTTCCCCCTCGGGGGTATTCGCAGCCGTGGCGTACGCCTGGACACCTGGCGCATGGCCGATGGCAAGCACGACTACGCCTTTGTGCACATGACCCTCAAGGTCGGCCATGGCCGCGACCTGGCCACGCGCCAGGCAGTGGCCGAAACGGTGTTCGCGGTGATCACCGCGCACTTTGCCGAGTTGCAGGCGCAACGTTTGCTGGCGCTGTCATTCGAGATGGTCGAGCTGCACCCGCAACTCAATTTCAAGCAGAACAATGTGCATGCGTTCCTGAACAACCCGGCGGGGTAAAACCCGCTGCTCTCCTCACGGCCTCTCAGACAAAAAGTACAACATCATGAGCACAGCCCACTCCACCGCCAGCCGCGTGCTGGCCGAGCACGACCGTACCCATCGTTCAGTGACGTGGCGCCTGCTGCCGCTGTTGCTGGTGTGTTACCTGTTCGCCCACTTGGACCGCATCAATATCGGCTTCGCCAAGATGCAGATGAGCAGCGACCTGCAGTTCAGCGACACGGTCTACGGCTTCGGCGCCGGGCTGTTTTTCATCGCCTATGCGCTGTTCGGCGTGCCGAGCAACATGGCCCTGGACCGCGTCGGCCCCAGGCGCTGGATCGCCAGCCTGATGGTGGTGTGGGGCCTGTTGTCCACCGGCATGCTGTGGGTGGAGAGCGCCCGTGGTTTCTATGTGCTGCGCTTTTTGCTGGGGGTGGCCGAGGCCGGTTTTTTCCCGGGCATCCTGGTGTTTCTCAACCGCTGGTACCCGGCTCGCCGCCGCGGCCAGGTCACCGCGTTGTTCGCCATCGCGGTGCCCATGGCCGGGGTGTTGGGCGGGCCGTTGTCCGGGGCGATCCTCGAACACTTCCACGATGTCGGCGGGATGCGTGGCTGGCAGTGGATGTTCCTGATCGAAGGCCTGCCCGTGGTGCTGCTGGGGCTGGTGGTGCTCAAGTGGCTGCCGGACGGCTTCGACGCGGTGCACTGGCTGACCGCCGAGCAAAAACACCAGTTGCGCGACCAACTGCGCAGCGAGGAACAGCGCAAGACCATCACCTCGTTCGGCGCCATCCTGCGCGACCCGCAGGTATGGCTACTGGTAGCGGTGTACTTCGCCGTGATGCTGGCAGTGAACACCCTGGCGTTCTGGATGCCCACCCTGATCCACGGCGCCGGCATCGGCCGCGACAGCCAGGTCGGCCTGCTCAGCGCCGTGCCCTACCTGGCCGGGTGCTTCTTCATGATTGGCTGCGGGCGTTCCTCCGACCGCCATCGCGAACGCCGCTGGCACCTGTGCGTGCCACTGCTGATGGCGGCGGTCGGGATCGCCGTGGCCGGCCTGGCGCCGGGCAATCCGCTGTTGGTGATGGGCGGGCTGGTGGTTGCCGGCATGGGCGCCAGTGCCGCCCTGCCGATGTTCTGGCAACTGCCACCGGCGTATCTATCCACCACCACCCAGGCCGCCGGCATTGCCATGATCAGCTCCTTCGGCAGCGTCGCCGCGTTCCTCGCGCCGTACCTGATCGGCTGGATGCGCGACGCCACCCAGAGCGCCAGCCTGGCGCTGTACGTACTTGCCTTGTTCATCGCCCTCGGCGGCCTGCTGGTGCTGCGCACCCACGCCGCCATCGTCAACCCAGACTAGAGACCGTTGCCATGCTCGACTCCCAGCAGATCCTTGATGCCGCCCTCCGCCTGGACCGCGCCGAACGCAGCCGCGAACAAGTGCGCCAGTTTTCCCTCGACTATCCGAATATCACGATCGAAGATGCCTACACCATCCAGCGCGCCTGGGTCGCACTGAAGATCAAGGGCGGGCGCACTCTCAAAGGCCACAAGATCGGTCTCACCTCACGGGCCATGCAGGTCTCGTCGAACATCACCGAGCCCGACTACGGCGCCCTGCTCGATGACATGTTTTTCGACGAAGGCAGCGACATTCCCTTCGAACGCTTCATCGTGCCGCGAGTGGAAGTGGAGCTGGCGTTTATCCTCGGCAAACCGCTCAAGGGGCCCAACTGCACGGTGTTCGATGTGCTCGACGCCACCGAGTGGGTGATCCCCGCGTTGGAGATCATCGACGCGCGCATCCAGCAGGTAGACCCGCAGACCAACGCGACGCGCAAGGTGTTCGACACCATCTCCGACAACGCCGCCAACGCCGGCGTGGTGCTGGGTGGCCGTGCCGTGCGGCCGACCGAGATCGACCTGCGCAAGGTGCCGGCGGTGCTGTACCGCAATGGCGTGATCGAAGAGTCCGGCGTGTCGGCGGCGGTGCTCAACCACCCGGCCAAAGGCGTGGCCTGGCTGGCGAACAAACTGGCGCCGTATGACGTGACCCTGCTGCCGGGGCAAGTGATCCTCGGCGGCTCCTTCACCCGACCGGTCGCGGCCCGCCCTGGCGATACGTTCCATGTCGACTACGACCTGCTTGGGTCGATTGCCTGCCGCTTCATCTGAACCCTGGAGGATTGCCATGGACCTGCCCATCAACCGCTTCAAACAACGCTTGCACAGTGGCGAGGTGCAAATTGGCCTGTGGCTCGGCCTGGCCGACGCCTATTGCGCAGAGTTGGCCGCCAATGCCGGTTTCGACTGGCTGCTGATCGACGGCGAACACGCGCCCAATCACCTGCACGGCATGCTCGGCCAGTTGCAGGCCATCGCGCCCTACGCCAGCCAGGCACTGATCCGCCCGGTCATCGGCGACAGTGCATTGATCAAGCAACTGCTGGATATCGGCGCCCAGACGCTGCTGGTGCCCATGGTGGAAAGCGCCGCCCAGGCTCGTGACCTGGTGCGTGCCATGCGGTACCCGCCCCAGGGCCTGCGCGGTGTGGGCAGTGCCCTGGCGCGTGCTTCGCGCTGGAACAGCATTGCCGGTTACCTCGACCGGGCGGATGAACAGATGTGTCTGCTGGTGCAGATCGAAAACCGCGAAGGCCTGGCGAACCTGGATGAAATTGCCGCCGTCGAGGGCGTGGACGGTGTGTTTATCGGCCCGGCGGATTTGAGTGCGTCGCTGGGGCACCGGGGCAATCCCGGGCATGCGGATGTGCAGGCGGCGATCGAGGATGCGATCACACGCATCGTGCAGTCGGGCAAGGCGGCGGGGATACTCAGCGCAGATGAAAACCTGGCGCGGCGCTACATTGAGCTGGGCGCGACCTTTGTCGCGGTGGGCGTGGATACCACTGTATTGATGCGTGGGTTGCAGGCGCTGGCGGGGAAATTCAAAGGCACGCCCACGGCCGGCCACAGTAGTGGCGTCTACTGAGATCTTATGTGGGAGGGGGCTGGCCCCGATAGCAGTGGTTCAGCCAAACATCTGGTGACTGACACACCGCCATCGGGGGCAAGCCCCTCCCACATTTTGCTCGGTGGGGACTCAGCTGTTACCTCAGCGGTTGATGTTCTTCAAGTCATCCAGCAGACCCAGCAGGGTCTGCAACTTCTCTTCGCCAAACTGATCCTGCAACCGCTGGTAGTTGGCCTCCATGCACTGGCTCATCGACTCGAAGCTGGCCTTGCCCTTGTCAGCCAACGTCACCAGTACCCGGCGCTGGTCCTGCTCGGCCTTGCGCCGGTGCACCATGCCGGCGGTTTCCATGCGCACCAGCACGCCGGTCATACTCGGCTTGAGGATGCAGGCCAGTTCCGCCAACTGGTAAATCTCCAGTTCACCGTATTGCTCGAGGATGCGGATGATCCGCCATTGCTGTTCGGTCAGGCCGTGTTCATTCAGGGACGGACGGAAAAAACTCATGGCGGCTTCGCGGGCTTGCAGCAAGGCCAGGGTCAGGGATTGTCGAGGTTTGGACATAGGGATCAGGGTCACGAAGTATTTAGTTAATAATTTAACGAAACTCTAACATTCCCTGCCGGCGAGCGCGCTATAACTTGTCGAGCGCACCGCCCATGGCGCGCTGAATCAAATGCCTGGGCACGCAGGGTCAAGACTTCCATCCTGCCATGGCCCCTAATGGAGGCATCCGCTTCAGAGCCTTCCTTCACTTTTTCAGGCTGCGCCATGATCAACATCGAAACCCCTACGTATTACACCGCCACCAAGAAATACAACCTTAGCTTCCCCACCCTGGAACAGGACATCGACGCCGACGTGGTGGTGATCGGCGGCGGTTTTTCCGGCATCAACACGGCCCTGGAACTGGCGGAAAAAGGCATCACCAACATCGTGGTGCTTGAAGCGCGCTACCTGGGGTTCGGCGGCACCGGCCGCAACGGCGGGCAGATCATGGCCGGTATCGGCCATGACCTGGAGAAGATCAAGAAGGACGTGGGCGAAGACGGCCTGCGCCAGGTGTTCGAGATCAGCGACCTGGGCGCAGACATCATCAAGAACCGCATCGCCAAGTACAACATCGACGCAGACTTCTGCCACGGCTACGGCTACATGGGCTTCAATGCCCGCCAGGAAAAAACCCTGCGCGCCTGGGAAAAGGACTTCAAGTCGATCAACAGCCAGCACGAAATCCGCTTTCTCGGCGGCGCCGACGTGCAACAGATCATCGGCTCCAAGGCCTACAGCAGTGCCCTGCTGCACATGGGCGGCGGACATGTGCATTCGCTCAACCTGCTGCTGGGCGAAGCCACCGCGCTGGCCGGTCATGGCGTGCGGATTTTCGAGAACAGCCCGGCGCTGGAAGTCAGCTACGGCGAACGCATCACCGTGCGCACCGGCCGTGGCTCGGTGCGCGCGAGCAAGCTGCTGTGGGCCTGCGACAGTTTCCTCAACAAGCTGGAGCCGGAGCTGCACCGTTCGACCATCAACACCTACGCGTTCCAGATGATGACCGAGCCGTTGTCAGAGGAGCTTATCCAGCGCATCAGCCCGATTCGCGGGGCCTACAGCGATATTCGCCCGGTGATCGATTACTACCGCGTCACCCAGGAAAACCGCCTGTTGTTCGGCGCGGCCACACCCTTGGTAGAGCATATTCCCGGTGACCTCAAGGCCTGGAACCGTCGACTGATGCTGAAGATTTTCCCCTACCTCAAGGACGTGAAAATCGACCTGGCCTGGGGCGGCCCCATGGCGTGCAGCCCCAACCTGTTCCCGCAGATCGGCACCTTGCCGGGGCGCAGCAACGCGTTTTTCGTGCAGGGCTATTCCGGTTTTGGCGTGACCCCGAGCCACATCATCTGCAAGGTCCTGGCCGAAGGCATGAGCGAAGGCTCGGCGCGCTACGACCTGGTCAGCTCGATTCATCGCCCGACCATCATCGGAAAGGACGCGATCCGCCCCTTGCTGCTGACGGCGGGCAAATCCTGGCACCAGCTTTCCGGTTACTGGAACGGGCGCCGCTAACCGCATTATTTACTCAACTGGAGAACTGCCATGCCCCTTACCACCCTCAAGCATAACGTCCAACTCTCGGAACTCGACCCTTGGGGCACCGTGGCCGACCTCGGCTCCGAGATCCTCGAAGGCCAAGTGCGTGCTTTCGGCAAGATGACCTTCGGCGCGCCCACCGACCCGGTCAGCAGCGCTTACTTCGGCACCACCCAGGGCAAGTTCCGCATGGTCTACCCGTTCGCCGAGCAGGCCACGGTGGTCACCGGCGAAGTGCTGCTCACCGACGAATCCACCGGCCAGTCCACGCGCTACAAGGCCGGTGACAGCTGGTTCGTGACCAAGGGCACGCCGGTGTTGTGGGAAGTGCTCAGCGAAAGCTTCGTCAAACATTACTTCGCCGTCGTGTAAGGGAGGGGTTGGCATGACAAGTTCTCCCGACTGGATCACCGTAGGCGCACTGGCTGACGGTTTCGCCCCGGACGCCTTTATCCTGCCCAACCTGGCCGAGCTGGCGGGCCAGGCCTTCACCTTGTACTTCGCCAATGGCTGGCAGATCGAGCATCGTTTCGAGCAGGAACGCCTGGCCTGGCACGCCACCGATGGCCACTCCAGCGGCAACGCGCCTTACCGCGCCACCTCGATTCGCCCGGGCCTGTACCTGGTGGACTTCATCAAGCACGAGGCCGGGCCTAGCTGGTCGATCAGCCTGGTGCTGGACACACCGAACGCCTCGTTCACTGCCGTGATCGGGCGCCTGCCGGATCAGGCCCAGACCCACGAAGGCCTCTACCACCGCGCCCTGGCCGGCAAGCCGCTGAGCTCGGTGGAGGTCGACTTCCTCCACGGCAGCCTCGACCGCCCGTGGCAGGCCGGCCACTGCCTGCATGCGCCCACCGCCGAACTGGTGGGCCTGCGCAACCAATACCGCTACAGCCCCAGCGAAGTCTACGAGCACATCTACCTCAACGAGCGCTTCTACGCCTGGCAATGCCTCAAAGGCGTGGAGCAAGGCCTGTGCGACACCGACCGCTGCCATTACTACAAGATCGCCGACCAGCTGTACCTGTTCGTGTGGCAGGAGAAGATCGTACCGACCCTCGGCCTGGTGCTGATCGACCTGCAGCAGCACCGCAGCGACGGCAAGATTTTCGGCTATGCCGGTGCATCCTTCGATGCGCTGTCGAACTTCCCCATCAGCTCGTATTGCCAGGTGCTCAACCGCACGGAGTACCCCGAAGACTGAGCCGCGCACGGTCTAAATGTGGGAGGGGGCTTGCCCCGATAACAGTGTGTCAGTCACCACAGGCTTGGCTGAACCACCGCTATCGGGGGCAAGCCCCCTCCCACATTTGATCTCCTTTGTTTTGAAGATCCCGTTTATGCCCCCACCGCCTGCATCCGGCTTGAGCGGAAATCCTTCGGCGACACCTCGAACTGCTTCTTGAACGACCGGCTGAAGTGCGCCGAGTCGGTAAAGCCCCACTTATAGGCAATCGAGGTGATCGACTCGCTGCGCAGGCACGGGTTGGTCAGGTCATCCGCGCTGCGCTTGAGCCGCGCACGCTGGATGTAGCGGCACACGCTGTCGTCCTGTTCTTCGAACAGACGGTACAGGTGGCGCACCGAGATATTCAGCCGGTTGGCCAGACCGATCGGGCTGAGCCCCGGCTGGCTCAGGGATTCATCGATGACCTTCTGCACATAGCTGCGCAGGTTACTGCCCTGCAACGCTGCCAGGCCCTCGCGACACTCGTCGCCCTGCTCCAGGGCCGAACCCAGCAGTGACACGAAGGCCGTTTGCAGCGCCTCCACTTCACCCGCGCCGTCTGCGGTGTCGTCCTTGCACAGTTGATCCATCAGCACATGCAGCATGCGTCCGCAGGCTTTGGTCGAGGAGATCTTGGCGAAAGCCCGTGCGTCGCCGCCCAGGTGCTTGCACACCTGCGGGCGCGAGAGTGACAACGAGGCGTGTTCGATCAAACCGAAGGGGGTGATTTCGATGGAGCCCACCGAGTCCATCAACAACATCTCGCCAGGCGCCAGGTGCAGGGTCTGGCCGTTCTGCGCGATCTGCGAATAGCCGCTGCGCTGGCTGACCAGGAAACAGTCCTGGTCGTTGTCATGGTCGGCGTGGTGCGCCGGGCGTTTGATCAGCCCGGCATTGGTGCGCAGGATGGCCACGCCGCGCGGCAAGTCTCGGATCTCGCCGATGAACAGCGAGCGGTTGAACGCCAGTTCCGTCTCGAAATAACCGCACGCCGCGCGCAGCTCGCGGTTCCAAGTGTCCAGCCCGTCGTGTGCATGCTGTGGGATGCTCATGGGGTGTCTCCGCAATGGCTTCTTTTTGTTGTTCTGATGCAATAGTTAACATGTTATCTATATGCACGCAACAACAACCTGTGTACCCATTGCGCAAGCACTAATGATGCCAATCAGAGGTTCGACAACACCCGATTCAACCCGACCAACGCCGCGAGCAAATGACTGCGCTGCACCGGGCTCAGGACGATATAACGTCGAAACGCTGGCAGACGATTGACCACCTCGCTGCCCCCCATATGCTCCAGGCGCACGCACCATTGCCGGTCGTGCAGCTCGATGCGCAGACGCTTGAAATCCAGCGGCATCAGCGCCTGGAACAAGGCCTCGTCGGCCAGCAAGCGTGCCTGCAACTCACGCCCCAGCGCCTGGTTGCCGGCACAGCGCCGCACGCGAATTCCATGGCGCCGGATCGCGCCGCCATGGTGCACCGCGAAGCTCGCCGTGCCCCCCGTTGCTGCCGGTACGCACAGGACAAACTCGGTCAGCACCAGATGCATCAACCATTGCGATTCGGTGCGCTCGACAATCTCGAACCCCACGCCGTCCACTTCAAGCGTTGCCAGCCCAAGGTTGCGCCGCAGGTGCGCCAGGGTCACCCCCGGTCGATATCCCGATGGCGCACGATCGGCACGCCACAGCTCAAACAGTCTTTGCCGCAAAGTCGCCATAACCGTCATCAGCCTGCTCCGGTTGGTTACTGAACTCCTTTGCCAATACTTCCTCCACGGAGGCCGGCTTGAAGGGGTTGACCTTCTGCACCACCAGGGTCCAGAACAGCGCATACGCCGCCGTGCCCGCCAGCATCACGCCAAACGGCACATAGATGTCTGCCGGGTTCATGCCCGGAGGCGTGATGAACCACATGCCCAGCAGGATCCCGATGCTCGACACGATCTGCGGCAGCGGAAACCACGGCGAACGGTAGGCCCGTGGCAAGTCCGGCCGACGGATACGCAGGCTCACCACCGAGATCGTCACCAGCAGATAGGCAAAGCTCCACGCACACACCGCCGCCAGCACCAGGTGCATGATGTTGTCGGTGTTGCCCCCCAGGTACAACGCGTGCAGGCAGGGAATCAGCATCGCCACCAGGATGCACAGCAGCGGCGTCTTGAAGCGTGGGTGCAGGTAGGTGAAAACCTTGGGCAACGCGCCGTCCACCGCCATGCCGTAGAGGATCCGTGGCACACCGGCCATCAGGGTGTTGATGGTGGCCGCGCCGGCAAACAGAAAACCGATGCCCAGCCACAGCGGGCCGATCTGCCCCATCACCTGCTCGGCGAACCTGGGGATGGCCATGGGCGTGTCCAGCAGGTGCACGCCTGACGTGGCGTCGAGCACCACGTTTTCCACCTGGCGTTTCATCGCCCCACCATAGATGAACATGCAGGTGGCCACGCCCATCAGCCCCAGCATCATTGCGCGCGGCATCACCTTGGCCGATTGGCGCAGGTCCGGCGCCAGGGGCGTGACGAACTCGCAACCGACAAACATGAACATCGCCATGCCCACCAGCGACAGCACGGTGATCAGGTCGGTGCCTACCAGCGACTCGCCGAACCAGCCGTCCAACTGCACGGCGGGCGCGGCGATCAAGCCGAGCACGCCGAACACCATCAGGGTGATCCACATGCCGAAGGTGAGGATGATTTCCGCTCGGCCAAAAGCACTGACGCCAAACGCGTTCAGCACGCCAAAGACGATCACAAAGCCCACGCCGAGCAACCACGAGCCACCCGCCGATTCCGCCAGGGTGTTGAGATGCTCGAAGTTCACCAGGGCCATGACCCCGGACAGGATGGTTTCGGCGGTGCCGGCAAATACATGCACGATCAGGTACGCCGACAAGGTGCCGGTAATCGCGAAAAACCGCCCCATGCCGCAATTGATGTAGTCGTACACCGAGCCGGTGGTGGGCAGGATCGACGCCGCCTCGGCAAAGGTGGTGGCCTGGGCCAGCATCATCACCACGGCGATCAGCATTGCCAGGGCGAACGCACTGCCGCCGATGCCAAACCCCATGGTGGCGGTGAGAATCACCGGGCTGGCCATGATCAGGCCAATGGTGCTGGCCAAGGCGGTGGGGAAACCTACCGTGCCCCGGTTGAGGTGCGCGGTGAGTCGGTCGTTGATCGACATGGTGGGGTCCTCGAAGACGGTTTTTTTAATGTGTCGGTACTCTGCGCCCCACTCCAATTGCTCGTCTTGCCCCTGTCTGCCGCCGCTTTTGTTGCTCCCTGCCACAGCGGGCGGCGTGGCGGCCAGGGTCAATTCCCTGGCACGCAGAGAAAAGACTCAGGCCCCCGTCACTCGCCCTAATGCGCCCTCACTCTTAACCAAGCTGGGGACAATGACAATGGAGCACACACTGAAAAATCGCGGCCTGCGCCAGGCGGTCGGCCTGGGGATTGCGTTGCTGGTGGGCCAGGCCCAGGCGGTCGAGCTGTACGCCGATGCCGACACCCACGTCACCGGCAACTTCCTCGCCGTGTACGGGATGTTCAACAGCCCGAAGAACTACGATGGGCGCAGCGGCGGTTCCACTTGGCGCGAAGCCTTCATCAAGTACGGCCTGAGCGTCGACCAGAGCCTGGGCCGCTTTGGTGGCGTGTATGGCACGGCCAACCTGGTGAGTTCCGGCACCTGGGGCGATGGCGATGCCTCCGGGGTCACCACAGGCAAGGAGCGCACCACCAAGTTCGATGAAGCCTTCGCCGGCTGGCGCTCGGGCGAGCTGTTCCCGGCCTTGGGCAAGGACGGCGTGGACCTGTCGTTCGGTCGGCAGATCATCATGCTGGGCGACGGTTTCCTGATCAACGACGATGGCCCCAATCTCGGCAAGGGCGTGGGCGATGGCGAGTTCAATCGTGGTGGCGCCTACTACATCGCCGCGCGCCATGCCTTCGACAAGACCGCGGTGATCCGCCTCGGCGGCAAGGACGGCGTGCATGGCAGCCTGATGTGGATCAAGTCCGACAACCCCGCCCAGGCCATGACCGAAATGGCCGCCGGCACCCTGGAGTACAGCGCCGCGCCGGGCACCCTGGGGCTCACGTATATTCATGGGATCGATGTGGACGAGCGCTTCGCCAGCGACGTGCAGCGCCAGCGCAAAGGCATGAACCTGTACAGCCTGCGCGGCGCCGGCAATGCCGGTATCGACAACGCGCACTTCGCCTTTGAACTGGCGCGCCAGGACCGCCGCGACAGCCAGGAAAATGCCGGCTACGCCGAAGGCGGCTACACCTTCGCCGACCTGCCCTGGTCGCCGGACCTGACCTACCGCTACGCACGCTATTCAAAGAACTGGGATGCGATGTTCGCCGGTTTGAACCGTGGCTACGGCACCTGGGTGCAGGGCGAAGTGGCGGGCAACTACTCCGGCCCGTACAACACCAACACCTCCGTGCAACACCTGGCGCTCAAGGTCAAGCCGCTGGAGAACCTCACCCTGGGTGCGCTGTTCTTCGACTACAAGACCGTCAGCACCCGTGGCCAGTTGAACCTGGACGGTCGCGAGCTGGACCTGTACGCCGAGTGGGCGGTGAACGAGCACCTGATCATCACGCCGCTGCTGGGTCTCTACACACCCGACAAGGATGCAGAGACCGGTGGCAACCAGGTCGGTGGCAACGGCACCAATGTCTACAGTCAGTTGGTGGTCGCCGTACCGTTCTGAACCGTCTCGGGCGCGCAGGGACGCAGCGCCTGGACCTCGGCATAGGCGCCCTGGTGATACAACAGCGGCGCACGCCCGAAATCATCGAAGGCCACCACCTTGCCGATCATGATCCAGTGGTCGCCACCGTCCACCTGCTGGTATTTTTCGCAGTGGAACCGTGCCGAACAATCGGCGAACACCGGTGAACCGCCCTCCCCCGGTTCGTACTCGATCAGGGCGAAGCGGTCTTCACGCGGGCGCGCAAAGTTGTTGGACAGGTGCACCTGATCCGCCGCCAGCACATTCACTGCGAAGTGACTGGCCTCCTCGAACACTTCGTGGCTGTTGGAGCGTTTATCGATGCTCCACAGCACCAGTGGCGGGTCGAGGGACACCGAGTTGAAACTGTTGGCGGTCACGCCCACCTTGCGCCCGGACGCGGTGGCGGCGGTGACCACGGTCACGCCAGTGGCGAAGTTGCCCAGGGCGCGACGAAAGGCCCGTGGGTCGAAAAGGCTGTTGTCAGGCATGCAAGACTCCCGGGCGCCCTCGAACGGACGCCCTGATTGTTGTAGTGGAAGAACGGGTCACACCATGCTCGGGTCCGGCTCCAGGCCCATCAGCTCACGGCCGAGGATCTGCGCGCAGACGTCGTAGTCGGTGTAAGCATGGGCGCCGGTCATATGGGAATCACGGAACAGGCGCTGCATTTCGTTGTGTTCGAACCAGGCATTGCCACCGGCGGCGGCGAACAGGCGGTCCACTGCCTCGATGCACATCTTGGTGGCGTAGGCCTGGTTGGTACGCCAGAAGGCCAGGGTTTCGCGGCTCGGGTAACGCTGGGCGGCGCTGTGTTCGGCGTGGTCCTGCCAGGTCTTTTCAAGGAACGCACGGGCAGCGGCCACCTGGTGGGTGGACTCGGCCAGGCGCATCAACGCCGGCGTTGCCGCGCCCACGGCGGCACCGGTGTAGGCGCGCACGCGAGTTTTGGTTTTTTCGCGGAACACCTCCAGCATGCGCTCGGCCACGCCAAGGCTGACGGTGGAAAAACCACTGGCGAAATACGGCCGGTACGGCGCGTAGAAAATCTGGCTATCGGGGTAGAGGCCAAAACCTGCGGACTTGCCCTCCATCATGTCCTTGGCCTTCTGGATCCGGTGCTCGGGCACCCAGGCATTGTCGATGACCAGGGTCTTGGTGCCGCTGCCCTTCATGCCGGCGGCGAACCAGTCATCGCGGATCTGGTAGTCACTGCGCGGCAGCACGGCAAAGCAGTAATCCTGGGTGCCTTCGGCGTTCTGTCGGCGGCAGCCGACAATCGCCCACTCGCCATGGTCACAGCCACTGCTCCAGCCCATTTCACCGCTGAAGTGCACACCGCCTTCGCCCTCCACCACGCGCCCGAACGGCGCAATACTGCTGCTGGCGGTGGCATCCGGGTTTTCGCCCCAGATTTCCTGCTGCAACCGGGCCGAAAACAGCGCCAGTTGGTGGCTGTGGGTGCACAGCAGGCTCATGGCCCAGGCGGTGCTGGCACAGCTGCCGGCGAGCAAGGCGATGCAGTCGGCGAACTCGGGCAGCGACAGTTCCAGGCCACCAAAGGCCTTGGGTTGAAAGGCACGGTGCAGGCCGATGCTTTTGAGCAAGGCGATGTTCTCATCCGGCACCTGGCGTTGCTGTTCGGCACGCGTGGCATTTGCCGCAATCTGGGGCAGGAGGGGCTTGAGGTCTTCGAGGAGCGGATTTGGCTTTTTCATGGACGGCCCTGCTTATTATTGGAAGTCCGGCAGCCGCTCCAAGTCGAGGAGCAGCGCTGGATGCAGGGCCAGTATCGAACGGGTCGGGCGCGTGGAAAATGCACGTTCCACAGGCAAGGTTGTACTTTTCACAGGCGCGGCAGCCACAGGCATGACGCCTGGCAGGCACAGTCAAGCCAGGCGCGGGCGGCTTGGATACCCTCGGGTTTTCTTTTGTGAACTCCCAGGAACCCGCCATGAGTGATATCCCGCTGTTGCCTCACGTCGAAGCGTTTTTACGTCGCCCCCATGGGCTGTTCATCGACGGCGTCAACGTCCACGGCCATTCCAGCCAGACGCTGGCGGTGACCAACCCGGCCACCGGTGAAGTGATCGCCCACGTGGCGGAGGCCGACCTGGCGGATATCGATGCAGCGGTGGACTCCGCCAACCGGGGCTTTGAACTGTGGTCCCAGGCTGCGCCGGCGACACGCGGCAATGTGCTGCACAAACTCGCCGACCTGCTGGAGCGCAACCGCGAAGAACTGGCGCAGATCGAGACCTGTCAGTCCGGCAAGATCATCCAGATTGCCCGCGCGTTCGAGGTCGACCAGGCGGCGCACTTCCTGCGTTACTACGCAGGCTGGGCGACCAAGATCAGCGGCCAGACGCTCACCCCGTCGCTGCCTTCGTTCAATGGCGAACGCTACACCGCGTTCACCCTGCGCGAACCGGTGGGCGTGGTGGTGGGCATCGTGCCGTGGAATTTCTCGACCATGATCGCCATCTGGAAACTCGCCTCGGCACTGGTGACCGGCTGCAGCATTATCATCAAGCCCAGCGAATTCACGCCGCTGACGATCCTGCGCATCGCCGAGCTGGCCATCGAAGCGGGGTTGCCGGCGGGTGTGCTCAACGTGTTGACAGGCGGCGGCCATGTCGGCAAAGGCCTGGTGGAACACCCCGGCACGCACAAGGTGTCCTTCACCGGTTCGGTGCCCACCGGCATCGCCGTGGGCCGCAGTGCCATGGGCGCCGGCCTCACCCGTGCGACCCTGGAACTGGGCGGCAAGAACGCCGCCGGGTTCCTGCGCGACGTGGAGGTGGACAAGGCGGTGGACGGCATCATCGAAGCCGGCTTTTTGCACGCCGGGCAAATCTGCGCAGCGGCCGAACGTTTCTTCGTGCACCGTTCGCAGATCGACGCGGTGCTGGACACACTCAGCCAGCGCCTCAGCCGCCTCACCATCGGTTCGCCGCTGGACGAAAGCACCGAATTCGGTCCGGTCACCCACCATCAGCACCAACTCAAGCTGCTCGGCTATTTCAGCCAGGCCCGCGCCGAAAACAACCGGATCATCCACGGCGGCAAACTCATCGACCGCCCCGGCTGCTACGTCGAGCCCACGGTGATCCTCGCCAACAGCATCAACGACACCCTGCTCAACGAAGAAACCTTCGGCCCCATCGCGACCTTCCTGCCCTACGACAGTGAAGACGAGCTGCTCGCGCTGATGAACAACGGCCCCTACGGCCTCAGCGCCAGCCTGTGGACCAACGACTTGGGCAAGGCCCTGCGCATGGTGCCGGCGATCAAGGCCGGCACATTGTGGGTGAATATGCACACACTGCTCGACCCGGCCGTGCCGTTTGGGGGCAGTCGGTCTTCGGGGGTTGGCCGGGAGTTTGGCAGTGCATTCATCGAGGATTACACCGAGCTCAAGTCGGTGATGATTCGGTACTGAGGGTCAGCTCTTTCAAGGCCTTTGAAAACCGGCCATATCTGGCTGATACCCTCCCAATTGGGGCGGACACTGCAACTGTGGCAAGCCCGCTCGCCACAGAAAACCCACCAAAGCAATTGTTCAATCCGGCGGTTCAACATCCCGCAACATATCGGGATCATCGAGGGGTGTTGGCTACCAACTCCCCATCGCCAGACTGAACGGCGAAAACTCCGCGAACTGCCACCGCAACGCCAACGCCGCCGGGCGCCGCACCACATGTTCCACGGTGACCGTCCACAAGCGCTGGGCGCCCTCGAACAGCGCCACTTGCGGGCCGTCGAGGATCAATGAAGTGCGCCCGGCCATCTGCAGCACATCCCCCGCTTCAAAATCGATGAATAACAACCCCGCCACCGGGTTCACCTGCAGATTGCCCAGGGTGTTGAAGAACAGGTTGCCGGCAAAGTCAGGGATGGTCAGCACGTTGCCTTCGACCCGCACAAAACCCGTATTGCCGCCGCGATGGGAAACGTCCACCGAGCGCTGGCCATCCACCTCGACGTAGCTGGCGACGAAGAAGGTGTCGGCATTGCGGATCAGCGCTTGGGCCGCGTCATCCAGGCTGCTGGAACGTTCGGCCACGCTGCCGGGTTTGCGTGCGATGGCATCCACCGGCCGCAATTGGATGTACTTGGGGCAGTTGCCGAACGTGTGCACCACGTCGACCGAAAAGCCTTCGTGATCAAGCGCACCGATACGTCCGTTCATGCGGTTGCGGCGGCGGGTGTTGAGGTCGATGCCCAGCAGGCCGATGGATGCCCCCTCACGCAAGCCGTTGCGAGCCGGGTCGTTGGCCGACGGCAGACTGTCGACCTGCAAGGTCTGCGGGTCCGGCGAGTGGGCAAAGCCCGGGGCGCCTTCAAGCAGCGTCGCCCAGGGAATGCCTTGCTCGTCCACCACACCCAGCATCAGGTACGGCAACAAAGGGTAGAAATCCCGATGCTGTTCGGGCAAATGATCACGGATCACCTTGGGCCCGACCACGGCCATGCGCTCGGCGACCCCCACTGCTTGTTGCATGTGCCGTTCACCGGCATGCCAGGGCGATGGTTCGATCAGGTTCATGGCAAGCACCTCATGTTGGATAGCCCGATGCTGCGCCCTGCCCGCCACCGAGGGAATCACCACGCCAGGCAATCCACTGTTACGCCAGTTGAAATGCCGGGTGTTCACGCAGCGCCGCCACGCAGTGGTCGACAAAGCTGCGCACGCGCATCGGTGCGTTGCGGCCTTCGCGGTACACCACGTGCACGGGCAATGGTGGCTGTTCAAAACCCGGCAACAGGCGACGCAATTGCCCGCTCTGCACATGCTCGTGAACCGGGTAACTCAGGCAGCGAATCACCCCCGCCCCATGCACCGCCGCATTGATCGCGCCCTGCACCGTGGCGCAGCCCAGGCGCGCACGGGCCTTGAGTGGGTAGCCCTGGAAATCCCAATGCACCTGGTCGGCAGTGGCGATCAGCCGATGGTGCTGGAGGTCGTCCGGGCGTTGAGGCTCACCGTGAATCGCCAGATAACCGGGGCTGGCGCAAAGGATATGCCGCACCTGCCCCACCGGCCGCGCGATCAACGACGAGTCGGGCAACTCACCGACGAGAATCGCCACGTCCAGCCCTTCTTCGTGCAGGTTGGGATAATAGTCGTGGTAGTGCGCCGCGAGGCTCACCTCGGGATAACGGTCCAGGTAGTCGGCCAAGACCGGCGCCATCACATGAGCGCTGAACAGAAAGGGCAAAAACACCCGCAGGTTGCCCTGGGCCTGCACATGCAAGCCTTTGGCCGAGGCTTCGGCGGCGTCCACGGCGGCGAGCAGGCGCACGCAATCGGCCAGGTACGCGTTGCCGGCGTTGGTCAGGCTCACGCCCTGCGTGCTGCGTTCAAGCAATGGCACGCGCAGGCGCGCTTCCAGGCGGGCCACCGCACGGACCAGTGTCGGCCCGGACACCTGCGCACTGCGCGCTGCGCCGGCCAGGCTCGAGTGTCCGGCCAGTGCGGCGAACAACTGCATATCGCGATAGCGCTCCATCAACCGCGCCGTTTCATCGCAGGGTTCAGGGCGGCGTCCTGGCCCAGGCGATGGCTGAGAAAGTCGACAAAGGTGTTGATCTTGGCCGGCACGCGGCCGCTTTTCTGGAACACCACCTGGATCGGCAACGGCTCAGCCTCATACGCTTGAAGGACGATCTCCAACTCGCCCGCCGCCACCGCCGTTGCGACCTGGTAGGACAGCACCCGCGTCATGCCCCAGCCCAGGCGCGCCAGGTTGATCGCGGCATTGTTTGCCGTAACGACCAGGCGCGGTTCGATGGGCACGGACAAGGGTTGGCCGGCGTCGACAAACTCCCAGCCACTCACCAGCTGGCTCGACGATGACGTGACGATCTTGGCCTCACGCAACTGCGACGGGTGCTCCGGTCGCCCGTGCTGGTCGAGATAGGCTGGCGCTGCACAGACGACCCGGCGCACTTCGCCGACCTTGATCGCCTGCTGACCCGGCTCGTGCAGATGACCGATACGCACCGCGACATCGACGCCTTCGTCGACCAGATTGACCACGCGGTCGACCAGCAAGGCATTGATGTTCACCAACGGAAAGCGGTCCAGGTACTCCCCCAGCACCGGCGCCACATACAGCTCGCCAAACAGCACTGGCGCCGTGACCGTCAGGTGGCCGCAGGGGATGGAGTAACTGCCGGCCGCCGCTTCTTCGGCTTCATCGAGGTCTGCTAGGATACGCCGGCAATCCTCCAGGTAACGCTGGCCGGCTTCGGTCAGGTGCACGCTGCGGGTGGTGCGCGCCAGCAGTTGGGTGCCGATACGTTCCTCCATGGCGGCGATGGCCCGGGTCACGCTGGGTGGCGAGGTGTTCAGGCGGCGTGCGGCGGCGGCAAAACCCTCCTCCTGGGCCACCGCCAGGAACACCTGCATTTCATGAAATCGGTCCATCGGCACTCCTCTCGAGCAACTGCATATTGCTATTCCCCTGTGGCAAGCTCGCCTGCCACAACAGGCTCACTGACCACAACCGGGGTTCGCGTTAGTGGGATTGCAAGCCCACGGCTGTGCGTGGCATGCCGACAAATCCCGGCAGTGCTTCGATGCTGGCGAGCCAGGCACGCACCTGAGGGTAGTCGGCCAGGGACACATTGCCTTCCGGCGCATGGGCGGTGTAGGTGTAGAAAGCGACATCGGCGATGGTCGGTTGCTCGCCGGCCAGGAAGCGGTTTTGGCTCAGTTGCGTCTCCATCAGTTTCAGCAAGGCGTGGGAACGGGCAATGGCGACGCAGGTATCGATATCCGCGCCAAACACCGTGGCCAACCGCGCCGACGCGGGCCCGACGTGCAGTTGACCGGCGGCGGCCGAGAGCCAGCGCTGCACCCGCGCCTGCCCCACAGCATCACCCGGCAGCCACTGGCCCTTGCCGTAGGTGTTGGCCAGGTAGACCAGGATCGCATTGGAGTCGGCCAACACCACGCCGTTGTCATCAATCGCCGGCACCTGGCCGAAGCTGTTGATCGTGGCCAGATAGTCCGAGGACTTATGGGCGCCTTGCTTGAGATCCACCAGGATAAATTCCGTGGGCAAGCCCAGCAGGGACAACATCAGCTCGACCCGATGAGAGTGGCCGGACAACGGAAAACCATAGAGTTTGATCATGAAAGGCTCCAAGAGAATGGGATGGCAACGCCGCACATGCTCTACCGCTGGCCCCTGACGTTGGAATCACCACGCTCTACAATCGAGCATTTCACCCAGTGAAACAATACCGCTCAGCGTTCCTCGAGTCTGTCCCGCAAAAACCGATGGCTCGCAGAAAACAACCGCTGGTAAGTGAGCAACACCGCCCCCACCGTACCCAACGCCGACGACGCGGCAATCAGGAACATGATCACGATCTGATAGCGCACCGCGTCCACCGGGCTTTCTCCCGCCAGCACTTGCCCGGTCATCATGCCGGGCAGGCTGACGATGCCGACCACCGTCATCTGGTTCAGCGTCGGGATCATCCCGGCGCGCACCGCCTGGCGAATGGCATCCTGCGCGGCCTCCCAGCGTGAGCCGCCGAGGGCCAGGATCATTTCGATGGTGTTGCGCCCCGAGGTCAGTTCCTGGGTCATGCGTTCGATACCCAGGGAGACCCCAGTCAGGGTGTTGCCGAGGATCATGCCAAGGATCGGGATCGCGTATTGCGGCTCGTACCAGGGGTGGATGCGGATCACCGCAAACAGGCCCACGGCGGTGACCAGCCATGAGCTGCCCCATACCGACAGGATGCTGTCGACCCGCTGGCCCCGGTAAGTCCGCCGTCCTCGCCCGGCGGCGGAGAGACCGGCGATCAGGGTCATGGCGCACATCAGCGGCAGCACCACGTACCAATAGGCGAACTCGAAGACCCAGCCCAACAGGTAACCGATGGCCAGCAGTTGCACCACCGTGCGCACCGCCGCCCACAGCAATTGGCGGCCCAGGCCCAGGCGCAACAGCAGCGACAGCGCGCCATTGATCAGGATCAGCGAGGCGGCAATGCCCATGTCCAGCGCGGTGAGGTTCTGGTAATTCATGGCTGGGCCACTCCGCTCAGTACACCGGCGCTCATCTGCAAGTGGATGTCACTCATGCGCCGGGCCTGGTCCAGGTCGTGGGAGACCCAGATGCAGGCACGGGAACTGTCCTCGGCAAACCAGGCGTCGATCAGCGCTTCCACTTCGCGGGACGAGGTGGGATCGAGGGCGGCAGTGGGCTCGTCCAGCAGCAGCACTTCGGGTTTGAGTTGCAGGGTGCGGATCAGCGAGACCACCTGGGACTCACCGCCTGAGAGGTCGGCGGCGTGTTTGGCCAGAAAGTCCGGCGTCTTGCCGGCGTGGCCCAGCAGTGCGGTCACCGTCGCCAGGTCGAAGCTGCGCTTGCGCGAGGTCTTGAGGCTGTAGGGAAAACGCAGGTTGTCTTCCACCGTACCGTCGAGCAGCGCCGGACGTTGGGAGAGGTAGCTGATATGGCAGCGGTAGTGAGGAATCTGCGCGTTGCCGATCGGCTCGCCGTTCCACAGGATCTGCCCGGACGTGGGCGCATCCAGCAGCGCCAGTGCGCGCAGGAATACGCTTTTGCCGGAGCCGGATGAGCCGGTGATCGACACCCGGTCGCCGGCCTGCAGGCTGAAATCGGTGGGCTGGAGCAACGGCACCTGGCGACGCTCGTCCAGGCGCGTGAGGGCGCGGGTTTCAATCAGTGCGCTCATGGACGCGGTGTTCCTCTCAATCCGGATGATGCAATGGTGAGGCACACTCGCCAGGATTTCATGCAAAAAATTCAAACTATCGCATCCGGTGTGGCTCAGAGCTTTAGATTCAACGTTACCGAGGAGGCGACATGCAATACCGACAACTGGGCCATTCCGGCCTGCTGGTATCCGAAATCATCCTGGGCACCGTGCCCTTCGGCGGTCGCGCCGAGTTTGAACAATGCGGATCGGTGGACGTCCCCCAGGCCAAACGCATGTTCGATATCGCGTTCGACGCGGGTGTGAACATGGTCGACACCGCCGACCTCTATTCCCATGGCCTGGCCGAGGAAGTCGTCGGCAAAGCCTTGGGCGCCAAACGCAACGATATCCTGCTGGCCACCAAGGGCCGCAGCCCGGTGGACAACAACCCCAACAACTCCGGTTCTTCGCGCTACCATCTGATTCGCGCGTGCGAAGCCAGCCTGAAACGCTTGGGCACCGACCATATCGACCTCTATCAACTGCACAACTGGGACGGCATGACCCCCATCGAGGAAACCCTCGAAGCGCTGCGGCTGTTGGTAGGTTCGGGGAAAATACGCTACTTCGGCACCAGCAATTTCACCGCCTGGCAGATGATGAAGACCCTGGGCAAGGCCGAACTGCACGGCATGCTCAAACCTGTCACCCAGCAGATCTACTACACCCCGGAATCCCGCGAAGCCGAGTACGAACTGCTGCCACTGGCACTGGACCAGTCGGTGGGCACACTGGTGTGGGGCCCGATGGGCGAAGGCCTGTTGACCGGGTCTACCCGTCGGGGTCACAAGCCGCCCGCCAACACCCGCCAGGGCAGCGGTTGGCCGGAACCCTATGTGCACGATCAGGAGCGTGCGCTCGACATCATCGAAACCCTTGCCGCCGTCGGTGACGAACACGGCGTGTCGGTAGCCCGCACGTGTCTGGCGTGGCTCAAGGACCGACCGGGCATCACGTCGCTGATCGTCGGCGCCCGCACCGAAGAGCACCTGCGCGACAACCTCGCGGCGACTGAGTTGAAACTGACCCAGGAACAAGCTTCACGCATCGAAGCCGTGACGCGCCGCCAGCCGTTATACCCATACTGGCATCGCTTTACCGCCGGGATCGACCGCTTTGATCCGGCGGAGCAGCCGTTTTTGGCTGAGCATCAGAAGACCATGGATGCGCGCAAGGACAAGTAATGCCTTGGCAGCCTTGCGCCAAGGCTGCCTTTTCCCATTCAAGGAGCCCCCGTGATTGCCCAAATCATGATCGCCGCCCTCGGCGTCGTTGCCATCTGGTTCAGCCAAAGCAAACGCTTGAAAGTGCGCCGCTACGCCTGCCTGTTCGGCATGGCGGGCCAGCCGTTCTGGTTCTGGTCATCCATCAATGCCGAACAGTGGGGGATTGTATTGCTGAGCTGTTTCTACACGGTGGCGTGGGCGAAGGGGATCAAGACCCATTGGGTTGATCACACGCCAGACGCGCAACACTGATTTGCAAACGAGCGCGGCACTGCCTATATTTCCCGCCTGGCGCTCTCTACGCCACCTTCCGCGGAAAGGGCTGCGCCCAGGACACTGCAACACCCTCTTTTTCTACGACTCCCCACCTTGAAGCGGAAAAGGTTTGTGCAAGGAGATCGTATGTCCCAACCACTCAACACCGATGGCCGTCTCAACCTTGAGCAACAGCGCAAGCGTGCCAAGGAACTGCTGCCACGCCTGAAAGCCGAAAACCCGAACGCTACCCTGTCCCTGGCCCAATGGGAAATCGCCAGGCAGCTGGGTTTCAGCAGTTGGCCAAAGCTCAAGGCCCATATCGATGCCATCGACTTCGCCGCCCGCCACCCCGATTTTGCCGCCAGTGATGAAGCCCGTACCACCCATTGGCGCTGCGGCAATGACATTGCCCACAGCCTGCAACTGGCAGGGTTCAAAGGGCAGTTCCGGATGCTCGCCGACCCGCTGTGCATGGGCCCGGTCCGCGATTTGCCCCGCCAGGCGTTCCGCGCCCTGCGCAGTGCCTTTATCAGCCAGGCCTTCGCCATCGATGAAGCCGATGCAGCTCGTCGCGTCGACGTTGAATATGACCACCTCGACGCATTGGCCAGCGCCGACCACAGTGTGCTGTGGTGCGAAGCGGATGCCTATGACCAGCTGTTCCTGATCCGCGCACTCGCCGGTCTTGAACAGGTGCCGCACAAACTGGAGCTCATCGAGGTGGACCGCATTCCCGGCGTGCAGCGTTTTATCGGCATCGGCCAACTGGCGCCGGATGTATTGGCGTGGCTATGGCCGCAACGGCGCTTGCTCGAGGAGGACGCCGTGCAACTGGCCAAACAGGCCTGGTCGGCGTACTGCGACAGCTCGCCAGTCAGATGGGCGCAAATAGCCCACGACAGCCACACCGCCTTGCCGTTGCTTGCCCCGGCGTTGTTGCGTCAATTACAGGAATTGCCCGGCCTGCACGACGGCCTGTCGCTGACCGAGCGCCTGGCCCTGACGTACCTCGCCGAAAACGGGCCAACGCCATTCGGTCGGGTGTTTGCCGAACTGATGGCCAAGCGTGAACCGCTGCCGTTCCTGGGGGACATGATGTTTCATGTGCTGTTGCGACCGCTGATCGATGGCGACAACCCTTTACTGACAGCCACCGAGACGCACCTGGAATGGCCACGCCAGGTGCTGGCGTTGACTGCGCTGGGGCAGGCCGTGTTGAACGGTGACGCCAACTGGCTGGATCACGCCAGCCATGTGCGATGGGTGGGTGGCATATGCCTGCGACCTCGCCAACCCCACTGGGCGATTGATGAACACATCATGCCTGTATGGCGCCCGTGATTACGCTAACGTGCTGCCCATTCAACCCTCACTTGCGAGACTGCCCATGCGCAACCTGATCTTCGCCAGCCTGCTTCTGCTGGCGGGCTGCCAACAAACGCCGCCGGCCAATGACCAACTCGATGCCGTGCTCTGGACCCAGACCTCCATCGAGCATGAGTTGATTTACCGCCAGCTCTTCGCCAATGCCACCCGTCAACTTGACGTGGCGTTGGCCGATCCCACCTGGGATGCCCTGCCCTTTCCCCCACGCAACCTGAACGGGTTACCGCCGGCGGTGGTGGTCGATATCGACGAAACCCTGCTGGACAACGTACCGCTCAACGCCCGCGATGTGGTCAACAACCAGGTCTATTCCTACGACCGTTGGAACACCTGGGTCGACCAGGCCAGGGCCCAGGCCTTGCCCGGTGCCGTGGCGTTCCTGCAGGCAGCCCGGCAAAAAGGCATCAAGGTGTATTACCTGACCAACCGCGAACACAGCCAGGTCGCCGCCACCGTGAAAAACCTGCGCCTGCGCGGTTTCCCGGTTGACAGCGACCAACAGGTCCTGGCCGCCAGCACTCCCACCGGCCACTGCGAAAGCGCCGGCTACGGCAAGAACTGCCGCCGCCAATGGGTCGCCGCCCATGCCCGCGTGTTATTGATGGCCGGGGATTCCCTGGGGGATTTCGTGCAGGCCGAGCACAACACCCTCGCGGATCAGCGCAAGGCGGTGGAGCCCTATGTGAACTGGTTGGGGCAACGCTGGTTCTTGTTGCCCAACCCGACCTATGGCAACTGGTACAGCGCGCCGTATGGGGATGATGAGAAGCTGCCGTTCGAGCAAAAGCGCAAGCTCAAGCAGCGGGCGTTGCAGTTGCAGGAGTAGCGATGGTGCCTGGATATCAACGTTTTTTGGGGCGCTCGTTTTTAGACATCGCCCTGGCGGCCCAAGCCATACCAAGGGTCAGAGCAATGAATACGGCTTCACATACTACGTTCCAGATGATCGTGAACCAGAACAGCTTCGGCTGCCCTACAAGCGTGTAGGTGATGGAAGGCCCCACGCGACTGTAAGAAATCGCCACACCGCGAATTAACCCGTCGACAATGAGATAGCCATGAAGCCCTACAACAAAGATGAGAGCGGCTGTGATACACCAAAGCGATCGGCTGTCCGACAGCCTCATAGCATTTCTCCTAGAAGCCTCAGACCTTGACGTTCTGCCGGATATTCCAACCGAACTTCACTGGGCCACCGTCCTTGGCACCATCGGCTTTCTGTGGCTGGTAGCTGACGTCGACGGTGGCAAAATTCAGCGCAACTCTGTCGTAAAGCACATCATCCTTATTTCCGGCACTCGTGCCGTAGGACACCACCATCACTTCCTTGAAGGTGATCACCAGATACTCCACAGGGCTGGAACCACCCGCCTTGCGCACCACAAGCCGTGCTTCGGGGTAATGCTTGCCGCTAGCGCAGGCCATCATCAAATTTGGGCTGGATTTATCCAGCGGCTTGGTCAGATTGAGGTTGGCAAAATCGGCCTTGCCGGCGCCGCCACCTCTCCCGGAGTGCATCGATCCTGCCTGAGACACTCCCCACGCCCACTCGGTGATATCGATCTCGTCGAGATGAGCGTGGTCGCGTGATTCACCCTTGATATCGCCCAGTTTCAAAAACATATCGACGGCCATATTGGCTCCTTGTCCTTGTCAGCGTCGGAAGTGACGCGGGGCGAACTGTTCCTTATTCGACAAAGCGCCGACAAGATTGAAAACCGGTATTGGGACGCGCCTGTCTCGAAAAGACGAAACATCCGACATTAATTTGCGCAACCGCGCCTTTACTCTCTCGACTTCCAAAACCAGGAGTTAAGGAATGACGGCCTCACTGCTCAAGGATGGATTTCCCTCGGCCCATCGCACCACACGGCAACGTATTGAAAGCAGCATTGATCTGCCTCGATTGTTCTCAGCCATCGACGCCGACCCGTCAGTGATTGGTGCTGGCGTGGTGTATATCGATGCGGAGTTCAATGTCGTGGTCCTGCGTGAGTTTCAGGCGATTTGCAGGGTACAGCCGATCAAAATAGTACTGCGGGAGGCGCCAAGGTACGTGGGGCCAGTGGAGTTCAAGCGGATGCTGGAACATGAGACGCGGGAGTCCAGGTTGGTCGCGGAGGCGACCAACACCACAATGACTTGTGCAGGGGCATTATTGAGTTGGGTGGTAGTCTGGAGCGGGATTGCGTTCATGCCCTTCACTGCGGGAGCAAGTACAGTGATTTCCTTTGTAGGAAAGGCTGCTGCAGTAGCGAGTACAGTTCAATGCATCGCTGGCACTGTTCGAACGGCATTTGAGGTTTACAGCCCTCAATCTAACGATAATCTGGACAATGAAGCTTGGTACCAGGCGGCAATGGTGGTGTTGGATAGCATTGCGCTGCTAGGTGTAGTTACTTCAACACTCGTGACAATCAGAGCGGTTAGCACTGCTACGCGAGTGACAGGAAAATCACTGCGCCAAGTCCTGCGAGGTCTTTCACGACCAGAGCGAGCACAACTGAACAACGAGTTACTCAGAATCCGTGACCCTCGACTCACAACGAAACTGCTCAAATTGGAACAGGCGGCAGGCCGGCTGCCCAAACGCATCAGTGCTACAGAAATGCATCAGACCACCCTTCACCACCTAACGGAGAGCTTGGCAGCAACTCTGAGCTTTACCAGTAGCGCTATGTCCGGAAACGTCAAAACACTTGCGATCGGCCTTTACGAAGAGTTGATCGATTGAACAAGCAGAAAAAACAAGAGGTATGAAAAACCTAAGCGACCCTGAAAAAACAGGGTCGCTGGAAGTGGTGGTAACCCGTCATGCCGCGACGTCACGTGCCGCCGTATGCCGATTCACCGGCACCGGCAACCCCAGGTGCCCGCGCAACGTGCTGTGACTGTACTCACCGCGAAACAACCCGCGCTCGCGCAACAGCGGCAATACCTGATCGGTAAACCGCGCAAAGTCCTCCGGCGCGCCCACATGGATGTTGAACCCATCCACCGCGCCCTCCACAAACCAGCGCTCGATCTCATCCGCCACGGTCTTGGGCGAGCCGACGAAACTGGAAAACGGCTTGGCAAACCGCAGCGCCGCCTGACGCAACGTCAGACCCTGTTCACGGGAGACTTGCTTGATGTTTTCCGCATGCCCACGATAGCCATTGCTACCCAAGTCACCCAACTCCGGGAACGGCTCATCCAACGGATATTGGCTGAAGTCGTGGTAATTGAATGGCCGGCCTAACTGCACCAGCGCTTTGTGCAGATCCAGCTCGCCATTGCGCTCGCGGTCGATGGCCTGGGCCTGCTCATCGGTATCCGCGATGATTGGAGAAATACCCGGCAGGATGGTTACGTGGTCAGGGTTACGTCCAGCGGCGGCGGTGCGTTTCTTGATGTCGCTGTAGTACGCCTGGGCATCTTCGAAATTGCCCACGCCGGCAAAAATCCCCTCGGCATAGTTCGCCGCCAGGCTGCGCCCGGATTCGGAGATTCCCGCCTGGAAAATCACCGGTTGGCCTTGGGCTGAACGGGCTATATTCAACGGTCCGGTGACCGAGAAAAACTCGCCGTGGTGATCGAGGCGGTGTTGGCGCTGCGGGTCGAGGAACACCTTGGTTTGCTTGTCACGCACAAAGGCGTCGTCTTCATAGGAGTCCCACAAGCCCTGCACCACCTCCAGATGTTCGGCCGCGCGGCGATAGCGCTCGGTGTGGTCGATGTGTTGTGCGCGGCCAAAGTTACCGGCCGCGCCTTCCAAGCCGGTGGTGACCACGTTCCAGCCGGCGCGGCAGCCACTGATGTGGTCCAGGGAAGCAAACTGCCGCGCCACGTTGAAGGGTTCGGTATAGGAGGTTGTGAGCGTCGCCACCAGGCCGATTTTCGAGGTCGCCCCGGCGATGGCTGAGAGCAGCGTCAAGGGCTCCAGGCGGTTGAGGAAATGCGGCGCGGAATCCGGGGTGATGTAGGGGCTGTCGACGATGAACACCAGGTCGAACTTGGCCGCTTCTGCCTGCTGGGCCTGGGCGCGGTACCAGTCGATATCCACACTGGCATCGCCGGGGATCTGCGGGTGCAGCCATCCGTTTTGTGCAGTGCCTACACCGGTGAGAATGGCGCCGAATTTGAGTTGCCGGGGTGAGGTGGGCATCAGGGTATTCCTCCGTGGGTGGCCGCGGTGCTGGCCTGTAGAGATCGACGTTAATGCCCGCGAGCGGGGCTTGTGAAAGGCTTTGTAGATATATGCTAATTATTAAAATTACTGATATAAACCAAGCAAGAAACTCCGCAACAGGCATAAAAGACAACAGCGCTGTCGCGGGCCGTTGAAGCGGCTTTGGACACGGTCATGAGAAAACAAGGAGAATGGCGACCTTTCAAACTCAACGCGCTGGCATCAGGTTATTCCCTCGATCCAATCTGATTCAAGCCACAAGGTCATATGGATATGAAACGGGCACTTATCGCTTGGCTCGGCCTGTTATCGCTGACCCAACCCTCACTGTCCTTCGCGGATAACCTCAACGGGAAAACTCTCTTTTCCCAGCGGTGTGCGATGTGTCACGGCGCCGATATCAAAGGCACTGGCCCCCTGGCCAACAAGAGCAATCCCCCCACACCTGACCTGACCACCGCCGCGTTCAAAAAACGCCTGAATGACTACCCAGGCGTTATCGTCTCTTCAATCATACTTCGCCCCAATGGCGACCTGATCCCAAGGACGTTGCGAGAGAACGGCGTGAAGCTAGCGCCGTTCGCATGGAGGGTTAGCGACTTCCGCGATTTGAATCAATACATGAGCGGTGTGATTGCCAAGACTCGTTGAGCCTCACACCGCTCTTGCAGCAACCGCCTCGACCTCAATCAACGCACCAGGCAATGGCAACGCCACCACTTGCAGCGCCGTACGTGCCGGCTTGTTCGGTTGCTCAGGTGTACCGAAGAACTGCGTGTACCCCGCCTGCAAGCCGGCGAAATCCAGCTTGCCACCCGTCTCATCGGCCCCCACCAGGAACACCCGCAACTGCACGATATCGCCCAGGTCCAGGTCCTGCTGGCGCAGGATCTTGCGCAGTTTATTGAACACCGACACCGTCTGCACTTCGGTATTGCCATAGGCCGCCGGTGTGCCCGCCGGGGCGCTGGCATCGTGCAGGTCGGGCAAGGTGCCGCTGATGAAGATCAGGCTGGCGGATGCCGGCACCGTGACGGTCTGGGAAATCGGGAAGTCGCCGACGCTGGTACGTTGAATGCTGTCGCTCATGATGAATCTCCTTATGAAGCGGCCAATGCCGCGCTATGACGGTGTTGAGTCACCCGTTCAGCCAGTTGCCCCACCACATGGCGCGCCGAGTTGGCCGCCGATTCCTGCCAGATACCCACGCCGCTTTGCACCAGCCCGTCGCCGGCGAAATACACCCGACCATGCCCGGCTTCGAGCAAGGCGCTGGCGTCGGCCGGGAAATGCTCGCGCTGCAGCCACGGGCCTTCGCTGTAGGGAATCTGCTCCCAGGACACCGCCAGCGGATTGCGCAGGTGCTTGGAATACCCGGGATGCAGCAGTTCCACGGCCTCCCTGGAGGTGGCGTACTGTTTGTCGAACGGTTGCGCGCCAAACACATCGGCGCCCTCCCCGGTCACATAGCCCGCCACCAGCAGGCCTTCGCGAGTATTGAGGTCATTGCTCGGGTACCACAGCAGGCGCGCCGGGTGTTCGATCCACGACAGGCCGCCGTAGGTGCGGTAGTCGGTCTCCCAGAAGCGCGGCGACTGCCACGCCACTTTGGTCGCCTGGTCGCTGCGGGTGCTGAGCAGGGCGGCCTTGATCGGGTCGCTGAAGTCGGTGTCGAGCCTGGCCAGCAACGGCAGCGGCAACGTCGAGATCAGGTAGTCGGCGCGCACGACCTGCTCGCGGCCGCTGCGCTGGTCGTGATAGGTCACCGCCACGCCGTCTTCCAACTGGCGGATACGGCGCACCTGGGCGCCCAGTTGTACATGACCGCTGACGCGCTGGTAGAAGGCGTCGGTGATGCGGTCCATGCCGCCCACCGGTTGGAACATGGTGGCAGAGAACTCCGGGAATTCGGTGTGCAGCAACGCGCCCCACAGTTCCGGATGCAGCAGTTGGTCCAGCGCCAACGGGCGGCGGCTGGCGGGCAAGGCGCCGGGGTGCGCTGGCGATTCCAGGTGCCCCGAACGGATCGTGCCCTCGAAAGCCAGCTCCTGGGACAGGTCGCCATACACCCGCAGGAACGCCAGCAAGCGCGTACGCTCTTCACCGCTCAACAGATCATCGAGGGCATCGCGCTGCACAGCTTTGGCGAGCAAGCCGGACAGGTGCCCGCGCGCATCGTTGATGGCCTGGCCGACCGTGAATGCAGGCTTGCCCACATCAGGCCGTACCTGGGCGCCATGACTGCTGTTGACCAGCACTTCCAGCGGCACGCCCAGCTCATTGCAATAGTCGAGAATCGTGCGGTGCTGGCTGGGAATCCGTGCCGGCCCGGCGTTGAAGTAATGCCCCGGGTCGAACGCGGCAGTTTGCGTGCGGCCGTCCTTGTAGTCCACGCGGTCGCCGTTGCGGATCGTCCAGGTGCGGCCGCCCACCCGCTCACGGGCCTCCAGCACTTGCACCTCGAAGCCGGCGCGGGTCAGTTCCAGGGCTGTGACCAGCCCCGCGATCCCCGCGCCCAGCACCAGCACACGCGTGCCCTGCCCCAGGCCTTCCTTGAGTTTCAACGGTTGCGGACGGCGGTGTGACGACGGCCCCAGGCCCAATGCCGCCAGCGCGTCCTTGACCGCCAGCTCGCCCCCTACCGCAGCGATGCTCGACAGCGCTTCACGTCGTGTCAGTCCCATGCTCGATGCTCCTTAATCCGGCAGGCCCGGTGGGTTGATCAGCGACGTGTCGACCCGCTCGATGTCCAGGCCCCAGCGTTGCAGCACCTGCTCATATTGGCCGCCGGCAATCGCACCTTCCAGGGCGGTGTGGATCGGCTTGACCAGGCCGTTGTCCTTGCGCGTGGTCACCGCGATATCGGCCTTCAACGGCCAGCCACCATTCACCGTGCCGACGAGCTTGATACCGCCGGTGATTGCCGCCGAATAGGCATACACCGAGTTAGGCCCGAACAGCGCATCGCTGCGCCCGGACTGCACGGCCAACTGGGCGGCAGCCTGGTCGTCGAAGTATTGCAACAGCGCCGGCTTGCGCCCCTCCTTCTCGTTGGCCTCGTTCCAGGCCAGCAGGACTTTTTCCTGGTTGGTGCCGGAACCGACGATGATCTTCAACCCGGCGATGTCCGCCGCCTGCTTGATCTCGCTGATCTTGCTGGTGCTCTTCACGTAGAAGCCGAGCACATCCTGGCGGTAGGTGGCGAAGTCAAAGCGCTTCTTGCGCGCCTCGGTCACGGTGACGTTGCTGATCACCGCGTCGTACTTGCCCGAACTGACGCCCAGGGGCCAGTCCTCCCAACTGGTCTGCACCACATTGAGTTGCAGGCCCAAGCTATCGGCAACAAGCTGCGCGGTGTCAGCCTCGCTGCCGATGGTGGTCTTGTCGTCGCTGGCCAGCAGCGCCAGGGGCGGCCCGGCCACGCCGGAGACGGCCACGGTGAACTTGCCCGGCTGGGCGAACTTGAAGCCCGGCGGGATCTGTGCGATGGCCGCCTCGTTACGCGGCACATGGATGCGCGGGCGGTCGGGGCTGAGGTCGACCTGTTGCACGGCGAATGCGTGTTGCGCGGTGCTGACGGCAAGCGCCAGCAGGGCCACGCGGGCAGTAGAGATAAACATGGGCAGTCACTCCTTGAACTACAGCACCTTGCCGAGAAAGGCCACAGTGCGGGGATGTCGCGGTTGGCGGAAAATCTGTTCGGGCGGGCCTTCTTCAATCAACTGGCCGTCGCAGAGGAACACCACGTGGTCGGCCACCTCGCGGGCAAAGCCGATCTCGTGGGTGACGATCACCAGGGTCACGCCCAGTTGGGTCAGGCCCTTGATCACGTCGAGCACTTCGCCCACCAGTTCCGGGTCGAGGGCCGAGGTGGGTTCATCGAACAGCAGCACTTTGGGGTCCAGCGCCAGGGCACGGGCGATGGCCACGCGCTGTTGTTGGCCGCCAGAGAGCTGGCGTGGATAGGCATCGACCTTGTCCGCCAGGCCGACCTTGGCCAGCAACCCGGCCGCCTTGGCCTGGGCCTCGGCCTTGCTCCAGCGCTTGTGGGCCAGGGGCGCTTCGGCGACGTTTTCCCAGGCGGTGAGGTGGGGGAACAGGTTGAAGTTCTGGAACACGAAACCGACGTCGATACGGCGCTTGAGAATCTCCCGTTCTTTGAGTTCGTAGAGCAGATCGCCCTTGCGACGGTAACCGACGTATTCACCGTCAATGGTGATATGCCCGCTGTCGATCTTTTCCAGGTGGTTGATGGTGCGCAGCAAGGTCGACTTGCCCGAGCCGGACGGCCCGAGGATCACCGTGACCTTGCCCGGGTCGATGGTCAGGTCGATGTCTTTCAACACCTGCTGGTTGCCAAAGCGCTTGCCCACGCCCTGGATCTGGATGCGCCCGGCGCGTGCTTCAGCCATGGGTCTTCTCCTTGATCCAGCCGCGAATGCGTTGCAGCGGCGTGGGTGGCAGCACCCGTGCGGTGCCCCGCGCAAAGTGGCGTTCGACGTAGTACTGCGCGCTGGTCAGCACGGTGGTGATGATCAGGTACCAGACCGTCGCTACGATCAGCAGCGGGATCACCGCCTGGGTGCGGTTGTAGATGACCTGCACGGTGTAGAACAGCTCCGGCAGGGCCAGCACGTAGACGATGGACGTGCCCTTGACCAGGCCGATGATCTCGTTGAAACCCGACGGCAGGATCGAGCGCAGCGCCTGGGGCAGGATGATCCGGAAGATGCGCCGCGAGGCCGGCAACCCCAGGGCCGCGGCGGCTTCATGCTGGCCGGCGTCGACGCCGATCAGGCCGCCACGGATGATCTCCGCCGCATACGCCGCCTGCATCAGGCTCAAGCCCAGCACGGCCACGGTGAACTGGCTGAGCACATCCACCGTCGACCACTCGGCGAACACCACGCTGGTGAACGGCACACCGAGCACGATGTGGTCATACAGGTAGGCAAAGTTGTAGAGGATGATCAGCACCAGCAACGCCGGCATCGAGCGGAAAAACCAGATATATCCCCAGGCCAATGCCGCCAGCAGCGGCGAGCCCGACAGCCGCGCCAATGCCAGCGCGGTACCAAGGATGATGCTGAACAGCGTGCTCAGCAGGGTCAGCAACAGCGTCTGCCCCAGACCACGCAGCACCGACGGCGAAAAAAACCACTGGCCGAATACGCCCCACTCCCAGCGCGGGTTGGTGGCCAGCGAGTGCACGATGGCCAGCAGCACCAGCGCCGCAAAGATCGACCCGGCCCAGCGCCAGGGATGCCGGGCGGGCACCACCTGCAGGGCCTTGATCGGCGTGGAGACACGGGCCTGGCGCACCGGACTGGGCGCGTCGATCAGGTCATAGGGTTTGGCGACGATAGGCATGGTGTACTCCTCGGCCTCAGAAGGCATAGGTCAAGCGGGTGTAGTAGTACCCGCCGGTAAAACCGTAGGGCGAATAGACGCCATAGCTGCTGACCATGGTGCTGCTCGGCACCCCTTGTTTCTTGGGGTAGATGTCGAACAGGTTCTTGGCGCCGACGGCGATGTTCAGGTCTTTGGTGAGGTTGTAGCCAAGGTCGAGATCGGTGATCCACTTGGCGCTGTAGATGCGGTCCAGGTCGCGATTGGCCGATGAGTTCACTTCCTTGTAGGAGCCGTAGCGCGTCAGGGCCAGGTTGAGGTTGAAGCGATCGATGCTCCAGTCGCCGCCCAGGATCAACTTGGTGTTGGGCTGCACGCCGGTGATCAGGTTGCGCGCCTCGCGGTTCATCAGCTCGTAGGAGGTGCCGAGGATGTGGGTGGATTCCTTGTAGTTGAGGATTCTGGTCTGGTTCCAGTTGAATGCTGCGGTCCATTTCACCGAACCGTACCGGCCGAGGTCCTGGCTGTAGTTGCTGACCAGGTCCAGGCCTTTGGTACGGGTGTCGGCGCCATTGATGAAGTACTGCCCGCCGGAGGTGGAGTGGATGCCATTGTTCTGCAATACCTGGGTGATCTCGGGGCCGAGCAAGGTGCCCGTGAGGGTGATGCGGTCGCGCAGGTTGATCACGTAGGCGTCGGCGGTGAAGCTCAGGCGGTCGGTGGGTGTGAGGGTGAAACCCAGGCTGAAGTTGGTCGAACGCTCGGGTTTCAACTCCTGGGCACCCAGGGCTTGGGCCGCGGCGGAACCCACGGGCAACACGCCGTAGTTGATCGACTGGTACACGCCGTCCACCACGCCATAGGTGGTGGAGCGTGCGCTGAACAGGCTGTTGGCCAGGGACGGCGCTCGGAAACCGTTGCTGACAGTGGCGCGCACGGCGAACTGCGGGGTGATGTCATAGCGGGTGGTCAGCTTGCCGCTGCGCGTGGCGCCGACGCCCTGGTTGTAGTGCTCGTAACGAAACGCCGTGCCGACGTACCAGTCCGGCACCGGGTTGAAGCCCACGTCGACGTAACTGGCCAGGCTGTTGCGCGAGGCGCTGCTTTCTTCGTCCGGCGAAATGCCGTTGGTGACCTGCGCGCCCGACGACGCGCAATTGCCCGGCGCCACGCAGTAGCCGCCGTTGGCATAGGATTCATAGTCACCGGCCTGCACCTCATAAGTGTCGCGCCGATGCTCGAAGCCGACGCTCAGGTCCAGAGGCTTTTGCAGGCCGATGTCGAAGCCGCGCTTGAAGTCGAGGTTGGTGGTCAGCTCGGTGGCGATCCAGGTACCGGAGGTAAAGTGATTCGGCGTGGCCTCCCCCAGGGACGGGTTCTGGTTATGGGTGGTGCCCTGCTCCGCCTCGTTGCGCCCGTAGGTGGTGGACAGGTCCCAGTCCCACTCGCCCACCGTGCCTTTGCCGCCGAATGCCGCCTGGAAATCATCCTCGTCGATAAACCACGTCGGCGTGTAGCCGCCGGGATAACCGTTGGGCCCGGTGGTAATGGTGTTGGTGATGGTCGGCAGGCGGAAGTTCTGCCCCTGCTCGGCCTTGCGCCGTGAATAGGTGGTGAAGGAATACAGGCTGAGGCTGTCGTCGATCGGCAACTCGGCGTTGTAGCCCAGGGTCAGCAGGTTGGTCTTGGGCGTGCCATAACCGCCGTACGTCGACCGCCCGGCCTGCTCGTAGGCCTGGGCATAGGTGTAGCCGTTGGCGCTGGCCTTGTTGTCATCGTTCTGGCTGCGCGCGTCGAGGGCGAGCTGCACGATGCCGCCGTCGCCGATCTCGAAACCCTTGTTGAGGCTTTGCTGCACCGTCTGTTTCTTGCCGTCATAGCCCTGGCCGATATTGGTCAGCGCGGTGCCGCTGGTGTCGGCCTTGAGGATCACGTTGATCACCCCGGCGATGGCATCGGAACCGTACTGGGCGGCGGCGCCGTCGCGCAGGACTTCCACATGGTCGATGGCGCTGATGGGGATCAGGTCGAGGTCGGCCGGGGCCGCACCGATATTGATCCCGTTGATGTTCAAGGTGGCGGCGGTGTGACGGCGCTTGCCGTTGACCAGTACCAGCACCTCGGCGGCACTCAGGCCACGCAGGTTGGGGGCTCGGGCAATACCGCTGGCGTCCCAGCCGGTTTTTTCCGGCAGGGTCAGCGAGGGGATCACTGCGCTCAGGGCCTCCATGAGGCCGGGCTTGCCGGTGTTCTGCAATTGCTTGGCGCTGACCACATCGATCGGCACCGGGCTGCTGGTGACGGTACGCTGCTCGGCGCCGCGGTTGCCGGTGACGACCACGGTGGACAGGGTGCTGTCGTCCTGGGCGTGTGCGGTGTTGGCCAGGATGGCCAGGGTGAATGCGGCGGTGGGTTGTAGCACTCGCTTCATAGGGGTTCCTGCGTTTCCAAATCGCGAAGTCGGGCCGTCACGCGGGTGGGCGCGGTGCTCGGTTTTTTTCTGGGGTGTCAGGGCGATTTGGGGCTAGGTGTGGGGCGAGGTTTGAATTGGCAACATACGTTGAACTCCCTTCCAACGGTTCTGCTGCGGGGTGGCAGCGCAGAATCCGAGTCTAGATTGGTACCATCCGAGGTCAGGGGTAGGCTGTTGAGTTCAAACATAACGGAATGGGTTTTGAAAATATAATGCTATTTGGGTATAAGCTAATATTCTTGTATTTCATTATTTATGAATTTTGTTATTCATATAAGTAATGTTTTTTGCGATTTGGGGATTGGGGCATATCCGTTATTTGGGTCACGGCGGCTTATGGTTCCGCCCTTACGGCGGGTCACTTTTGAAAAGAGCCCAAAAGTAACCAAAAGGCTCTTGCCCCAACACTCGGCACCTCGCCTAGGCTCGGTGTGCCCGTAATCCGACAGTGATTTGGGGGGCCGCCTAAGATCAAAATCAAAAGCCAGATCAAAAGCCAGATCAAAAGCAGACGGATATCTGACTGCTGTATGGAGATCAAACTGTGGGAGGGAGCTTGCTCCCGATAGCAGTGAAGCAGGCACAGATGCATCAACTGACAGACCGCTATCGGGAGCAAGCTCCCTCCCACATTTAACCGAGATCGACAGTAAAATACCGGCCACTCTGGGCTGAGGAATCAACCAGCTCTGCTTTTGATCTACACCACTCAGGTCGGCTACCAGGCCGCCGTGCTCTTGCTCTTGCTCTTGCTTTTGATCTTGATCTTGATCTTGATCTGGGGCGCCCCGTCAAACACGCTGGCCGAACGCAGGCTTGAATCCGTGGGTAACCCGGCAGGACGCCGGGTTAGCCGCCCCGCGCCATGGATGGCGCGTGGCGGCGGCCCACGGATTCAAGCCGGAGTGAGGGCACACCGAGCCTAAGCGAGGTGCCGAGTGTTGGGGCGAAGGCCTTTTGCTTACTTTTGGCTGGGCCGGCTTCCGGCCTTTCCAAAAGTGAGCCGCTGTAAGAGCGGAACCATAAGTAGCCGTTACCGAAGAAACGGATATGTACACCTACCTACCCGGCCGCAACAACTGCATCTGCTGCCGATAATCATCCGTCACCTGCCGCGCCTGCCCACTACTGGTAATCACCCTGGGCGTAATCAACACAATCAACTCCGTCCGATCCTTGGACTTACTGGTACTCCCAAACAACCAGCGCAACCCTGGGACCTTTCCCAGATACGGTACGGCACTGACACTCTCCCCGTTGTCCTGCTTGATCAACCCTCCCAGCAACACCGTCTGCCCACTCTGCACCGCCACCTGCGTCGACACCGAACGCGTCGAGATACGCGGATTCACCGGCGTATCGCTAGTACCACTCTGACTCTCGGCATCACTGACCTGCTGCTGGATATCCATGTATACCAACCCCCCCGGATTGATCCGCGGCACCACATCCAGGATCACCCCGGTCTGCACATACTCGACACTGCTCAACGTGGTATCGGCGTCCCCGGTGTTGACGGTGGTCTGGCTGATTGGAATGTTGTCCCCCACCTGAATCTGCGCCGGCTGGTTGTTCATCACCACCAGCGACGGCGCCGAGAGCACCTGGGTGCGTCCATTGGTTTCCAGCGCATGCAACGCCACCTGCAGATTCGAACTGACAAATGAGTAGAACAACGAGTCCGTCGCCCCCAGCCCTGCCCCGCCACCGCCCAGCGCACCCTGGCTGCCGGAGGCATTGGCCACCGTGGTGCTGCCGGAATTGCCCGCCAGCCGCCCTAGATACCACTGCACACCCAGGTCCAGTTCACCGGTGAGCTTGACCTCAAGAATCCGTGTCTCGATCTGCACTTGCAGGGGCGGGTTGTCGAGACGCTTGATCGCCGCTTCGATCTCTTTCCACTGCGCGGGACGGGTGCGCACCAACAGTTGGTTGCTGCTCTTTTGTGCGGTGATACGGGTACCCGCCTCCAGCGCGTTGGTGGGCGCGATCACCTTTTCCTCCGGCTCCGGTTCTTCGGCAGCGGGCGGGTTGTTCTGCAAGCCACCCGTATTGAGTGACGACAGGGTCGTCGTGCGCAGGCCAGGCGCAACCTTGGCCGGCGTGTCGTCCTTGATCGCGCCGGTGCCGTAGATCTGCCGCAGGTACTTGGCCAGGTCGGCGGCCTTCATGTTGCGCACGTCGTAGACGTACATCTGTGGCTCGTTGCCGCCGCCTTCGTCGATGGTGCGGATCCAGTCGCCGACTTCGCTGAGGTACTGGGGCTGGGAAGAAATCGCTACCACCGAGTTGGTCCGTTCAATCGGCAGAAAGCGCAGCATGCCCGCCAGGGGCATGCCGCTGTCCGGGCCGAACAGGCTTTGCAACTGAGGCATCAGCTCGGCCACTGACGCGCGTTGCAGGCCGAACACGCCCACCGACATGCCCTTGAGCCAGTCCACGTCGAAGGTGTCGATGGTGTCCTGGTAGTTGGCCAGTTCATCCGGCGTACCGGCCAGGCTCAGCACATTGCGCGCCGGGTCGACCAGCAGAAACGCATTCTCGCGGGCGAAGGGCTTGAGCAGTTTCTGCATCTCGGTGGCGGAGATGTAGCGCAGCGGAAACAGCCGCGCCGACAAGCCGCTGGAAGGTTGCGCCACGCTCATCTGCGGCACCAGCTTGCCCGCCACCGCCTGGCTGGCCGGCAGGATCACGTAGCGGTCACCCTGCTTGATCATCGCGTTGTCGGTCCAGGACAGCAGGGTTTCGAGAATCGACAAGGCCTGCTGCTTGTCCACCGGCCTGGAGGTGGAAAAGCTGACGTTGCCCTTCACGCCCTGGGCGATGCTGTAGTTTTCGTGCAGCAGGTCGCCCATCACGCTGTTGATCACCGCTTCGATGGGTTGGTCGGCGAAGTTGAACACGATGTCGCCGCCCTCTGCCTTCACACCCGGCGCGGTCGCCGGCGGACGCACGAACTGCCGGTTGCCCCGAATCAACTGGCGCTGCGCGGGGGACTTGACCAAGGGCCGGGCAACTTCCACTGGGGGCGCCTCGCCGGGCGGGCGTTGCGAGCCAGTGCCCTGCATGGCCTCGTGCAGAAGCTCATCATCCGGTTCGAGACGGTCGGGGAAGCTGCCACAGCCGCCCAGGGCAAGGGCGGTGGCCAGGCATAACGTGGAGGTGCGCATGTCGATCAAGGGAGGGGCTCGCGGGGCAAAGTAAGGGGGGGTCGCTTGGACGGTGGCGGCAAGCGCTTGGCGTAGAAGCTCAAGGTCTGGGTGCGGCCGTCCAGGCTGAAACGGGCGGATTGCGGAGTGAGGTGTTCCAGGCGCCAGCCGTTGGGCAGGGTCTGACCCAGGCGCACGGTCAGCAGCGGGCCGTCGACCTGCTTGAGCATGGCCATCTGCAGGTTGCCGGTGATCATGATGCCGCTGAGGGTGAGATGGGCCAGGCTGCTGACCTGTGCCTTGCCCACCACACGATCCGGGCTGCGATCCGGGCTGAACAGCGGCGCTTGCCACGTCGCAGCCAGGTTGTCCAACGGCACACTGGGCAGCCCTTGTACTCGAGGAGCGGGATGGGCGCGCACAGGCGCTTCGGGCAGCCATTGCGGTTCATCACCGAGGCTGCTGAGGATCACCGCCATCAACACGCCCAGCAACCCCGACAGGCCGAGCAAGCCCCACTCCACGGGGCGCAACCGGCTCATCATGGCGTCACCCGCGACGGTTGCAGGTAGCCGCGCACCAGCAGGTGCACCACCAGCTTGCCCGCACCACCACTGGCCGGCGCCTGCTGACTGCGGCGGATGCGCAACTCATCCACAAACAGGAACGGCGGCTGGTACTCCAGCTCATGCAGCAGCGCTTCCAGGGGTTCGATGGCGCAATCGAGTGTCAGGCTGACCTTGACCTGGCGATACGGCTCGCCATCGTCCTGCTCCGCGGTGATGGGCTTGCGCTGGGTCAGGCTGCACCCGCCGCCGAGGTTGGCGTGGCTATTGATCAGGTCAGCGAGACGCTGCATCAGATCAGCGGCGACCACGTCCGGGTCGTCCCCCGGCAGCAGGCTGGCGCTGCTGGCGGGGTCCTGGCGGGCTTGCTCAAGCTGTTGGCGCAACGCATCGCGTTGGCGCAACACACCGGCATAACGTTGCTGTTGCTCGCGCAGTTGTTCGGCCTGTTCGCCCATGTCACGCAAGGGGCCGGCAAACCAGCTGTCGACCAACAGCCAGTAGGCCGCGCCGACCACCACGGCCAGTAGCAGCAAGGCCGCGCCGCGACGTTCACGGGGTGTGAGGGGTCGGCGCATCGGCGGCCTCCTGGCGTAGGTGGGCGCGCAAGGCAAACTGGTCCTTGCCGGTGCGCGCATCGGGCTGGATCACCCCTTCGAACTGGGCGTTTTCCAGGCTGCGGCAGCCCTTGATGCGGGTGATCAGCGCGCTGGCCTTGGCACTCTGGCCGGAGATGGAAATTTCACCATCCTTCACGTCCAGTTGATCCAGCCAGGTGTCGGCGGGCAGGCAGGTGGTCAGGTCGTTGAGCAGCGCCGCCAGTGGCGGTTGCGCCAGTTTGCGCCGGGTGAGGTACTGCGCGGCGCCGCGGGTATTGAGCAGTTGCTGGCGCAGCGCGTGCACCTCGGCGACCTCGGCTTTTTGCCGTTGGACGCGGGCGTGCATCACGTCGATAACGCGCTGGCGGTCGTTGAGCCAGAGCAGCATCGCCGCGATCAGCAACGCCCCGCACAGCCACGGCAGGCTGCGTTGCAGGCCCATGCCGGTGGGCCGCTGCGGGCGCAGTGGCGCGGGCAGCAGATCAACGCCGAGGTCGGCCGCATCCACGCGGTGGGGATGCAGGCCGAGGGTGGCACAGTCGGCAAGCATCCGGTCCAGGCGCTCGCGCAGGATCGCCACCACTGTCACCTCAAGGTGGGTGGGCGTGCGCCGCTCCTGACGCGCCACAAAGTAGAGCTGGTCCGCCTCGAATGGCGTGTAGCGGTCCAGCTCATAACCGACCACGGCACTGAGGTTGCGCGCGGCCGCCAGGGGCAGTTGTACGGTTTGCACCAGCACAGCGTCGGCGCCGAGCATCAGCACCTGGCGCGTGCTGGCTGCTGCAACCGGCGCGCTCAATGGCCAGTGATGGATCTGCTCGGGCGGCTCCTGCCACGCCAGCCATGCAGGTACACAGGCGCGCAACTCCGCGATCCATGCCTGCCAACCCTGTTGCAGCAGGCTGCCGCGCCAGTGTCGGGCGATGGGTTCCAGTCGATTCATTCTTGCCAACGCAACACCCGGTAGGGTTGTGCGCTGTCCTCCGATGGGCTCAATAAAACGGTGACTTGCAGCCGCGCCTGATAACCGCCGGGCCGCTCGGCGCGGCTGTCCACCACCAGCACTTCGCCGGGGTCCACGCCTTCGGCGTCCTGGCGCGGCAGGTTCAGCGCCTTGCGCATCAGCGGGCTGGCGAAGGCGGGATCGGGGCGGTCCAGGTCGCTCCATAAGGTGATTTCGGGCAGCAAGCGGCTGTAGAGGGTTTGCGTCATGCCGGGCAACTGGCGTACTTCTTCCAGCACCCGCAACGGCGCCAGGCCCTGGTTGCGTCGTGCTTCGAGGGCCGTGGCCAGTTGCCTGGCCTGGGCCGGCGTAGCGCCACAGGCCAGGGCCAGGCGCGTGAAGTCCTGGGCATCAGCGTTGATCAGGTAGAGCTTGCCGCGCTCGCTGCGCAGGCTCACGTGCAAGATGGCGTCGTCAAAGCTCAGGGGGATATCGCGGCCATCGGCAACCCAGTGCCGCTCGGCCATGACCAGCGCGATGCCGGCTTCGGCGGCCAATACGGTCTGGGTGTGCTGGCGCAGCCACAGGGCCTGGCGACTTTCCAGCTGTACCCAGCCAGCCAGGCCGCCGAGCAACACGCTGAGCAGCGCCAGTACCCACAGCACCAGCAGCAACGCTGCACCGCGTTGGCGCCTCATTCTTCAACGCTTCCGCTGGACAGGTTCAGGCGCAGGGCAATCACCTGGGTGACCCAGGGCACCGGCCCCTCCACGCTGGCAGCGATACGCACGGCCGAAGGCAAGCGCCTGGGCCAGGGCCATTCACTCACCCAGCCGGTGGGTTGGCCCAGCGGCGACTCACCGCGATAGCTGAACTGCAACGCCTCGATGTTGTTCAGCAGCACCTGGGGTTCACGTTGAGAAAACCCCACCTGCAACGCCTGTTCGACCCGTTGCAGGCTGAACCGATGGATCCCGCCACCGAGCACGCCGGGCAAGGTCGAGACGAACTCCAGGCGCTGCGCCGTGCCGACAAAGAAACCATCGCCCTCGCCCACCGCCAGCGGCAACGCTTCGCTGATCGCCGTGCGCAAGAACTGTTGGGCGGCACGCACTTCATCCAGGTTCACTGTGTATGCCTGGGCCTTGGACACGGCACGATTGGCCCCCAGCAATGCACCGCCGACCAGCACCAGCAACACGCCGAGCAAGCTGAGCACCACAAGGATTTCCAGCAAGGTGAAGCCCTGTTCACGGCGCTTCACAGGCGCGCCTTCAAGGTGCTGAAGCGGGCCTGGTGCGAGCCTTCGCTGAGGACCAGGTCGAGGCGCACAATCCGTGCCTGCTGCCGGGTGCTGGTCAACTGCCAGTGGATGCCGTCGAGTTCGCCCTGACTGACGCCGTTGCTCAAGCGCCCCGCCGCTTCCTGGTCGAAAATCGTCAGCGCTGCGTGGGTCAACCGGTCGCTGTGGGCCACTTGGGACAACGAGCGCGCACTCTGGCCAAACGCAACCAGCAGCACCGTGCTGCACACCGCCATCAGCGTGAGGGCGGCGAGCATTTCCAGCAGGGTGAAACCGGCCTGGCGCTTCATGGCAGCGCCTTGGATTGCACGCTGCCGGTGAGCCAGCCGATATCGATGCGCCAACGCCGGGCGCCACTGGCCACCAGAAGATTGCCGCCGGTGGAGCTGCCGTCGGGGTAGAACTCGACGCCAGGGCCGACCTGTTCGGCGGTGTGCAGCGTGACATGCAACCGCGACGGCCACCGTTGCAACGCACGCCCCGGCGCCTGGAACGTACGGTCGCTCAGATCGAATACGGTACGCGCAGGCTGCCCGCTGACAATCGCCCCCGCCCGCGTGGTACGCAGCGCCTCCACCATCTGCCCCACCGCACGGCGTTCCTGCGCCACCTGCAAGCCCTGGCGCACGCCCAGCCCCAGCACGCTGGCAGCCAGGCTGATCAGCAGGATCACCACCAGCATTTCCAGCAGGGTGAAGCCGCGCTGCAACATGGCGGCCCTACTCCCAATTGCCCAGGTCGGCGCTGTAGCCTTCGCCGCCCGGCTGGCCGTCCTGGCCATAGAAGATCAGGTCGAACGCGCCGTGTTCGCCGGGAAAGCGATAACCGAAGGCGTGCCCGAACGGGTCCTTGAGGTCCGAAGGCTTGGCATAGCCACCGGGCCTGTCCACCAGCTGTTGCAGGCTGGTGGGCGGTGCGCCGACGTCGAGGGCGTAGCTGTCGATCTTCATGCTCAGGCTGGCCAACTGGGCCTTGCCCGCACCGTACTTGCCCTTGTCCACATTGCCGCCGACCTGGCGCACGACGATGGTGGCGACGATGCCCAGCAGCACGATCACCGCGAGCATTTCCAACAGGGTGAAACCGCCTTGGCGGCGTGGTTTTCTCATGGGGTCAGCTCCTTTATAGATTGCTGGTCAGGCTCATCAGCGGCAGCATGATCGCCAGCATGATCACCGCCACCAGCACCGCCATGACCACTGTCAGGGACGGCACCAGCGCGGCCAGCAGGCGGTCGATGCCGCGCTTGGCTTCGACGTCGAAGATGTCGGCCACCTTGAGCAACATGCCGTCGAGTTCGCCGGCCTGTTCGCCGACTTCAATCATTTGCAGGGCCAGTTCGGGCAACAGCGGCTGGCTGCCGAACGCGCTGGCGAGGGTGCCGCCGCCTTTTACCGATTCCGCCGCACGCCCGACCTGCGCCTGTAAAGCGTGGTTGGTGCAGACTTGCCGCGCAATCACCAAGGCCTGCAGCAACGCCACGCCATTGCTCAGCAGCGTGCCGAGGGTGCGTGCCAGACGCGCCGCCTCGACGCGTTGCAGCAACGGGCCGACCACGCGAATACCGAGCAGCCGCCGGTCGCAATGCTCGCGAAACAGCGGATCGCGCAAGCGCGCGGCCCCCAACCAGACGATCACGATCAACCCGGCCAACAGCGCCAGGCCATAGGCGCCGAGAAACGTTCCAAGGGCCAGGATCACCTCGGTGATCAGTGGAATCGGCACGCCCAGGTCCTGGAAGATCGGCACGAACTGCGGCACCACATACGCCAGCAGCAACGCCAGGGATCCCAGCACGCCCACCACCAGGAACGCCGGATAGATCAGCGCATTGATCACTTCGCCACGCAGCAATTGGCTGCGTTCCAGGTAATCACTGAGTTGGCGCAGGGTTCCTTCCAGCGCGCCACCGGCCTCACCGGCGCGCACCATGCTCAGGTACAACGGCGAGAACGCCGCACCCTCTTCCTCCAGCGCGGCGGACAATGGCTTGCCGGCCTTGACGCGGTCGCGCAGGCGCTCGATCAGCGCACGTACCTGGGGTGGGCCGGGCTGCTTGAGTAGCAGGCTCAACGAGCGCTCAAGCGGCTGGCCCGCTCCCAGCAGCGTCGCCAATTGCTGGGTAAAACTCACCAACGCCTGGCCCTTCAACGGCCTGTGTGCCGTGCGCAGGCCAAGGCTGCCGGCCGGTTCGATGTGCAACAGCAGCCACCCGCGCTTGTGCAGCGCCGCCACCGCAGCGGTTTGATCGGTGGCCTCCAACGTACCGTTCTGCGGCGTGCCCTGGCTGTCCAGGGCGCGGTATCTGAACAGGCTCACGCGTCCTCTCCACGGGTCACGCGCAGCACTTCTTCCAGCGAAGTAATCCCCGCCAGTGCCTGGCGCAAACCTTCTTCATACAAGGTACGCAAACCGGCGCGGCGCGCGGCCTGCTCCAGGGTCGAGGCATCGGCGTGGCGCATCAGCAGGCTGCGCAGTTCGTCGTTCATCACCAGCAGTTCGGTGAGGGCGCTGCGGCCGTGATAGGCGCCGCGATAGAGCAGGATCGGGCGTTGTTCGGTGAGGCGATCCAGGCCGTGTTCGGCGATCAGTTCGGGCGGCGCTTCGAAAGCGACACGCGTGGCCGGGTCCAGGCGCCGCACCAGGCGCTGGGCGAGGATGCCGCTGACGGTCGAGGCGATCAGGTAGCTTTCCACGCCCATGTCCAGCAGCCGCGTGATGCTCGCGGCGGCGCTGTTGGTGTGCAGGGTGGAGAGCACCAGGTGCCCGGTAAGGGAAGATTGGATGGCGATGCGGCAGGTTTCCAGGTCGCGGATCTCGCCGATCATGATCACGTCCGGGTCCTGGCGCACGATGGAGCGCAACGCCCCGGCGAAGTCCAGGCCGATGGCGGGCTTGACCTGGATCTGGTTGATGCCTTCGAGCTGGTACTCCACCGGGTCTTCCACGGTGATGATCTTGCGCTCGGCGGTGTTGAGCCGCGACAGCGCGGTGTAGAGCGTGGTGGTCTTGCCGGAGCCGGTGGGCCCGGTGACCAGCAGGATGCCGTGGGGCCGTTCCAGCAGGTCGAGGAAGGCGGCCAGGCGCTGGCCGTCGAAGCCCAGGCTGGGAAAGTCGAACTGCACGGTTTGCCGGTCCAGCAGGCGCAGCACCACCGACTCGCCGAAACTGGTGGGCACCGTGGACACCCGCAGGTCCAGCTCCTTGCCCTGGATACGCAGCATGATGCGCCCATCCTGCGGCAGCCGGCGCTCGGCGATGTCCAGCCGCGCCATGATCTTCACCCGCGAAATCACCGCCGCCGAGGAACTGGCCGGCGGCGCTTCGGCGTCATTCAGCACACCGTCGATGCGGTAGCGCACCTTGAGTTGGTGTTCGAAGGGTTCGATGTGGATGTCCGAAGCACGTTGCTCCACGGCGCGTTGCAGGATCAGGTTGACCAGGCGGATCACCGGCGCTTCGGAGGCCAGGTCCTTGAGGTGTTCGATATCGTCCTGGGCGCCGCCCTGTTCATCGAGGTTTTCGATCAGCGTGCCCATGGCCGAACGGCCCTGGCCGTAGTAGCGCTCGATCAGTGTGTCGACCTCAGTGCGCGGACCAATGGCCAGCCACACCGGCACCTGGCATGCATAGGCCAGGGCCTGGAACGGATAGCGCAGCGCCGGGTTGGCGGCCAGCACGCGCAGGCCACCCTGGGTCCAGCCCATGGGCGCGACCTGGTAATGGCGCATGAAGCGTTCAGTCAGGGCAGGCAAGGGATCGAGCAACGGCGGCGCGGCGTCCGCCAGCAACAGCGGCGCACCGAGCAACGCCGCCCAGGCGCGGGCCAGTTCGATATCGGAAACCAGGCCCAGGCGGGTCAGCAGGCTTAGCAGGTCATCCGACGGCAAGCGCCGGGCGCGCTCCAGGTCCACCGTTTTCAGCCCAGCATGCTGCATCAGCCACGCACACACCTGGTCGGTGTGCGGGATCTGCATCTGGCAGGCATCGATAGGCGCTGACGACATAAGGTTGAGGTATCTAGTATTGCGAGAAAGTATGGCTATTTGGAACTACTTAAGCATGCCATTAGTTAGCCATAACCCAAGCGAGAGTAAGCCGGGGTTATCGACTGGAAGTTATAGCGCTAGTTCCTGAAAGAGGGGAATAAAATAAACACAATGACCAAGAACCCCGTGACAGAGCCTTAGCAGCTAATAGCCACTACTTCGCTAGTTGCAATTAGCCACTTGTGCGCTTTCCCACAATTAAACGGCAGCCCGATAAATTCACAGAACTTACTTCACCTGTGACGCGGAGCACACTCGCACTTTCGAGTGGCCGTTCACCAGGATTATCGAGCGTTGAAATGTGGGAGCGCGCTGACTGGATTGCGTGACTGTTTTTGGGGCTGCTTCGCAGCCCAACGCGGGGCAAGCCCGCTCGCCACAGCAGGCCGGCCCACCACAGCAGGCCGGCTACACAGAACAAAAACCGTATCCACGATGCGAAGCGAGTCGGTCTTGATCAGGCCTTGGTCCGAGTGCTTTTTTCAACCAGGCACATCGGCGTGCCGGCGACCGGCTCTTGCATCACCTGTACCTGCACCTCAAATACCCGCCGCATCAACTCGGCACTGACCACCTCCGCCGGTGCGCCATCAGCGACCAGTTTGCCGCCGTGCATCACCGCCAGGTGATCGGCATAACGACAGGCCTGGTTGATGTCATGCAGCACAGTGATGACGGTCTTGCCCTCGGCAGCCAGTTCGCCCATCAGGTCGAGCAGTTCGACCTGATGGCTGATGTCGAGGTAAGTGGTGGGTTCATCCAGCAGCACCACCGGCGCATTCTGCGCCAACACCATCGCCAGCCAGGCACGCTGGCGCTGGCCGCCGGACAGGTCCGCCAGGGCGCGATCAGCCAGCACGTCCAGTTCCAGGCGCTGCATGGCTTGCCTCACGTGAGCCTGATCACTGCCGCTCAGGCGTCCCCACAGCGAGTTATGCGGGCTGCGGCCATAGGCAACCAACTGGCGCACGCTGACGCCTTCCGGCACCGGCAACACTTGCGGCAAGAATGCGATGTGCCGGGCCAACTGGCGGGCAGACAGGCTGGCATAGGCCTGGCCATCCAGGGTCAGCTCGCCCTGAGTCGGCTTGAGGATACGCGCGAAGGCCTTGAGCAAGGTGGACTTGCCGCAGCCATTGGGGCCGATCAACGCGGTGACCTTGCCGGCGGGCGGTGCAAAGGACAGACCTTTCACGATACGGGTGGCGCCGTAGCCGATGTCCAGCTCGCGTGCCTGGAGAATACTCATGTCATCAACCCTTGAACCGTGCCAGCAACCAAAGAAAATACGGCGCGCCGATCACCGCCGTAAGCACCCCGGCGGGGATTTCGCTGGGCGCGATCAGCGTGCGCCCCAGCGTATCGGCGAGCACCAGCAGCAACGCACCGATCAGCATCGCCGCCGGCAGCAGGTACTGGTGATGCCCGCCCACCAGCCGGCGCGCCATGTGCGGCGCGACCAGGCCGATAAAGCCAATCGGACCGATCACCCCCACGCCCAGGCTGGTGAGCAACACCGCGCAGGCCATCGCCGACCAACGCGTACGGCTCAGCGCGGTGCCCAGGCTGTGGGCCGCCTCATCGCCCAAGGCGATCAGGTTGAGCGGCTTGGCCAGGCACAGGCCCACGGGGATCAATACGAGGAACGGCAACACCAGCGCCACATGGTGCCAGTTGCGGCTCCACAGGCTGCCGGTCAGCGCGAGCAGCGCGGTGTTGATATCCAGGGGATGAGAGAGGATCAGAAACTCGGTGACACTGGACAAGGTCACCGCAATCGCCACCCCGGACAACGCAAAGCGCACCCCGGAAAAACTCACGCCGGTGTTGTACAGCGCCAGCAGCAACGCGCCGCCGGCCCCGCCCAGGCAAGCCACCAGCGGCAGCCACGCAATCGGCAACTGCGGCCAGCCAATGATCGCCACGGTCAGCGCGAGCCCGGCGCCCTGGGTTACGCCGAGGATCTCCGGCGAGGCCAGCGGATTACGGATCACGCCCTGCACAATCGCCCCGGCCAGGCCGAAGGCCGCACCGGCGAGAATCGCGATCAGGCTGCGCGGCAGGCGGTGGTTCCACACTTCGAAGTCAAGGACGTCGTGGGCCAGCAGGCGTTCGAAAACGGTTTGCGGCGTGAGCCACAGGGTGCCGGCGCTGAGGCTGACCCCGGTTGCCAGCAGCAGCAACCCGAGCAGCAGCCACAGGCGCAGTCGTGGTCGGATCATAGGGCGCGCCTGGCAAGAAAGAGGAAAAACGGCGCGCCGATCAGCGCGGTGACCACTCCCGCCGGCGTTTCCACCGGGAAGGCAACGGCGCGGCTGAGCAGGTCGGCCCCCAGCACGATCACCGCGCCCAATGTGGCGCTCAGCGGGATCAGCCAGCGGTAGTCATTGCCCAGGAACTGACGCAGGATATTCGGCGCGATCAGCCCGACAAACGCGATCGGCCCCACCGCACACACGCTGGCGCCCACCAGCAGCAAACTGGCGACAAACACCTGCAGACGCAGGCTGGCGATGCCGACGCCCAGTGAGCGTGCGGCGTCTTCGCCGAGGTTGATCAGGTTCAGGCGCGGCGCGCACCAGAGTGCCCACAGGCCGCCGATCAAGGCGCATGGCCAGAGCACTTGCACCTGCGCAGCGCCGACATTGGCCAGTGAACCGGCCAGCCAGTTGAGCACGCTTTGCGCCTGGGCCTCGACCAGGATCACTGCGAGCCGGGTCAACGCGGCGCACAACGCCGCCACGGCCACGCCAGCCAAAACCAGACGGCCCTGGGCCGTGGTCGGCGACCAGGCACCGCCGAGGCTGAACACGGTGATCCAGGCCAGCGCGCCGCCCAGGCAGGTCATCAACAGCGCACCGCCGGCAAAGGGCGGCGCGACCAGGCCGGTGGAAAACAGGGCCAGTCCCAGCGCGGCGCCCGCCGTCACGCCAAACAGCGACGGCGAGGCCAGGCGGTTGCGCGTAATGCCCTGCATCAGCGCCCCCGCGAGGCCCAGGCAGGCACCGACCAACGCGGCACACACGGCCCGTGGCACACGCAACTGGGCGACGATATAGGCCATGTTGCCGCCGACGCGGCCCTGGTGAACCAGGCCATTCCACGCATCCGTCGCTGTCAGGGTGAATGGCGACCAGCTGTACAGCGACAGCCAGAACAACCCGGCACCCGACAGCAGAATGCCAATGGCGGCGAAACTGCGTTGCACGGTTATTGGCTCAATACGGCTTTGCCGCCCTTGAGAATCGCCAGCGCATCCTCGGCGATCTGCTCCGACGCCAGCACGCCACGGTTGCGCGCCCAGCTGTCGCCATCCACTTCGGCCACATGCTTATTGCGCACGGCGCCGAGCACTTGCCACAACGGCTGCTTGCTCCAGCTGTCGACGAGGCTGGGGCGACGGTAATGACCGACCAGCAACCAACCCGGGTCGAGGGCCAGCAACTGTTCCAGGCTGACGAACTCGGTGGGCGCGGCGTTGGCGCGTACCGATGGGACTTTCAGGCCGATGGCCTCAAGCACGCTGCCGGCGTAGGAGTCCGGGCCATGCACGGAGAAGCTGTCCTCACGCGCCACACCGAACAACACGCTGGCGCCGGCCGGAATCTGTTGCGCGATGGCCTTGAGGTTTTCACGGTTCTTCTGGATGCGCGCCTCCATCTGCGCGCTCTTGCCGAGGGCCTTGCCAATCAGTTCGGCGGATTTGAGGCTGCCCTGGTAATCCTCGCCACGGGACGGCAACAGCAAGGTCGGCGCGATGCTCGCCAGGTCGCTGTACAGCGCCTGGTGGCGATTAAGGTCGGCCACGATCAGATCGGGCTTGAGCCGGGCGATCTCCTCGATGCTCGGCTGCGAGCGCAGGCCCACCGACTGCCATTGGCCGATGGCCTGGCGTACGCGGGGCAACACGCGGTTGGCATCGCCATCATCGGCGGCGCCGACCGGGGTGACGTCAACGGCGGCCAGGCTGTCGAGAAAGGAGAATTCCAGCACCACCACGCGTTTGGGGGCATCGGGCAGATGCACGGCGTGCTGGCCGTCGTTGAGGTCGATGGGGGCGGCGCTCAGCAGGCTGGACGAGAACGCCAGGACACAGGCGGCCAGGGTGGGGATGGAACGCAGCATTCGCATGACAAGGACCTCGGCGTTAAAACACCCCGGCTAGGCAGGCCGGGGAAAACGGCGGGTACTATTCCATATCGGCGCGGCGTGATCAAAAAACATTCTCATTTATAACCTGCACGGCCCAGTGTCAGAAGTCGACGGTGGCCGACAGCAGGTAGGTGCGCGGCGTCGACAGGGTCAGCCCCGGCTCGCTGTCATCCGATGCACCGGCCGAGCTCCAGTAGCGTTTATCGGCGACGTTCTCCACATTCGCCCGCAGGGTGATGTGCTTGTCATCCACCTTGAAGCCATAGCGTGCACCCACGTCGAGGCGGTTCCAGGCGTCGATTTCCTTGACGTTGGACTGGTCCAGGTACTGCGAGCTGGAGTAGATGCCACGGCTGGTCAACGTCAGGCCTTCCAGGCCCGGCACGTCCCATTCGGCGCCGAGGTTGACGTTGTACTTGGGCGTGGCCGGCGCACGGTTGCCGTCCCAGGTGCCATTGGTGGTGTCTTTGAGTTTGCTGTCGATGTACATCACCCCGCCCAGCAGGCGGAAGCCCTTGAGCGGTTCGCCGAACACGCTCAGTTCCACACCGGCATTCTCGCGCTTGCCGTTGGGGCCAAACAGCCGCGTGGTCGCATTGGTTTCATAGGCCGGTTGCTTGATGCGGAACACGGCGGCGGTCACCGCGAAGGCACCGGCATCGTACTTGGCGCCCACTTCCACCTGGCGGCTGATGAACGGCGGGAAGATCTCGTCTTCGTTTCTCGAGGTCGACGGCGCGATCTTGCCCTGGCTCAGGCCCTCCATGTAGTTGGCGTACAGCGACAACTTGTCGGTGGCCTTGAACAGGATGCCGCCCGACGGCGATACCTTTTCTTCGTCATAGGCGGTGTCGCCTTTGATCCCGTCGCTCCAGTCAGTCACCTTGACCCGCTGCCAGCGCGCACCGAGGGTGAGCAACAGGCGGTCGTCGAAAAAACCCAGGGTGTCGGACAAGGCCACGCCGCTGAATTTGTTTTCGGTGTAGACCTTGGGATCGAAGCGCGTCGGCCGTGACGGCGTCGGCGACTGCACCGGGTTGTAGAGATTGCTCGACGGCGCCGTATACCGCGCACCGCCGTTGGTGAAGTCCATGTCGAAGTAGCTGGCGGCCAGGTTGACCTCATGGCTCACCGGCCCGGTATGGAACCAGTTGCGCACGCCAGCGGTGTAGGTGCGCACGTTTTCATCGCGGGTGAAATCCCGCGGCTGCACGCTGAAATCGCCGGCCGCATTGGTCACCGAAACCGCGTGGCGCAGGAAGTCGTGGTTGCTTTTGCGCGCGCCCACGCCACCGTAGAGCATCACGTTGTCACTGAGGTCGTACTCGGCGTTGACCGTACCAAAGGTGTCATTGGTGCGAGCCTTGCTCCACGACTGCGCATAGTTGCGGCGCACGTCGTTGGCACTCGGGACCGGCGCAGCGGCCGCCACCTGCACGCGCTCCTGGGGGGCATCGGTGTCGCGCTCGGTGTGGCCGATATCGGTGGAAAGGCGCAGGCGCTCGCCGCGAAAATCCAGGCCCAGCACGGCCATTTCGCGGTCGACGCTCTGGTGGTCCCAGGCGGTGTCGCCGGATTGCTTCACGCCGTTGAAGCGAATGCCGTACTGGTTGTCCTCGCCAAAGCGTCGGCCAATGTCGACCGCACCGCCAGCCTGGCTGTCGGACGCCCAGTTGCCGGTAAACGAGTTGATGTCCTTGTCGGTGGCGCGCTTGGGCACCACGTTGATCCCGCCGCCCACGCTGCCACGCGGCGAGATGCCGTTGATCAACTGGCTCGGGCCTTTGAGGATGTCGACGCGATCGGCCATTTCCATGTCGATGGTGTACGTCGGCAGCACGCCGTACAAGCCGTTGTAGGCCACGTCACTGTTGAACAGGCTGAACCCGCGAATGGTGAATTGCTCGTAGCGCCCACCGGCCGGGTTGGTGGCGCGCACCGAGGGGTCGGCCGCGATCAGGTCGCCGAGGGTGCGTGCCTGCTGGTTTTTCACCGCCTCCTGGGTGTAGGTGGTGATGCTGAACGGAGTCTCCATGAAATCCCGCGTGCCCAGCATGCCCTGCGCCGTGCGGCGCGCCACCTGGCCACCGGCGTAGGTGTCGCCGTCGTACAGGCCGGTGGTGCCGAGGATGGACGTGGGCGCCAGCTCCAGGCTGCTGCCCTCCGGCACCGGCACCAGCATGTAGGCCTGCTCGCCCATGGCTTGCAGTTGCAGGCCGGAACCTTGCAACAGGCGGGCAAAGCCCTCCTCCACGCCGTATTCGCCGGACAAGCCAGTGCTGCTGCGCCCGCTGACCAGCGCCGGGTCCACCGACAGGTTGACCCCCGACAGCCCGGCAAAACGCGTCAGCGCCGCGCTCAGGCTGCCCGCCGGCACTTGGTAGCTGCGCCGCGCGGCGGTGTCTTCGGCGTAGCTGACGGCGGCGAAAAACGGGCTGGCGCTGAGGCTCAGCATCAGGCTCAGTTTGAGCAAGGGGCGGACTGCGGGCATTGGCGGAAGCTCTCGATATTGTTCACTTGCCTGGAATGACAGGCGAGGTGAAAAAAAGGGACAGGCTTCAGCCAATTTTTTTCGCTTACCACACTGCGATCGTTGAATCCGTCCTTGGCTCCGTTCCGCCGCACAATACACCACTGACCGGATCACGCAGGATGATCTGGCCACGCCCGTAGTCGGTGAGGTCGCTGGCGATCTGCACCTGGTGCCCGCGTCGCGCCAGGGCATTGGCCAGGTCACTAGAGGCACCGTGTTCGATGCCGACCTTCATGTCGCCCAGCCATTGCCAGCGCGGCGCGTCCAGGGCCGCTTGCGGGTTGAGGCCGAAGTCCACCAGGTTCATCACCATCTGCACATGGCCCTGGGGTTGCATGTAGCCGCCCATCACGCCGAATGGCCCGAGGGCCTGCCCGTCCTTGGTGAGGAAGCCGGGAATAATGGTGTGGAAGGTTTTCTTGCCCGGTGCCAGGCAGTTGGCGTGACTTGGGTCGAGGCTGAATTCCTGCCCACGGTTCTGCAGGGCGATGCCACTGTCGGGCAGCACCACGCCGGAGCCGAAGCCGTGGTAGTTGCTCTGGATGAACGAGACCATATTGCCCTCGGCATCCGCCGTGGCCAGGTACACCGTGCCGCTGGCATGGGGGTCGCCGGGCTTGGGCGGCTGCGCCTGTTCGCCGATCTGCCCACGGCGGCGGGTGCTGTAGGCATCGCTGAGCAGGTCGGCGACGGCCACGCGCATGTGCAACGGGTCGGTGATGTGGTGCAGGCCGTCGCTGTAGGCGAGTTTCATCGCCTCCAACTGGAGGTGCCAGGTCTGCTGGCTGTCGCGGTGATCGAAGCTGAAGCCTTCAAGGATTTTCAACGCCATCAGCGCCACCAGGCCCTGGCCGCTGGGCGGGATTTCCCAGACGTCCACCCCTCGGTAGTTGACGTGGATAGGGTCCACCCATTGGGCGCGATAATCCTGGAGGTCGCTGGCGCGCAGGTAACCGCCACTGGCCCTGGAATGCGCATCCAGGCGTTCGGCCAGGGCACCGCGATACAAGCTTTCGCAACGGGTAGCGGCGAGTTCTTCCAAGGTACGTGCCTGGGCGGGGTTGCGGAATATCTCACCCGCCCGGGGCGCACGGCCGTCGATCAGGAACGTGTCGAACCAGGCGTCCAGGGCCGGGTCACGATGGGGGCCGAATTCATCCAGCGCGGCCTGCCAGAGCTGGGCGATCACCGGCGACAACGGGAAGCCGTCACGCGCCAGGCTGATGGCGGGCTGCAGCAACTCGGCAAACGGCAACTTGCCGAAGCGCTCGGACAGCTCGGCCCAGGCCGAGGGGCAACCGGGCACGGTGACCGGGGTCCAGCCATACAGCGGCATCCGGTCGTGCCCCGCCGCCTTGACCGCCTCGATACTCAAGGCCGCCGGCGCGTGGCCATTGCCGTTCAGGCCGTGCAACCGGCCCTTGCACCAGACCAGCGCGAACGCGTCGCCGCCCAGGCCACAGCCGGTGGGCTCCACCACCGTCAGCGCGGCCGCCGTGGCAATCGCCGCATCAATGGCGTTACCGCCCTGTTGCATGATCTGGATACCGGCCTGGGCCGCCAGGGGCTGGGACGCCGCAACCATGCCGCGACGGGCAAACACGCTTTGGCGCTGCGAGGGATAGGGGTACTCGTGAGCAGAAAATTTCAACATGGCTAAGACTCGTCAACACAGGGTGATGGAAAGACTCACAACACACGACTGAGAAAGGCCCGGGTACGGGGATGGCTGGGGCGGCTGAAAATCTGTTCCGGCGGCCCTTGTTCGATGAGTTCGCCCTGGTCGAGCACCACCACGCGGTCGGCCACTTCACGGGCAAAGCCCATTTCGTGGGTGACCACCACCATGGTCATGCCCTCCTCGGCCAGCTCCTTCATCACCTGCAGCACCTCGCCGACGGTTTCCGGGTCGAGGGCGCTGGTGGGTTCGTCGAACAGCATGGCCTGGGGTTTCATCGCCAGGGCGCGGGCAATCGCCACCCGCTGCTGCTGGCCGCCGGAAAGCATCGACGGGTAATGGCTGGCCTTGTCCGCCAGGCCGACCCGCGCCAGCAATCCACGGGCTTGCTCCAAGGCTTCGGCGCGCGGTATGCCGAGCACCTGGATCGGCGCTTCGATGATGTTTTCCAGCGCGGTCATGTGGGGGAACAGGTTGAAACGCTGGAACACCATGCCGATGTCGCGGCGTTGGCGCGCGATGTTGCGCTCCGAATCGCGTACCAGGCTGCCATCGCTGCGCTCGCGATAGCCCATGGCACGACCGTTGACGCGGATGCGCCCACTCTGGATGTCTTCCAGCAGGTTGATGCAGCGGATAAAGGTGGTCTTGCCCGAGCCGGAGGCGCCGATCAGCACCACCACTTCGCCGCGCCGCACTTGCAGGGAGATGCCCTTGAGGATCTGCAGGGTGCCGAACGACTTGTGGATGTCCAGCGCCTCGATGATCAATTCTTCACTCTGGTGCGCCATGGTTATCGTCCCCTCAGCAGTTTCAAGGTGCTGCGCCCGAACATGCGGCTGGACGCCGGTGGCGGCGCGGATGGCCGGTCGGACTGGCCAAAGCGCGCCTCCAGCCAGCGCTGGAAAAAGCCCCACAGCGTGGTAAGCATCAAAAAGTAAATCGCGACCACCAGGTACAACTCGAACACGCGGAACGTCGCCGAGGTGACCATCTGCGTGCTGAGCAGCAACTCCTGCACGCCGATCACGCTGACCAGGGTGGTGTTCTTGAGCATCACGTTGAACTCATTGCCCAGCGGCGGCACGATCACGCGGAACGCCTGGGGCAGCACGATGCGCCGCATCAGCTTGGCAAAGCCCATGCCCAGGGAACGCCCGGCTTCGTATTGGCCCTTGTCCACCGCGCCGATGCCGGCGCGGATGATCTCGGCCATGTACGCGCCTTCGTTCAAGCCCAGCGCGATGATCGCCGCCTGGATATTGCCGGGGATGACCAGGCCGAACAGCGCGATGTCCTCGAAACGGAAAATCCCACCCGCCGCCAGCGCGGTGTACAGGAATACGATCTGCACCAGCAGCGGCGTACCACGCATCAGCCACACATAAAAGCGTACCGGCAAGTGCAACAGCGGGTTCTTCGACAAGCGCAGCAGCGCCGCCGCCAACCCCAGCACGCAGCCCAGCAGCATCGCCGACACCGCGATCAAGCAGGTCAGCCACAGCCCGGTGAGGTACACCCCGCTCGGCTGCAACAGGTACTGCCAGAACACATCCCAATTGAAATTCATCGCCGGTGTGCCTCAGTCGAGTGTGTCGCTGCTGACATGCCATTTGTTCAGCAACTGGACGTAGCTGCCGTCGCTGCGCATGTCGCTGATCACCTGCTGCACGGCGGCGGTGAGTTGCGGGTCGTCCTTGCGCATGCCCAAACCGGTGAGAATGCGGCTGAACGCTGGCACGCCTTCCTGGAAAAGGTCCGGGGCCATGGCGGCGTAATAGCCGGCCGTTTCCACGGTGGTACCGTAGGCGTCGACTTGGCTGATGCGCAGGGCCTGGAAGGCGTCGGTGTCGGTGTTGTACACCACCAGTTTCATCGGCGGTTTGCCGGCCTTGGCCAGGCTGTCGTTCTGCGCGTCCAGCAGGGTCTTGATGGTGGAGCCGTTGAGCACCGCGACCTTGTGTCCGGACAAATCATCCAGGGTCTTGATGCCCTTGGGGTTGCCCTTGGGCACCACCACCGATTGGCTGGAATACATGTAGTTGACGATGTCGATCACCTGGCGTCGCTCAGGCTTGTCGAACAGTTGGTCGACGATCATGTCGCACTGCTGGGCGAGCAATGCCGGCACCAGGCCAGAGAACGGAATCACTCGCCACTGCACCTGCTTGTCGCCCAGGCGCCTGGCGATCTCCAGGCCCAGGTCGATGGTGAGCCCGCGGGGTTTCTGTGCTTCATCGAAGGACACCAGGGGCGGTGAATCCATCCCCGAGCAGTAGATGAGTTTGTCGACGTTCTTCAGGCGCTCCGGCACCTGGGGCGCGGCAACGGCCCATTGGGTACAGAGGCCGAGGGAGACAGCCACCAGCAAGGCGCGGTGTTTATGCATGACCAGACACTCCAGTTCGTTGATTAACGGGGCAGGACTCAACGTCAACACACAGCAGGTGTTTCTTATTGTTGTTCGGTTTGCAGGAACTGGATCAGTGCCGGCACGGTGCCTTCGATGTGTTCGCGCACCACGGCCTCGGCGCGGGCGGCGTCACCGGCACGGATCGCGTCGAGGATCACCGCGTGTTCCTGGCGGGCACTGAGGGGTTTTTCGCCGTGCTGCAACCACAGGCGCATGGGCGCTTCGACCAGTGAGTACAGCGCCGAAATCTGCTTCATCAGGCGTGGGCGGCCACTGAGGCTGCACAGGTATTCGTGGAAAGCGCGGTGCCGGCTGACCCAGGCGGCACTGTCATCGCGGTAGTCGTCCATCGCATCGAGCAAGCGCTCCAGCGCGGCCAACTGGCGCTCGCCGATACGCCCCACCGCGACGCGCACCGCCAGGCCTTCGAGGGCGCTGCGCATTTCGAACACTTCGTGCAGTTCATCGATATCCAGGCCGCTGACGATGGCGCCGCGATTGGGCCGCAAGGTCACCAGGCCCTGGGCGTCCAGGCGGCGAAAGGCTTCGCGCACCGGCATGCGGCTCATGCCGATTTCGCTGGCGATATCTTCGGCGATCAGACGGTCGCCTTTGCGGTAGCGGCCGCCGCAAATGGCATCGAGCAGGAAGTTGTAGGCCTCCTCCTCGGCGGTGAGGGGCTGGCGGTCAACGTAAGCGGGGGCAAATTGCATCGGCAGCACCTTTTGAATTTTTGTATCCAATTATCCATGGATACGAAAAAGCAGGAAGCGTGCCAAATCACGGCGCTATGACCCAAGCGCTTGATTCAAATGAAATAGGCCCATTGCATCAGCGGAAACCGTGAAGGGATCGTGCACAAGCTTGCTACCTGACCGCTCAGAAAACGCCCGCTCAGTGGGCAGAAGTAACAACTCAGAGCATGCCCACCTCGCATTCATGACGATGACCGCCGGCGAACGGCAACACGCGGCCGGTCACTGTGGCCATTGCTCAAGCAGTATCGAGACGAATTTTTCCGCCGCCGGCGAAAGCGAGGACCCTCGGCGGTAAACCAGGCCCAAAGAGCGGTTCACCACGGGCTCGATCAATGGAACGCTGACCAGGGTGGGATGATCATCAGCCGGCATGGCCAGGCTTGGCATCGCCGAAACCCCCAGGCCGGCCTCCACCAGGCCCAGTGAAGTCGAAAGGTGCTGGACTTCATAGAACCATTGCGGCCGCCAACTCAAGCCCGATAGAGCGTGGTCGAGCAGCATGCGGTTGCCGCTCAAACGCCCTACCCCGATAAGGCGGTAATCGCTCAATTCAGACCAGGTGACCGAACTGCGCCCTGCCAGCTCGTGATCACGCCGGCACGCCAATACAAAGGGCTCACTGACCAATGGCACGAACTCAATGTCCGGATGCTGGCCACTCATCATGTTGATACCGAAGTCGGCTTCCCCGCGCAGCACCGCTTCAAGCCCCTCATTCGCACTCAAATCCAGCAGACGGATCCGGATTTTCGGGTAGCGCTCGTTGTACAGACGGATCACTGAAGGCAGGAAATAGAACGCGGCGGTAGGGATACACGCCAGGGTTACACGGCCGATCTGGCGTTCGGCCAGTTCACGGATATTAAGAATCGACTCGTCGAAGTCATCCAGCAACCGGCGCGCCTTGGGAAGAAAGTCACGCCCGACGCTGGTAAGGCTGACTTTGCGGGTGGTGCGATCCAGCAACGCCGTGCCCAGCCCCTCTTCGAGTTTTTTTATCCGCCGGCTGAGTGCAGGTTGAGACAGATGCAAAGCATCGGCCGCTTCGTGAAAGCTACCCAATTCGGCGATTTTCACGAAAGATCGGATATCATTCAGCTCATAGTCCATGTCCAGTCTCGTCAGCCAAGGAAATTGGGAAGTCGTTTGGCGCACATTTACCATTCGCCAAACGCAATAATAACGTCAATTTTTGCATTGGAAACATTTTTCAAAGCTTGAGACTCTTGCTCACAGAGCATCAATTACCTCGATTGATCAACAAGAGTCAGTATTATGCAAAGAATCCCCTGTGTGCTGATGCGCGGTGGTACCTCCAAAGGTCCGGTTTTTCTCGACTGGGATTTGCCGTCGTCCATCGAGGCCCGCGACGAACTGCTACTCAACCTGATGGGCTCCGGTCATGAACTGGAGATCGACGGAATCGGTGGTGGCAGCCCGCAAACCAGCAAGGTTGCGATTGTCAGCCCTTCGCTGCACCCGGATGCGGACGTCGATTACTTGTTTGTCCAAGTGATGGTGTCTCAGCGCAGAGTCGACAGCGCACCCAATTGCGGCAACATGCTGTGTGCGGTTGGCCCATTCGCCATCGAACAGGGCCTGGTCAAAGCCACCCCCGGACGCACCCGCGTGCGCATTCGCAACGTCAACACCGGGACCTTCATCCATTCCCAGGTGTACACACCGGATGGCAAAGTCAGTTATGAGGGCGATACCGCCATTGATGGCGTGCCCGGTACTGCGGCGCCGGTGCAACTGACCTTCCTGGATGCAGCCGGCAGCAAGACGGGCAAGCTCTTTCCCACCGGCAACACGCAGGACGTCTTTGATGGCATTGCAGTGACCTGTATCGACATGGCGATGCCCATGGTGCTCGTCGAAGCCAGCCAACTGGGCAAGCGAGGCGATGAGAGCCCAGCGGAACTGGACGCCGATAAGGAGTTCCTGCGACGCCTGGAGACACTGCGGCTCCAGGCCGGCCTGGCCATGGGCCTGGGCGATGTCAGCGGCAAAGTGATTCCCAAGCCGGTCCTGGTCTCGCCCGCGAAAGCTGGCGGTACGATTCAGGTTCGCTATTTCATGCCGCACAACTGCCACCGCGCGCTTGCCATTACCGGCTCGATTGGTCTGGCCACCGCGTGCGTGATAGAAGGCAGTATCGTCGCGCAGATGCTTGGCGGGGTCAGCACGCCGCGTCGTGAAGCGGTGCGTATCGAACATCCAAGCGGCGGGATTGATGTCGTATTGTCCTACACCGGCAGCAATGGTGAGACAATTCAAGCGTCCGTCGTACGCACCGCGCGCAGGCTTTTCTCCGGTTACGTCTACGCCACTGAGTCACAGCGCCTCGCCGGATAATTCCGGCGGTCGTTGGCATTTTTGCATCCGCACAATTCTAAAAATGGGTGATGCCATGAAAGTTGTTAAATCGCTCTACTTCCAGATTCTCTGCGCCGTGGTGCTGGGCATTGTGGTCGGGCATTTCTGGGCTCAGCAGGCCATCGCGCTCAAGCCGTTGGGTGATGCGTTCATCAAGCTGATCAAGATGATGATTGCCCCCGTGGTGTTCTGCACCATCGTCACCGGCATCGCCGGCATGAGCGACAAACGCTCGCTCGGACGCCTGCTCAGCAAGACCATGCTGCTGTTTTTTGGCCTGACGGTGATCAGCCTGGTCATTGGCCTGGTGGCGGTATACGTGTTCCAGCCGGGCGTCGGCATGAACATTGATCCCACCCAACTGAGCACCAAAGGCTTGGCCCAGTACACCGAGTCGGCGGCAAAGCTTGGGGTTGTGGAGTTCTTCATGCACATCATCCCCGAAACCTTCGTGGGTGCCTTCAGTAAGGGGGAAGTGCTGCCGGTGCTCTTTATTGCAGTGTTGTCCGGGTTTGCCTTGTCATCCCTGGGCGAACGTGGCAAGCCGGTACTCGACGTACTCGAAGCCGCTTCGCAGATGGTCTTCAAGATCTTCGCGTACCTGATGCGTTTTGCCCCGGTCGGTGCCTTCGGCGCCCTGGCGTTCACCGTGGGTCAGTACGGCATCACTTCGCTGGGTTCGCTGGCGAAGTTGATCATGACCTTGTACATCGCCTGCGGCTTCTTCGTGTTCGTGGTCCTGGGCAGCATTTGCCGTAGCAACGGCTTCAGCCTGTGGAAACTGTTGCGCTACTTTCGCGAAGAATTCCTGGTGGTGCTGGGCACGTCCTCCACGGAACCGGTCATGCCACGCATGCTGGAAAAACTCGAAGCGCTGGGCTGCAAGAAAGGCGTCGTAGGCCTGGTACTCCCCACCGGCTACTCGTTCAACCTGGACGGTACGGCCATTTACCTGTCGTTGGCGGCGATTTTCATCGCCCAGGCCTGCAACATTGACCTGAGCCTGACGCAAATCATCACCATGCTGGCGATCATGCTGCTGTCCTCCAAAGGTGCCGCCGGCGTGACGGGCAGCGGGTTCGTCGCGCTCGCCTCGACCTTGACGGTCATTCACGACATCCCGTTGGCCGGCCTGGCGCTGCTGATCGGGGTTGACCGCTTCATGTCCGAAGCGCGCGCCCTGACCAGCCTGGCCAGCAACGCCGTCGCGACGGTAGTGATTTCCCTATCGGAAAATGCCTGCCATCGCGAAACGCTACACCGGATGCTCGACGCAAAACCCTCTGCGACGCCGGTAGAAGCCTGGGAAGACCTGAAAGTCCCCAAGCGCGTTTAACAATAACCGGGCAACGCCCCTCCCTGACTTGACCCCTCCTCCGCCAGGCGCCCTTGGCCGCCCGGCGGATCAGGGCGCGTGCGCCTCGGCGTCAGCCACTATTACGATAACAACAAGAGAATCGTCCTATGCTCGCTTTCCTTGGCCTGGCCATGGTGGTCGTATTCACCGTCCTCATCATGACGAAGCGTTTGTCGCCAATCGTCGCGCTTACCGTTGTACCTATCGTCTTCGCGGTGCTTGGCGGTTTCGGCGGCACCACCGGCAAGATGATGCTCGACGGCCTGAAAATGGTCGCCCCGTCTGCCGCCTTGCTGTTGTTTGCGATCCTGTTCTTCGGCTTGATGATCGACGCAGGCTTGTTCGACCCGCTGATCCGCAAGATCCTCAAGCGGGTCAATGGCGACCCGATGAAGATCGCGGTCGGCACTGCCCTGCTCTCGTTGCTGGTCGCACTCGACGGCGACGGCACCACGACCTACATGATCACCTGTGCGGCAATGCTGCCGCTGTATAAGCGCATCGGCATGAACCCGATGATCCTGGCGACCATTTCCATGCTGTCGCTGAGCATCATGAGCGGCATGACCCCCTGGGGCGGCCCCGCGACACGTGCTATCGCCGCGCTGGGCCTGGATGCCGGCGAATACTTCGTGCCGTTGCTGCCGACCATGATCGGCGGCGCCCTGTGGGTGATCTTCACCGCCTTCCTGCTGGGGCGCGCCGAGCGCAAGCGGATCGGCAACGTCCAACTGCAGAGCGGTGGCGGCGATTGCTATATCAACGCGATTCTTGAAGACACCCCCCACAAGCGTCCGAAACTGGCCTACGTTAACCTGGTGCTGGTCATTGCGGTGCTGGCGGCCCTGGTGATGGGGTTGATGCACTCCGCGATCCTGTTCCTGATCGGCTTTGTGCTCGCGCTGATGATCAACTACCCGCAATTGGACATTCAGAAAGAACGCATCCTGGCGCATTCGGGCAATGCCATGACCGTGGTGTTGCTGGTATTCGCCGCCGGGATCTTCGCCGGGATTTTTTCCGGCACAAAGATGGTGGACGCCCTGGCGCAGACCCTCGTCGACTGGATCCCGCCATCCTGGGGCCACCTGTTTCCCTTGGTGGTGGCGATCACCAGCATGCCGCTGACGTTCGTGCTGTCCAATGACGCCTACTATTTTGGCGTGGTGCCGATCCTGGCCAATGCCGCCGCGGCGTATGGCATCGACCCGGTTGAAATCGCGCGCGCCTCGATCCTGGGGCAACCCGTCCACCTCATGAGCCCGCTGGTGGCCTCGACTCTGTTGCTGGTGGGCATGGTCGATCGCGATATCGGCGACTTCCAGAAGGCCACCGTCAAATGGGCAGTGCTGACCTCGCTGGTCGTCACCGCGCTGGCCTTGTTGACCGGGGCCATCAGCCTGTTCACCTGATCCACCCACAACCTCTGCTGTCTTTCAGCGCGCCTCGCTCACGGGGCGCGTGTCGCACCGCACCCCAAATAACAACAAAGAGTCATTTGCCATGAACCCTATGTATGCCCATCGGGCGTTGTTTTGCGCGTTTGCCCTGGTACCGGTCGCAAGTGCGAACGCCGAAGGTTTTATTGACGACAGCAAACTCAAGCTGCAACTGCGCAATGTGTATTTCAACGAGAACTTTCGCGACGAGCACGGCTTGAGTGCGCGAGCCGCCAGAACGGCAAAAAGCGAGCGTACCGAGTGGGCCCAGGGATTTCTGCTGGACTATCAGTCCGGATTCACGCCGGGCACCCTTGGCTTTGGTGTGGACGCCCTGGGGCTCTATGGCGTAAAGCTCGATTCGGGGCGCGGTCGCAGTGGCACCGGGCTCATGCCGGTGCATGACGATGGGCAGGCAGCCGACGAGTTCGCCAGCGCCGGCGCTACCGCGAAGGCCAGGTTCGCCAAAACCACCGTCAAGTACGGCACCTTGCTGCCCAAGACGCCGGTACTGATTTACAACGATGCACGCTTGTTGCCCCAGACCTACCAGGGCACCCAGGTCAGCAGCACCGACATCGACAACCTGACCGTCACCGGCGGGCACCTGGACCGCTTCAAGTTACGCGACTCCACCAACAGCGTGCCGATCGTGCCCGATGGCTACAGCGGGGAAAAATCGGGGGATTTCAACTACGCGGGGGCTGAGTACAAATGGGGCAAAAACCTTCGCTTGAGTTATTTCTATGGAGAGCTCGAGAACTTCTACCGACAGAATTTCGCCGGTATCCAGCACGACCTGCCACTGGCCGGTGGGGTGCTGACCAGCGACCTGCGCTACTTCAACAGTGTCGATAGCGGCTCTGCCTACGCAGGCAAAATCGACAACGACATGTTCAGCGGCCAGCTGTCCTACGTGATCGCAGGCCATACCGTCGGCGGCGGCTACCAGACCCTTCGCGGAGATGCCGGTCTGCCCTACATCAGCGGCGCCACCGTCTACTCGTTCAGCAACGCCGGCATCGGCAAATTCATCGAGGAGGACGAGAAGACCTGGATGCTCAACTACGGCTACAACTTCGCCGCCGTCGGCGTGCCCGGCCTGACCTTTTCAACGCGCTACCTGAGCGGCAATGACGGTAAGTCCGCAACCACCGTCAAGGAATGGGAGCGTGATACCGAGTTGGCCTACGTGGTGCAGGCCGGCACGTTCAAGGGGCTGGGGGTGCGCATGCGCAACTATGTCTATCGCTCTGAATTCTCCCGGGGCCGCGACAGCAACCGCCTTTACCTCACCTATGACATTGCCCTCTGGTAAGTCGACGATTGCGGCCCTTGCGGCCGCTTTCCTTAAGGTTCAGGTGAGGTCATCCGAACATGCTGTTCAAGAACAAAGCGCTGATCCTGGTGCTGTTGTTTACGGTGCTGGCACTGAGCACTGGCGCCAACCTGCTGGCAAGCGCAGAGCAGGAATATTCGGGGCCCTGATCAATTAGGTATAAAGGTTGTTCAGATTGAAAATGATGGCCTATTGGCACTTCTTGAAGGCGCACAGGTCAACAGTTCATCACTACCCACGTTAGTACGTCATCATGCACAGCTGGAAGAAAATATCGCTGACCGAGGGTCTGGAGCGGAGCCTGCCGGGGCACAAGGTCGATTGCGTTCTGATCAATGGCTGGACTGCTACCGTCTTTGTCAGGTCGCCAGAAACTGAATCAATGTTTTGCACAACGGGTATCAACCTGGCCAAGCTTGCAGACCGCTCGAGCGTGCAGCAGCTTGCGGACGAGATAACGTTTGAGATTGATATGTCCAGGAACAGGAGCGCCGGCTAGCGCTCCCCCTGCTTGATCATTCAATTTCGCTGCAACAGCGTGTTAGGCGCGACGCCGAACGCTTTGCGGAACGCATGGCTGAAATGGGAGAAGTCAGAAAACCCGAAGTCCAGTGCGGCTTGCGAGATACTGCGCACCTGGCCGCGCTCGATCGCTTCACGGCTGGCATTCAGGCGTTCCCTCCAGATTTCTGCGGCGGGGGTTTTCTGGTGCCGCGCGAAGGCGCGCGTGACGGTGCGGGTCGACACATTGTGGACTTGGGCGATGACCTCAATCGACAGGTCCGGCTCGGCCAGATGCCGTTGGATGTACTGCATGATGCGGCCGTAAAGGTCCAGTTCCTGGTGAGTGGCCTTCAGGTCCTGGAGTTCCAGGCTGATCACCAGAAGGTCGAGCAACGCCCCTGAATAGCGACTGGAGATGTGCTGATCCTGTAAGGATGCCGGCGTAATCGCTGCTTGGCGCAGCATTTCCCGCAAGGGAATCACGCCAGGCCGCCGATCATCCAGGACCATCGCGGTGTGCTCCGCAATACGCGGCAGGCGTTCGGTCAGCAACGCCCGCGGAATACGCACCAGGTGGTTTTCGGTACCACCGAGGCTGAATCGGAACGGTTGCGTTGCGTCATAAAGAAACAAATTGCCCGTTGCCAGGCTGGCTTTTCTTCCGCTCTGTTCGATCTGTCCATAACCGTTTCGGGCAAACCCCAACCATAGATCGTCGGCCGGACCGCTGCGCAGATGCTGCTCGGAACGCTCCCAGTAATGCAGGGGCGATGACAGGGAACAGAGATCGAGAGCGCCCACGGAATTGACCGCAAGAACGCCATCGAAACTGCTCTGGGACAGGGGTTTGCTATCGGCCGCCAGGCAATGGCGACAGACCACTTCTTTCCAGTAATCAAATCGACGTGGTGCAGCAACGGCAAGGGTCGAATACTGAGTGCTTGGATTCATGGCACTGACCTCGGTACAGCTATGCAGTATGAACTCGAAAAGGTGTTACCGGCTTTTCAGCGCTAGCAATTAACAGGCCAGGCACATTGACGCTCGCCCTCACGTACGCCTATCGGTTTCCTGCACTCAAGCGTGGCTTTCAACGCCCTCGTCGTCCCCAATAAGAGGCACAGAGGCCTGAGCTTTCGACACGGGCGCACCAACGCCGATCACCCGTGGAGTCCCCTCCGGCGTTGTCTCTTCCAACCAAACGGTTGTCTCGACGAACCAAGCGCCGCCTTGCCGTCACGCCTAATTTCCACCTCACAGCAGCTCACCCCCCCCCCCCCGCTGATGAGGCACGCCATGCATCGACACTGTTCACACCCTTCGGCTGATGCCTCCTGGCTCTTGCAGAGGCGCGACCTCGTGCCTGAAGAGTCGGCTTATTGGTTGATTGAGTGGGGGGCCATGAAGCTGCTGCGCCGACGACAGACCGCCAAGCGCGACCCGTCGCCCCAGCACTGATGCCCACCCGCAGACCTGAACGAAAATAACGAGGAGCGCAACATGGAATCTGCAATCGACACACATCTCAAATGCCCACGCACCCTGTCTCGCCGTGTGCCCGAAGAGTACCAGCCCCCCTTTGCCATGTGGGTTGCACGCGCCGACGAGCAATTGGAACAGGTGGTGATGGCTTACTTCGGCGTGCAGTACCGAGGGGAAGCGCAGCGCGAAGCCGCGCTCCAGGCCATGCGTCACATCGTCGACAGCTTCAGCCTCGCCGATGGCCCGCAGAACCATGACGTGACCCACCACACCGACAACAGCGGCTTCGATAACCTGATGGTGGTCGGCTACTGGAAAGACCCGGCAGCTCACTGCCGCTGGTTACGCTGCGCACCGGTCAACGACTGGTGGGCCTCCCAGGATCGCCTCGACGACGGGCTGGGCTATTTTCGTGAAATCAGCGCACCGCGCGCGGAGCAGTTCGAGACGCTGTACGCCTTCCAGGACAATCTGCCCGGTGTCGGCGCAGTCATGGACAAGACCAGCGGCGAAATCGAAGAGCACGGTTACTGGGGCTCGATGCGCGACCGCTTTCCGATCTCCCAGACCGACTGGATGAAGCCTACCAGTGAGCTGCAAGTGATCAGCGGTGATCCTGCCAGGGGCGGACGGGTGGTGGTGCTGGGGCATGACAACCTCACGCTGATTCGTTCCGGCCAGGATTGGGCGGACGCCGAGGCGGATGAGCGCGCGCTGTACCTCGACGAAATTCTGCCAACCTTGCAGGACGGCATGGACTTCCTGCGTGACAACGGCCAGCCGTTGGGCTGCTACAGCAATCGGTTCGTGCGCAATATCGACCTGGACGGCAACTTTCTCGATATCAGCTACAACATCGGCCACTGGCGCTCGGTGGAAAAACTCGAGCGCTGGGCCGAATCCCACCCGACCCACCTGCGTATTTTCGTGACGTTCTTCCGCGTGGCCGCCGGTTTGAAAAAGTTGCGGCTGTACCACGAAGTGTCAGTGTCAGACGCCAACAGCCAGATCTTCGAGTACATCAACTGCCATCCGCACACCGGAATGCTGCGCGATGCCGCCGCCGCACAAGGAGAACGGCCATGAAAGTGAGTCGACTCGTGCTGGTGCTGGGGATGTTGCCATTTGCCAAAAGCCAGGCCCTTGAAGTCGCGCCGGGGGATTTCGAGCCGCTGCCCGCCGGGGCCGATGCGGTGCTGTTTTACTACCAGCACACCGACCGGTCCGAGCTGTATCAGAACGGCCATCGAACCTCGGACAACGCCAAGCTCAGCTCCGACGTAGGGATCCTGCGTTACATCCATGCCGTAGGCCTCGGCGAAAACCTTTCATGGGAACCGCAGATATTGCTGCCGTTCGGCTACATGAACGCCGCTGGCGATGTCGGCGCACTGGGCGATGCCCACGGCGTGGGCGACCCGATTCTCACCGCCCCGCTCAAGTGGACACTGCCCACCGCCAACAAAGATGTATTTGCCCTGGCCCCCTACCTGTACATCCCCGTGGGCAGCTACGACAAAAACGATGCCTTGAACCTGGGCGAGAATCGCTGGCGGGCGACGCTACAAGCAGCCTATATCCACCACTTCTCAGCGCAGTGGGCATTGGACACCGTAGCAGACGTGTCCTGGGTTTCGACCAATCACGACTACGGCGCCAGCAGCGCAAAACTCGAAGAAAACACGCGCTACGAGTACCAGGCCGCCGTGCGCTACAACTGGACCCCAAGCACCACGTTCGCCCTCGGCGGAGGCTATGTCACCGGGGCCGCAACCAGCGTCGACGGCGTTGACCAGCACGATGGCGTATCGACGTCCTATGCACGTTTCACGGTCACGCACTTTATCGATCCAACCTTGCAGGTCCAGGCGCAGCTCGGCAGGGATATCGAGGTGGAGCAAGGCTTCAGGGAAGGTGCACGCCTGAATCTGCGCGTCTTGAAAGTGTTCTGAGTGGCGCTGTCCTTTTCAGCCAAATGCGTGTCCTGCTCAACCATGCGAACACAGTGATAGAGGCCTAATTTGGTGTCCATTGCTACCCGGACTGAATCGATAAAAAGACAGGAAAATCATGGCCATTACTCGTCCCACGCTTGATCAGCTGTTAGCCATTGCGGCCCAGTTGAACATGCAACTGACCCACGAACAGGCGGCGTCCTACCTGGACCTGATGCAACCGAGTTTCGATGCATACGACCTGGTCGACGAACTGTGTGATTTCGTTCCGCCGATACGTTACGAGCGCAGCTCAGGATATCGTCCCTCGGCCAAGGAAAACCCGCTCAACGCGTGGTACTACCGGACTGAAGTAAATGGCGCCCGTAGCGGCCTGCTGGCCGGTAAAACCGTCGCGCTCAAAGACAACATCGCCCTGGCCGGCGTCCCGATGATGAACGGCGCCGCACCGCTGGAAGGGTTTGTGCCGGGCTTCGATGCCACCGTGGTCACGCGTTTGCTCGATGCCGGCGCGACCATCCTCGGCAAAGCCACTTGCGAGCACTACTGTCTGTCGGGCGGCAGCCATACCTCTGACCCAGCCCCGGTACACAACCCCCATCGCCACGGGTATGCCGCCGGCGGGTCTTCATCGGGCAGCGCGGCATTGGTCGCCACTGGTGAAGTCGACATCGCCGTGGGCGGCGATCAAGGCGGCTCCATCCGCATTCCGTCGGCCTTCTGCGGCACCTACGGCATGAAACCCACCCATGGCCTGGTGCCCTACACCGGCATCATGGCGATTGAAGCGACGATCGATCATGTCGGCCCCATTTCCGCCAACGTGCACGACAACGCGCTGATGCTGCAGGCCATGGCCGGTTCCGATGGCCTCGACCCACGCCAGGCGGCGCCCCAGGTCGATGACTATTGCAGTTACCTGGCGCGGGGCGTGAGCGGGCTCAGAATCGGCGTGTTGCAGGAGGGGTTCGCGCTGGCCAATCAGGACCCGCGCGTGGCGGACAAGGTGCGCGACGCTATCGCCCGTCTCGAAGCGTTGGGCGCCCATGTCGAGCCGGTGTCCGTTCCCGAACACAACCTGGCAGGTTCGTTGTGGCATCCCATCGGTTGCGAAGGCTTGACCATGCAGATGATGCACGGCAACGGCGCGGGCTTTAACTGGAAAGGCCTGTACGACGTCGGCCTGCTGGACAAACAGGCCGGTTGGCGCGACCAGGCGGACCAGTTATCCGCGTCGCTCAAGCTGTGCATGTTCGTCGGCCAGTACGGCCTGACCCACTACAACGGGCGGTATTACGCCAAGGCACAGAACCTCGCCCGCTTCGCCCGGCAAGGCTATGACAAGGCCTTGCAGAGCTATGACCTGCTGGTGATGCCGACCACGCCCATCACCGCCCAGCCCCACCCGCCAGCGGGCTGTTCGATCACTGAATACGTGGCGCGCGCCCTGGAAATGATCGGCAATACCGCGCCACAAGACATCACCGGGCATCCGGCCATGTCGATTCCCTGCGGCCTGGTGGACGGGCTGCCCGTCGGGCTGATGCTGGTAGCCAGGCACTACGGCGAAGGCACGATCTACCAGGCCGCGGCGGCGTTCGAAGCCACGGTGGACTGGCGCACGCTCTGAGCGCCCAACCTGGAAAACAATAAGAAACACCGACACGTTTCAACCACTCCACAACCGCGTTGACTGATAGGAGATACCCCATGAGTCCATCCAATTCCACGCCTGCGGGCACTTCAACCCCGGGTGAACGAGCCTGGGCATTGTTTCAAGTCCTCAAGAGCAAGGACCTTATCCCGGAGGGCTACGTCGAGCAGCTAACGCAATTGATGGAGCACGGCTGGAGCCCGGAGAACGGCGCCCGTGTGGTCGCCAAGGCCTGGGTCGATCCGCAATTCCGGGCGCTGTTGCTCAAGGACGGCACCGCTGCGTGTGCCCAGTTCGGCTATACCGGACCGCAGGGCGAATACATCGTCGCGCTGGAAGACACGCCGCAGGTGAAGAACGTCATTGTCTGCAGCTTGTGCTCCTGCACCAACTGGCCGGTGCTCGGCCTGCCGCCCGAGTGGTACAAGGGCTTCGAGTTCCGTGCACGCCTGGTCCGGGAGGGGCGCACGGTGCTGCAAGAACTGGGGACGGAGCTGCCAACCGACGTGGTGGTCAAGGTCTGGGATACCAGCGCCGAGACCCGCTACCTGGTGTTGCCGGTAAGGCCTGAAGGTTCCGAGCACATGAGTGAGGCGCAGCTTCAGGCACTCGTGACCAAAGACGTGCTGATCGGCGTCGCCCTGCCCCGCGTTGGCTGAGAAAAACCACGCATCATCGTTCAACTCCCGGAGTTTCTATTATGGATGGCTTTCACGATCTCGGCGGTTTCCAAGGCTTTGGCAAAGTCCCTCACACCATCAATAGCCTGGACTACAAACAGGTATTCAAGCAGGACTGGGAGCACCTGGCCTACAGCTTGATGTTCGTCGGGGCCGATCATTTGAAGAAGTTCAGCGTGGACGAAGTGCGTCATGCCGTCGAACGCCTGGACGTTCGCCAACATGTCGGCACCCAGTACTACGAACGCTACGTCATCGCGACCGCCACCCTGCTGGTCGAAACGGGCGTCATCACCCAGGCGGAGCTCGACCAGGCCTTGGGTTCTCACTTCAAGCTGGCAAACCCGGCACAGGCTGGAGGTCGTGCGGCGATCACTGATCGAGCGCCGTTTGAGGTCGGTGACCGCGTGGTCGTGCGCGACGAGTACGTGGCCGGGCATATCCGCATGCCGGCCTATGTGCGCGGCAAGCAAGGCGTGGTGTTGCATCGCACGTCGGAAAAATGGCCGTTCCCGGACGCGATCGGCCATGGCGATACAAGCGCGGCGCATCAGCCGACCTACCATGTGGAGTTTGCCGTGAAAGATCTGTGGGGCGATGCGGCAGACGACGGCTTCGTGGTGGTCGATCTGTTCGAAAGCTACCTGGACCGCGTCGATGCCCCTCGAACGGTGAACGTATGATGGACGGCACCCAGGCGGGCCGACTGCCGGTGACGGTGCTCTCCGGCTTCCTCGGTGCCGGCAAGACCACCCTGCTCAACCATATCCTGCGCAATCGCGAAGGCCTGAGGGTGGCGGTCATCGTCAATGATATGAGCGAGGTCAATATCGATGCCGCCGAGGTGCAGCGCGACGTGTCGCTGCACCGTGGTCGCGATGAGCTGATCGAAATGAGCAACGGCTGCATTTGCTGCACGCTGCGCGCCGATCTGCTCGAACAGATCAGTGCCCTGGCGCGTCAGCAGCGTTTCGATTACCTGCTCATCGAATCCACGGGCATCTCGGAGCCAATGCCGGTCGCCGAGACGTTCGCCTTCCTTGACGCTGAAGGCTTCAGCCTCAGCGAACTGGCACGGCTCGACACCCTGGTGACGGTGGTCGATGGCAGCCGTTTTCAGGCATTACTCGCGTCACCGGACACCGTGGCCCGCGACGACACACAGGAGAGCACCCCTGCGCGTCCTCTGGCGGACCTGCTGATCGAGCAGGTGGAGTACGCCAACGTCATTCTCGTCAACAAACGGGACCTGATCGACGAGCCGGGTTATCAGGCTGTGCGGGCGATTCTCACAGGCCTTAATCCGACCGCCCGGATCATGCCAATGGCCCACGGCCAGGTCGAGTTGACCCGCCTCCTCGACACCCATCTGTTTGACTTGCCCAGCCTTGCGGCGTCGCCGGGCTGGATGAGGAAAATGGAGGTTGAAGACGCTCCGGCCTCCGAGTCGGACACCTACGGCGTGACGTCCTGGGTATACCGCGAACGCGCGCCCTTCCATCCACAACGCTTGCTCGATTTCCTCCAACGGCCCTGGAGCAACGGCCGCCTGTTACGCAGCAAAGGGTATTTCTGGCTGGCCAGCCGACACTTGGAAACCGGCCTGCTGGCGCAGAGCGGCGCGCAGTTCCAGTGGGACTACGTCGGGCACTGGTGGAACTTCATCGAGCAGTCGCAGTGGCCCCGGGATGAATACCGGTTGCAGAGCATCATGGCCAAGTGGGACAGCATCGTCGGCGACTGTCGGCAGGAGTGGGTGTTCATCGGCCAGGATCTCGACACCCATGCTTTACAGCGTGAACTCGACCACTGCCTGCTCAGTGCCGAGGAAATCGCCGCCGGGCCGTCGGCCTGGCGAGCCCTGCCGGGGGCGGCTGCCTTTGACGCACAGGCCCTGTCGGCCGCCTTGCAGGCTGGGGCAACCTCCCCCCCGCACCATGGGCGTGGGCAAAGCACCTAATCCAACAATAACAATCAGGTACGTTATGCGCGATTACGACTCAGCAGTGAACTCCTTCGATTTTTTACGCCTGGCCGCGCAGGATTTGCAGGGCGAGCTGAATGCCTTGAATGCCTGCGTCGAATGCTGCGACCGCCACGCCGACGCAAATGCCGTGGCGTTGTATTGCGAAACGCGGGATGGCCGTGCCACGCATTACCGCTTCAGCGAACTGCAGGCCCACGCTGCGCGCTTCGGCAATTTTCTGCGGGAACAGGGAGTCAAGCCCGGAGAGCGTGTCGCGGGTCTGATGCCACGCACGGTTGAACTGTTGATCGCCATCTTGGGCACCTGGCGTATCGGCGCGGTCTACCAGCCGCTTTTTACCGCATTCGGTCCCAAGGCGATCGAGCAGCGATTGGGCTGCTCCAAGGCACGCTGGATCGTGACCGACGCGCACAACCGTTCCAAGCTGGATGACATCCCGGACTGCCCAGGCATCCTGGTGACCGACGATCATGCACGGGCCCCGGGCGATTACGATTTCTGGAGTGCACTGGGTCATCAACACACCGAATGCGCACCCGAGTTGCTGGATGCCAGTGCGCCTTTTCTGCTGATGTGCACCTCGGGCACCACCGGGCCGGCCAAACCGCTGGAAGTGCCTTTAAGCGCCCTCCTGGCCTTCAAGGGCTATATGCGTGATGCAATCGACCTGCGTGAGGACGAGCCATTCTGGAACCTCGCCGACCCTGGCTGGGCGTATGGCCTGTACTACGCGGTGACCGGTCCATTGGCATGTGGCCATGCCACATTGTTTTATGACGGGCCGTTTTCGGTGGAGAGTACCTGCCGGATCATCGCCAAATACGGCATCCGCAACCTGGCCGGCTCGCCGACAGCCTATCGCCTGCTGATCGCGGCAGGAGCCGAGTTCGCCGACGCCGTGCGCGGCCATCTGCGTATCGTCAGCAGCGCCGGCGAGCCGCTCAACCCGCAAGTCATCCGTTGGTTTGCCGAACAGCTCGGCGTGGTCATCCACGACCATTACGGCCAGACCGAAATCGGCATGGTGCTGTGCAATCATCATGGGCTACGCCACCCGGTACGTGAGGGCTCGGCCGGCTATGCGGTGCCGGGATACCGGATTGTCGTGCTGGATGACGCCCACCAAGAATTGCCGACTGGCCAGCCTGGCGTGCTGGCGGTGGACCGCGAGCGTTCGCCGCAGTGCTGGTTCAACGGCTACTTCGCGATGCCGACCAACGCCTTCGTCAGCCGCTATTACTTGAGCGGCGATATCGTGGAGTTGAATGACGACGGCAGCATCAGCTTCGTCGGCCGTAACGACGATGTGATCACCACCTCGGGCTATCGCGTCGGGCCTTTCGATGTCGAGAGCGCGTTGATCGAACACCCGGCGGTGGTCGAGGCCGCGGTGATCGGCAAACCCGACCCGCAGCGCACCGAACTGATCAAGGCGTTTATCGTATTGCATGGCCAGTATTCGCCCAGCGCCGAATTGGCGGAAGTCCTGCGCCTGCACGTGCGAGAGCGCCTGGCTGCACATGCTTACCCGCGGGAAATCGAATTCGTCGAACAAGTACCCAAGACACCGAGTGGAAAGTTGCAGCGGTTTATTTTGCGCAACCAGGAAATAGCCAAACAGCACGCACTCGACACATGACTCAGGGGCGGATGGTTCCTGTGCTGAGCCGACCGGCGTTTCAGCGCAGGGCCGTGTCCAGGCCCCATCCTTGATGACAGCTGTGGCGCGCCCTTTCGCTCCCTAAGCCAACTGGGTCGCAAACCTGCCCACGGCGTCGACTACTTGCTTGGCACCGTCCTGGATTTCAACAATCACCTGGCCTGCCTGAGTGGCAAGTTCCAGGCCTTGCTCGGCTTGGGACTTGCTGTTGGCCATCTCAGCGACGGTCTCATCGACCAACTTCTGATTCTGCAAGACAACCGACGCGATTTCTTCAGTCGCCGTGCTGGTTCTGCCCGCCAATTGTCGAACCTCATCAGCCACAACGGCAAATCCTCGACCTTGTTCACCTGCGCGAGCCGCTTCAATCGCAGCATTCAAAGCAAGAAGATTGGTTTGCTGCGCGATGCTGCTGATCGTCTGAATAATCGAGCTGATCAACAATGACTGTTTGCCCAGCGCTTCTACTCCCCCGGAGGCCGCCTGCATATCAACGGCGATCTTACGCATGGTATGCATCGTATCGTTGACGACGACTGCGCCTCGTTGAGCGCTGACATCCGTTTGCTGAGAAATTTCAAATGCCGTCTGGGCGGCCCCGCTTACTTCTTGCTCACGGGCCACTTGATCGGTCACTACCGTGGCGAACTTCACCACTTTGCAAAGATTGCCTTCGGTGTCGTAAACCGGGTTGTAGGTCGCTTCCAGCCACACCGTTTGGCCGCGACTGTCTATACGTTCGAACCGGCCGGCAACAAATTCACCTCTGTTCAGCTTTGCCCAGAAGTCCTTGTACGCCTGGGACGAAGTCAGCTCCGGTTTACAGAAAACCCGGTGATGGCTCCCTTTTGCCTGTCCCAGGTTGTAGCCCATGGCTTGTAGAAACTGATCATTCGCCATCAGTACATGCCCGGAGAGATCAAACTCGATCACCGCAGTGGAACGTAATAACGCCTCAATGAACGACGCATTTTCCGAGGCTTTTTCCACTCGGGAGGTAATGTTCGTCGCGTAGCACGTGACATGACTCAACTGGCCGCTCGCGTCCATGATTGGCTGCCAATGTGCATGAATCCACACCAACGAACCATTGGCATGAAGGTATCTGTAATCGTCGCTGATTGACTTACCCGCGGCCACCGCCGCTCGAAAGTTATGAAAGCACGGCAGTTTGGAGACATACGAGGGAACAATCTCGGCCATGGCGCGACCGACAAGCTGATCCGGAGCGTAGCCCAGCGTATTTCCAAAGTTTTCGTTGCAGGCCGTGATGTTAAACGACGAGTCGATACTCAACGTCAGCATTTCACGGTTCAGGCCATCACGCAGTTGGCGAAGCTCTAACAGTTCACTGGTCTGAGATTGAAGCTGTTTCTTAAGGCTTGCATTGAACATAGGACATCGCCTCTTGGGTCATACCTATCGTATCGGCGTCTCATGGCGCAAATTGAGGGCATGACCAAGAACTATCAGCGGGACCCATGGGGAAATCATCTGGTCCGAGGCAGTTCCGGATCTGAACATCAGCGAAATCAACGAGAAGTTTTGTGCAGGCACAAAAAAGCCGATCTATCTGATCGGCTTAAGAGTCTGATTTTACTCAGGAATAATGGTCGGGACGGAGTGATTCGAACACTCGACCCCTAGCACCCCATGCTAGTGCGCTACCGGACTGCGCTACGCCCCGACTAGGCGTGTTACTGGGTTTGCTTCTTGACGAAGCGAACCGGAATATACCGCAAGCTTTTGAAATGTGGAAGTATTTTAAAAGCCGGAATTACTTTTTCAGAACCACCAGCACATCTTCGAGTTCGGCAATCATCTGGCGGATCATTTGTTTGTATTGGGTGGTGTCGTCTTTGGCTTCATCACCGGACATACGCTGACGCGCGCCGCTGATGGTGAACCCCTGATCGTAGAGCAACGCTCGGATCTGTCGGATCATCAGCACATCCTGGCGCTGATAATACCGACGGTTCCCGGTGCGTTTGACGGGGTTGAGCTGAGGAAACTCCTGCTCCCAATAGCGCAGCACGTGCGGCTTTACCGCACAAAGCTCGCTGACTTCACCAATGGTGAAGTAGCGTTTGCCTGGGATGACGGGTAGCTCGTCGTTATGACTTGGTTCCAGCATAAGCCTCAACTCGGGCCTTCAACTTCTGCCCTGGACGAAAGGTGACCACACGGCGAGCCGTGATCGGGATTTCTTCTCCCGTTTTTGGATTGCGGCCAGGCCGCTGGCGTTTGTCCCGCAGGTCAAAATTGCCGAAACCGGACAATTTGACCTGTTCGTTGTCTTCCAGAGCGTGTCTGATCTCTTCAAAAAACAGCTCGACCAATTCCTTGGCCTCGCGCTTGTTCAGACCCAACTCTTCGTACAGACGTTCCGCCATCTCAGCTTTCGTCAAAGCCCCCATACGTCACTTCCTTAACGTGGCGTTCAACCTTTGTTCGAGCGAGGTGAGGATATTTTGTGTCGTGGCATTCACCTCATCGTCATTAAGAGTGCGCGATGGATGCTGCCAGGTCAAGCCAACTGCAAGGCTTTTTCTATGCGGATCAATACCTTTACCCTGATAGACGTCAAATAGCCTGAGGTCTGTCAGCCATTCCCCTGCATTTTCACGGATTACATCCAGAACGGCAGTGGCAGCCACGTCACGGTCGGCAATCAGCGCCAGGTCACGGCGCACTTCAGGGAAGCGCGACAGCTCGCTGAATTTAGGCATTTTGCCCGAAGCCACTTCAGCCAGGACCAGTTCGAACACAAACACCGGACGATCAAGGCCGAGGGTTTTCGACAGTTCAGGGTGAAGGGCACCGACGAAACCTACCAAACGCCCTTCGCGCTCGATGCGTGCTGTCTGGCCTGGGTGCAACGCCGGATGGCTGCCTGGTACGAAGGTGAAGGCGTCCAGTGCACCGGCAAAGCCCAGCACCGCTTCCACGTCAGCCTTGACGTCGAAGAAGTCCACGGCATCGCGGCCCTGCGCCCAACCTTCCGGCAGGCGGCTACCGCACACCACGCCAGCCAGCATTGGCTCTTGCTTCAGGCCATCGAGCTGGCCAACGAAACGCAGGCCGCTCTCGAACATGCGCACGCGGTCTTGCTGACGGTTCAGGTTATGGGAAAGTGCTTTCACCAGGCCTGGCCACAGGGACGAACGCATGGCCGCCATGTCGTTGGAGATCGGGTTCGCCAACAGCAGCGGCTCGACGCCAGGGTTGAACAGTTCGAACTGCTTGGGATCGATGAAACTGTAGGTCACCGCTTCCTGGTAGCCACGGGCAACCAGCAGGCGACGCAGCTCAGGCAGGTGCGCACGCGCCTCGGCCTTGGGTTGCGGCGCCAGGCGCGCTTGCGGGTAACGAACCGGCAGGCGGTTGTAGCCGTAGAGGCGGGCCAGCTCTTCGATCAGGTCGACTTCCAGGCTGATATCGAAGCGATGGCTTGGTACTTCAACGCTCCACTGCCCTTCCCCACCGGCGGAAATGCCCAGGCCGAGGGCGGACAACAGTTGCTCGATTTCAGCCGGTTCGATCACCAGGCCAAGCATCTGCTCAACACTTTTGGCACGCAGGGTGATCGGCGCAACCGATGGCAGGAACTGCTTGTTGACGGTTTCGGTGATCGGGCCGGCTTCGCCGCCAGTGATTTCCAGCAGCAGGCCAGTGGCGCGCTCCATGGCTTCACGGGCGAGGTTCCAGTCCACGCCGCGCTCATAGCGGTGCGACGCGTCGGTGTGCAGGCCATAGGAACGGGCCTTGCCGGCGATAGCGATCTGGTCGAAGAATGCGCTTTCGAGGAATACGTCGCGAGTGGTAGCGGATACGCCGCTGTGCTCGCCACCCATCACGCCGGCAATCGCCAGGGCGCGGGAGTGGTCGGCGATAACCAGGGTGTCTGCGCGAAGGTTGACTTCCTGACCATCGAGCAGCACCAGCTTCTCGCCGTCTTCCGCCATGCGCACACGGATGCCGCCGTTGATTTCGGCAAGGTCGAACGCGTGCAGCGGTTGACCCAGCTCCAGCATCACGTAGTTGGTGATGTCGACGGCAGCGTCGATGCTGCGCACGTCAGCGCGGCGCAGGCGTTCAACCATCCACAGCGGGGTGGGCCTGGACAGGTCGACGTTGCGGATCACCCGGCCCAGGTAACGTGGGCAGGCGTTGGGGGCCAGCACGTCGATCGGACGTACTTCGTCGTGCACAGCGAGTACAGCTGCAACGACCGGACGAGTGACCGGGGCGTTGTACAAAGCGCCCACTTCACGCGCCAGGCCAGCCAGGGACAGGCAGTCGCCACGGTTCGGGGTCAGGTCGACCTCGATGCTGGCGTCTTCCAGTTCCAGGTAAACGCGGATGTCCTGGCCCACGGGCGCGTCGGCCGGCAGTTCCATCAGGCCATCATTGCCCTCGCCGACCTGCAGCTCCGCCTGGGAACACAGCATGCCGTTGGATTCAACGCCACGCAGCTTGGCCTTCTTGATCTTGAAGTCGCCCGGCAACTCGGCACCGATCATGGCGAACGGGATCTTCAGGCCCGGGCGCACATTGGGCGCTCCGCACACGACCTGGAAGGTTTCCGCACCATTGCTCACCTGGCATACGCGCAACTTGTCAGCGTCGGGATGCTGCTCGGTGCTCAGCACCTCGCCTACCACCACGCCACTGAAAACACCGGCGGCCGGCGTAACGCTATCGACCTCAAGACCGGCCATCGACAGACGCGCAACCAGCTCGTCGCGACTAACCTGCGGGCTTACCCAGCCACGCAGCCATTGTTCACTGAATTTCATCCTGCTCTCCTAAAGATTCGTTACGACTAGCGAAATTGCGCGAGGAACCGCAAGTCGTTGTCGAAGAACAGACGCAAGTCGTTCACGCCGTAACGCAGCATGGCCAGACGCTCTACACCCATGCCGAAGGCAAAGCCCGAGAATTCTTCCGGATCGATACCGGACATGCGCAGCACGTTGGGGTGAACCATGCCGCAGCCCATCACTTCCAGCCAGCCGGTCTGTTTGCAGACGCGGCAGCCTTTACCACTGCACATCACGCATTCCATATCGACTTCAGCGGACGGCTCGGTGAACGGGAAGAACGATGGACGGAAACGTACCGCCAGCTCCTTCTCGAAGAACACCCGCAGGAATTCTTCGATGGTGCCCTTGAGGTCGGCGAAGTTGATATCGCGATCAACCAGCAGGCCTTCGACCTGGTGAAACATCGGCGAGTGGGTGATATCGGAGTCGCTGCGGTATACACGGCCTGGGCAGACGATGCGGATCGGCGGCTTGTTCGCTTCCATGGTGCGGACCTGTACCGGCGAGGTATGGGTGCGCAACAACATGTTCGCGTTGAAATAGAAGGTGTCGTGCATCGACCGGGCCGGGTGGTGGCCTGGGATGTTGAGCGCCTCGAAGTTGTGATAATCGTCTTCGACCTCAGGGCCTTCGGCGATGCCGTAGCCGATATGGGTGAAGAACTGTTCGATACGTTCCAGAGTCCGGGTGATCGGATGCAGACCGCCCGAGGCCTGACCACGGCCAGGCAGGGTTACGTCAATGGACTCGGCGGCGAGCTTGGCCGCAAGATCGGCCTCCTCGAGCGACGCCTTGCGCGCATTGAGCACCTCTGTGACACGCTCCTTGGCGACGTTGATCAGCGCACCGACTTGCGGGCGCTCTTCAGCCGGCAAATTCCCCAGGGTCTTCATCACCTGAGTCAATTCACCTTTTTTGCCAAGGTAGTGAACCCGGATTTGCTCCAGGGCATTTACATCTTCAGCGCTTTGCACAGCCTCAAGGGCTTGAGCGACGAGCGCGTCCAGGTTTTCCATGTACAGACTCCAGATACAAAATAGGGGAAGAGCTTGAAGGCTCTTCCCCTATTTATGACGTTTAACACCTTGGGCTACAGCGTAACCCAGGGTGACTGTCGGGGGTACTTAAGCCAAGGTGGCTTTAGCTTTCTCGACAATCGCAGCAAACGCCGCTTTTTCGTTCACTGCCAGATCAGCCAGAACCTTACGGTCGATCTCGATGGACGCTTTTTTCAGGCCAGCGATGAAACGGCTGTAGGACAGACCGTTAACACGTGCACCAGCGTTGATACGAGCGATCCACAGAGCGCGGAACTGACGTTTTTTCTGACGACGGTCACGGTAGGCGTATTGGCCTGCCTTGATTACCGCTTGCTTGGCAACACGGAATACGCGTGAACGCGCGCCGTAGTAGCCTTTAGCAAGTTTCAGAATTTTTTTGTGACGCTTACGGGCAATGACGCCACGCTTTACACGAGCCATGAGTTACTTCCTCTATTCTTGATCCAAAAATTAACGAAGGCGCAGCATGCGCTCGACTTTTGCCACGTCAGACGGATGCAGCAAGCTGCTACCGCGCAGTTGACGCTTACGCTTGGTCGACATTTTGGTCAGGATGTGGCTCTTGAAAGCGTGCTTGTGCTTGATACCGTTAGCAGTTTTCAGAAACCGCTTAGCAGCACCACTTTTAGTCTTCATCTTTGGCATGTTCGGATACTCCGCATTCAGTTGATAAACATAATCAGAAGGCCTGCCGTGCCCTGTTGATTACTTCTTCTTTTTCGGGGCGATGACCATGATCAGCTGGCGTCCTTCCATCTTAGGATGCTGTTCGACCGAACCGTACTCGAGCAGGTCAGCTTCAACCCGCTTGAGGAGTTCCATCCCCAGCTCCTGGTGGGCCATCTCACGGCCGCGGAATCGCAAGGATACCTTGGCCCTGTCCCCATCACTCAGGAAACGTACCAGGTTGCGCAGTTTTACCTGGTAATCCCCTTCCTCCGTCCCTGGACGAAACTTGATTTCTTTTACTTGAATCTGCTTCTGGTTCTTCTTCGCCGCAGCAATCTGCTTCTTCTTTTCGAAGATCGACTTGCCGTAGTCCATCACCCGGCAAACAGGCGGGACTGCGTCGGCGGAGATTTCCACCAGGTCCAATTTGGACTCTTCAGCGATACGAAGCGCTTCATCAATCGAGACGATGCCAATCTGCTCGCCGTCAGCGCCAATTAACCGAACCTCGCGTGCCGAGATATTCTCGTTGATCGGGGCTTTCGGTGCAGCTCGTTTATCTTGTCTCATTTCACGCTTAATAATAATTACTCCGAATCTGGGCGACCACGCCGGGAAACCGCTTGCGCGAGGAACTCAGCGAACTGGGCGACGGGCATCGAGCCCAGGTCAGCACCTTCACGAGTACGCACAGCGACAGTCTGCATCTCGACTTCCCGATCTCCGATAACCAAAAGATAGGGAACCTTGAGCAAAGTATGCTCGCGGATTTTAAAGCCGATCTTTTCATTTCTCAAGTCGGACTTGGCACGAAATCCGCTTTCGTTGAGTGTTTTTTCAACTTCAGCGGCAAAATCTGCCTGTTTATCAGTGATATTCATGATCACTGCCTGGGTCGGAGCCAGCCACGCAGGGAATGCACCCTCGTAGTGCTCGATCAGGATCCCGACGAACCGTTCGAACGAGCCAAGGATCGCCCGGTGCAGCATAACCGGGTGCTTACGGCTGTTGTCTTCGGAGACGTATTCGGCTCCCAGACGGATCGGCAGGTTAAAATCGAGCTGCAGGGTACCACACTGCCAGACGCGGCCAAGGCAATCTTTCAGCGAGAACTCGATCTTCGGACCGTAGAAAGCGCCCTCGCCCGGTTGCAGGTCGTACGCGAGGCCCGCACTGTCGAGCGCAGCGGCCAGTGCCGCTTCGGCGCGGTCCCACAGTTCGTCGGAGCCGACGCGTTTTTCCGGACGAGTGGACAGCTTCATCTCGACTTCGGTAAAGCCGAAATCACGATAAACGTCCATGGTCAGCTTGATGAACGCGGCTGATTCGGCCTGCATCTGCTCCTCGGTGCAGAAGATGTGGGCGTCGTCCTGGGTAAAACCACGCACGCGCATGATGCCGTGCAGCGCACCCGATGGCTCGTTACGGTGGCAGGCACCGAACTCGGCCAGGCGCATCGGCAACTCGCGGTAGCTCTTCAGGCCCTGGTTGAACACCTGCACGTGGCAAGGGCAGTTCATGGGCTTGATGGCGTAGTCGCGGTTTTCCGACTGGGTGGTGAACATGTTGTCGGCGTAGTTGGCCCAGTGCCCGGACTTTTCCCACAGGCTGCGGTCAACGACCTGAGGTGTCTTGATCTCCAGGTAGCCATTTTCGCGCTGAACTTTGCGCATGTATTGCTCGAGCACCTGGTACAGGGTCCAACCGTTCGGATGCCAGAACACCATGCCCGGCGCTTCTTCCTGGAGGTGGAACAGGTTCAGGCGCTTGCCGATCTTGCGGTGGTCGCGTTTCTCGGCTTCTTCGATGCGCTGGATGTAGGCCGCCAGTTGCTTCTTGTCAGCCCAGGCAGTGCCATAGATCCGCTGCAGTTGCTCGTTCTTCGCGTCCCCACGCCAGTAGGCGCCGGACAGCTTGGTCAGCTTGAAGGACTTGAGAAAGCGTGTGTTCGGCACGTGCGGGCCACGGCACATGTCGACGTATTCTTCGTGGTAGTACAGGCCCATGGCCTGCTCGTCCGGCATGTCTTCCACCAGGCGCAGTTTGTAGTCTTCGCCACGGGCGGTGAACACGTCGATCACTTCGGCGCGCGGCGTGACCTTCTTGATCACGTCGTAGTCTTTTTCGATCAGCGCGTGCATGCGTTGTTCGATGGCAGCCAGGTCGTCCGGAGTGAAAGGACGCTCGTAGGCAATGTCGTAATAGAAGCCTTCTTCAATGACGGGACCGATCACCATCTTCGCGGTGGGGTACAGCTGCTTGACCGCATGGCCAATCAAGTGCGCGCAAGAGTGGCGAATGATCTCCAGCCCCTCTTGATCCTTGGGCGTGATGATTTGCAGGCTGGTATCGGAGGTGATCAGGTCGCTGGCATCGACCAGCTTGCCGTCGACCTTGCCGGCCACAGTGGCCTTGGCCAGGCCTGCACCAATGGATGCGGCGACCTCGGCTACGGAAACCGGATGATCGAATGAACGTTGACTGCCGTCGGGAAGAGTAATAGTTGGCATGGCGCCTCCTCTCCTAGTGGTGACCCCTACCAAAGGTCACGTGGGTTGGGATGAGCCAGTACAAGATCCAACACCAGGCCGTTCAATGATGAACGCCTGCCTTACAGCGGCAGGAGCCTTTCGGCCAACCGATAATCGAACCAGAGTGACTGGAGTGAGCTAAAAAGAACCTGGCAAGGCGGCAATTGGCACGCCTGGAAATAGCCAAGCGCAAGATGCTAGCACAGATGAACGGTCATCGCGGCGCTGCTATCTTGCGTTACGACAAAATCCGCCATTTATAGCTGCAAAAGTGAACTTGAGCTGTACGCAATGCCTCAAACCCACTGAGAATCGCCGTTCGTCCTCGACCCAAAGGAGCATCCTCATGATGCGTTTTACCTCTACCCTCGCTCTCGCCGCTTCCCTGACCCTTCTTTCCCTCGGTGCACAGGCGGCCGCTCCGTCCAACTGGCCAGCCGGTGCCCGTGACAGCTTCGTCAGCGATTGCAGCGCAGCCGCCAGCCAGAACGTAGACGTCAAAACTGCCAAAGCCCACTGCGAATGTGGCGCCGACAAGATCAACGCCGAATTGAGCACCGCGGAAATCAAAGAGCTCATGACCAACCAGAACGCCAGCCCGGAGCTTAAAAACAAAGCAGTCGCGGCTATTTCGTCCTGCAAAGTCGTGAAGAAAAAGTAAGATCCGCCACAGATCAGACGATTTTTTTACCGGTAAAACGGCTGTAAAACTGCCATTTCTCACAAATTACGCAGCTTTTACGGCTTTTTTTACCAGTTGATATTTCGGGCGAAAGCCCCGTGGATCGGGGCTTTCAGCCGGAACAGGGACTAAACGCAACGCTATTGATTAGCAAACAATGCCTTGGGGGGGCTCCCAAGCCGAACATTTCGACTATGATAGCCCGGTGTGCCCAGTTGGCCTGAGCAGCACAGCACTACTGAAAATATATGTTTCTTGGAGATACACCATGTCTAATCGCCAAACCGGCACCGTTAAATGGTTCAACGATGAAAAAGGCTTCGGCTTCATCACTCCTCAAGGTGGCGGTGACGACCTGTTCGTACACTTCAAAGCTATCGAAAGCGACGGTTTCAAAAGCCTGAAAGAAGGCCAAACCGTTTCCTTCGTGGCTGAGAAAGGCCAAAAGGGTATGCAAGCTGCACAGGTTCGCGGCGAGTAATTCTCCGCTGAGCTAAAAAAACCCCGTCCATGTGACGGGGTTTTTTATGGGCACTGCAAAAGCCTTGAGAGACTTAGCCGCAATTGACCCGCGTGATCACCAGGTTGTCATCGGTGTTCAGGTTGAGGCGGTCGGAGCGGTACTCCAGGGTGATCATGTCATTCGGCTTGAGGATCCGCGCGTTCTGCGCACCGGCACGGGTACGCGCCTGCTCCAGCAACTCGGGCGAGGCTTTCTGGCCGATCGTGAATTCGGCGGCCTTCGACTCACAGCGGCTATGACCGGCGTCGGTCACGGTGGCGTCTTTGCCTGGCTCAGAGGCACCCGGGGTGCTGCAACCCGCCAACGCAAGTGCCGCCAACAAAGTACCGAATGATGCGAGCTTCCAAGGCATGAAGCCTCCTATGATAAAAATGGACAGAGATCGTGCGACAGCGATTGTGCGGATTGGTTTCAAGACGTAAACCGCCGCCGGGCAAGTTTGCCTGAGTCGGGACAGGCATTCGCCCGCTCAATCGTGACCGGATATGAATGTGCTCAATAGATGTCGATGTAGTCGAACGCAGGCTTCGGCCAGTTTTCCTTCAGTGCATTGAAGATCTGTGTCACCCAGACTTCATCACTGGCGGCCACATTCCCTACGTATCCGGAACCCTTGGCCCAAGTTTCCAGCCGGAACAGCAGCCCATCGATATCCACGCCACCGACAACCCTCCCTGAAGAGATATAGGCAATTCCGGCCTTGGTCACCCGCAATTGGGCATGTTCATCGTCACTGGCACTGGCGAGGAGCTGGCGCACATTCGCCAGCGTCAGGTTTTCGGGGTTGTTCAAATCGATCTGCACGTGGTGTCCCCGGCAATTAAACAGGCGGACAGTGTCGCACAGCAGCAGCGTCATGCCGAATCGACTCATGCCTAAGTATCAGTGCCAAACGCGATGCAAAATGGTTAACTGGCCCGGTAAGAACCGCGTTCCAGCGCATTGCCCAGTACTTTCAGCCCCGTGAGACCTACATGACCACCGTAACGCTCCAAGCCGATATCAAAGCCAAGTGGCCCCAAGGACAAAGCTCCTACAGCCCCGGCAGCCCAGAGGAATTGGCAATCATCGGCATCGACCTGCTGGTCAAGGAACTGGGTACGCAGGCAGCCCAAGCGTTCATCGGCCAGATATTCGAGAAATACCCGGCCGATCACATGGGGGCACATGACCCCGAGCGCGAATAAGAACCGACTGGACCGGTCAACCCATCACTTCAGACGCGCCAGGCGCTCGGTCAGCAGATCGAAGAAGCCCTGGGCATCACCGTTCTCCACCCAGAACGCGTTCTTCGGTTGTTTCAGGCCGTCGTACCAGTCGACAATGGTCTGGCCGAAGGTTGGGCCTTCACGGCTGTCCACCACCACGTTGACCTCACGTCCGCTGAACAGCGAAGGCTTGAGCAGGTAGGCAATAACGGTTGCATCATGCACCGGGCCGCCGGGAATACCGTAGTGCTCCATGTCGCCCTTGACGTATTCATTGAGAATATCGCCAACCACCTTGCTCGCGTTGTTCTTGAGGTCGGCGATCTTTTTCAGGCGCGCTTCGCTGGTCAGAACCTTGTGGGTCACGTCCAGCGGCAGGTAGGTCAGCTTGACGCCGCTCTTGAGCACAATCTCAGCCGCGACCGGGTCGGCGAACAGGTTGAACTCCGCCACCGGCGTGATATTGCCGCCGTTGAAGTGCGCGCCGCCCATTACCACGACTTCCTTGATGCCCTGAGTGATTTCCGGTGCCTGGGTCAGCGCCAGTGCCAGGTTGGTCTGCGGGCCGAGCATCGCGATGGTGATGCTGTGCGGCTTGGCAGTGCTGAGGGTATTGATCAAGTAATCAACGGCATTGCCGTCCGCCAGGCCCTTTTTCGGCTCATGCACGGTGACGCCGGAAATGCCTTCCTTACCGTGGATATTCTCGGCGTAGATCGGCGTGCGCAGCAGCGGTGCGGGCGCACCGGCGTACACCGGGATATCCTCGCGCCCCGCCCATTCACGGGCCAGGCGTGCATTGCGGGAGGTCTTGTCCAGGCGCACGTTGCCGGCGACGGTGGTGAGCGCGCGAATGTTCAGCTCATCCTCGGAGGCAATGGCAAACAATAATGCCACCACATCATCGGCGCCTGGGTCGGTGTCGATGATCAGGTCGATTTTTTCCGCCGCCTGGGCGCTTGCAGCAGTGAGTGCAGACAAAAGCAGAACACTCCGGAACAGGTTTTTCAGGGTGGGAAGACCATATTGCATAAAACACTCCTTGTCGTTGAGAACGCTAGAACGTTACGCCGGACACCAGCGCGATATTGCAGTAAGGCTGGCATTCACCAGTGCGCACCACCGCGCGCGCCTTGTGGCTGAGCTGCTTGAATTCGTCATGGCTGACCAGGCGCCGCTCACCGAGGGCCGCCTGCTCTGTGAGCGCATTGAGCTCGACCAGCGCCGGTGGTTGCTTGAGCAGGATTTCTTCCGCCAGCACATGGCGTTCAACCTGCATCTCGCTGAGCACGATACGCAAGGTGCTGATGAAATCCGGGATGCCCTGGGTCAACGCCAGGTCGATCAACTCGACACCCGGCGGCACCGGCAGGCCAGCGTCACCGATCACGAGGATGTCACCGTGCCCCAGGGAGGCGATCACACGCGACAGGGCAATATTGAGCAGAGGTGTCTTTTTCATGAGGGCACAAAACCTTGTACGTCGTGCAGCGTTGGAATAGAGGGCTGCGCACCGGCGCGGGTGACCGACAATGCCGCCGCGACCTGGCCAAAACGAATGGCCTCGGCCTCGCTCTTGCCGTTGGCCAACGCCGCAGCAAAGCCACCGACGAACGTATCACCCGCTGCCGTTGTGTCTACCGCCTTGACCTTGGGCGCATGCAGGTGCTCGAAATTCTGGCCGTCGGTAAACAGTGCGCCCTGAGAGCCCAGGGTGACGATGACTTTGCCGGCGCCCGCCAGGATCAGTTGGGTGGCCGCGGCCTTGGCACTGTCAATGGAGTCGACGGCCACACCACTCAGTGCGCCAGCTTCGCTTTCATTGGGGATCAGGTAGTCGATCGAGGCGTACCACTCGGCCGGCAACGGCGCGCTGGCCGGTGCAGGGTTGAGGATCACCGTCTTGCCCAGCTCACGACCGCGCTTGAGGGCATAGCCTACCGTATTCATCGGCACTTCCAGCTGGCAGACGATCACCTCAGCCGTCTGCAGCACCGCATCAAACGCCTGCAATGAGGCTGGCGTCAGTTCGCCGTTACTGCCCGCCACGATCACAATCGCGTTCTGACTGCTGTCGTCGACCACGATCAAGGCCACGCCACTGGAACCGTCCACGGTGCTGACGGCCTGGCAATCGATGCCTTCCACCACCAACGCATCGCGCAACTGGATGCCATAGGCATCGCTGCCGACACAGCCGATCATCGACACATCGGCCCCCAAGCGTGCGGAGGCGACCGCCTGGTTCGCACCCTTGCCGCCAGGTACGGTTGAGAATGTCTGGCCGATCAAGGTTTCACCGGCACGGGGCAACCGGCTGGCACGGGTGACCAGGTCCATGTTCAAGCTGCCTACTACCACTACTTTTGCTGGCATACATCAGTACTCATCAATTCGGTTCAGCGGTATTGGGCGAACGTACCGGAGACAGGTGCCGTCGACTCACGCAACACGATGCTCGGCGTCACGATGCGTTGATCGAATGGCATTTGGGGTGTTGCAATTCTTCGCAGTAAAAGCTCGGCGGCCGTCTCGCCCAGTTGCACGATCGACTGCCCGACCGTGGTCAGCGCCGGGTAGACGTAACGGCTCATTTGAATGTCATCGAAACCGATCACCGACAGCTCGCCGGGTACGCGAATATTGCGCTCTGCCGCTGCACGCAATACGCCGAAACCTATCATATCGTTGCTGGCAAAAATCGCACTGGGCGGGTTTTGCGCCAGCAATTGCACAGCGGCGGCATAACCGCCCGTGCTGGTGAAATCGCTTTCCTGGGTGCGGTTGGCGGCCACTTCGGCACCGGCCTCGCGCAGCGCACGGTAAAAACCCGCCAAACGCATTTGCGCGACACGGGTATGGGCAGGGCCGCCAATGCAAGCAATGTCGCGATGGCCCAATTCGAGCAGGTGCCGGGTCGCCAGGTAGGCGCCCTCCTCGTGATCGATGCGCACCAGGTCCATATCAATGCCATCCAGCGCCCGGTCGACGATCACCATGGGCGTGCGCACTGCGCTCAAGCCGGCGGCGAGGCCACTGTCATCGCCGCCCACCGATGTGACGATCAAGCCGTCGATGCGCTTTTCCAGCAACACGCGCAAATAGTTGCGCTGCTTTTCAGCGTTGTCGTCGGAGTTGCACAGGATGACGCAGTAGCCGTTACGCTCGCAGTAATCCTCGATGCCGCGAGCCAGTTCTGCAAAATACGGGTTGAGGCTGTTGGGCACCAGCAAACCGATGGTGGCCGTGGTCTTGGCCTTAAGTGAGCGCGCGACGGCACTGGGCACGTAGTCGAGCTGCTTGATCGCCGCTTCAACCTTGATACGCACCGGCTCACTGACCGGGCGGGTCTTGTTCACCACATGGGACACCGTGGTGTAGGAAATACCCGCAAGCGCTGCCACATCCTTGATGGTTGCCATGGTTCAACCCCGCCGACTGGCGCGCCGGCTGCGGTAGGTATCGAGTACCACGGCAATCACGATCACTGCACCGGTGATGATGCGCTTGGTCGGTTCCGTGGCACCGATCTGCGCCAGGCCAGCCGCCAGTACCGAAATAATCAACACACCAAAGAAAGTACTGATTACCGAGCCGCGCCCGCCCATCAGGCTGGTGCCGCCGATCACCACAGCCGCAATCACTTGCAGCTCCAGGCCGGAGCCGGCGTTCGGGTCCGCCGCTTCCAGGCGCGAAATCTGGAACAGCGCCGCCACGCCGGCCAGCAGGCCCATGAGGCTGAACACCAGGATCTTGTAGGGCTTTGGATTGATCCCCGCCAGGCGCACGGCCTCTTCGTTGGTGCCGATACCGATCAGGTAACGACCAAACACAGTACGGGTCAACACCAGCTGCGCGACGATGATCACCAGCAACGCGATGATGAACGACGGCGAGATACCAAAGGCAATCGGGTTGGACAGCCAGGCAAATGAATCCCCGATGTAGGCGGTGCGCGAGCCGGTCATCTGGTAGGCGACGCCCCGGGCCATTTCCAGCACGCCGAGGGAGACGATAAACGACGGAATGCGCCAGGCCACGGTGATCGAGCCGGTGATGGTGCCGGCCAAGGCCGCACAGCCCATGCCCAGTACGGCAGCCGGCAACACGCTCCAGCCCCAGCCGAGGATCGCCACGCTGACGGCCGATGCAGCCAGTGCCAGCACCGAGCCCACCGACAGGTCGATCCCGCCGATGATCAGGATGAAAGTCATGCCCACCGCCAGCACCATGAGGTCCGGAATCTGGTTGGCCAGGGTACTGAAGGTGTCATAGGACAGGAAGTGATCGCTGAGCACCGAGAACAGCGCAATCATCGCCAGCAAGGCACCCGCAAGACCCAGGTAGGTACCCAGGCCATAGAAGTTGCCGCCGGTCTTGCCAGGGGAGGTTGTGGTTTTCATGGGGTATCCCTAAGCACTGCGTCGTTGAGCAGCGCATCACGTTTCTGATAGCCGGCGAAGGCGGCGGCGAGCAATTCATCCTGGGTCCAGCTGTCGCGCTCGAACGTCTCGATCAAGCGCCCGGCGGACAATACACCGATGCGATCGCAGATCAGCATGAGCTCACGCAGGTCGCTGGACACCACCACCAGCGCTTTGCCCTGGCGGGTCAACTCGCCCAGCAAGGCATAAATATCGAACTTGGCACCCACGTCGATGCCGCGGGTTGGCTCGTCGAACAGCATCACCGAGCAGTCGCGCTCCAGCCAGCGGCCAATCACCACCTTCTGCTGGTTACCGCCGGACAGTTCGGAGACCAACTGCGCCGGACTGGAACTGCGGATGCGCATGGCGTCAATCTGACGCTTGGCCAAGGCGGTTTCGTCGCGGCTGTTGACCACCCCACCGCCAGAGATTTCCGGCATATTGCCCAGGGCGATGTTGGCGCTGATGGACTGGGTCAGCAGCAGCCCTTCACCCTTGCGGTCTTCGGTGATCAGGGCAATGCCGTGGCCTACCGCGTCCACGGGCGAGCGGATGCTCACCACCTGGGCCGGCGAACCGAGCGCCACGGTGCCGCTGTCGGCCAGGTCGGCGCCGAAGATCAGGCGCAACAATTCAGTACGGCCGGCACCGATCAGGCCGGAGATGCCATAGATCTCGCCCGCACGCACTTCAAAGGACACGTCGCGGACCTTGTCCGAGCGGGTCAGGCCTTTTACGGTCAGCGCCGGCCCCCCGATGGTTCGCGGGCCCAGGTCGATGTGCTCGCCCAGCTCGCGCCCCACCATCAAGGTGACCAGTTGCTCGCTGTTGTAATTGGCCATCGGCTCGACACAGACCAGCTTGCCGTCGCGCAGTACCGCAATGCGCTGGGCAACACGGGCAAGTTCTTCCAGCCGGTGCGAAATATAGATGATCGCCACGCCCCTGGCCTGCAGACGGGTGATCTGTTCGAACAGCATCTCGACTTCACGGGCCGTGAGCATGGCCGTGGGTTCGTCAAGGATCAGTACGTGACAATCGCCGATCAGGTTGCGTGCGATTTCGACCATTTGCTGATGACCAATGCCCAGGCTGCCAACCAGAGTGTCAGGGTCGATAGCGTCCAGCCCGACCTGGGCCATGGCCTCGACCGCCGCCTTGCGCAGTTGCTTGCGGCTGATCCAGCCGCAGTGGCTGGGCAGGTTATCCAGGAACAGGTTTTCGGCAACGGTCAGCGTCGGCAGCAGGTTGAGTTCCTGCATGACCATGCGCACGCCCAGCTCTTCAGCCTGGGTGCGGCTGCCAGGGCGATAATCCTGGCCGTTGAACTGCATCTGCCCGGTGGTCGGCGTGACCAGCCCGCCGATGATCTTCGACAAGGTACTTTTGCCTGCGCCGTTTTCACCGGTCAGCGCCAGCACTTCCCCACGATTGAGCGTCAGGGTGATGTCGGACAGAACCGGTTGGGCATAGGTCTTGCCGATACCGCTGACCGAGAGGACAGCGTTCGGGGCGGAAGATGACATAGGAAAATCTCCAGGCGCCCGCCCAGGACGAGCGGGCGCTGTTGGGGTATTGCCGGAATTACTTCTTGAGGACGAGTTCGACCGGGGTCTCGATCACGCCGTCCTTGGCATCGACTTTCTCACCCTTGACCAGCTTGAGCGCATTCTGGATACCGAACACGGCTTGCTTGGCAGCGGCCTGGTCGGCGGTCGCCAGCACACGACCGTCCTGCAGCATCGGCTTGATGGCTTCGATGTTGTCATAGCCTACGACCAGCACCTTGCCGGCTTTGCCTGCCGCACGCACGGCGGAGACCGCGCCCAGGGCCATGTTGTCGTTACCGGCCAGCAGGGCCTTGAGGTCCGGGTATTCGCTCAGCATGGCGGACGCCACTTTCTGGCCCTGGTCGATTTCCCAGTTGCCGGATTGAGTGGACACAATCTTCATGCCGGCAGCGTCCATCGCATCCTTGTAGCCTGCAGTACGTTGCTGGGCGTTGGTGGTGGTCGGCACACCTTCGATAATGCCGACCTTGTCACCCGAGGCCAGTTGCTTGGCCAGGTAGTCACCCACCAGTTTCGAGCCTTTACGGTTGTCCGGGCCTACGAATGGGATATCGAGGTTCTTGCTTTTAAGCACATCCGGGTCGAGGCGGTTATCGATGTTGACGACCTTGATACCGGCATCGGAGGCCTTCTTCAGCACGGTGACCAGTGCCTTCGAATCAGCAGGCGCGATCACGATGGCGTTGACCTTGGCGAGGATCATCTGGTTGACGATATCGATCTGCGCGCTGGTGTCGGTTTCGTTCTTGATCCCGTTGGTGATCATGTCGAAATCGGCGGCGTGCTCTTTCTGATACGTCTTGGCACCGTCCTGCATGGTGACGAAGAATTCATTGGCGAGGGATTTCATGACCAGGCCGACCTTGGGTTTGGCGGCGTCATCGGCAAATGCAGAGGAGAGAGGCAGGGCAGCGGATGCGGCGGCAAGCACAGCGACAGCAAGAAGACGTCCAGCGAATGGCAGCTTCATGGTTTCACTCCGATCTTATGATTATTGTGAGCAACGCTTGCACCGAAGACCCCTTCGGCAGCCTTCCCACCCGGGGGACTGATACGAGCTATCACGATACTCAATGAGTGCTTCGTGAAACATCTCGCAAACGTTTGCGTTGTTCAAACTATGAGAACCTTGTCGAGATTTGTCAACGGTTGAAAACACCCTTTCATCCAGGCCCTCCCTCACGCTTGGGCATAGATGCAGCTAAACATCACACACTTCCAATCGTTCTCTGAAACGACAGGCTGGAACGCATCATTCATGCATCCTCAAAAGCCTGGCGGTCAACTTTTCGGACAACCGAACGCAATGCGGTCCGATGTTCGGAAAGCCGGACACCCACATGATAAATAAGCCCGAAAAATCAATATTAACTGTTATAAATCAATAATTTAAATTGTTTTAGCGTTCACGCTGAGCCTGGTACAGATCCTGCTCTACCTCATCACCTCGTGGCATTCAGAACCGCACGGGTGTTCTAGGTGAACCTGCTACAGCACTCATCAAAAACCAGAGAGAAAAATAATGAAATCTGCACTGAAGACTTTTGTTCCGGGCGCGTTAGCCCTCCTGCTGTTGTTCCCCGTTGCCGCCCAGGCAAAGGAAGTTGAAACCAAGACCAAACTGTCCAACGTGGTGATCCTCGCCACCGGCGGTACCATTGCCGGCGCCGGCGCCAGCGCAGCCAACAGCGCCACCTACCAGGCAGCGAAAGTCGGTATCGAGCAATTGATCGCTGGTGTTCCTGAGCTTAGCCAGATCGCCAATGTGCGTGGCGAGCAAGTGATGCAAATTGCGTCCGAAAGCATCAACAATGACAACCTGCTGCAACTGGGTCGCCGCGTCGCCGAACTGGCCGACAGCAAGGATGTGGACGGCATCGTGATCACCCACGGTACCGACACCCTGGAAGAAACCGCCTACTTCCTGAACCTGGTGGAGAAAACCGACAAGCCAATCGTGGTGGTCGGCTCCATGCGACCAGGCACCGCCATGTCGGCGGACGGCATGCTCAACCTGTACAACGCTGTGGCCGTGGCCGGCAGCAAGGATGCACGCGGCAAAGGCGTGCTGGTCACCATGAACGACGAGATCCAGTCGGGTCGCGACGTCAGCAAGATGATCAATATCAAGACCGAAGCGTTCAAGAGCCCATGGGGCCCACTGGGCATGGTGGTTGAAGGCAAATCCTACTGGTTCCGCTTGCCGGCCAAGCGTCACACAATGGATTCGGAATTCGATATCAAGAACATCAAGAGCCTGCCGGACGTCGAGATCGCCTATGGCTACGGCAACGTGAGCGACACTGCCTACAAGGCCCTGGCTCAAGCAGGCGCCAAAGCCATCATCCACGCCGGCACTGGCAACGGCTCCGTGTCCTCCAAAGTCGTACCTGCCCTGGTGGAACTGCGCAAACAGGGTGTACAGATCATTCGCTCTTCCCACGTGAATGCCGGTGGCATGGTTCTGCGCAACGCCGAACAGCCTGACGACAAATACGACTGGGTGGCTGCACTCGACCTGAACCCGCAGAAAGCCCGCATCCTGGCCATGGTCGCCTTGACCAAGACCCAAGACAGCAAAGAGCTGCAGCGCATGTTCTGGGAATATTGATTCCTGACTGTCCCCTGCAGGAGCGAGCATGCTCGCTCCTGCACCATCCCGCCCCGCCCTACACCCAATTGCCTGAATTGCTGTAAGACGAACTTCTTGAATTTTAAGTAGTTGCGAAATCGCCTACAGTTAAATACTGTATGTGCGTACAGCTTATTAAGGAATACTCCGTGGCAAAGTCCTCTTCCGCAGTGCCAACCGCACCTGATGCCTACGAACGCCTGGCTATTCGCGTGCAAAAGATCATCAATTCAACCAACGCCCAGAAAGCCAAGGCGGCGTTGATCTTCCGTTTGCCGGACGAGCCCGAGGATGAATGGGCGCGGTTGCTGGAGGAAATAGCAGAGAACGACAACGTCACCCTCGCCTATCGTGACGACGGTGGCGTACAGATTTTCTGGGTTGTACCGAAGGAAGATTGATTCAATGAGTGTCCGTTTTATCGCGGTGTGCTGCCTGTTTTTTGCTGTCACCGCCCACGCCCAGGCGCCACGCACGTTCAGTGAAGCCAAGAAAATCGCCTGGAAGCTCTACGCGCCACAATCCACCGAGTTCTATTGCGGCTGCAAGTACACGGGCAATCGCGTGGACTTGAAAGCCTGTGGCTACATCCCCCGCAAAAACGCCAATCGTGCCGCACGCATCGAATGGGAGCACATTGTTCCCGCCTGGCAGATCGGGCATCAGCGCCAATGCTGGCAGGACGGTGGACGTAAGAACTGCACGCGCCATGATGACGTGTTCAAGCGTGCCGAAGCGGACCTGCACAACCTGGTACCCAGCATCGGTGAGGTCAACGGTGACCGTAATAACTTCAGTTTTGGCTGGCTGCCGGTACAAAGCGGGCAGTATGGGTCTTGCCTGACTCAAGTGGATTTCAAGGCCAAGAAGGTCATGCCGCGCCCTTCCATCCGGGGAATGATCGCCCGCACCTATTTTTATATGAGCAAACAGTACGGCTTGCGACTGTCGAAACAGGATCGCCAGTTGTACGAAGCCTGGAACAAGACCTACCCGGTGCAGGCATGGGAGCGCCAGCGTAACCAGACAGTGGCGTGTGTGATGGGGCGCGGCAATGAGTTTGTCGGCCCGGTGAATCTGAAAGCCTGTAGTTGAAAATGGGCGAAACTCCCGCCCACCCGGCGCGTTACTGTGCCGCCTTGTGCTCGATAACCTGCGATTCGGTATCGGTTTTCTTGGCGCGCGCCATTTTCTCGTTGAGCAGTGCCTGCTTGGCCTGCGCTTCAGCCTTGGTCGCGAACGGCCCCAGCAGGACTTCGTCCTTGCCGTCAACCTTCACGATGTAAAAGTTGAAACCATGCTCCAGCAACCAGGCCGTAAGGTCGGTGATGGCCTGTAGCTTGTGGTCCGGCGGCCCGACCCACACGTCCCATTCCTGGGCAGCAATCGCGCCGGTTCGAGGCTGGTTTTCGGTCACGACAGGCTTGCTCCTGGGGGCCTCCACGCGTTTGTCCTCACCGCAACCGGCCAATGCCAACACCGCCATTGCCATCGCTACTTTACGCACTGCCCTGCTCCTTTAAAGATAAAGAGGCGACTTTATCATTCACTGTCTATTCTGGCCGTCATAAACATTGGCTTAAACAATGCGAATCATGTATCGCAGACCTGTATGATGCCGCCATGGGAATTAATGTCGCCTCTATGCGTCCTAAAAAGAGGCAGTCACAGGGAAGCGCTTAGCAGTAAGCTACACACATCCGACACCTGCCCTGTCTGAAACATGTGTCCTTAAAAGTAATCAAGGAGAAGTCCATGCTGATACTCACCCGCAAAGTTGGTGAAAGCATAAACATCGGTGATGACATCACGGTCACCATCCTGGGCGTCAGCGGCCAGCAAGTAAGAATCGGCATCAACGCACCCAAGGATGTTGCCGTGCATCGCGAGGAGATCTACCAGCGCATCCAGGCCGGTTTGACTGCCCCGGACAAAAACCAGACGCCTTGAAGCGCCCTCAGTAGCCAGCCCTTTCGTGCACTGTAATGGCTGGCGAAAACCTCTTCACACCGCTCTTGTCATTGCTGCGTGACTGACGCCACCAATACGTTCATCTTCATGGAAAGATGAAACTGTCTTCACGCCCGGAACTTGTTGTTTCATTCTCAGCCGAATCTTCTGACTGACACTCAGCTATCCGCGTGCATTCAGGAGCATGTCGATGCGGCCCAGGCCCCCACCGCCATTTGCCTACACGTCTTGGATGATCGCCTTATCGATAGGATGGGTCTTCGCAGGGCTGGCCTATGGTTTGAAGTATGCAATCGAAGGCTCCGGCTCCGCCGCTCCTCATTCGGGGCTGGACTTGGCGCTGCTGCTTTGCGGGTACTTGTTCCTGTTTTGTCTCAAACCCATCCAGAAGTCCGTACAACGCAGGTTGTGCCGGCAAACGCGTCAGTGACATCGCGCTCATCGCTAGCAGCCCCCCTATCAACAGCGTCACAGCGCGAGTTTGGCCTTTTCGTATCAGCCCGTCCGACTCTTCAAGTACAACAAGCCATCTGCGTCACGCTGTACGTCCAACTGCTGGTACCCGTCTATCGAAGGGTGGTCAGTGGCCATAGGCGTGTGATGCGTCGACGTCACGACCATCACATCCGCGCCTGCGGCCTCTCCCGCACGAATACCCACCGGCGCATCTTCAAACACCAGGCATTCCTGCACCGGCACACCCAGGCGTTGCGCCCCCAAAACGTAACAAGCCGGATTCGGCTTGCCGACGGCCACGTCTTCAGCCGTCACCAATACCGCCGGCGGCGCAATGCCCGCTGCTTGCAGTCGGCGCAACGCCAACTCCCTGGGGGCAGAAGTGACCAACGCCCATTGATCACCCGGCAGGCGGTTCAGAAACGCCACGGCGCCGGAAATCGCCACAACACCTTCGACATCATTGATTTCAGCCTCGGTGATCCACTGCGCTTCAACCTCGGGATCGACGCCCGGCAATGCCTGGCGTGTGATGGTGTCGATCGCGCGGGCGCCGTGAATAGTCGTCAAAAAAGCCGCCACATCCAGCCCATGACGTTCAGCCCAGATGCTCCACACCCGCTCGGCAGCGGCAATGGAGTTGAGCAAGGTCCCATCCATATCAAACAAAAAGGCACGGTAACGGCGATTGAACACGGCTGAAGCTCGGATAGACACTGAGCGAATTCCTCATGGGCGGAAAAATGATAGGCCCGATGCAATCTACGGATCACCTCGGTGCTTGTAAACGCTACCGAGGTCGATTGCATTACAGGTTTGTAATGGAGCGGTAAGTCTTACCAGCACCCTCACTTCATACAGTGGAGTCGACGCCGGGGCCAACCCGAAGGTCAGCGCCCTGGTGTACGTGGCCGCCCGCGCGCCTGACGCCAATGAGGACTTTGTCGCGCTCTCGGCAAAGTATCCAAGCATGCCGGTGCGGGCCGGCGTTGAAGACCACGACGGCTACCTCACCCTGAGCCAGGAGGCCTTCCTCAAGTACTTTGCCGGCGATGTGCCGCATGCCAAGGCCATGGAGCTGTACGCCGTGCAGCAGCCCATCGCCAAGACCCTGTTCAGCGGTCGCACCGTCAACGCCGCCTGGCACACCAAGCCTTCCTGGTATGCAGTGTCGGCGAATGACCAGACCATCAAGCCGGACTTGGAGCGCTTCCTCGCCAAGCGCATGAACGCCACCACCATCGAGCTGCCTTCGAGCCACCTGTCGCTGGTGTCCCACGCCAAGGAAATCACCGACCTGATCCTCGAGGCCTCTGGCCGCCAGCCCTGAGCCGTGCATTACAAACTTGTCATCATCCTGTTGGTTGGCTGTTCGGGGTGCCTGGTTACCGTGAACTCACTGTCACGATCTGGCAGCTAACCCTTTAAGAGAGATACCACCATGAAACTGTTTGTCCTCGGTTTTACCGCTCTGCTCGCTACCGGTTCCGTGCTTGCCGCAGAACCTGTGATCCATGACAAAACCGGCTTCTTCGTGCACCTGGATGTGGCCAAAGTGCTGTCGAGCACCGACACCTACGGCCAATGCGGCATCGTCCCGGCGCGCCTCGACTACCTGGACAGCCAGGGTCGCGAACATGTGTTGGACTACCAGGTCCAGGGCATCGGTTGCGCCAGCGACAATTGATCGGGCTACACTTGCGCCACGCATTGAGACAGGGCACTTTCCATGAACATTCTTGTAGTCGAAGACGAACCCAAGGCCGGCAATTACCTGCTCAACGGCCTGCAGGAACTGGGTTACTCCGTCAGCCTCGCCCGTGACGGCGTGGACGGTTTGCACCAGGCCCTGGAAACAGCGTTCGACGTGATCGTGCTGGATGTGATGATGCCGAAAATGGACGGCTGGGAGGTGCTGCGCCGCCTGCGAAAGGAAGCGGATACGCCGGTACTTTTCCTGACGGCTCGCGACGACATTGCCGACCGCATCAAGGGCCTGGAGCTGGGTGCAGATGATTACCTGATCAAGCCTTTTTCCTTCGCCGAACTGGTGGCACGTTTGCGAACCCTGACCCGTCGTGGCCCAAGCCGCGAGGAGGAACAGCTGCAGATCGCCGACCTGCAAATCGACGTGCTCAAACGCCGTGTCACCCGCGCCGGCACCCGCATCACCCTGACCAACAAAGAGTTCGCCTTGCTGCACCTGTTCGCCACTCATCAGGACCAGGTGCTGTCCCGCTCGCTGATCGCCTCGCGGGTGTGGGACATGAATTTCGACAGCGACACCAACGTGGTCGACGTGGCCGTACGGCGCCTGCGCCTGAAAATCGACGACCCGTTCCAGCTCAAGCTGATCCACAGCGTGCGTGGCATCGGCTACCGTTTCGATACCCAGCCATGAACACACGCCGTCATTACTCCCTGACCCTGCGTCTGGCGTTGATCTTCGCCCTGCTCGCCTTCGCCCTGCTGGCGACCCTCGGTGTGGCGCTGTATCGCGAACTGGAGCGGGAATTGATCATGCGTGACGACGCGGCCTTGATCTACCGCATCGATCAGTTGCGCAACCTGCTCAATGACAGCAACACCCTGGACCTGATCAAGACCAAGCCGGAGTTGTTCCAGAACATGCTCGGCAACCGCGAATCGGTACTGAGCATCGCCGCGCCAGGACAGAAGCCATTGCTGACGGTCAATCCCGGCAATATCGACCTGCCTTCCATACCCCCGGTCCCCAAGAACCACGAACTGACGCTCGCCGACGTACACCATTTTCCCAGCATCAACGGCGTACCCTTCGCCACCGTCGCCGCGTCCATCGACTCCGGCGACCTGGGCAGCCTGCAAGTCACCACGGGGCGCCTGATGACCGAGCGCACCAGCGTACTCGCCAGCTATCGCCTGAGCGTTTATATCCTGGCGAGCATTGCCGCGATCATCCTGGCCCTGGTCGGCTACCTGCTGGTTCATCGCGGGCTGTTACCGATGCGACGCCTGGCCCGGCACGCTCAAGGCATTGGCGTCGGCAACCTCGCCGAACGCCTCGACAGCCACGGCGCGCCTAAGGAACTGCTACCGATGATTGATTCATTCAATACCATGCTTGAGCGGCTGGCCAAGGGCTTTGTCCAACTGGGTCAGGTGTCCACCGACATGGCCCACGAGCTGCGCACACCCATCAACAATTTGCTGGGAGAAACCCAGGTCGCCCTGCAACAGCACCGCAGCATTGAAAGTTATCAGCAGTTGTTGGCGTCCAATGTGGAAGAGCTTGAACGCCTGGCGCGGATGCTCGATAACATGCTGTTCCTCGCGCGCACCGACCCGGCCAGTGCTTTGCGGCAACGCCAGGAACTCAGTGCCTGGGACGAGGTGGAACGCATCGCCGAGTACTTTGAGGGCTTGGCGGGTGATGTGGATATCAGCATTCACGCCGAAGGTGAAGGCGTGATCTGGGCGGAGCCAATGCTGCTGCGCAGGGCCCTGGCGAACCTGTGCGCCAACGCCATCAAATATGGTGCGCCAGGTACCGAGCTGGAGATCCGCGCCGTGCCAAGCGCCGATGGCATTCACCTGAGGGTCAGCAATCAAGGCGAGACCATCGCCGCCGAGCATCTGCCGCGGCTGTTCGAACGGTTTTACCGGGTGGATGAGTCACGGGAACGTTCTGCACAGTCCAACGGGTTGGGATTATCGATTGTGGCAACCATCATGCAACTGCATAACGGGCGGTACAGCGTAAGCAGTGAGGCAGGTGTGACGTGTTTTGAGTTGTTCTTTCCTAGACGGGAAGATTGAGCGCAAACGCCCGGTGTTATTTTGCAAAGGTTTGTCTCTTAACACTGGTCGCAAGCCAGACTAGTCTCGCTTCCCAAGGGGCTCAAGGGAGAGCCGGCAGCGGTAAAATTATGGAGATCCTGAAATGGAAATGCGATTAGGTTTACTGGAAAAGGGGCTGGCTGAAATGAATGAGAAGCTGATCACCGTTTCGAGCAAGGCAGATGCCATGGACAAGCACTTCGCTTCCAAGGCAGACCTGGCAACTACTGAACTGAACCTTATCAAATGGTACGTGGCAACCGCATTCGCCATGACAGGCCTGGCTTGCGCTATCACCTTCGGGCTTACCCGACTGTTTGCGATTTGAGGAGCGTCGGGCCGATCAGCTGACCTGCCCGCCCGCTTCCTCTGCATCTACCGGTGTTTGCCACGCCGCCAGCACAGCTGTCTGCAGCCCCGCAACCAACGTATCCAACGCCATTGAGGGCCGCTGTGAATCTGCCACCTGCTCTGGCAGAAAAGGTACGTGGATAAACCCACTGCGTACCCCAGAACCTGCGAGCGCATGCTGCAACAGATAAAACACCTGGTTACACACAAATGTCCCAGCCGTCTGCGATACCGAGGCCGCGACTCCCGCGTCGCGCACAGCCTTGACCATCGCCTTGATCGGCAAGGTCGTGAAGTAGGCCGCCGGGCCGCCGGCTACGACAGCCGTATCGATAGGCTGCTCCCCGAGGTTATCGGGGATGCGTGCATCATTGATATTGATCGCCACCCGTTCGACTGAGATATCGCTACGCCCAGGCCCCAGGCCAGTCGCAATCACCATCGCAGGGTGCAACTCGTCGATCAGCCCGGTCACGCACGCGCCCGCCGTGGCAAATGCGCAAGGCAGCAATCGCGCAACAATCTGCACATCGCTTCCCAGTCGCACGCCGTCCAGTTGGCGCACGGCTTCCCAGGAGGGGTTCACCCGGTCTTGATCAAAGGGCTCGAAACCCGTCAGCAGTACAATTTGCATCACGGCCTCACATCAACAGATAAAGCAGCACAATATTGACCACCAGCATCATCAACGCGGTCGGAAGCTGGGCCTTGATTACCGCATTCTTGTCCGGCAGCTCGAGCAACGCCGCCGGAACGATATTGAAGTTGGCTGCCATCGGGGTCATCAGGGTACCGCAGTAGCCGGAGAACATACCGATCGCCGCCATCACCGCGGGGTTACCGCCATAGATACCCACCAACACCGGCACGCCGACACCGCCGGTCATTACAGGAAAAGCTGCAAAGCCATTCCCCATGATCACCGTAAACAACGCCATGCCCAGCACATAGACGATCACCGCCACCAACTTGAAATCAAGGTTGATATAGGTAGTGGTGACGTGCGCGACAGCCGTACCAACCCCGGCTTCGTTGAACAGTAAGCCCAGCATTGCCAGCATCTGCGGCAGCACCATGGCCCAGCCAAGCGCTTCAGTCAGGCGACGGGATTCACGCAAGGCCTGCACCGGCGTATCACGGGTCAACCAGCACGCCAGGCCAAGGGCGATCAGGCAGCCGATACCGAGGGAAACGAAGGTCGTGTTTTTCGGGTCCAGCAACGGCACTCCGCCGATCTCGGTGTGTTTGAGCAACACCGATCCGATCACCGTGGTCAGCGGGATCGCCAACGCCGGGATGAACAGCTTGTGCCCCAGGCGACCAGCACTGGCACGGGATGCCTTGTCGTGCAGCTCCGCATGCTTGCCACGGCCGACGCCGCCCATGCCGGCTATCAAGGCCATGACCACTATGCCTACCCCGATAGCCACCGACGGCAGACGCTCACCGATCAGGAATGGAATGGCGAACAACAGCCAAAACAATGCACTGGTCCAGCGTTTGGGATGGGTGCGATCCATCAGGATCATGCCCGCCGTGATCAGCAGCAGAACCCCGGCCAGCCAATACAGGTATTGAATGGAAATAATCATTGTGCGGCCTCCACGGGTGCAGCGGCCGGCGTCATCTCTCGGGTGAGCCTTCGGTCAAAGCGATGCAGGCGGATCGCGTGAATGATGAAGGCGCAGATCGCCGTAGGAATCCCCCATACCGCAATATGCAGCGGCTCCACATCAATCCCCGAGCCCAGCAGGAAGGTGTGCATCAAGGCGATTGCACCGAAGGCGACAAAGATATCCTCACCAAAAAACAGGCCGACATTGTCAGTTGCCGCGCACATCGCCAGCACTTTATGACGCAGTTTTTCGGGAAGTTTGCCGTAGCGTTTTTCCGCTGCACCTTCAGCCATCGGCGCCAGCAGCGGACGCACCATCTGCGGATGCCCGCCCAGGCTGGTCAAGCCCATGGCGGCCGTGGATTCACGCACAAACAGATAGATGATCAACAAGCGCCCGACCGTGGCGCGCTCGAACCGTGCAATCCAATTCTGCGCATGCAGGCGCAGCCCATGCCGCTCCAGCAGTCCAATGACCGCCAGGGGCAGCAACAGAATCAATTGCAGGGCACGGGTCTGAAGGAAGCCATCGCCCATGGTGGCGAGGATTTTTTCCAGGGGGAAATGGGCGGCAAGCCCGGTGGCGATAGCGGCGGCGGTGACCACCAACAGAGGGTTGATACGCAATACAAAGCCAACCACGATCACCAGTACGCCGATCAACGGCCATAAGTTCACAACAGTTTGCATGGCGGTGAGGTCCTTAAGTGCGCGCTGCGGCGCCATTACAGCAGGATGTGAACAAAGGGTTCACAGCAGGAAGTGGCGTGCAGTCGGCTCGGTTTTTTATTGTTGACCCAGAAGGTCGAGCGTCAGTGGCCGCAACTTTGCTGCCTGGGGGCGGGAGGTGTCCAACAAGAAAAATTGTTGCTGCGAACCAATAAATTTTGTGGGTGGTTGAACATCGTGCATGTAGCGAGAGTGGATAGCCCCGCAGGGACTCACGCATCTCAGCGCCGCTTGTTTCTGAGGCCTGAGCGAGTAAACCGATGACGCCCCCCTCTTACCCGCCGGCCATGACCCGGAAGCATCTGGAGGGTTTTGCAAAAAACCTTGCAAATCACACCAACAAAAAAGGGCCCACCTTTCGGTGAGCCCTTCTAGACCGCCCAGCAGAGCGGATTTTGTTTGGTAGGCGCGATTGGACTCGAACCAACGACCCCCACCATGTCAAGGTGGTGCTCTAACCAACTGAGCTACGTGCCTGCTGTGAGGCGGCATTCTACGGAATTCCGGAGGGGTGTCAACATCTTTTTTGCAGCTAACCCTATGAATATGCGAATTTTTTATTTGCGTGGGGTACACCTGCGGATTTCGGGTGGCTGGCAGGCAATTTTCAACTCAGGTAGGATCGGCGCACTCGTAAAAAATATAAAACAGAGGTTCCAGGATGGCGAACACCCCCTACCCCCAGTCGTATTACGCCGCTTCCGCGAATGCAGCTCCACCTCGTCCAGTCCTGCAAGGCGACGTCGAAACCGATGTGTGCGTGATCGGCGCCGGCTACACCGGCCTCTCCAGCGCCCTGTTCCTGCTGGAGAGCGGTTTTCGCGTGACGGTGCTGGAAGCCGCCAAGGTGGGGTTTGGCGCCTCGGGCCGCAATGGCGGGCAGATCGTCAACAGCTACAGCCGTGATATTGATGTAATCGAGCGCAGTGTCGGCCCCAGGCAGGCGCAACTGCTGGGGCAGATGGCGTTTGAAGGCGGCAAGATCATTCGCGAGCGGGTGGCCAAGCATCAGATTCAGTGCGACCTGAAGGATGGTGGTGTTTTCGCCGCGCTCAACAGTAAGCACATGGGCCATCTGGAGTCACAGAAGCGTCTATGGGAGCGCTACGGCCACACCCAACTGGAGCTGCTGGACGAACGCCGTATTCGCGAAGTAGTGGCCTGTGACAACTACGTCGGCGGCCTGCTGGACATGAGCGCGGGGCACATCCACCCACTCAACCTGGCACTCGGCGAAGCGGCCGCCGTGGAGTCCCTGGGCGGCACGATCTACGAGCAATCCGCTGCCGTGCGTATCGAGCGCGGCGCCAACCCGGTGGCGCATACCGCCGAGGGCAAGGTCAGGGCCAAGTTCATCATCGTCGCGGGGAATGCCTACCTGGGCAACCTGGTGCCGGAGTTGGCCGCCAAGTCCATGCCGTGCGGCACACAAGTGATCACCACCGCCCCCTTGGGCGATGAGCTGGCGAGAACGTTGCTGCCGCAGGATTACTGCGTCGAAGACTGCAACTACCTGCTCGACTACTACCGCCTCACGCGCGACAAGCGTCTGATCTTCGGCGGCGGCGTGGTGTATGGCGCGCGCGACCCGGCGAATATCGAAGCGATCATCCGCCCGAAGATGCTCAAGGCCTTCCCGCAACTCAAGGACGTGAAGATAGACTACGCCTGGACCGGCAATTTCCTGCTGACCCTGTCGCGTTTGCCGCAGGTGGGTCGCCTGGGCGACAACATCTACTACTCACAGGGCTGCAGCGGCCATGGCGTGACGTATACGCACCTGGCGGGCAAGGTACTGGCAGAGGCACTGCGAGGCCAGGCAGAGCGTTTTGACGCGTTTGCCGACCTGCCGCACTACCCGTTCCCGGGTGGGCAACTGTTGCGCACACCATTTGCGGCAATGGGTGCCTGGTACTACGGGCTACGCGACAAATTGGGATTCTGACTCGAACCTGTAGGAGCCCGTTTGCAGGCTCCTACAGGTCGCACTTATCAAATCACAGACACAAAAAACCCCGGTCTTTCGACCAGGGTCTTTGCTATCGGATCAAAGTAGCCAGAGGCTCGCTTTGTGCTTCAAGGCGTTCAGTGGGCCTTGAGACAGATATGGCGCAGCGGACGGGACTCGAACCCGCGACCCCCGGCGTGACAGGCCGGTATTCTAACCGACTGAACTACCGCTGCGTATCGCTTGACCGGCTGAACATAAGGCTTCAACCGTCTTTAAACATCTGATCGATCAGCCTTGGCTGTTCAATCTCAAGTCCGACACATCGAACCTGGAAAATATGGCGCAGCGGACGGGACTCGAACCCGCGACCCCCGGCGTGACAGGCCGGTATTCTAACCGACTGAACTACCGCTGCGCGTCGGTGCAACCTTTAACGTTGCGTCTTGCCCTGAAGCAAAACTCTCAAGAAGTGGTGGGTGATGACGGGATCGAACCGCCGACCCTCTGCTTGTAAGGCAGATGCTCTCCCGGCTGAGCTAATCACCCTTTGCTTCGTTGAGGCCGCGAAATTTACGCAGGTAGCGGACCTAAGTCAATAGCCCGCTTGAAGTTTTTCTGAAAAAGACAAAATTGCTTCAAGACAGCTATCCACCCTACTCGCTGTAAATCATCTTCTTGCTCATGCCGCCATCCACGACAAACTCTTGCCCGGTAACAAACCCCGCCTGGCGCGACAGCAGCCACGCCACCATTGCCGCCACGTCTTCCACGGTGCCTACCCTGCCCGCAGGATGCTGGGCGTGATCGGCGTCACTCAAGGGCTCGGCACGCCGGGCCGCCGGATCCCGCGCATCGATCCAGCCGGGGCTGACCGCGTTGACCCGCACTTCCGGCCCCAGGCTCATCGCCAGGGCGTGTGTCAGGGCCAGCAAGCCGCCCTTGCTCGCGGCATAGGCCTCGGTGTCAGGCTCCGATTGGCGAGCCCGCGTCGACGCCAGGTTGACGATAGCGCCGCCATGGGCACGCAGATACGGCGCACAGTGCTTGGCCAGCAACATCGGCCCACTGAGGTTCACCGCCAGCACCCGATTCCAGTACGCCAGGTCCAGGCTTTCCAGCGTGATGTTGCGCGGGTCGGCCACCGCCGCGTTGCAGACCAACGCGTCCAGGCGCCCGAACTGCCCCAACACCTCGGCGACCCCCTGGGCGACTTGCTTCTCGTCGGCCACGTCCATGCTGATAAACCAGGCATTCTCGCCCAACACCTTGGACACCTTGGAACCGCGCTCGCGGTCCAGGTCGGTCAACACCACCTGCCAACCCTCACTGATCAGCCACGCGGCAATCCCGAGGCCAATGCCTCGCGCCGCGCCCGTCACCAGCGCGACACGCCCGTTACTGGCGGCTGCGACTTCCATGGACCACTCGATCACAAGGCCGCCAACCCGCGAGCCAGATCAGCCTGCAAGTCCGTCACGTCTTCCAGGCCTACCGCAATGCGGATCAGACTGTCACGAATACCGGCCGCCTCACGCTCCTGCGGCGCCAGGCGGCCGTGAGACGTGGTGCTCGGGTGGGTAATGGTGGTTTTGCTGTCACCCAGGTTGGCGGTGATGGAGATCAGGCGTGTCGCATCGATAAAGCGCCAGGCGCCCTCTTTGCCGCCCTTCACTTCGAAACTCACCACAGCACCGAAACCGCGCTGCTGACGCTGAGCCAATTCGTGTTGCGGGTGGCTCTTGAGGCCGGCGTAGTGCACCTTCTCGATGCCGTCCTGTTGCTCCAGCCATTCGGCCAGGGCCTGGGCGTTGGCGCAATGGGCCTTCATGCGCAGGCTCAGGGTTTCCAGGCCTTTGAGGAAGATCCAGGCGTTGAACGGGCTCAAGGTCGGGCCAGCGGTGCGCAGGAAGCCGACGACTTCCTTCATCTGTTCGCTGCGACCCGCCACCACACCACCCATGCAACGGCCCTGGCCATCGATGAACTTGGTGGCCGAGTGCACAACGATATCCGCGCCCAGCTTCAACGGCTGTTGCAACGCCGGAGTGCAGAAGCAGTTGTCCACCACCAGCATTGCGCCCTTGGCGTGCGCCACTTCGGACAACGCAGCGATATCCACCAGTTCGGCCAGAGGGTTGGACGGCGACTCGACGAACAGCAGCTTGGTGTTGGCCTTGATCGCCCCATCCCAGCCGGACAGATCCGCCAGGGGCACGTAATCGACTTCGATGCCGAAACGCTTGAAATACTTTTCGAACAGGCTGATGGTCGACCCGAACACGCTGCGCGACACCAGCACATGGTCACCAGCGCTGCACAGGCTCATCACCACCGCCAGGATGGCGGCCATGCCGGTCGCCGTTGCAACCGCCTGCTCAGCGCCTTCCAGCGCCGCGATACGCTCTTCGAACGCACGCACGGTCGGGTTGGTGTAACGCGAATACACGTTGCCCGGCACTTCGCCGGCAAAGCGCGCAGCGGCATCGGCCGCAGTACGGAACACGTAGCTGGAGGTGAAGAACATCGGATCACCGTGCTCACCTTCCGGGGTGCGGTGCTGGCCGGCGCGCACAGCCAGGGTATCGAAAGCTACGCCATCGAGGTCGCTGTCCAACCGACCGGCATCCCATTCCTGACTCATGCTGCCACTCCTTACTCAATTCTTTATTTAAGATACAAAACCGGCCCCTCAGGGCCGGTTGTCACTCAGTTGTTGTACAGGTCGATGATCGCGCTGACCGCCTGGGTCTTGATCTTCGACGAGTCGTTGCGCGCCTGCTCGATCTTGTTCAGGTAGGCCTCATCAACGTCGCCTGTCACGTACTTGCCGTCGAACACCGCGCAGTCGAACTGCTCGATCTTGATCTTGCCACCACCGACCGCTTCGATCAGGTCTGGCAGGTCCTGGTAGATCAACCAGTCGGCGCCGATCAGGTCGGCCACGTCCTGTGTCGAACGGTTGTGTGCGATCAGCTCGTGGGCGCTCGGCATGTCGATGCCGTACACGTTCGGGTAACGCACGGCAGGCGCTGCGGAACAGAAGTACACGTTCTTCGCACCGGCTTCGCGGGCCATCTGGATGATCTGCTTGCAGGTGGTGCCGCGCACGATGGAGTCATCCACCAGCATCACGTTCTTGCCGCGGAATTCCAGCTCGATGGCATTGAGCTTCTGGCGTACCGACTTCTTGCGCGCTGCCTGGCCCGGCATGATGAAGGTGCGGCCGATGTAGCGGTTCTTCACGAAGCCTTCGCGAAACTTGACGCCCAGGTGATTGGCCAGTTCCAGCGCGGCGGTGCGGCTGGTGTCCGGGATCGGGATCACTACGTCGATGTCGTGCTCCGGGCGCTCGCGCAGGATCTTCTCGGCCAGCTTCTCGCCCATGCGCAGACGCGCCTTGTAGACCGAAACGCCGTCGATGATCGAATCCGGACGCGCCAGGTAGACGTGTTCGAAGATGCACGGGGTGAGCTTCGGCGCCACGGCGCACTGACGGGTGTGCAGCTTGCCGTCTTCAGTGATGTACACCGCTTCGCCCGGCGCAAGATCGCGAATCAGGGTGAAGCCCAGCACGTCCAGGGACACACTTTCGGAAGCGATCATGTACTCGACGCCTTCGTCGGTGTGACGCTGGCCGAACACGATCGGGCGGATGCCGTGCGGGTCACGGAAACCGACGATGCCATAGCCGGTGACCATGGCCACTACCGCGTAACCACCGACGCAACGGTTATGCACGTCAGTAACGGCGGCGAATACGTCTTCTTCGGTCGGCTGCAGCTTGCCACGCTGGGCCAGCTCGTGGGCGAACACGTTGAGCAGCACTTCCGAGTCGGAACTGGTGTTGACGTGGCGCAGGTCAGATTCGTAGATCTCCTTGGCCAGTTGTTCAACGTTGGTCAGGTTGCCGTTGTGCGCCAGGGTGATGCCGTAAGGCGAGTTGACGTAGAAAGGTTGAGCTTCGGCCGACGTCGAGCTACCGGCAGTCGGATAACGCACATGGCCAATGCCCATATGCCCGACCAGACGCTGCATGTGACGCTGATGGAACACGTCACGTACCAGACCATTGTCCTTGCGCAGGAATAACCGGCCGTCGTGGCTGGTCACAATACCGGCAGCGTCCTGGCCGCGGTGCTGGAGGACGGTTAGCGCGTCATACAGCGCCTGATTGACGTTCGACTTACCGACGATACCGACGATGCCACACATGCGACGCAACCCCTACTTAATGAATCTTGACTGAACACAACTTACTGAGGCGTTTTGGCCGGCAAGAGGTGTTCCTTGAACGGAAGATCAGCGGGTACGCTGATTCCGCTGGCCAGCCACTGACTGCTCCACCCCAGAATGAGGTTCTTGGACCAGTCTGCAACCAATAGAAATTTTGGCACGAGTACCGACTCCTGCCACCACGAATCCTGCTGTACCGGCCCCAGGCTCAAGAGCCCGACCGCCACGACCACCAGCAACGCGCCACGCGCGGCGCCGAAGGCCATGCCGAGAAATCGATCGGTCCCGGAGAGGCCGGTGACACGTATCAACTCGCCAATAAGATAATTGACCATTGCCCCCACCAGCAGCGTGGCGATGAACATGATGGCGCAGCCCGCGATGACGCGAGCCGAAGGTGTCTCGATGTATCCGGCCAGGTAGACCGACAATGAACCACCGAACATCCAGGCTACGACTCCTGCGATGATCCAGGTCAGCAACGACAGTGCTTCTTTGACGAAGCCGCGGCTTAGACTGATCAAAGCGGAGATGGCGACGATTGCAACAATCGCCCAATCAACCCAGGTAAATGGCACGTTGGAGCCTACGGACAGATGAGGCGGCGCATTTTAGCAGAGCGTCGGGCTATCGGTAAGCTGTGATTGTGGCTGCCTTGCAAATCAGTAGTTTGGGACGAGCAAATCCGCTTTCAACCCCGCTCAGGCTGGAACCGGGTCACGAAACCCTTGAGGTTCTGCTGGCGATCCAGCAAATCCCGCAGGCGGTCTGCCTCGGCACGCTCGATCAGCGGCCCGATAAACACCCGGTTCTTGCCATCGGCACTACGGATATAGGCGTTGTAGCCTTGGCTACGCAGCTTCTTTTGCAACGCGTCGGCGCCCTCGCGGCTGCCCAGGCTGGCCACCTGGATCGACCAACTGATCGGCAAGCCATTCGGATCGATGCGGCTCTGGCCGACATCCGGCTTGCCCGGCGCGGCGGGCTGCGGCGCTACCGGCTTGGGCGCAGGTGCCGGCGCAGCAGGCTTGGCCGCTACGGTCGGCGCGGGCGCCGGCTTGACCACCGGCACGCTCGGCTGCACCGGCATCGACGGCGCTTGCTGCGCGGCTACCTGAGCATCAGTCGGCACCGGTTCCTCCTCCGGCAAGGCCTGAGGCTCTGGAACCACCACTGGCTCAACCTGCACCTGAGGCACCGTGGGCGCCTGGGGCGCGGCCGGCGCCTCGACAACGACCTGACGCTCTTCATCCTGGCGAGAAAACAGCATTGGCAGGAAGATCACCGCCAATGCCACCAGCACCAGGGCACCGACCATTCGCTGCTTGTATGCGCTATCCAGTAATGCCATGTGCAGCTTCCTCCGTGGAGCGCCGGGCTAACCACTCAAGCGCCTCGGCAACACAATAAAATGACCCGAACAACAGAATCTCATCGTCGGGCGTGGCAATGGCGCACTGTGCTTCAAGGGCATCGGTCACGCTTGCATACGACGTCACCGGCGCAGCAAGGTTCTGCAAGGCCGCTTCCAGCTCGGTGGCCGGGCGGCTGCGCGGTGTATCCAGCGGCGCGACGGCCCAGGCCTGGACACTGCCCAGCAAGGGCGCGACCACCCCTTCCAGGTCCTTGTCGGCCAGCAGACCGAACACAGCCAAGCGACGACCGACCGGCGGCGTACGTGACAGACGCTGCGCCAGGTACTCGGCCGCATGGGGGTTATGCCCCACGTCCAGCAGCAGGTTCAGGCGCTTGCCCTGCCATTCGAATTCACGTCGGTCCAGACGCCCTACCACGCGAGTCGCCAGCAAGGTGGCCGCGATCTGTTCGGCATTCCACGGCAGATCCAGCAGCAGATAGGCTTGCAGCGCGAGCGCGGCGTTTTCCATCGGTAGATTCAGCAGCGGCAGGCCGCTCAGCTCGACAACCTGGCCACGGGCATCACGCCCACGCCACTGCCAGTCAAAGGCGCCGATCTCGAGATTGAATTCGCGGCCACGCAGGAATAATGGGCAATCCAGCTCACGCACCTTGTCCAGCAAGGTGTGCGGAGGGTCGATATCACCACATAACGCCGGCTTGCCCTGGCGGAAGATTCCGGCCTTTTCATAGGCCACGGACTCACGGGTATTGCCAAGATAGTCGGCGTGGTCCACGCCAATACTGGTGATCAACGCCAAATCGGCATCCACCACGTTGACCGTATCCAGGCGCCCACCCAAGCCGACTTCCAGCACGACCACATCCAGTTGCGCACGCTCGAACAGCCAGAACGCCGCCAGGGTGCCCATCTCGAAGTAAGTCAGGGAGATCTCGCCCCGGCCCGCATCGAGTGCGGCGAAGGCTTCGCAGAGTTGCTCATCCGTGGCTTCGACACCGTTGAGCTGCACCCGCTCGTTATAACGCAGCAGGTGCGGGGAATTGTAGACGCCGACTTTCAGCCCCTGGGCCTGCAGCAGCGCCGCGACAAAGGCACAGGTAGAGCCTTTGCCGTTGGTGCCGGTCACCGTGATCACTCGCGGCGCCGGGCGGCCCAACCCGAGGCGGGCCGCTACCTGTTGCGAGCGCTCCAGGCCCATGTCGATGGCGGACGGATGCAACTGCTCAAGGTAGGCGAGCCACTCGCCCAGGGTACGTTGGGTCATAGGTTTGCAGGCACCGGCGGCACGACGATCGGCTCGACTTTAGGCGCGACGTACACCGGAGTCGGCAGGCCCATCATTTGCGCCAGCAGGTTGCCCAGGCGTGGACGCAGCTCACCGCGCGGGATGATCAGGTCGATCGCACCGTGCTCCAGCAGAAACTCGCTGCGCTGGAAACCTTCCGGCAGTTTTTCACGCACGGTCTGCTCGATCACGCGCGGGCCGGCAAAGCCGATCAGCGCCTTGGGCTCGCCGACGATCACGTCACCCAGCATCGCCAGGCTGGCGGAAACGCCGCCGTAGACCGGGTCGGTCAGCACGGAGATGAACGGGATGCCTTCTTCACGCAGGCGTGCCAGGACCGCAGAAGTCTTGGCCATTTGCATCAGGGAGATCAGGGCTTCCTGCATGCGCGCACCACCGGAGGCCGCGAAGCAGATCATCGGGCAACGGTTTTCCAGGGCATAGTTGGCGGCGCGGACAAAGCGCTCACCGACGATGGCGCCCATGGAGCCACCCATGAAGGAGAACTCGAATGCCGACACCACGACCGGCATGCCCAGCAGCTTGCCGCTGACGGAAATCAGGGCGTCTTTCTCACCGGTCTGCTTTTGCGCAGCGGTCAGGCGGTCCTTGTACTTCTTGCCATCACGGAACTTCAGACGGTCAACCGGCTCCAGGTCGGCGCCCAACTCGTTACGGCCTTCGGCGTCGAGGAAGATGTCGATGCGGGCGCGGGCGCCGATACGCATGTGGTGGTTGCACTTGGGGCAAACGTCCAGGGTCTTTTCCAGCTCCGGGCGGTACAGCACCGCGTCGCAGGACGGGCACTTGTGCCACAGACCTTCAGGAACCGAGCTTTTCTTCACCTCGGAACGCATGATCGAAGGGATCAGTTTGTCTACTAACCAGTTGCTCATGCTTTCTTTCTCCAGTACCGGTGGCTTGAACACAGCCCCGCGTATGCCCTTGAGCTAAATTCATATATGGCGATGACACAGGCTGGACGGGGTCAGACGTTCGACCGGCCTTTTCCTGCCTGTATCCTCAGCCTTCCAGACAACCTGCCAGCGCAGGGTTGCCACTTCGTTTCCGGGCCACCACAGGCGGCGCCGGGCTGTTTTACACAGTGGTAGTTATGGACGGCGGCAGACTGCCAGCCGTCACATTGCACCCCTGCTGTTGCGCACAGCCTGCATGAATGCGCGAATCTTGCTGTGATCCTTGATGCCCTTGCCCTGCTCCACCCCACCGCTGACATCCACGGCATACGGCCGCACTTGTTCGATTGCCGCCCCGACATTTGCAGGGTTGAGCCCGCCGGCCAGGATGATCGGCTTGCTCAAGCCTGCGGGAATCAGCGACCAGTCGAACGCTTCGCCAGTACCGCCGGGTACGCCTTCGACATAGGTGTCCAGCAAAATCCCGCGGGCACTGCCGTAGGCGGAACACGCCGCCGCAATATCATCCCCGGCCTTGACGCGCAACGCCTTGATATACGGCCGCTGGTAACTTTCACATTCCTCAGGCGTTTCGTCGCCATGGAACTGCAACATGTCCAAGGGTACGGCATCCAGGGTTTCGTTGAGCTCGCAGCGACTGGCATTGACGAACAGACCCACGGTGGTCACGAACGGCGGCAATGCGGCGATGATCGCTCGCGCCTGCAGCACGTTCACCGCCCGTGGGCTCTTGGCATAAAACACGAAACCGATGGCATCCGCCCCTGCCTCGACCGCCGCCAGCGCGTCTTCTATGCGGGTAATCCCGCAAATCTTGCTGCGAACGGCTGACATGTCGTGGAAACCTCCAGGGTTGGACCGAGAAAGCCCCGGATGGTAACAAAAGCTTTTCCGGGCGTCAGCCGCCAAGTTCGCTGAAACCTGTGAGGAAGTGTGGTCCGATGAAACGCTCCGGCAACTCGAACTCGTCTCGGTACTCCACATCCACCAGGTACAGGCCGAACGGGTGTGCCGTGACCCCTCCCGTGCGACGAACGCGGCTTTCCAGCACTTCCCTGGCCCACTCTACCGGACGCTCGCCAGTGCCGATGGTCATCAGCACCCCGGCGATGTTGCGCACCATGTGATGCAGGAAGGCCCCGGCACGGATATCCAGCACGATCATCTTGCCATGACGAGTCACCCGCAGGTGGTGGACCTCCTTGATCGGCGACTTGGCCTGGCACTGGCCGGCACGGAAGGCGCTGAAATCATGCACACCCACCAGGTGCTGCGCGGCCTCGGCCATGCGCTCGGCGTCCAGCGGGCGGTGGTTCCAGGTAATTTCTTCGTTAAGGTGCGCCGGGCGGATCTGGTCGTTGTAGATCACATAGCGATAGCGCCGGGCGATGGCCTTGAAACGCGCATGAAAATGCGCCGGCATGACCTTGGCCCAACTGACGCTGACGTCATGGGGCAAATTGATATTTGCGCCCATCACCCAGGCCTTCATTGACCGCTCGGCCTGAGTGTCAAAGTGCACCACCTGGCCACACGCATGCACACCGGCGTCGGTACGCCCGGCGCACATCAGCGATACCGGTGAATCGGCGACTTTCGACAGGGCGTTCTCCAGGGTCTCCTGCACCGTCAGCACGCCGGACGCCTGACGCTGCCAGCCGCGATAGCGCGAGCCCTTGTATTCCACGCCCAAGGCGATGCGGTAAAAGCCTGCGGCCGCCATTTCGGCGGTCGGGTTATCTATATTTGCCAAGAACTGAGAGCCTGATGAGTTGCGCGAAGGCGGCCATTATGCCGGTTTGCAGGGGAGCCCACAAAAGCAAAACGGCGACCCGAAGGCCGCCGCTGTTTGAACAACGGGCTGTCAAGCCAACCGACCGAGCATTTCCTTGGCCTCGCCGCGTTGAACCTCATCGCCTTCGGTCAACACTTCGGAAAGGATATCCCGCGCGCCGTCCGCATCGCCCATGTCGATATAGGCCTGGGCCAGGTCGAGCTTGGTAGCCACCTCATCCGTGCCGGAGAGGAAGTCGAATTCCGGCTCATCATCGCCCAACGCCGCGTCTTCTGCGGTAAAGGACGGCTCGATGGACGGATGTTCCAGGCTCTGGGACAGGCGATCCAGCTCGGCGTTGACATCATCCAGTTCCGACGTGAAAGCATCGGGCTTGGCGGCCGCTTCCGGCTCATCGGCCAAGGACAGGTCGAAGTCTTCCGGCAAGTCGAAGTCGTCCAACGCCGCAGGCGTGAGGGTCGGCGGCTCGACGGCCGGCACGTCCTTCATCTGCTCTTCCAGGCCCGAGAGGAAGTCGTCGTCGGATTGTGCCGAAGCCGGGGCATCCAGTTGCAGGTCGAGATCGAAGTCCGACAAGTCGTCCGTAGCGGCCTTGGCTTCGGTCTGCTGCTGCAACAGCGACTCGAAGGTCTGCTGATCGTCCTTGATCTGAGCCGGGGAAGCTTCTTCAAGATCGTCCAGGCTGAGATCGAAATCAGTGTCAAAGGCCTCCGGCTGCGCAGGCGCCGGTTTGTCTTCGAGCAAATCCTTGACGTATTGAGCATCCAGGGCAGCAGCCGCCACGGCGGCACTGACACCCGCCGCCAACACGGCCATGGCCGGGAAGCGACTCTTGAGCTGCTCGACCTGGGCGTGGTTTTCACCATTGGCCACCAGTTGACGCTCCTGGGTCACGAAACCGTCCTTGTCGTTTTGCAGGCCGTAGACTTCCATCAGTTTCAAGCGCAGGTCGCTGCGCTTGGGCTCATGCTTGATCGCTTGCTCCAGCACGTCGGCGGCCTGGTTCAGGTGACCACGATCGATATGAGACTGGGCCTGGGCCAGCGCATCGTTTGAATTCACCGGAGCCACGGCAACCGCCAGCGGCGCAAGTACGGAAGCAACAGTCGGCACAACAGCCGCCGGTTCAACCACCGGAGCCGGGGCCGGTGCGGCGGCCAGCTTTACGCTGGGCGGCGGCGTCTCCAGGCCTTCGAAGCTGCTCGGCGGCAGGTCGTCATGAAGGTTAGAGGTGAACTCCGGCTCTTCAGCCAGGGCCCGCGCCATGCGCAGGTGTTTTTCCTCTTCGCGGCGCGCATTGCGATGGCGCGCCCATAACAGCAGGAGCAGCAGCACCAGCAAGCCCGCCGCACCACCGATCACACCGAGAACAATCGGGTTGGTCAGCAGTTCATTGAATTTGCCGTCGGCGCTGGCCGGTGCCGCGTCCGCCTTGACCGGCTCAGGCGCTGGCGCGACGGGTGCAGGGGTGACAGCCTCGGGCTTGGCAGGCGCGGCGGATGGCTCGCCTGCCAACTGCGCGGGCATCGCGGCAGTCGCCGGAGCAGCCGGAACACCCTTTTCAGCCTGCAAGCGGGCGAGCTGATCATTTTTCAGTTGAATCAGTTTTTGCAGCTTGTCCAACTGGCTTTGCAGGTCTGCCGCGCGGCTTTTCAGCTCTTCGTTGTCGCGACGGGTGGTGTCCAGTTGCTCCTGGGTCATCGCCAGCTTGTCGCTGAGTGCCGCGCTGTCGCCCGCCTTGCCCTTGGCGCCCTTCTTGGCGGCCTCGGCCGACACCAGGCTCAGGTTGTCTTTGGTGTTGGTACTTGCGGGCGCGTTACCGGCCTGGGTGCGCTTGGTGGCGTCCAGTTGCTGCTTGCCCGCTGCCGGGTTGGTGGCGGCGCGTCGGCCCTGGCGCCAGGCGGCATTTTGCGCGCTCACCTCAGCAATTGCCTGGGGTTGCGGCAGTGCAGTGCTTTGTACGGCATCCGGCAGACGCAGGACCTGGCCGGTTTTCAGCCGGTTGATATTGCCGTCGATGAACGCATCCGGGTTCAGCGCCTGGATCGCCAGCATGGTCTGCTGCACGGAGCCGCCATTACGGTGCTTCGCGGCGATTTCCCACAGGGTGTCGCGGGAGGTGGTGGTGTGCTGTGCCGGTTTGCTCGAGGCGGGCGCGGCGTTGGTCGGCGCAGCCAGACGCGGCGCAGGCGCGGCAGCGGTGGGTGCCGGCTGCTCGAACTTGGCCGGGTCGAGCAACACGCTGTAGTCACGCATCAAACGGCCATTAGGCCATTGCACCTGCAACAGGAAACGCACGTAGGAATCAGGCAACGGCTTGCTGGAGGTGACGCGCACCACGCTGCGGCCGTTTGGATTGACCACCGGGGTAAACGTCAGGTCATCGAGAAAAGCCTGGCGATCAACGCCCGCGTCCACAAATGCCTGGGACGAAGCCAGGCTTGGCGTGATCTCGGAGGCCGTGAGGCCACCGACATCGAGCAATTCGATTTCCACCGCCAACGGCTGGTTCAACTTCGACTTGAGGGTCATCTCCCCCAGCTGCAGCGCCTGCGCCATACCGGAGGACAGCGCCGAGGCGGCCGCTATTGCTAACACCAGTTTGCGAACTTGAACCATAGCCTCATCCTTTGTTTGAACACTCCCCGGCCTGCGAGAAGGTTGGTAACCGCTGCCATAAGGCATGGCGAGCCGATAGGTCACCGACGCGCAACTTTTCCTGCCTGGGACCAAGCATAGCGCTTGGCTAGAATCAATCTACAAATTGCCGCCAAGTATCTTTTACGCAAGGCCTTTTATCAACAACTGCGCCAGCTGCACGGCATTCAGTGCGGAGCCTTTGCGTACGTTATCTGACGTCAGCCACAGATTTAGTTCCGCCGGGTCATCCACACCTGCCCGGACGCGACCGACGTAGACCACATCCTGGCCCACTGCATCGCCGACGGCTGTAGGAAAATCCCCTTCATCCACAAGCTCGATGCCCGGCGCAGCGTCAAGTGCGCGGCTCACCGCCGCCAGATCAACCGCCGCCCCCAGTTGCAAGGACACTGTCAGGCTATCGCCAAAAAACACCGGGGCTTGAACGCAGGTTGCGGAAATCTTTAGCAAAGGTAATTCCAGCACTGCACGCAATTCGTGGACCAGGCGTTTTTCCAGGACCGTATGCCCCTGGGCGTCTGGCGTGCCAACCTGAGCCAACAGGTTGAAGGCGACCTGTCGATCAAAGAACTTCGGCTCCAGCGGGCGCATATTCAGCAGCTCGGCGGTTTGCCGGGCCAGTTCGCTGACAGCTTCACGCCCCTGGGCCGACATCGCCAGGCTGGCGGTGACGCTCACCCGCTGGATATCCAGCAAGCCCCGCAAAGGCGCCAGCACCACCGCCAGGTTGGTCGCTGACGGGCTGGGGCTGCCGAGCTGGAACGGCTTCTTCAGCCCCTCCAGCACGTGGGCATTGGCCTCCGGCACCACGTGCGGAGCCTGCGTGGCCGGCAAGGCGCCGGACAAGTCGATCACCGAGCACCCAGCCGCCGTGGCACGCGGCGCAAAACTCAGGGTGACCGCCGGCCCCGCCGCAAAGAACGCCAACTGCGCCTTGCTGAAGTCAAATTCGTCGACTTCCTTGACCCGCACATTCTTGCCACGAAAGGGCACGGAGGCGCCGGCCGAGTTGTTGCCCGCCAGCAAATACAGAGTGCCCACCGGAAAATCCAACTCTTCCAGGATCTGCACCAGGGTTTCGCCGACGGTGCCGGTGGCGCCGATCACGGCGATTTCAAAGGTCTGGGTCATGGGGGCTGCCTCGGGCATTGCGGGGGGAGCGGCACTTTACCGGGTGGTGGGGGGTGAGGCAATTAAGCTGGCATTTGTGGTAGGGCTGATGGCCTTATCGGGGGCAAGCCCCCTCCCACACTCGAACGGGTTCGCAGGTCAAAATGTGGGAGGGGGCTTGCCCCCGATGAGGCCCGACCAAACAACAAAAAACCCGCGCCTGTCACCAGAACGCGGGTTTTCATCATTGCCTCACGCGATCAACGCTCCAGCAAGATCCGCAACATGCGGCGCAGCGGCTCGGCCGCGCCCCACAGCAACTGGTCGCCCACGGTGAACGCACCGAGGAACTGGCTGCCCATGTTCAGTTTACGCAGACGACCCACCGGTACATTCAGGGTGCCGGTGACCTTGGTCGGGCTCAGCTCCTGCATGCTGATATCACGGTTGTTCGGCACCAGCTTGACCCACGGGTTGTGCTGGCTGATCAACGCTTCGATATCGGTGATCGGCACGTCTTTGTTCAGCTTGATGGTCAGCGCCTGGCTGTGGCAGCGCATCGCGCCGATGCGCACGCAGATGCCGTCCACCGGGATCGGGCTCTTGAAGCGGCCGAGGATCTTGTTGGTCTCGGCCTGGGCCTTCCACTCTTCGCGGCTCTGGCCGTTCGGCAGTTCCTTGTCGATCCATGGGATCAGGCTACCGGCCAACGGCACGCCGAAGTTTTCGGTCGGGTAGGCATCGCTGCGCATCGCTTCGGCCACGCGGCGGTCGATGTCGAGGATCGCGCTGGCCGGGTCGGCCAGTTGATCGGCGACTGCGGCGTGGGTCGCACCCATCTGCTTGATCAGCTCACGCATGTTCTGCGCGCCGGCCCCAGAGGCCGCCTGATAGGTCATGGCACTCATCCACTCGACCAGGCCAGCTTCGAACAAGCCGCCCAGGCCCATCAGCATCAGGCTGACGGTGCAGTTGCCGCCGACGTAGTTCTTGGTGCCGGCATCCAGCTGCTGGTCAATGACCTTGCGGTTCACCGGGTCGAGGATGATCACCGCGTCGTCCTGCATGCGCAGGCTCGAGGCGGCGTCAATCCAGTAACCCTGCCAGCCGGCTTCGCGCAGCTTGGGGAAGACTTCGCTGGTGTAGTCGCCACCCTGACAGGTCAGAATCACGTCGAGGGTTTTCAGCTCTTCAATGTTGTAGGCGTCCTTGAGCGGAGCAATATCCTTGCCCACGGACGGCCCCTGGCCACCCACATTCGAAGTGGTGAAAAACACCGGCTCGATAAGATCGAAATCCTGCTCTTCCAGCATCCGCTGCATGAGCACGGAACCGACCATACCGCGCCAACCGATCAGACCTACACGTTTCATCGCAACTACACCTTGTTAAAAAGTGGGCCGCCTTGCAGCAACAACTGCAAGCGGGCCCGAGAGATTACAGATTCCGCAGCGCGGCGACTACTGCGTCGCCCATTTCTTGCGTACCGACCTTGGTGCAACCCTGCGACCAGATGTCGCCGGTGCGCAACCCCTGATCCAGCACCAGGCTCACGGCCTTCTCGATGGCATCCGCCGCGTCGCTCAGGTTGAAGCTGTAACGCAGCATCATCGACACCGACAAAATGGTCGCCAGCGGGTTGGCAATGCCCTGGCCCGCGATGTCTGGCGCCGAACCGTGGCAAGGCTCGTACATGCCCTTGTTGTTGGTGTCCAGGGACGCCGACGGCAGCATGCCGATGGAACCGGTGAGCATCGACGCCTGGTCGGACAGGATGTCGCCGAACAGGTTGTCGGTGACGATCACGTCGAACTGCTTCGGCGCACGCACCAGTTGCATGGCGGCGTTGTCGACGTACATGTGGCTCAGTTCGACGTCCGGGTAGTCCTTGGCCACTTCTTCGACGATTTCGCGCCACAGTTGGCTGGAGGCCAGTACGTTGGCCTTGTCCACCGAGCAGACCTTCTTGCCACGCACGCGGGCCATGTCGAAGCCGACACGGGCGATACGGCGGATTTCACTCTCGCTGTACGGCAGGGTGTCGTAGGCCTGGCGCTCGCCATTTTCCAACTCGCGCACGCCGCGTGGCGAGCCGAAGTAGATACCGCCGGTCAGCTCGCGCACGATCAGGATATCCAGGCCCGCGACCACTTCCGGCTTGAGGCTCGAGGCGTCGGCCAGTTGCGGGTAGAGGATCGCCGGGCGCAGGTTGCCGAACAGGCCCAGTTGGGCACGGATTTTCAGCAGGCCGCGCTCAGGGCGGATGTCACGTTCGATCTTGTCCCATTTCGGGCCGCCCACGGCGCCGAGCAGTACGGCGTCGGCCGCACGCGCACGCTCCAGGGTCTCATCGGCCAGCGGTACACCATGCTTGTCGATGGCCGCGCCGCCGATCACGTCGTGGCTCAGCTCGAAACCCAGGCTGTACTTGCTGTTGGCGAGTTCCAGCACCTTGACCGCTTCGGCCATGATTTCCGGACCAATACCGTCGCCAGGGAGAATCAGAATCTGCTTGCTCATGCGTTCCTCATTTCATCAAGCGACCCGCCCGTGGGCAGGTCGGGAAAAATCAATCAGCGTTCGGCAAAGACCACCAGCACGTCGGTGCTGAAGGTGCCGTCGGCCTGAATTTCGTAATAATCGCGCACTTCCTGACCCATCGACTTTTGCAGCTCGAGGATCGCCGCGCGCAGCACCTGCGGCGTGCGCATGCGCTCGACCCACGAGGTGTATTCCAGGCGCAGGCGCTGGCGACTGCTGGTTCGTACATGCAGACCGGATTCGCTGAGCTGCTGCATCCACTCGGCGGCAGAGTAATCGCGCACGTGGCTGGTGTCGCGCAGCACTTCGACGGTTTGCAGGTAAGTGTCCAACAGCGGGCTGCCCGGTGACAAGACATCGACGAAGGCCGCCACGCCACCCGGCTTGAGCACCCGGCGCACTTCACGCAGGGCCAGGCCGAGGTCGCTCCAGTGGTGGGCCGAATAACGGCTGAACACGAAGTCGAACTCGCCATCGGCGAACGGCAGGCGCTCAGCGGCGCCGTTCACGGTGCGGATATTGTCCAGGCCACGGTCCGTCGCAGCGGCGGCAACCACGTCGAGCATCTGCTGGGACAGGTCGTAGGCGACCACTTCCTTGACCAGCGGCGCGACGTGAAAGCTGACATGACCGGCACCGCAGCCCAGGTCCAGCAGTCGCGCACTGCCCTGCCCGGCCAGTTCGGCCTGGAGCAGCGCGAATTCGGTGCCCTGGGCGTGCACGGCACTGCTCAGGTAGGCGCGGGCTTGCTCGCCGAATTGTTTTTGCACGACTTGGGTGTGGGCGGTGGTGGTCATGGTGGTTTCCTTGGGTTTTGGGGTGTTGGTACTGGCGCTATCGCAGGCAAGCCAGCTCCCACAGTCGGAATGCATTCCAATGTGGGAGTCGGGCTTGCCCGCGATGGGGCCCGCACGGTTACCGCCAATCAGGCATCGCGAAACAACCAAGGCTGGCTCGCCCGGTGCCTGGCTTCAAACGCGGCAATCGCATCGCCGTCCTGCAAGGTCAGGCCGATATCGTCCAGGCCGTTGATCAGGCAGTGCTTACGGAACGCATCCACTTCAAAGTGATACACCTTGCCGTCTGGACGGGTCACAGTCTGCGCGGCCAGGTCGACGGTCAGTTGGTAGCCCTCTTCGGCCTCGACCTGCTTGAACAGCTCGTCCACTTCGGCATCGCTCAAGATGATCGGCAGCAGGCCGTTCTTGAAGCTGTTGTTGAAGAAGATGTCGGCATAGCTCGGCGCGATGATGCTGCGAAAGCCATACTCTTCCAGGGCCCATGGCGCGTGTTCACGGCTGGAACCGCAGCCGAAGTTTTCCCGGGCCAGCAAGACGCTGGCGCCCTGGTAACGCTCGGCATTGAGCACGAAGTCCTTGTTCAGCGGGCGCTTGGAGTTGTCCTGGTAGGCGTAGCCCACATCCAGGTAGCGCCACTCGTCGAACAGGTTCGGGCCGAAGCCGGTGCGCTTGATCGACTTCAAGAACTGCTTGGGAATGATCTGGTCGGTGTCGACGTTGGCGCGATCCAAAGGGGCGACAAGGCCGGTGTGTTGGGTAAAAGCACGCATCGGGTATTCCTCAGATCAATTCGCGAACGTCGATGAAACGACCGTTGACGGCAGCGGCGGCGGCCATGGCCGGGCTGACCAGGTGGGTACGCCCACCGGCGCCCTGACGCCCTTCGAAGTTACGGTTGGAGGTGGACGCGCAGTGCTCACCCGACTCCAGGCGGTCCGGGTTCATCGCCAGGCACATGGAGCAGCCCGGCTCACGCCATTCAAAACCGGCTTCGAGGAAAATCTTGTCCAGGCCTTCGGCTTCAGCCTGCGCCTTGACCAGGCCCGAGCCCGGCACCACGATGGCTTGCTTGATAGTCGAAGCCACTTTGCGGCCCTTGGCGATCACCGCCGCGGCACGCAGGTCTTCGATCCGCGAGTTGGTGCAGGAACCGATGAACACGCGATCCAACTGAATGTCGGTAATCGCCTGGTTAGCCTTCAAGCCCATGTACTTCAAGGCGCGCTCAATGGAGCCGCGCTTGACCAGGTCGGTTTCCTGCGCGGGGTCCGGCACGTTCTGGTCGACGGCCAGGACCATCTCCGGCGAGGTACCCCAGCTGACTTGCGGCTTGATCTGGGCAGCGTCCAGCTCGACCACAGTGTCAAACACCGCATCGGCATCGGAGACCAGGTCTTTCCAGGCTTGCACAGCGGCGTCCCAATCTTTGCCTTGTGGGGCAAATGGACGGCCCTTGACGTATTCAACGGTCTTTTCGTCCGCCGCCACCATGCCCACGCGGGCACCGGCTTCGATGGACATGTTGCAGATGGTCATGCGGCCTTCGATGGACAGGTCGCGAATCGCGCTGCCGGCGAACTCGATGGCATGGCCGTTACCGCCGGCGGTGCCGATCTTGCCGATCACGGCGAGCACGATGTCCTTGGCGGTCACGCCGAACGGCAACTGGCCTTCGACTTTAACCAACATGTTCTTCATCTTTTTGGCGACCAGGCACTGGGTGGCGAACACATGTTCCACCTCGGAGGTGCCGATGCCGTGGGCCAAGGCGCCGAACGCACCGTGGGTGGACGTATGGGAGTCGCCGCACACCACGGTCATGCCCGGCAAGGTGGCGCCCTGCTCCGGGCCGATCACGTGCACGATGCCTTGACGCACGTCATTCATCTTGAATTCAGTGATGCCATATTCGTCGCAGTAGTCATCGAGGGTCTGCACCTGCAAACGCGACACCTGGTCGGCAATGGCTTCGATGCCGCCCTTGCGCTCAGGGGTGGTCGGCACGTTGTGGTCCGGGGTGGCGATGATGGAGTCGACGCGCCAAGGCTTGCGCCCGGCCAGCCGCAGGCCTTCGAACGCTTGGGGCGAGGTCACTTCATGGATGATGTGCCGGTCGATATAGATCAGCGACGAACCATCGTCGCGCCGTTTCACTTCATGGGAATCCCAAAGCTTGTCGTAAAGCGTTTTGCCGGCCATCAGTCGGTCCTCATCAGCGGTGTTTCTCTATGCCGGGCTTTTCAATAACCCTTTGGCTTGTGAGGCTGATGGTATGGCGCTACATTAAATAACTCAAATTCATATTTTTTATGCTTTGGATTACCAACTGGAATACACCATGGACTTGGCCAACCTCAATGCCTTTATCGCCATCGCCGAGACCGGCAGCTTCTCCGGTGCCGGTGAGCGCCTGCACCTGACCCAGCCGGCCATCAGCAAGCGCATTGCCGGCCTGGAGCAACAATTGAAGGTGCGCCTGTTCGATCGCCTGGGCCGTGAAGTCGGCCTGACGGAGGCCGGACGGGCCTTGCTGCCACGCGCCTATCAGATCCTCAACGTGCTGGACGACACGCGCCGCGCACTCACCAACCTCACCGGCGAAGTCAGCGGGCGCCTGACCCTGGCCACCAGCCACCATATCGGCCTGCATCGCCTGCCGCCGGTGCTGCGCGCCTTCACCCGGGCATACCCGAATGTGGCGCTGGATATTCAGTTCCTCGATTCGGAAGTGGCCTACGAAGAAATCCTCCACGGCCGCGCCGAAGTGGCGGTGATCACCCTGGCGCCCGATCCCCACAACCTGGTGCGCGCCACCCCGGTGTGGGACGACCCACTGGATTTCGTGGTGGCGCCAGAGCACAGCCTGATCAGCAACGGCCACGTCAACCTGGCCGATATTGCCGGCCACCCGGCGGTGTTCCCCGGCGGCAACACCTTCACCCACCATATCGTCAGCCGGTTGTTCGAGGCCCAGGGCCTCACGCCGAATATCGCGATGAGCACCAACTACCTGGAAACGATCAAGATGATGGTGTCGATCGGCCTGGCCTGGAGCGTCTTGCCGCGCACCATGCTCGATGATCAGGTGGCAAGTATCGCTTTGCCGGGCATACAGCTCAGTCGCCAGCTAGGCTATATCGTGCACACCGAAAGGACGCTGTCGAATGCTGCGCGGGCCTTCATGAGCCTATTGGATGCACAGGTCGATCTGCCAGGGATACCGGCATGAAACCGTGCGGCCTCAAGGTCTGAACTGTACCGCGCCATACGCCCATCGAGCCAAGGCCCTTTGATAATGCGCAACCCCGTCGACTCCGTGCCACCCCTGCCCCGCATTTACGCCCTGGACCCCCAAGAGGCGGAACAAAGCTGGGACAGTGCCCCGCAACTGCTGGCCGCGCTCAATGCTGCCCGGCTGGGCGCCTGGTGCTGGGAAATCGACACCGGCAGGATAAGCTGGTCGCGGGGCACCCAGGCGCTGTTCGGCTTTGACCCGCGCCAGCCACTGCCCAAGGACCTGGACTATCTGGACCTGCTGGCACCGGCGGATCGCGCCAGGGTGGTACGGGCCTTTCATGCGGTGCTGGCGGGCGAGCCGTTCGAGCAGGCCATGCACCACCGTATCCAATGGCCTGACGGCAGCTTCCACTGGCTGGAAATCAACGGCAGCCTGTTACCGGACAAGTCCGGACGCCGACGCATGATCGGCGTGATCCGCGAAATCACCCACCAACGCGAGCGGGAAAGCGCCCTCAGCCACTCCGAAAAGCGCTTCGCCACGCTGTTTCACCTGTGCCCGAACATGGTTCTGCTGACCCGCCAGTCCGACGGGTTGATCAGCGAGGCCAACCAGTACTTCGAAATGCTCTTCGGCTGGCCGGTCGCCGATGCCATCGGCCGCACCACCCTGGACCTGGGCCTGTGGCGTCATCCCGAACAGCGTGCACAACTGGTCAAGGCCACCCAGCGCAAGGGCCTGACCATCACCATGGAGGTGCAGTTCTGCGCCAGCAACGGCCAGATCCACGACGGCACCCTCAGCGCACAAAGGGTCGAGCTGGAGGGCGAGGCCTATCTGATCAGCACGTTTCTGGACACCACCGAACGCAAATTAGCCGAGCAGGCCCTCAAGGACAGCCAGGAACGCCTCGACCTGGCCCTGGACTCGGCGCAACTGGGCACCTGGGACTGGCACATCCCCACCGGCATGCTCTACGGCTCGGCCCGCGCCGCCCAATTGCACGGCCTGCCGCCGGAGCCGTTCCATGAGTTCTTCGACGCCTTCTTTGACGGAATGCCCAATGACGAGCGCGAGAGCATGCGCAACGCTTATCGCACCCTGCGCGAAGGCCCGGCCGGCAACTATCAGCTGACGTATCGCGTGCCCATGGAAGACGGCAGCTCACGCTACCTCGAAAGCCGCGCCCGCCTGTACCGCGATGAGCACGGCGCGCCCCTGCGTATGGCCGGCACTCTGCTGGATATCACCGACCAGGTGGAACGCGAACAACGCCTGACCGCTTCCGAAGAAAAATTTGCCAGCCTGTTCCAGGCCAGCCCGGACCCGATCTGCGTCACCTGCCTGGAGGGCGGCGCGTTTATCGAGATCAACCCCGCGTTTACCCAGACCTTCGGCTGGACGGCCGCCGAGGTCATCGACAAAAGCGCCGAAGAGATCGGCCTGTGGGACGAGTCGAGCAAGCGCCTGCAGCGTATCGAGCGGGTGATCCGCGAGCAGGCATTGAACAATGTGGCGATCGTGGTGCATCACAAGAGCGGCCAAAGCCTGACCTGCGTGATATCCAGCCGCCTGATCAAGGTGGGCGACCAGTCGTGCATCGTCACCACGCTGCGCGATATCACCCAGCAGCAGCGCTCGGAAGCGGCGCTCAAGGCCAGCGAAGAGAAGTTCGCCAAGGCCTTCCATTCCAGCCCAGACGCCATTTCCATCACTGAGCGCGACACCGGTCGATATGTGGAGGTCAACGACGGCTTCTGCCGCCTGACCGGCTACCGCGCCGAGGAAGCCATTGGCCTGACGCTGTATCAGATCGGCATCTGGGCCGATGAAAACCAGCGCGCCGCGCTGCTGGCCGAGTTGCAGATCAAGGGCCGCATTCATCACCTGGAAATGCTCTGGCACAACAAGCGCGGCGAGTTGCTGGCGGTGGAAGTCTCGGTGGAGCCCATCACGCTGAATGAAACCCCGTGCCTGTTGCTGACCGCCCGCGATGTGAGCCTGCTGAAAAACGCCCAGGCGCAGATCCGCCACCTGGCCTATCACGACCCGCTGACCAACCTGCCCAACCGCGCCCTGTTGATGGACCGCCTGAGCCAGCAGATCGCCTTGCTCAAGCGCCACAATTTGCGCGGCGCACTGCTGTTCCTCGACCTCGACCACTTCAAGCACATCAATGATTCCCTCGGCCACCCGGTGGGCGACACCGTGTTGAAGATTGTCACCGCGCGCCTGGAAGCCAGCGTGCGCATGGAAGACACCGTGGCGCGCCTGGGGGGAGATGAGTTCGTGGTGCTGCTCAGCGGCCTGGAAGGCTCGCGCATGGAAGTCAGTGGCCAGGTGCAGGAGTTGGCCGACACCCTGCGTGAGTTGCTCTCGGAGCCGATGTTCCTGGACGGTCATCGCCTGCAGGTCACGCCAAGCATTGGCGTGGCATTGATTCCCGATCACGGCTCCACGCCAGCGGACTTGCTCAAGCGTGCCGACATCGCCCTGTATCGCGCCAAGGATTCAGGGCGCAACACCACGCAGATGTTCCACAACAGTATGCAAAAAACCGCCAGCGAACGCCTGCGCATGGAGACAGACTTGCGCCTGGCCTTATCACGTGGCGAGTTCAGCGTGCATTACCAACCCCAGGTGGACGCGCGGGGCAACAAGATCGTCGGCGCCGAGGCCCTGGTACGCTGGCAACACCCGCAGTTGGGCGCTCAGTCACCTTCCGAATTCATCAAGGTGCTGGAAGACAGCGGCCTGATCCTTGAAGTGGGCACCTGGATCCTGGATGAGGCCTGCGCGGCCTTTCAACAACTGATCCACGAAGGCTTGGTAGACCCACTGAATTTCAGCCTGTGCGTGAATATCAGCCCCCGGCAGTTTCGCCAGAACGACTTCGTGGAGCGGGTGGAGCGCAGCCTCAAGCAACATCAGTTGCCGTTCAGCCTTTTGAAACTGGAGATCACCGAAGGCATCGTGATCCAGAACCTGGACGACACCATCAGCAAAATGCGCCGCCTGAAAAAACTCGGCGTGAGTTTTGCCATGGACGACTTCGGCACCGGCTATTCATCGCTCACTTACCTCAAGCGGCTGCCGGTGGATGCGCTGAAGATCGACCAGTCCTTTGTGCGCGACGCGACCCATGACCCCAACGACGCTGAAATCATCCGTGCGATTGTGGCAATGGCCCGCAGCCTGAACCTGGAAGTGATCGCCGAAGGCGTGGAAACCCCGGAGCAACTGGCATTCCTGCAAAAACTGGGCTGCCATTTGTTCCAGGGTTATTTGCATAGCCGACCCTTGCCGATCGAGGGATTCCGGCAACTGTTGAAGTAGCCCCTCACACCAGCTTCAATGCCCACATTGCTCTATCGGACCACCCCGATGAGGTCAAGCCGAGCTTTTGGCCGTGGTTATCCACCGATCCGCTGACTGCCACCACCGAATGGGTATTGTCAGCGAGCGTGCCAATGGCGCCTTTGGCCAACTCTTGCGCAGTGCTCTGCCGCACGTAGGCAGACAACCCCAACCTGCGCAACGCCTGGCCTGGCGCTTCTCCATCGTTCAACGAGTGCATGGCGTCCTCGAAACTGCGGCCAGCACGCATGTCGTTGTTCTCCATTTGCGCACGCTTGGCGCTGACGGCATACAAGAAATTGGCATCATCCTTGAGCGCCTGGTCAGAACCTTCCAGTTTTGACCCATGCTCGGCCTTGCGCCGCTCTTCATGGCTCAGAAACACCTTGTAGCCATCACGCATGATCACCTCAAAACCACCGGGTACAGCGCTGATACTTTTGTAAATGCCCGCGGGATTCTGACCAAACCTCATCATCGCGACTTTGATCGCCGACACCGTGACACAATTACCTGCGGCACCTTGATAAAAGCCGCTCCATATATTCTTGGGTTTCATGCCCACCGGCATCTGTGAAACAACCGTGTTACTGCCATTCGGCGAAGCCGTATCGGGTTGGGTTTTGTCGTTGAACAAACGGTAGCCGTACCCGCGGTCAACACGGCGTCTATCGTTGTAGTCGTGCCTGACGCCATCGAGAACAAACGCACTGCCTCGGCTATGCGTCTCGAGTACACCCGCCCCCCCATCACCCACCATCTGATGTGCCGGAACATATTGCGACAGCCCGTACACACCCATGCCCTGCAGCCCTCGCAGCGTCGTCTCACCCTGCAGAGTGTCAGCCAGAGCCTCCTCAAAGCGGGGATAGCCGCCCATCACCTGCTTGCGTTTAACATAGGCGGCGAGCGCGACGTTGGCGCTGTCGACTGCGTCGCTGTCTGCGCCGGTGAAACGGGAGGCGCGCCTTGTCTGTTCGAGTTCGTGGTGGGAAATCTTTCCCTTGAACTCATCCTTCATGGTGAAGGCATACCCCCCGGCAGCCGGTGTGAACCGGGCAAACATGTCTTCAGGTCTTGGCCCAAAGGTTGCCATCATCACCTTGATGACCGCCGCAAGGGTGCTGGTATCAAAGTTCTCGCCAAAATGACGCCGAGAAGCCTCAAAGCCGACGCCCTTTGCGGTCGGTTTGGCAACCGCCTGCTCCGTAGCGTGGGTAACGTGCCTGTAGTCCGGTGAATTCCCCCAGCCGACAGGAGGAGCAAAGACAGCAAAGGTCATAAACCCTCCGAAACCAAATTGAATGAGTGAAAAAACGCTGCCCCCAACCAGCCCTCCCCAATCGCACCTGTGATCGGGGAGGCTGGATCCCTCATCAAGCGTTTAAGACGAGCCGGGGGACATCAAGACTCGTCTGCACCTCAGGCCCTTATCCCTTCCAATCGAGGATTCATGACCCTGCGAGGGGCGGTGGGGTTTTTCACTTCTACAGTTGGCTCTGCATCAACCTTGTCCGAAGTTTGTGGCTCTGGAGTGAGCGGCACCTGAACCTTCGGCTCAGTTTCGACCTTTACCTCGACCTTATGCTCTGGGGCAGGCGGCACCTGTACCTTCGGTTCAGCCTCGACCTTCACCTCGACCTTGTGCTCTGGGGGGGGCGGCGTCTGGACCTTCGGCTCTGCACCGACCGCTACCTCAGCCTTTTGCTCCCCCTTCGACTCGCTATTCACCTTGGGTTCAGTACCCACTCTCGTCTCTGCCGTCGACTGAGAAATGGTCTTTACTTCCGCCTCCGGCTGCGAATCCACCGTCACACGCGTCGACTGCTTCGGGGTGATGTCACGGATTGATACTGGCTGGTTCTCCCCCCACCCCTCCGAACTGATCCGCACGTTGACACCGGCCTCCACACGCACCCTGAACTGTTTGCCGTCCTGAGGTGTAACGCTCACTTGCGTACTGCCATCTGGCATGACCTGCACTTGGGCATCACTACCCGACGTACTCACCTGCGCTTCACTGCCAACTTTGCCCTGAACGCTCTTTCCGACAGTCTCCGCCGACGAACTATTACTAAAACCAGTGATTTTCATCTGCGCGCCGGCATTAACGTTACCCTTATTGCCGGTAGTCACGCTGGTCGATTTAGTATCGCCTGCCGCGTTGACTTCTGCGCCGGTGTTGCCATCAGGATTTACTTGAGCGTCCTCACCCACAGCGACTGTTACCGTTTTATTACTATTACCCGTAGCCTTTACTTGCGTGGAGGCATCCGCGTAAGCATTTACGTTACGGTCCTTAGCCGCGATGACCGATCTCGATGTATGATCACCAGCAGTCTTCACTTGCGTGGAGGCATCCGCATCAACATTTACTTTGCTGTCCTTAGTCGCAATGACCGTTCTCGATGTATTATCACCAGCAGTCTTCACTTGCGTGGAGGCATCCGCATCAGCATTTACCTTACTGTCCTTAGTCGCGATGACCGTTTTCAATGTATTATCACCAGCAGTCTTCACTTGCACGGAGCCATCAGCACCAACATTGACTTTAGCGCCCTTACCCGCAGTGACTGTCGAGTTATTATTGCCGCCAGCAGTCTTCACATCCGTGGAGCCATCTGCATTGGTACTCACATTCTTAATACCGGCGGAGACACGTTCACTGTTCTTGGCAAAAGGTAACGGCTCCCCTTTGGAATTCACCCCGCCCTCCACAGACACTTCAATACCACTCTCCGCCTTGGCTGCATGCGGTACTACTGTCGCGGCGTGAGAATTGAATCCCCTGCCGGACAACAGGCTGCGCATGGCTTTGAAGACCAGATCAAACATCTCAAATAATTTTTCCAGCGCATCAGAGTTAACGGAAATCTCCTTCGCCCCCGTTGCAGTCTGATTAACGTCTCGTGCAGCCCCTTTAATACCGCTATCCGTAGCAAGCGTGCTAGCGCGTTCAACATCTTTCACAGCACCGGTCGAACTTTGGCTCACCGACTGGAGTTCCGGAACAAAAACCTTAGGAGTGCCAAGCGATACATTGGACATCTTGTAACCTCATGATTAGTTATGTGCTGCCTCGAAGCATTTGAAAATCCGGACAGCAATTAATGTAAAACTGGAAACAATCATCATCTCGCAGTCCCTATTTTCGTGGACCGAAACGCAATCAAGTTCCAACAATCCGACCTCACAAAAGGCAAACAAAATTAAAAATCAGATTTCAGCCTATGGCTATTCAAGAAACCGCTCTAAATCCACTGCGCCAGCGAGTATTTCATGGACAAACAAGGTAACAACCAAGCCCAAATCTAAAATAATGAAACCATTTACTCCAGCAAGATTTCACACGTATGTTAATTGCGCACAAGCGCGTATCAAAAGTCAATAAAACTGTATTTTTCCTGAAAAATTAAGGTATCAATCAAATAACTGCATACATTCAGAACACGCTATCACCCTCGATAAACATTAATGCTGCCCCCCTGAAAATCCGGAACTTTCACTTAAACACCGCCAAAAAAAAGGGCGCCAAGGGCGCCCATTTATCGATGCGTTTGAAAACTTATTAAATATCAACGCTATTTTTCAGCGCCGTCACTCATTGACTGTCTACCGGCACCATACCGAGCAAACGGCTCACTTGGGCCAGCTCGGTTTCCCGACGCAGCGCCGTAAACAGCTCCACCGCTTCCGGATAGTTGCGCGTGAGCATCGCCAGCCACTGCTTCAATCGACCTGGCGCCTGTCGCTCGGTCAGTTGCGCCACCGACTGGGTCCAGAAGTCCTGGAGCAGGGGCTGCATCTGCGCCCAGGTCATTTCGACCACCTCCTCACCCGCCCGCGCCGCAGCGATCTGCCGCGCCAGGTCCGGGCGCGCCACCAGGCCCCGACCCAGCATGATGTCTTCGGCACCGGTGATTTCACGGCAACGCCTCCAGTCTTCGACACTCCAGATATCGCCATTGGCGAACACCGGCACCTTGACCACATCCTGCACACGCGGGATCCACTCCCAGTGCGCCGGTGGCTTGTAGCCGTCGGTCTTGGTACGCGCATGCACCACGATATGCGCCGCGCCGCCTTCGGCCAGGGCCGTAGCGCACACCAGGGCGCCGTCCGGGCTGTCGAAACCCAGGCGCATCTTGGCAGTCACCGGGATGTGCGCCGGCACAGCACGGCGCACGTGCTCGACGATCTGGTTGAGCAACTCCGGCTCCTTGAGCAGCACCGCACCGCCACGGGACTTGTTGACGGTCTTGGCCGGGCAGCCGAAGTTGAGGTCGATGACCTGCGAACCGAGCTCACACGCCAGCGCAGCGTTTTCCGCCAGGCACACCGGATCAGAGCCGAGCAATTGCACGCGCAGCGGCACACCGGCAGCGGTGTGGGCACCCTGCAGCAATTCCGGGGCGAGTTTGTGGAAATACGCCGGGGTGAGCAGGCGGTCGTTGACGCGGATGAACTCGGTCACGCACCAGTCGATACCACCGACACGGGTCAGCACGTCCCGCAGGATGTTGTCGACCAACCCCTCCATGGGCGCCAAAGCAATTTGCATGGAAAACACTCAACAAAAATCGTGGCGCAGTTTACTGGGTTTCCCACAGCAACCGTTAACCCCCTGTCAGGGCGGGGCCATAACCGTCGAGGAATTCGGCCGGCATGCGCTTGGGCTTGCCGGTGGACAGTTCAATGCAGACGAAGGTGGTTTGCGCACGTAGCAGGGTCGCGCCGTCACGGGGGCGGACCAGTTGGAAGCGCCGGGTCATCTTCAGGCGCTGGTCCCAGTCGACGATCCAGGTGGCCAGTTGCAGCTCGTCGCCTTCATAACCGGCGGCCAGGTAGTCGATCTCATGACGCACCACGGCCATCGCGCGGTCCAGGCGACGATATTCGGTCAGGTCCAGGCCCAGGCGCTGGGAGTGGCGCCAGGCGCAGCGCTCCAGCCAGGACACGTACACCGCGTTATTGGCGTGCCCCAGGCCGTCGATGTCTTCAGGCGCGACCTGCAGATCGATGATGAACGGCGTTGCCAAATCCCAGCCCATGCCTTGCTCCCAGTCGATTAATGTCGGCGGGGAGAGTGTATCAGGCGCTTTGCCGCTCCTGTAGACAACGGCCGGCCAGCAACGCCAGTACAGCGTCGATCACACGCGGATCGGCCAGGACTTTCTGGTGACCGCCCTGCTCCAGGCGTAGCAAGCGGCTGTCGAACCAGGCTTCGTGGATGGCTTGCGAGGCTTTGACCGGAACGAAGGTGTCGTCTTCGGCGTGCACGATCAGGCCGGGAATATTCATCTGGTAATGCGCCACGTCCAGGTGTTTGAGCGGCATTCCGAAAGTCAACTCGACCTCCTGGATAAACGCCGAACGCGCCCGCGCCGGCAAACCGACCATCCTGGTAAAGCCGCGCAGCACATCCAGAAAACGCGACGGCGCGGCGATACTCACCAATGCCTCGGTGCGCAGCCCCAACTGCACCGCCAGCATCGCACTGGCGCCGCCCATGGAATGGCCGATCACGGCGTGCAGCGGTGGCAACTCGGCGGCAGCTTCAAGCATGGCGCGGGCAAACAGCAGCACATGGGCTTCACGACCCGGCGAACGGCCATGGGCGGGGCCATCAAGGGCAATCACGGAATAACCGTTGTCGACCAATGCGCTGATCAAGCTGGCAAATTGGGTAGGACGCCCTTCCCAACCGTGCATCAGCAACACCGCCGGCCCCTGGCCCCAGCGCAACGCGGACAAGCCGAAACGCAGGGTGATGCGCTCCGATTGCGCCAGCAGCGGCAGTTCCCAGTCACGCGGCGGCAGCTCGCGGGGCGTCATGAAGGCACGACGCATGCGGTTGGCCACCGTTTGCGGCACCAGGTGGCCCAGCGTGCTGTTGAAGCGACGAACCCAGGTAAGCGTGCCCATCATGCAGCCCTCTTCTAGCGCACGGCCGACTTGGCGGCGCGCAGCACACGGTCAGACAACTCACCCGGCCCCAAGGCGCGGGCCAGGGCCAGGCCACCGATCATCAGCGCCATGTCAGCCAGGGCTTTGTCGGTGTCCTCGGGGCTGGCAGCCAACTGCGCAGCCATCAGCTCACAGTGCTCGTTCAACGCCTGGCGGAACTCATCCGGCAGGCGGCTCATCTCGCCGACCGTGGCGGGAATCGGGCAAGCCTGGGCAGTGGAGTCGCGGTGCTTGCGCGACAGGTAGAACGCCGCCACCAGGCTTCTGCGCTCCTCTCCGGTCAGCTGCGAGTCCATGTCATCAATCGACGCTCGACGCTTGGCCAGCAACTGGGTGAAGGCCTCCAGCATCAGCGCGTCCTTGCTTTCGAAGTGCGCGTAGAAACCACCGACGGTCAGCCCCGCCGCGCCCATCACTTCGCCCACACTCGGTTCAGCCGGGCCACGCTGGATCAGCGCGGCGCTGGCGGCCTGCAAAATGCGTTCGCGGGTTTGCGCTTTTTTATCGCTCATCATCGCCTCCGATGTTCATGGGTTGAATATTATTACCATAATAATATTTGGCAAGCGACGGGCATGACCGCTGGTCAGAAGAAAAGTAGGAAAGGAAAAAGAATTGGCCAAACGGCAGACAAACAAAAGGGCCATTCAATAATTGAATGACCCTTAAAAATCCCGCAGAGCGGGTAATCGTGGCGTCCCCTAGGGGACTCGAACCCCTGTTACCGCCGTGAAAGGGCGGTGTCCTAGGCCACTAGACGAAGGGGACACAAACCTTCTGTACACTGATCAGGCTGAGACTGATCGATCCAAGGACGGTGTGGCCGGAACCTTGGAACTGTAAATTGGTGGAGCTAAACGGGATCGAACCGTTGACCTCTTGCATGCCATGCAAGCGCTCTCCCAGCTGAGCTATAGCCCCGGATTTTTCGTCTCGCGACGCAGCAGATCTTTCGAACTGCTTGGTGAAACTGGCGTCCCCTAGGGGACTCGAACCCCTGTTACCGCCGTGAAAGGGCGGTGTCCTAGGCCACTAGACGAAGGGGACAAAACCTTCTGTACATCTGATCAGCGCTGAGAACTGATCGATTCAAGGACGGTGTGGCCAGACCTTGAACCTGTAAATTGGTGGAGCTAAACGGGATCGAACCGTTGACCTCTTGCATGCCATGCAAGCGCTCTCCCAGCTGAGCTATAGCCCCTCATCGGTGAGGACGGGGCGAATCTTAATGGCGGTTTGGAAACGTGTCAAATTTATTTTCAACAATTTCCAAAATTTTTTGCCGGGATAACAATCACTTACCAGCGAAACCCCGGAAAACCGGGGTTTCGCCGTTTCAACCGCGTGCTTAAGCGATAGCGCCCAGCAACTTTTCCCACTCTTTGTTTTCTTTCTTCGATACACCACCAAGCAAATCAAGGGCTTGGCGCAGACGGAAGCGGGTCAGGTCCGGGCCGAGGATTTCCATCGCATCAAGCACCGACACCGAACTGGCCTGCCCGGTGATCGCGGCAAACATCAGCGGCATGGCATCACGCAATTTCAATTCCAGGGATTCCACCACCGCCTGGATCGTCGCGGTGATCGCATCCTTCTCCCACTGGCGCAGGCTTTCGAGCTTCCACAGGATCAACTGCATCAGTTGGCGAACCTGGTCGCCCGAGAGTTTCTTGGATTCAAACAGCTTGGCATCCGGGTTCACGCCCCCGGCAAAGAAGAAGCTGGCCAACGGTGCGACCTGGCTGAACGTCTCCACCCTGCCCTGCACCAGCGGCGCGATCTTCATCATGTACTCGGGGTTCAACGCCCACTGCTGCACACGGCTGGCGAACTCTTCCACCTGCAGATCACGCAGCCACTGGCCGTTGAGCCACGACAGCTTCTCGATGTCGAAGATCGGCCCGCCCAGTGACACGCGGGACAGGTCGAAATTATCGACCATTTCCTGCAGCGAGAACTTCTCGCGCTCGTCCGGCATCGACCAGCCCATGCGGCCCAGGTAGTTGAGCATCGCTTCCGGCATGAAACCCATGCGCTCGTAGAAGGTCACCGAGGTCGGGTTCTTGCGCTTGGACAGCTTGCTCTTGTCCGGATTACGCAACAGCGGCATGTAGCACAGCTGCGGTTGTTCCCACCCGAAGTACTCGTACAGCAGGATCAGCTTCGGCGCCGACGGCAGCCATTCTTCGCCGCGCAATACGTGGGTGATGCCCATCAGGTGGTCATCGACCACGTTGGCCAGGAAGTACGTCGGCAGGCCGTCGGTCTTCATCAGCACCTGCATGTCCATGCGGTCCCACGGGATCTCGACGTCACCGCGCAGCATGTCCGGCACCACGCACACGCCTTCGCTCGGCACCTTCATGCGGATCACGTGAGGCTCGCCAGCGGCCAGGCGACGGGCCACTTCTTCTTTCGACAGCAGCAGCGCGCGGCCATCGTAGCGCGGGGTTTCGCCGCGGGCCTGTTGCTCGGCGCGCATCTGGTCCAGTTCTTCTGCGGTGCAGAAGCACGGGAACGCATGGCCCATGTCGACCAGTTGCTGGGTGTACTGCTTGTAGATATCGCTACGCTCGCTCTGGCGATACGGGCCATGCGGTCCGCCAACGTCCGGACCTTCCGCCCAGGTAATGCCCAGCCAGCGCAAGGCATCGAAAATCTGCTGTTCCGACTCACGGGTGGAGCGCAGTTGGTCGGTGTCTTCGATCCGCAGGATGAATTCACCGCCGTGCTGCTTGGCAAAGCAGTAGTTGAACAAGGCGATGTAAGCAGTGCCGACGTGGGGATCCCCAGTAGGCGATGGCGCGATGCGCGTGCGGACGGTGGTCATGGCAGGTCTCGAATGGGCGATAAAACTGAAAATTGAAACAAGGGGCGAATGGTAACAGCCTGGGGGATTTCTGGAAAACCGAGGCGCGGCTATCGGGGCAAGCCCCCTCCCACAGTCGATATGTGAACACCGTCAAATGTGGGAGGGGGCTTGCCCCCGATGAAACCACCACCAATCAGACGGCCAGCAAGCGCTCGCGCAACTTGCCAATCTCATCCCGCGTCTGCGCCGCCGCCTCGAACTCCAGGTCACGCGCCAGCTGGTACATCTTCTCTTCCAGTTGCCGAATCCGCTTGGTGATCTCACTCGGCGAGCGCAGTTCGTTCTCGTACTTGGCGCTCTCCTCGGCAGCCTTGGCCATGCCCTTGCGCTTCTTGCTGCGCGAGCCTGGCACGGTGGCGCCTTCCATGATGTCGGCGACGTCCTTGAACACGCCCTTGGGCGTGATGCCATTTTCCAGGTTGAACGCGATCTGCTTGTCGCGACGGCGCTGGGTCTCGCCAATCGCCCGCTCCATGGAACCGGTGATGCGGTCCGCGTACAGGATCGCCCGGCCATTGAGGTTACGCGCGGCACGGCCGATGGTCTGGATCAGCGAGCGCTCCGAACGCAGGAAGCCCTCCTTGTCCGCATCGAGGATCGCCACCAGCGACACTTCCGGCATGTCCAGGCCTTCGCGCAGCAGGTTGATCCCCACCAGCACATCGAAGGTGCCCAGGCGCAGGTCGCGGATGATTTCCACGCGTTCCACGGTGTCGATGTCCGAGTGCAGGTAGCGCACGCGCACGCCGTGGTCGGCCAGGTAGTCGGTCAAGTCTTCGGACATGCGCTTGGTCAGCGTGGTGACCAGCACCCGCTCATCCAGGGCCACGCGCTTGGTGATTTCCGACAGCAAGTCGTCGACCTGGGTCAACGCCGGGCGGATTTCGATTTCCGGATCGACCAGGCCGGTCGGCCGCACCAATTGCTCGATCACACGGCCGGCATGCTCGGCCTCATAGTTGCCCGGCGTGGCGGACACAAAAATAGTCTGCGGGCTGATGGCTTCCCACTCATCAAAGCGCATCGGCCGGTTATCCAGCGCCGACGGCAGGCGGAAACCGTATTCCACCAAGGTTTCCTTACGCGACCGGTCGCCCTTATACATCGCGCCGACCTGCGGCACGCTGACGTGGGATTCGTCGATCACCAGCAATGCATCCGGCGGCAGGTAATCGTAGAGCGTCGGCGGCGGCGCCCCGGACTCGCGCCCCGACAGGTAGCGCGAGTAGTTTTCGATGCCGTTGCAGTAGCCCAGCTCCAGGATCATCTCCAGGTCGAAACGGGTGCGCTGTTCCAGGCGCTGGGCTTCCACCAGCTTGTTGTTGGAACGCAGGTACTCCAGGCGCTCGGCCAACTCGGTCTTGATGCCTTCGATAGCGCCCATCAGGGTTTCACGCGGGGTCACGTAGTGGCTTTTCGGATAGAACGTGAAGCGCGGCAGCTTGCGGATCACCTCGCCGGTCAACGGGTCGAAGGCCGACAGGCTCTCGACCTCATCGTCGAACAGCTCGATGCGGATCGCTTCCAGGTCGGATTCGGCCGGGTAGATGTCGATCACATCGCCGCGCACCCGGAAGGTGGCGCGGGCAAAGTCCATGTCGTTGCGCGTGTATTGCAGGCTGGCCAGGCGACGCAACAGTTCGCGCTGGTCGAGTTTGTCGCCGCGGTCGACGTGCAGCACCATCTTCAAATAGGTTTCCGGGCTGCCCAAGCCGTAGATGCACGACACCGTGGTGACGATGATCGCGTCCTTGCGCTCCAGCAGCGCCTTGGTCGCCGACAATCGCATCTGCTCGATGTGGTCGTTGATCGACGCATCCTTCTCGATAAAGGTATCGGAGGACGGCACGTAGGCTTCGGGCTGGTAGTAGTCGTAGTAGGAAACGAAGTACTCCACCGCGTTGTTCGGGAAGAACGCCTTGAACTCACCATAGAGCTGCGCGGCCAGGGTCTTGTTTGGCGCCAGCACCAGGGTAGGACGATTGATCTGCGCGATCACGTTGGCGATGCTGAAGGTCTTGCCCGAACCGGTCACCCCGAGCAGCGTCTGGTGAGCCAGGCCGGCCTCGATGCCTTCGACCATCTGGCGAATGGCTTCCGGCTGATCGCCGGCGGGTTCAAAACGGGTGACGAGTTGGAAATCCGACATAACGTACCTCGTGAAGTCACCCCAGACTCGAAACCGCCAGGGACGAAATAGCTCGGCAACCCGCGAATGATCATCGCAGGTTGCAGGAAAAAACCATGATAGCTGTAGAAGTGGTGCCGAATGTGACGGGTTTCAAGACCATCGTCCTACGTGCCGTGCCGGATCAATGTTGCAATAAGACTAACGGTCAGCAAATAAACCGAAAAACTTGGCCGAAAAGCCATTTCGGCTGTCGCCCTCGGCGGTGATGGCCTCTATACTAGCTCCCCGTTTGTGCACCGCTCTAGTGCATTCGGCTGGAGCGCGACACGTCCCTCCTACCCCCCATAGAGCTGCCGCAAAAATGAGCCTGTTCTCCGCTGTCGAAATGGCACCACGCGACCCTATCCTGGGCCTCAACGAAGCATTCAACGCCGATACACGAACCACCAAGGTCAACCTTGGCGTGGGCGTTTACTGCAACGAGGAGGGGAAGATTCCACTCTTGCGTGCCGTTGCCGAAGCGGAAGCCATTCGCGTGGCGCAACACGCCGCCCGTGGCTACCTGCCGATCGATGGCATCGCAGCCTACGATAAGGCTGTGCAAACCCTGCTGTTCGGCGCTGAATCGCCACTGCTCAGCGCTGGCCGCGTCACCACCGTACAAGCGGTCGGCGGCACTGGCGCGCTGAAGCTGGGGGCTGACTTCCTCAAGCAACTGCTGCCCAACGCCGTCGTCGCCATCAGCGACCCGAGCTGGGAAAACCACCGCGCGCTGTTCGAAACCGCCGGCTTCCCGGTGCAGAACTACCGCTACTACGACGCCGCCACCCATGACGTGAACCGCGCCGGCCTGCTCGAAGACCTCAACGCCCTGCCGCCGCAATCCATCGTGGTGCTGCACGCCTGCTGCCACAACCCGACCGGCGTCGACCTGAGCCCGGCCGACTGGCAGAACGTGCTGGACGTGGTCAAGGCCAAGAACCTGGTGCCGTTCCTCGACATGGCCTACCAGGGCTTTGGCGACGGCATCCACGAAGACGCCGCCGCTGTGCGCCTGTTCGCTGAATCGGGCCTGACCTTCTTTGTGTCCAGCTCGTTCTCCAAGTCGTTCTCCCTGTACGGCGAACGCGTGGGCGCACTGTCCGTCGTCGGCGAGTCCAAGGAAGAAAGCGCGCGCATCCTGTCCCAGGTCAAGCGTGTGATCCGCACCAACTACTCCAACCCGCCAACCCACGGTGCGGCCATCGTGGCAGCGGTGCTGAACAGCCCTGAGCTGCGCGCCCAGTGGGAAACCGAACTGGCTGAAATGCGCCTGCGCATCCGTGGCATGCGTGAGCAGATGGTCGCCACCCTGGCCAAGGCTGCTCCGGAGCACGACTTCAGCTTCGTCGGCCGCCAGCGCGGGATGTTCTCCTACTCCGGCCTGACCGTTGAGCAAGTTACCCGCCTGCGCAGCGAATTCGGCATCTACGCACTGGATACCGGGCGTATCTGTGTGGCGGCGTTGAACCAGTCGAACATTGATACAGTCACAAAGGCAATCGTTCAGGTGCTGTAAACCTGTAGCCGTTGCACCAGAAGGGGAAGCCGATGGCTTCCCCTTTTTCGTCTCCAGCCCCTAGACTGAACCTCGACCGCCCCTTTGCTGTGAGTACCTTATGAGAAACGACGACCTGGACCTGCGTGCCGACCGCGACGAGCTGGACCACTTCCCCCCGCGTGCACCGCAAGCAAAGCGCCAGAAGAGCCTGGTACTGCAAGTGGCGCTCGGTGTATTCCTTGGCGGCCTGGCACTGTGGCTGGTGCAGTTGGGCGCAACTGCAGTCATGGCAAAACTGGCCATGGGCACCCTGCAATTCGGCGGCTGATACCCATCACAATCTAGGAAGCAACCAGATCGCGTTCCTCCAACAGCTTTACAAAGCTGTTGAGGCTCTGCGACACCGTCCCGCGCCGCCAGATCAGCCAGGTATTCAAAATCCGGAAGTTATCCGTCAGCGGCCACACGCTCACCGCCGCCGACCCCGGCATGCTCTCCAGCATGCTGCGCGGCATCAGCGCCAGCCCGGCGCCGGCACTGACGCAGGCGAGCATGCCGTGGTACGACTCAATCTCGAAGATCTTGCCCGGCACCGCGCCATCCTGTGAAAACCAGCGCTCAAAGTGGTGCCGATACGAGCAGTTGGAGCGGAAGGTGTAGATGTTCTCGCCATTCACATCCTGCCCCCGGGTGATCGGCGCGTGTTGCAGCGGCGCGATCACTACCATCTCTTCCTCGAATACCGCCACGCCTTCCAAGGTGGCATGCAGCACCGGCCCGTCGACAAACGCCGCCGCCAACCGCCCCGACAACACGCCTTCGATCATCGTGCCCGACGGCCCGGTGCTCAGGTCCAGCTCGACCTTGGTGTGTTTCTGGTTGTACGCCGCGAGCAACGCCGGGATACGCACCGCCGCCGTGCTCTCCAGCGAACCGAGGGCAAACGCACCCTGGGGCTCCTCCCCCGCCACTGTCGCACGGGCCTCCTGCACCAGGTCGAGGATGCGCCGCGCATAACCGAGGAAATTCCAGCCCGCCGGCGATAGACGCAAGCGGCTTTTCTCGCGGATAAACAATTCCACGCCCAGGTCTTGCTCCAGTTGCTTGATGCGCGTGGTCAGGTTCGACGGCACGCGGTGAATCAACTGCGCGGCGGCGCTGATGCTGCCTTGCTCGGCAACGGCCTTGAAGATTTCCAGCTGCACCAGGTCCAAGTCATTCTCCAATCGTGAATGTATTGCTTAATATTATTCAGTTTCCAGAAAATATATACCCCCGTAGGCTGAACCCAACCTCATCATTCAGCAGGACGGTGCCATGAACGCGACTACCCACGCCCTCTCGATCAACCCGGCCAACGGCGAAACGGTCGGCAGCTACCCGTATGAAACCGCGCAGCAACTGGACGCCGCCCTCGAGCGCGCCACCCTCGCCTTCCGCACCTGGCGCCGCCAGCCGGTCAGCCAGCGCGCCGAGTTGCTGCTGAGCCTGGCCAGCGCCCTGCGCGAACAAGCCGAAGATATGGCGCAGATGATCACCCTGGAAATGGGCAAACCCATCGCCCAGGCCCGTGCCGAAATCGAAAAATGCGCGCAGCTCAGCGAGTGGTATGCCGCCCACGGCCCGACCATGCTCGCCCCGGAACCGACGCAGGTGGACAACGGCAGCGCCCAGATCGAATACCGCCCACTGGGTCCGATCTTCGCGGTGATGCCGTGGAACTTCCCGGTGTGGCAAGTGCTGCGCGGCGCCGTGCCGACCATGCTGGCCGGCAACACCTACGTGCTCAAACACGCACCCAACGTGATGGGCAGCGCTTACCTCATCCAGCAGGCGTTCCACACCGCCGGTTTTGCCAAAGGCCTGTTTGAAGTGGTCAACGTGACCAACGACGGCGTCTCCCAAGCCATCGCCGACCCACGCATCGCCGCCGTCACCCTCACCGGCAGCGTGCGCGCCGGTATCGCCATCGGCTCCCAGGCCGGTGCCGCATTGAAAAAATGCGTGCTGGAACTGGGCGGCTCCGACCCGTTCATCGTGCTCAACGACGCCGACCTCGATGCCGCCGTACAAGCCGCCCTGATCGGCCGCTTCCAGAACAGCGGCCAGGTCTGCGCCGCCGCCAAGCGCCTGATCATCGAAAAAGGTGTGGTGCAAGCCTTCACCGCCAGATTCCTCGAAGCCAGCCGCGCCCTGGTGATGGGCGACCCGACTTCAGCCGCCACCTACATCGGCCCGATGGCCCGCTTCGACCTGCGCGACGAGCTGCATGGCCAGGTCCAGGCGACTCTGGAAGAAGGTGCCACCCTGCTGCTGGGCGGCCATAAAATACCCGGCGCCGGCAATTACTATGCGCCGACCGTACTGGCCAACGTCACCGACCAGATGACCTCGTTCAAACAGGAACTGTTCGGCCCCGTGGCCTCGATCATCACCGCCCGCGACGCCGACCACGCCGTGGCCCTGGCGAATGACAGCGAGTTCGGCCTTACCGCGAGCATCTTCACCAGCGACCCGGCGAAGGCGCGGGACATCGCCAATCAGCTGGAAACCGGCGGCATCTTCGTCAATGCCTTCAGCGTCTCCGACCCTCGGGTGGCGTTTGGCGGGATCAAGAAAAGCGGGTTCGGCCGCGAGTTGTCGCACTTCGGTGTCCGCGAGTTCTGCAACGCGCAGACCGTGTGGCTGGATCGCACATAAATCAGAGCAGCGCCTGACCTGTGGCTCACCACAGGCATGCGGTGGCCTGAAATTGTTTATGCACGAATATGCCGCCGCACACACTGCACCAACCCCTCCAGCGCCTGCGACTTCACTGGCGCGAGCACACAGACCGTGTGTTCGCGCTGGTCCTCCTTCACCGTCAGGGTGTAATGCACCTGGCCCGGGTTACCGGGCGCGGGTTCACTGCTTTGCGGCAGTTGAAAGAAGTCGCACGCCTCGACCAACTGCCGCAACTCCTGCTGGTCCTGCTCGGGCAGGCTGTCCAGCTCAACCGTACGCGGCTTGGCCAGGCCCGGAAAAAAAGCAGGCCCGCCGTTTTCCTTCAGCGAAATTTGCATGGTTGCTCCTCACGTCAGACTGAAATACCGACCGCCTTCCAGCCCTCCTTGACCGCCTTCTGCTCATCCTTGTTCGCGCCGTAGAGGCGACCGGCAACATCGTAGGTAATGCGTGCAAAGCGCAAAAACCCTGAGTTCGGCCGCAACCGCGCATCACGCAACGCGTCGTACCAGATGCGCCCGGCACGTTCCCAGGCAAACCCGCCGATTTTCGTCGCCACCTGGTAAAACGCATGGTTGGGAATACCGGAATTGATATGCACCCCGCCATTGTCCTCGTAGGTCTGCACAAAATCATCCATGTGCCCGGGCTGAGGGTCCTTGCCCAGCAGCTTGTCGTCAAACGCGGTGCCGGGGGCTTTCATCGAGCGCAGCGCGGTGCCTTTGATCTTCTTGGTAAACAACCCTTTGCCGATCAGCCAATCGGCGTCCTCGGCCTTTTGTTTCAACGAATATTGCTTGATCAACGAACCGAACACGTCCGACAGCGACTCGTTCAACGCGCCGGACTGATTGAAATACATCAGCTTGGCCTCATCCTCGGTCACACCGTGGGCCAGCTCATGGCCAATCACGTCGAGGGCGACCGTGAAGCGGTTGAACAGCTCGCCGTCCCCATCCCCGAACACCATCTGGGTCGAGTTCCAGAACGCATTGTTGTAGTTCTGGCCAAAGTGCACGGTAGCGTCCAGGGCCATGCCGGCATCGTCGATGGAGTTGCGGTCAAAGACCTGATCGAAAAAGTCGAAGGTGGCACCCAGCCCATCATAGGCCTCGTCCACCGCCGCGTCGCCACTGACGGGCTGGCCTTCGCCACGGATGAGTTTGCCCGGCAGGCTGTCGCTGCCCTCGGCGCTGTAGATCGAGCGTCGTTTGTCGGCGCCCATGGCCAGCGCCAGGTGCGCCGGGCCCTTGGCGGGCACCGCGACCATGCGCAGCGAGCGGAAGGTGCTGTCCTTGGCGCGGGTACGCAGCGCGACATCCCGTTGCGCTTTGTCACCGTTACGCGCGATCTGGTCGAGCATATAGGGCGGGATCAGGCAGAAAATCGGGTTACGGTAATGGCGATCACACATGGGCTGGCTCCTTGTTGGCGTGTGCTGAACGTCCGGGTGACCGTTTGAGGATAGCCCCCAGGGGTTAGTGCGTATGATCAATTGTCATTAATCTATGTTGCAGTCGTGTTTATCCAAGGAGGACTGACCGATGCCCGCACGTAAAGCCAAAATCGACCTTGCCTACCGCCCCCGGCTTGCCGACCTGCGCCCATTGATCGCGCCGAGCCCCACGCTGCTGGAGGCACGCGCAGCGACACCCCGCGTCACGCCGGCCAAAGACTTGAAGGACCGGCGTGGCTACGCGGAGGACTTTCTCGGCAGCTTCGGGGTGCCCTGGCCCACGCTGGAAGAAGCGTTGGCGAGCGATGCCCAGAAGCGCCTGGACTACACGCACTTCTCCATAACGATGTCACGCGCCAAGCGCCTCGCGCTGTATGTGGGCGTCAACATCGACGGCGGCCAGCATGTGGACATCATCCGCAGCAACGACACCTGGGCCTACGATGGCCGCCTGCCGGTCGACGCCCAAGTCGGCGAAGCGCTCTACGCCGGCAATGGCCTGGACCGCGGCCACCTGGTGCGCCGCCAGGACCCCAATTGGGGCGACGTGGCGCAAACCGCCAACCTCGACACTTTCCACTTCACCAACTGCTCGCCGCAGATGAGCGGGTTCAACCAGAAGACCTGGCTGGAACTCGAAGACTACATCCTCGACAACACCCAACGCTGGAAAGCCCGGGCCACGGTGTTCAGCGGCCCGGTGTTCGCTGACGACGACCGCATTTACCGGGGCGTGCAGATCCCCAAGGCGTTCTGGAAGGTGGTCGCCTACCTGAGCGATGACGGCAAGCCTTCGGCCAGCGCCTACATGATCGATCAGAGCCGCGAACTGGGCCAATTGGAGCTGGTGTTCGGCCAGCTGCGCACCTACCAGCGCAGCGTGATCCAGATCGAGCGCCTGACCGGCATCCACTTCGGCAACCTGGCCAACTACGACGGCTTCAGCAACGAAGAACGCGCCACCGGCACGCGCATCGAAGCGCTGATCCAGGGGCCCGAGGACATTCGTCTCTGACCGGGCACGCCGTGGGCTATGTCGCCCCGCCTTAATCAACTACCATACCGCGCCGGTTCCCAAACGGGACTAATAGGGAATCCGAGGCGCGGTACACCCTCGCCAACCGGAACTGCCCCCGCAACTGTAGATGCCGAGCCTGCTCCTCGATGCCACTGGACCTCGTCCGGGAAGGCTGGAGCCTGGCGACGACGCATCAGTCAGGAGACCTGCCGGCCCAAGCTCAATCACTAACCGGCGGGGTGTCCGGGAAGGACATTCTTGCCTGTCGCTCCCCCGGAGCCCGAGAGTGAATTTCCGAATGGCACGTACGCTTCACTCGGAGATCGCCCCATGCTGCCACGCGTTACCGCCCTGCTCACAGGCGTTGGCTTCTGTGCCCTGGCCCAAGCCGCGCCCACTCACTACCCGCTGACGGTGGAAAACTGCGGCAGCCAGATCACCTTTGCGCAAGCTCCCGCCCGCAGCGTGACCATCGGCCAGGCCGCCACCGAGATGCTGTATGCCCTGGGCGTGGCCGATAAAGTGGTCGGCACCTCGCTGTGGTTCAACAGTGTGTTGCCGCAGTACAAGGCACAGAACGATAAAATCGAGCGCCTGGCCAACAACGAACCGAGCTTCGAAGCCGTGATCGCCAAGCGCCCGCAACTGGTGGCCGCCGAGCTGGAATGGGTGGTCGGCGCGCAAGGCGTGGTCGGTACCCGCGAGCAGTTCCATGAACTGAAGATCCCCACCTACCTGCTGCCCTCCGACTGCGAAGGCAAGGACAACCTGGTGGGCGCCGACGGCACACGGCTGGAGCCGTTTCGCATCGAGACCATCTATAAAAGCATCCGCCAACTGGCGCAGATCTTCGACGTGCAGGAGCGCGGCCAGCAGCTGAACGACGAACTCAAGGCGCGCCTGGCCAAATCCGTCGCCACCGTGCAGGGCAAAGGCCTCAAGCAGGCCAGCGCGCTGGTGTGGTTCTCCAGTGCCGAGATGGCCAGCGACCCATACGTGGCTGGCCACAAAGGCATCCCCGAATTCATGCTGCAAACCCTGGGCCTTTCCAACGTGGTGCAGTCCGATGAAGAGTGGCCCGCCGTGGGTTGGGAAACCATCGCCAAGGCCAACCCGACCTTCCTCGTCATCGCGCGCATGGACCGCCGCCGCTACCCGGCCGACGACCATGAAAAGAAACTCGCCTTCCTGCGCAGCGACCCGGTAACGCGCAACATGGACGCGGTGAAAAACAACCGCATCATCATCCTCGACGCCCTGGCGTTGCAGGCCAGCATCCGCATGTTCGACGGCCTTGAACAACTGGCCACGGCCATCGACGGCTACGACCTGCCAAAATGATGCGCACCCTGCTCGCCCTGGCCCTGCTCCTGGTTGCCGTCCTCGCCGGCGTGGCCATTGGTGAAACCGCCATCTCGCCACAGGTGGTGCTCCAGGTACTCGCCAACAAACTGTGGGGCGCCGGCTACGTGCTCGACCCCATCGATGAAGGCGTGGTGTGGAACTACCGCCTCACCCGCGCCCTGGTCGCCGCCGCCTGCGGTGCCGGGCTGGCCACCTGCGGGGTGATTTTGCAATCGCTGTTGCGCAACCCGCTGGCCGATCCCTACTTGCTGGGCATCAGCGCCGGCGCTTCGACCGGTGCGGTGCTGGTGGCGTTGATGGGTGTGGGCGGCGGCTTGGTGTCGTTGTCGGCGGGCGCGTTTATCGGCGCGATGGCGGCGTTTGCCCTGGTGATCCTGTTGGCGCGGGCCAGCGGTTCGGTCAGTGGCACCGGCCAGATCATCCTCGCCGGTATTGCAGGCTCGCAATTGTTCAATGCGCTTACCGCGTTCCTGATCACCAAGTCGGCCAGCTCCGAACAGGCGCGCGGCATCCTGTTCTGGCTGCTCGGCAATCTAAGCGGCGTGCGTTGGCCCTCGGTGTGGCTGGCGGTGCCGGTGGCGGTCGCCGGCTTGGCCGTGTGCCTGTGGCACCGCCGGGCGCTGGATGCGTTTACCTTTGGCAGCGACTCGGCGGCGTCACTCGGTATTCCGGTGCGCCGCGTGCAATTTGTGCTGGTGGGCAGCGCGGCGCTGGTGACGGCAGTGATGGTGTCGATTGTCGGCTCTATCGGCTTTGTCGGGCTGGTGATTCCCCATGCCGTGCGCCTGTTGCTTGGCACCGGGCATTCGCGGCTGTTGCCCGCCAGCGCCTTGGGTGGCGCGTTGTTCCTGATTGCGGCGGATGTGCTGTCGCGCACGCTGATCAAGGGCCAGGTGATTCCGGTCGGCGTGGTCACCGCACTGGTCGGTGCACCGGTGTTTGCGCTGATCCTGATCGGCCGGAGGAATGCGCGATGACCGTCCTCAGTTGCAGCGGGTTGGGCTTCAAGGTGCGCGAGGCCGAGTTGCTGCGTGATATTCATCTGGACGTGCAATTGGGCGAAACCCTCGGCATCGTCGGCCCGAATGGCTCCGGCAAATCCACCTTGCTCAAGCTGTTGGCCGGGCTACGTGCACCAGCGTCCGGCGACGTGCTGCTGGGCGGCCAGCGCCTGGGCACGCTGTCCCGCCGCGCCATCGCGCAGCAACTGGCCGTGGTGGAGCAACAGGCCGACACCGACGACGCCATCCGCGTATTCGACGCCGTGGCGCTGGGCCGTACGCCGTGGCTGTCGGCGCTGAGCCCGTGGTCCTTGGATGACGATGCGATCGTGCGCCAGGCCCTGCGCGACGTCGACGCCACCCACCTGAGCCACCGTGCCTGGCGCAGCCTCTCGGGCGGGGAACGCCAGCGCGTGCACATCGCCCGCGCATTGGCGCAACGGCCGCAGATTCTGTTGCTGGATGAGCCGACCAATCACCTGGATATCCAGCATCAGCTGGCGATCTTGAAGGGTGTGCAGGCGCTGCCCGTGACGACCTTGATTGCGCTGCATGACCTTAACCAGGCACTGACCTGTGACCGCCTGGCAGTGTTGGATCGCGGGCGGTTGGTGGCGCTGGGCAAACCGCTGCAAGTGCTGACGCCGCAGCGGTTGCACGAGACATTCGGAGTGCAGGCGCATTACCTGACGGACCCGTTTGATGGGGCGCAGATCCTGCGGCTGCGTTCCGCTTGATACTGGAATAGCGGTTTATCGTGGCGAGCGGGCTTGCCCCGCGTTGGACTGCGAAGCAGCCCCAATAAGGCCGCTGCATTCCTCCAGGTCGAACTGGGGCGCAGGGTTTCAGGGCCGCTGCGCAGCCCAACGCGGGGCAAGCCCGCTCGCCACAACAGGCCTACAGGGACCGCTGCATATGCGTCGTCCGCCACACCGGGTCTGCTTCCACATCCACCACCTCGAACCCCTGCCGAACCCAGAACTCAATCGCTCCCGGCAAAAATGGGTGGGTATGCAGGTACATCACCTCAACCCCATCCGCCTGCGCCAGCGCTTCCAGTGCACGGTACAACTGCCTCGCCAGGCCAAAACGACGAAAGGCGGGAAGCACAAACAACCGCACCACCTCCACCGTCTTGCGGCCTAGGTAATCCAGCTGAGGGAAACGCCCGTCATAGGGCAGATAGCCGATGGCCGCAACAATTTCGCCACCGTTGCGAGCGATCAAAAAGCGGCCTTCGCCCTGAAGATAAATCGACGCAAAGCACGCGAGGTCAGCCGGCATGCCGGCATCATGAAATTTGGGAAACAGCTCGGCACGCGCCTGCAGCACAAATGCCAGCACCTCAGGCACATCCCCCATTGCAACCGGCCGGATGATCACTGGCGCAACTCACACACCGCATTGCCCTTCATGCCCGACGCATGCACGCTCACATGGCGCACCGTAAAACCGGGCTTCACCACCAGCTTCTTCTCTTCCCAGGTGCCGCCGTTTTCAGCCTGGTAACCGATGGCGCCATCGGCTTGCCAGGTCAGGCGCAGGGTGTACATGCCGTTATGATCGAGTGTTTGATGAATCGGCGTGTCGATGATCGGCTTGGCCTTGTTGAACGTACGCAGGTTGAAAATCCGCTGGTCCGTACCGGCTGGCGAATAGCTGGAGAGAAATAACGTATCGTCTTCGGCAGCATCCTCGGCGGCCGCCAGGATCACCGATGGCACCCACTTCTCGCCACGGTCCTGGGTGTCAGTGACGACCTTGCAGGTCAACTGGCCCTTGCCGGTGACGTTCTGGCGCCAGCCCGTTTCGTAGAAGCCGTAGGGCACGTCGAAGCGCAGGGTCTTCTCGGTGACTTGCTCGCAGCCGGCCAGCAGGTAGAGCGCTGATAAAGCGATGAGTCCTTGAAGAAACTTCACGTGCTGTCCTTGGCTTGAATAGGTGGGGCCGGGAGATTACCTGGGCAGTCAGAAAAAGTGGATAGATTTAGCGGGCTGCCGTGTCGTGATATACCTGCGCCCGTCATTGATTTCAAACCCGATGGGTTAAAGGAGATGAGCTGAAAATGACTGAACTACCCATGGCTGACGCGCGCCAGAATGATAAAAACCGCAAGATCATCCAGACCGCTATCAAAGAACGAAACCTGGCAGGCGCGGCAAATAACACCAAGTGGAACGAACTGATTGCACACATGCGCCAGCGCTCGGGGTGGGTACCGTCTTATCGCTCAAAATCCATCACAGGCCATATCTCAGGATGGGATGCGGAATGGTTTTACCACCTACCTTTCCCTTTTGCGTATGTCGAATGGCTCGACATCGGCTTGTGGCAAGAAGCGCCTTCGTTAGGCGTATTACTGCCACGAACGTATATTGACCATACCGAGGAAATCTCTCAGGTTATCTCGCAGATAGGCTTCGAATTTGAAGTGAAGGCCGACGTACTGAGAATTTGGGGATACCTTCCAAAATCTTTCGATGACTTTCCGCCGGCATAACGTACAGCGGCGGATCCTGCGGCCACGCCCGAACTAACGCCTTGCGACTGCTGGCCCTGCTTCAGCCACCATCACTGTAGTGAGCGGGCTTGCCCCGCGCTGGGTGGCGAAGCCGCCCCAAACCCAGGCGACTCGGTGTGTCAGGGGTATCGTTGCGCCCCTGGCGCGGGGCAAGCCCGCTCACTACAAGTTACAGTCGGCATGGCGGTTTGAATGATCAGCTCTCCAGTCGGGCACTGATCCACTGGCGGCTATAAGCAAGCACGCTCCCCCCCATCACCACCGGAAAATGAATAAACCCATGCGCCGCCTCCGGCAGCAGATACGCCTCTGCCCGCGGCCACCGCTCAGCGATCAACAGCGTGTCATCCTTCAATGGGTCCAACTCCCCCACAAACATCAACGCCGGCGGCAGGCCCTCGAAGTCGCCATACAACGGCGATAACGGCGGCTGCCGACGCTCATCATCGCTCAGGCCCGGTGTCAGCATGCTCAGCGCTTCGACCATGCCAGGACCGTCCAGCAGCAATGTTTGCGGCCCCGCCGCACGTACGCTCGGGGTGCCGGTCAGGTCGTACACGCCGTAATACAACACCGCCCCGCGCACGCGCTGGAGCAGTTGCGGCCATTGCTTCAACGCCAGCAATGTCGCCGCCGCCAAGTGCCCGCCGGCCGATTCGCCGACCACGAACACCGGCAGGCCGACAAATTCATCGGCCGTGAGCAACCAACGCGCCGCCGCCAGGCAGTCGTCCATCAGCCCTTGCACCGGCGTGTCGACCGCTAGCCGATAATCCACCGACACCACCGCCACCTCGCAGGCGTTGACCATGCCCAGGTTGAGGTCGTCATCCATCTGCGCATTGCCGATCACCCAACCGCCACCGTGGATATCCAGCACCACGCCCTTGGGCTTGCCGCTCGGCCGCAGGATGCGCACGGGTACGGAGTCGACCAGTTTGCATTCAGCAGCTGGCGCTTTCTTAAGCATTTGGCTGGTGCGCAACAGCGCCTGGATCAGGCGCGGTGTGACGCGATTACGGATCTTGAAGCGCGGCATCCAGGCGAGCTTCTGGTTGAAGCGGCGCATCTCGGCCAGTTCCGGGCCACTGGCGGGCCAAGGTGTGTAGGCCATCAGCGGTTATTCCGCAGGATCGAAAAGTTCAGCGCCGCTGCCACGCACAGCCACGCCAGGTAGGGGAACAGAATCAAGCCGGTGATCAAATCCAGTTGCACCGCCAGTACCACCATGGTCGCCACGGTCAGCCACAGCACCGCGAGAATCACCATCCCGGCCAGAAGCCGATGGGCGCCGAAGAACACCGGCGTCCACAAGGTGTTCAAGGCGATCTGCGCGGCCCACAAGGCCAGCACCATTTGGCTGCCCGGGATAAGGCTGAGGCGGTAACCGGCCCAGGCCAGCAATAGGTAGATAATCGTCCAAGCCACCGGGAACAGCCAGTTGGGTGGGGTGAAGCTGGGTTTGACCAGGGAGTCGTACCAGGCTCCCGGCTTGAAGATAATGCCGGTACTGGCAGCGGCGGCGCAGGCGAGCAGGAAGATGAAGAAGGTCATGGGCGGTCCTTGGCTGGGTATTTCAACTTTGACGCGTAGGACGCGGGTAAAAGTTCACTGCGATTCAGGGCATCACGATGTTCAGCCAAGGCCACCGCGCCTGATAACTGCGGGCCTTCTGCACAAACAACGCCCGCTCAGGATGCAGTGGGTTGATGCGTAACACGCCCTGCTCCACATCTTCCAAGCCATAAGGCGCATACACCTCGCCCGTGGCAATCTCCAGGCCGATGCACGTGCCCGCCACCAGGTAACGGTCAATCCCCTGCCTGGCCGTGTGCAACTGCGGGTAAGGCCGGCCAAAGCGCTCGCCGTACCACAGATGCACCCGCGCCTGGTTCTTCACCTCGACGTTGACGCCCAGGTCCTGGAACAAGCGCTCGGCCGCACGGATCACTGCGTCTTCAGCCTCGTAGGACAGGTCGGTATCGAAGTAGAAAACGTCGTAGTCCTTTACGCCATGGGCCGCCGGCAAATTCGACTGATGATTCCACACCGCCTGGAACAGGCAGCCCGCCGTGAGAAAGCACTGGTCCACACCCAGGTCGGGCAGGCGCGCGGTGATTTCGGCGTTGATGGGGTTGGCCATGGCCAGGTTGAGCAAGGTTTCGACAGTCAATGTCATGGGCTCTCCGTTATCCGTGACGCGCTCGAACGGCAGAGGTTACACCACGGTGTGGAGGGTTTCGTGACCCGCGCTTTTCGATCTCACGCGGGATCAGCGTAAACCAGGGCTTGCGGCAGCACCGCCCTTGCCCCCCTTCAATGAGAAGCTTCAGCCTCGGTCAGCGGCTGGCGCTTGGCCCACTCCATCAGCTCCAGATTGGGAATGTGAATACCGCCATCCACACGAATAACGTAATTGGGCCAAGGAATGTCCACCCCCGCCCTCTGCAAATTGGCAATGCGCCCCGCCGCATGGCGATCGACCTTGTAGCAATCGAACGCATACTTTGAAGTCTCGTCCTTGGAATTGTATTGCCGGTACTTCACCACTACGGTGCATTTTTTCTGCGGCAGATCCGTAACCTCGCTGAGTTCAGCAACGCTCGCAGGGATCAGCAGCCCGTTCGTTGCATTCACCAGGACCTGCTCGCTCGCCTTGATCAGCCTCTGCCCTTTCGGGATGTTGAACAGACTCATGTCCGGGCTTTTGTCAGCGGCGGTTTCAAGCACCAGCCCCGTCAGGATGGCCGCACGATTGCCGACATTCGTCACCAACACCTCCATCCGGTCAAAATCGCTGTAAGCCAGCGTGATGTCCAGTTTTGAATAGTCCCCTTTCAACCAACTCCAGGCGGGAGGAACAACCACAGAGGCTATAGATACAAGGGCCACTGGCAGTCCGAAAAGCAGACTCAACCGTTCCAGCTTGCCCTTAGTCAACTTCTTCACTCGATTCCCTCTTACGCATAGGCTGATGTCACGGCCAGATAGTGGCACTTAACCATCATGCCATGCCTTGGCTCGACCATCAGCCGCCTGAGAGGGGTGTTTTCACGCCTGCAACTCACCCGCCCGATGCGCCGCCGCGTCGTCGTAAACCACATACAACGACTCGGCGACCTGGCTCTTGATGGCCTTGGTGGACTCAAGGCCCAGCACAAAACCCTCGGCCTTGCCGCCGGCGCGATTGAGTTCCTCAGGGGTGGCGGCGCCGGTGATGGCGTCGAACAGCTTGGTGGCGTGGGGGGCGACGCCCTTGGGCAGGCTGATCTGGTCGATGGACATGGGCGATACCTTAAAAGAGAGAATTCGGTAGCGCGTGGAACCACTGCCGGGGTGGCATGGTAGACCGGCTGGCACAGAAAGGCGCGGCTTTTGCGCATATCGCGCTCACCGGGCGGCCTTTTTCATGACACTGCCCCACAACACCGTGATAGCGCTAAGCTGGATCCCCCACCCGCCCCGCAGGCCCAGCACCATGACGCTCTCCCCCGACTTCACCCCCTGGGCCTCCCTGCTCGGCGGCGCACTGATCGGCCTCAGCGCCGGCCTGTTCATCCTGCTCAACGGGCGCATCGCCGGTATCAGCGGCCTGCTCGGCAGCCTGATGGCCAAACACGCTGAAGGCCGCGCCGAAAAAGCCCTGTTCCTGCTAGGCCTGCTCGCCTCGCCCTGGCTGTGGGCACTGTTCGGCACCTTGCCCGGCGCGTCGATCCAGGCCGGTGGTGCCGCGCTGGTGCTGGCGGGGCTGCTGGTGGGCCTCGGCACACGCTACGGCGCCGGCTGCACCAGTGGGCACGGGATCTGCGGGCTGTCACGCCTGTCGCTGCGCTCGCTGGTGGCGGTGGCGTGCTTCATGGGCAGCGGGTTTGCCACTGTCTACATCATCCGCCATCTGATGGGAGCCTGAGCGTGCGCAAACTGACCGCCTTGATCGCCGGCCTGCTCTTCGGCCTGGGGCTGTACCTCAGCGGCATGACCAACCCGGCCAAGGTGCTCGGGTTTCTCGACCTGGCCGGCGAATGGGACCCGTCCCTGGCGCTGGTCATGCTCGGCGCGCTCGCCGTCAGCAGCGTGTTCTTCTACGTCGCCAGGCAGCGCCGCACCGCGTTGCTGGGCGCGCCGATGCAGATGCCGACCAAGCGCACCCTCGACCGGCGGCTGGTGCTCGGCAGTGTGGTGTTTGGTGTTGGCTGGGGGATCGCCGGGCTGTGCCCCGGCCCTGCGGTGGCGCTGTTGCTGACCGGGCAATGGCAGGTGGGGGTGTTCGTGCTGGCGATGGCGCTGGGGATGTGGCTGTTTGAGCGGATTGAGGCGCGCAGGTTGGCCAAGGCTTGAGGCACGGGCAGGCGTTTGTGCTTTATCTCCACCCGCCTGCGGCCTACATTGAACGCCTTATCGATCAACCCCGAGGTCAGCCCCCATGGCACGCATCGTCCGGATTCACGCCTACGGCGACGCCAGCGTCTTGAAACTCGAAGACGTAGACGTCCCCGCCCCCGCCGCCGATGAGGTCCAAATCGACGTCAAAGCCTTCGGCCTCAACCGTGCCGAAGTGATGTTCCGCAACCACGCCTACCTGCAGGAAGCCGAATTCCCCAGTCGCCTGGGCTACGAAGCGGCCGGTGTGGTGATAGCGGTCGGCACCGGTGTCACCGACCTGCAGGTGGGCGACGCCGTCAGCGTCATCCCACCGCTGGACATCGCCCGCTGGGGCACCTATGGCGAAGTCGCCAACGTGCCCGCCCACCTCGCCGTCAAACACCCGCAAACCATCAGCTTTGTGCAAGCCGCCGCGTGCTGGATGCAATACGTCACCGCCTGGGGCGCCCTGGTGGAACAGGCCAAACTGACCCAGGGCGACACCGTGCTGGTCACCGCTGCCTCCAGCAGCGTCGCCCTCGCCGCCTTCCAGATCGCCCGCAGCGTCGGCGCCACCGCCATCGGCGTGACCCGCACCCGCGCAAAAAAACAGGCGCTGCTGGATGCCGGCGCAACGCACGTCATCGTCAGCGACGAAGAAAACCTGGTGGAACGCGTGATGCAACTCACCCACGACCAAGGCGCCCGCGTGGTGTTCGACCCCATCGGCGGGCCGGGCTTCGAAGCCCTCACCCAGAGCATGGCCCGAGGCGGCATCTTGCTGGAGTACGGCGCGCTGAGCGCGGAGCCGACGCCGTTTCCGTTGTTTACCGTGTTAGGCAAATGCTTGACGCTCAAGGGGTATCTGTACGCCGAGATCGTCGCCAACCCGGCGGCACTGGAGCGGGCCAAGGCGTTCATTCTGGACGGGCTGGCGTCTGGCGCATTGGCGCCGGTGATTGCGAAGACGTTTGCGTTGGACGAGGTGCAGGAGGCGCATCGGTTTTTGGAGGCGAACCAGCAGGTGGGCAAGGTGGTGGTGACGGTGTGAGGGCGGTGTCCTAGGACATTTCCCAAAGCAGGGCAGTGGCTTGCCCGATTGCCTACGCCTGCGTCAGAATCCGCCGGCTTGTGCGCTGGGGTGGTGGAATCTATGGTTGCGCGGTCGCTGAATTTTTCGGTGATCGGGTTTAGTAGCCCGGATCGGTTATCTGAATGTGCATGAGCTTCATCAGTCAGACATCACGTCTGTGCTTGATGGCGGCTGTGCGCAGGGCGTCCTCGGACGCGCCGGCTTTAGATATCCACCGGTCTACTAACCTGCGTACAGCTGCCACCCACTCGTTTAGTAGCGGGGAGGTGGTGGCCCAAGTCAGGATATCTTTATGCCTCACGTCATGCAGGATTCAACCGTGCTCTTCTGCGTTGCTCCAGACGCAAGCAATGAAGCCCTCATTGCCAATAGTTACGAAACCTTCGCCTCTGTCAGTACCCTTCTGCTCGATCTATCCGAAGATCTGAGCGGCAAACATCGAGATATTGCACTGGCTATCCACCAATTGAGTGAACTGGGCGTGTTACTCACAGCCAAGCTCCTTGATCGTGAGGCGCCCTCCGCGGGCTGACCATAGCTATCCAGAAGACGAGGCAGGTCAGTGGCTGAGTCGAAGTATGAAAAATGGGGGCGGATTGATCCATGAAGAATCAATTTGTCCCCTTTTCAGTGGACTCAAAACGGCCTTTGATGAATGGCTACTCTCGGCCGATTCTGTTGAAAAAGTCGGATTTGCAGATCGGCTGAACTCACGCACGATCTCCACCGGAGAACCTACTCACCACATCGAGTGGTTTTCTGGCCCTTTGTTGAGCTTTGCAGCTCGGTTATTGGGTTGGTTTGAGGGTTTTTGCTTTGTGCAGACGCACCTATCCCGTAACCGGTGGCCCTTGAGAGGTAAATTTGGCCAGACGTCGTAGGTTCTGCACCGCGGCCGCCAGCGTGAACTCATCGGTCGCGCCACTCATGCCACGTAGTCGCAAGCGATCCAGTTTCAGGATGCGCTTGAGGTGGGCAAACAACATTTCGACCTTCTTACGTTCG